>JAFWVQ010000047.1 GCA_017523925.1 Clostridia bacterium
AATCATGCCTTTGTGGACGGAAACAAGCGGATAGGAATGTACGTTATGCTTACTTTTCTTGAGGTCAACGGTGTCGGTATCGAACCCACGAACGACGATGTAGCGCGCGTGGGGCTTGCCGTGGCTTCGGGCGAGATGGATTACGATGCATTTACTCGAATGGATACGAAAGAACAAGCGCGCTGAATAATGCGCGGAAACGGAGAGGCAGATCGTGAGCGGAATAAATCACTACAAATCCTGGTCCGACCTTAAAAAGCGGCTTGAAAACAGGCTTTGCCCGCAGCTTTCGGGGCGGGTGAGTTATTTTTTGACCGCATACCACAAGGTGCATGATTCATATAGAAGAGCGAGCGTTCGCCTTGACGGGCGGGAGATCGCGGGCTTTACCTGGTGGAGCGCGGTGGAGCAGGAGCTTGACGCGCTCGAAAGGGAGCGCGAAACGGGCGAATGGAAGAGACGGCCGCAGGAGCTTGCGGAGAAATGGCGGGAGAGCTGCATCCTCTCCGAATGGGATTTTCTTGAGGCAGCAACCGAATATCTGAACCTGCCAATAAAAACTGCGCTTGAAAGCGAAAATTACCTTATCAATATGTTTGCGATAATGGATAAGCGCGTCGGCAGGCGCACGCTTGAGCGCATCAAAGCGGCGGGTGAGTATCGGGCGTTTCCCGAATGGCTCGGGCAGTTCTATGAGCTGCGGATCGGCGCGGATGGGGCGCAGACGGCTTCGCAGGAGGATTCAAAATGATAGAACTATTCGAAATAACCGAGGAAAATATGTTTGCCGTTCGCGGCCTTGCCGTGCGCGAGGATCAAAGGGGCTTTCTCGACAGCGCACTCGGCATAATCGCGCGGGGCTATATCTACCGCGAAAGCCGTGCGCGGGTGATCGGCATAGCGCATGACGGCGAGGCGATAGGGCTTGCGCTTGTGAAGGATCTTAATGATGAGCCCGCCTGCTACGACCTTCAGCAGTTTATGATAGATGCGCGCTATCAAGGCAGGGGTTTCGGCACGGCGGCACTTCAAATGATCCTTGCGGAGCTTGAAGCCGAGCGCAAATACGACTGCGTGGAGGTCTGCGTTAAAAAGGCGGCGGTCGAGGCGCTGCGCGTTTATGAAAAGGCCGGCTTTGTGGATACGGGCTATGTGGACGAGGATGCGCCAAGCAGCCTTTGCCTTGTTTACAGGGTTGCGAACGGCTCTGTAAAAATGCCATAATATGTTAACTTTTCTCTGTTGAAAACCATAAAAATTTCATTTATAATAAAGTGTATTTTCGCAGAAATTTTAGGTTTTATGAAGATACCGACACCGTTATTTGGAAGGAATAAAGCCGTGAAAAAAATCGCATTCATCCTGTTTCTTGCGCTCTTGACGGTTCTTTTCGTCGCGTGCAAAAAGCCCGTTGAGCCCGCGCCGACCGAGGCTCCGGTTACCCTTGCGCCTTCGGCTGCGCCGACCGAGGTGCCAACGCCCGAGCCCACTCCGACTGCGGAGCCCACACCCACGCCGGTGCCGACTTTGCCGGATAGCTTGAGCTGCATTGACGGCAAGGAGATAGTTGACTTCATCTATGAGGGCGGCGGCTATATCACCTTGCTTTGCTGCGATGCCGAAGCATACTCCGAAGACGACTGGGAAGAAGACGACTGGGAAGAAGGCGATTGGGAAGAATACGAAGGCGAAGACGATTGGGAAGAAGGCGAAGAAATCGACTATGATGAGTATATCAACAGTCAAGACTGGGACGGAGGCTTCGAGCCCACAGGCACGGGCATTTATGAAAACTACTGGAATTATGAACTGCGCCGCATAAATCTTTGGACGGATACCGTTGAAGCGATGCGTGAGAACTATGCCGATATCGATTTTTTAGGCGCAAGAGCCAACGGCGAGATACTCGCGTACTTCGGTGCGGCAAACAGACTTCTGGTGTTTGACAGCGCGCTTAAGCTCAAGCATTCGCAGGAGCTTATCTGCGATTCGATACGCTTTGACCGCGCGAACGATCGCCTGCTCTACACTTCCTACGGAGTGGGGGAAGCCCTGCTCGGCTTCGATTTCAACACGACCGAGGAGGTTTTGGATATTGACGTCGCTGCTTTTTCCGTTGACGGTTCAAACGGCGGCATTCTCTGCGGCGAATCGTATTTTCACACTATGCTTTACCTTCCGAATGAGGAACGCACCGTCGTATTCGATGACTTCGACCGTCCGGGCTATTATGTACAAACCGTTGCGGGCGAAAACTGCATTCTGTTTAATTCCGACGGGAAATACGGCGCGGACAGCATAGACTCGCTGATAGTATTTGATATAGCAAGCGAAAGTGAAACCTATTATTCTATCGAAGGCGGAGAAACATCCAAAGCGTTCGGGTCGTCCGCAACGCCCTACGCGCTGCTCCGCGGCAGTTTCTGCGAGGATGATGCTTATCTCCCCGTTCCGATGAACAGATTAATCGATGCAAGAAACGGCAGCTATTGCTCTATTGACGGATGTATTCGGGAAGGCTTTGAAATCATAAGCGCGGAATACGCTTCGGATATTGGGCGCTGGATCGTAGCAAGCATCGATTCGAGCGCGCTTATCGAGCAGGATGGCAGCAAGGTCTGCGAATTAACGCTTATCGACCCCGAAGCGCTTGAATATGACGCCAAGCTGACGAGCGGTCATGCGACTTCCGCGCTTGAGGATTATTTGCTTGCATCAAGATCAAAGGCCGATGAAATAGAGGAAAAATACGGCGTCAGCATAAGATTCGGCAACGAATACCACGGCGAATTGGAGTATGCGCCGAATAAGGACTTTAAGCCGGAGGACGTTCCGGTTCCCGATAATCTGCTGGGCTTGTTCGATCGAGCGTTTGATGAATACCCCGAAGAGTTTTGGGATATGTTTTCGAGCTGTTATCCGGTTATCGGCCTGCGCTTTATTCTTGCGCCGAATATTTTCACACCGGGCATCGGCGAAGCGGGAGGATGTGTGGATGCCCGCGACGGCCAAACAAACGTGTATATATCGTTGAACAGCAACGAAGCAACCATCCACCACGAGCTTTGGCACGCGGTGCAGGAGGCGATGTTCAAGCATACGGGAGAGCTGTATTTTGAAAGTGATGCATGGAATGAGCTCAATCCGGAGGGCTTTGGATACATCGGTTACGGCGACTATTACGATTTCGACAGCTACGGGCCATACTTGAATTATCTTCTCACGCAGGATGTGGATCCGTATTTCAGCAGGGTTTATTCCCTTACCGATTCCGACGAGGACAGGGCGACGCTGGTCGAGGAGCTGCTGGCGTGGTCGGATATGGACCTGATTCATTCATACCCGAACCGCAGGGCGAAATACGAGCATCTTTGCTTATACCCGCATATCAAGGCCAAATACGATTATATGGCGGAGCGGCTGATGGAAGCGTTCGGCTTCGTGTACTGGGAAACGATGCTGAACGGGGATTGAGCCGCACCGAATAACACAGCAAAAAAGCCGACCGAAAACTAAGAAACGGTCGGCTTTCATAATGCGTAAAAAACAGAACGCGGGAAACATCAAAAAATCAGCGAAATATCCCCGTGCAGGGCAAGGCGAAGTATGCCCACGGCGATAAGATGCGCGGGGTAATAGATATAGAAGAACCATTTGAGCTTGAGGCGGCTTGAGCCGCGCTCGCCGTTGTAGCGCATAAGAAGCGGTATCGAAAGCACGGTAAAAAGCTGGAGGATGCCGTAAAGCTTATCGAGGAAGATGAAATAGACGGCGGCATAGACCGCGCTCCAGATAACGATATCCAAGGCTTGTTTGGCGCGGTTTTCGTGATGATGGAAGATGAAAAGCGGCGCCATGACCGCGATGCTCGACCAGTCCGCGGGAAACGCGATAAGGCAGGCGGCGATTATTGCGATGACCTTCGCGGCGGGGGAGAATTTGGTTTGGAAACGGTCGAAATGTATGCCGATGAGCGCGGCGGCAAGCGCGAGCGGAAGCATCACGCCGGTTTGATTGAAGATGCCGCTTTTGAACGGAACGAACGGTATGCCGAACGCGAAGCAGTAGCAAAAATGCGAAATAAAAGCGAAAACGGCAAGGCGCAGAACGTATTTTTTGATATTTCGCGTATGAAAGCAGCCCTCCGCGATAAAGAACCACATGATGGGCGCGGTCAGCCTGCCTATGATGTGCAGGGCTATCGCGTACCACTCGCGGCTCAGCCCGGGAACGAACGCCCAGGTGAGATGATCGAGCGTCATCGCGGCGATGGCGATCAGCTTTAGGGTGTTGGAGCTCAGACTTTTTTTATTCATAAATCCTCAAAGCCCGAAGCTTTCCTTTATTATCCTTGCCGCTTCCTCGGCGGAAAGAGCGGAATTGTCGAGCCGCAGATAGTTTTCAAACGGTATCTCGCCCTCGCGGCTTACAAGTCGGTAATTCGCGTCCTCATGGATGATCCTTTTGCTTGAAAACTCGATATTTGCTTTGGAAGGCTTGTTTTTCGCCCTGTTTTCGGTCGCGTTGCGCTCAAGTCTTATATGCTGCGGCGCGATCAGCTCAACGCAGTAAAACTCCGTGCCGTAGGGCTCAAAGATGCTTTTGACGCGCTCGATATAGTCCCGATCCTGCCGGTGATCGAAAGCCCACATATAGGTGAAGATCATGCAGTAGTTATCCGAGGCGGCAAAATGGCGGAAGATGCTCTCGCGTATCTCCGCGACCGTTTCCCCGTCGAAATAGCCGAAAAGCTCCAAAACGGGCTCGATCGCCATGTGATTATGGAAAAGCCGCAGCTCGGTGATCTTGGCAAGCTCCTGTCCGACGGTCATTTTGCCGACGGCGCCCGCCCCGATGATGACAACAAGCTTCATTCGCAGCCTTCCTTTCGTATCCTCACCACTCCCGCACAATGGGAGCATTTTTCAAATTCAAGGCTTGGAAAATCCGCTTTCAGTTCGTCTGCTGCGAAATAGTATTCCTCATCGTCCCAGCCTTCGCCGCAATCCTCGCGGCAAGCTTCAAGCGCGGCGCGATCTTCAAACGCAACGTCCCCGATAAGGATACTGCCGCCCTCATTGAGGAGGGAGAGCAGTTTTTTGATAAAGGGAATCTTTTCCTCGTCCGTCAGATGGTGCAGCGAATAGGTGGCGATTATGAAATCATAGCGGTTTTCAAGAAGCTCCCGGCAAAGACCTTCCGTGAAATCGCCGCAAAAAAGCCGTGCTTCGGGCATTTTTTCGCTTGCTATCTCCACCATGCGCGGCGAAAAATCCTGCCCGAAAACGCGGCAGCCGCGCTCATAGAGCTTGCTTGTTAAAACCGCCGTTCCGAAGCCGAGATCGAGCACGGCGGGTGCGCTTTTCTGCATAACGGTATCGAAGATTCGCCCAAGAACCGCCCTATAGCCCGCGAAGGGGTAGAGGTTGTCCTCATCGGAAAGCCCGACGTCACGGTCGTAGCCGTCCGCCCAAAGATCGAAGCCCTTGCTGTTTAACATATTATCCTCCGAATATAGTGAATAATGAATAATTGTGGTTGAAATTCCAAAGGAACTTCTTTGTTTTTTATCTTTTAAATAGGGGTCTCCACCATCAAACGCGGAACGGAATGAAAGCATTGGCTTTATCCGTTCTTATCCTCAAGCTCAGCTCGCCGCCGTCAAGATAATGCGCCTGGAGCACCTCGGAATCCGCGCGGCTTTCGGCATCCTCGCTTTCCTCAGCGCATGCCGAAAACAGGCGTATCCTATCGCCGTCCGTCAGCCCCTCAAGCCCGTTTTTTACAAGCAGCTTTGGTATTTTAAGCTGTAATTCGGCGGTATCCTCGCCTTTTGTGAAGTCCACAAGCCGCATATTCCCAAACGGGCACGCGCGAACGCACGCGCCGCAGGCGATACATTCATCGTGATCCACCTTCGGAACGCGCTCCGTTTTCGCTATCGCCCCGAAGCCGCACGCGCCGACGCAAAGCCCGCATTTATCCTGCCCCGGGCAGAGGCAAACGGCGGCGCGGCCGCGCCTTAGGCGGGCTTCGCTCGGTATTCTGTCGATAAAACAATTATCCATCTCGTTTGTCATATCAAATAAATCTTACGAAATTCCACAGGAATTTCATCATCAAATATTCATTATTAACTATTCACTAATATTTATAGAACGCCGCCTCATACGGATACAGCGGCAGCTCCGCGTATCTTTCGCCCTTTCGCACCTTCTTCGCCTTCACCGTCAGCTCACGCCCATGCGTGGAGAAAACGCAGCGAAGCGTTACGGGTGCGCCGGTGATCTCATCGAGCGGGATGCGGTAGCTTTCATGCGTGGCGGGCGTGAAGTTCGCAATGAAGATAAGGCGGCTCTTGCCGTCGCGCCGCGCAAAGGCGATCACGGAGTTTTCGTTATCGTCCACCGAGAGCCATCGGAAGCCGAAAAAGCCGGTGTCCTCGCGGTGCAGGCAGGGGTTTTCAAGGTAGAATTTATTGAGCGCACGGGAAAAATCGTGCATATCGCGATGGGCGGGGTAGTCGAGCAAAAACCAGTCGAGCTCGCGCTTGAAGTCCCACTCGATGAACTGGCCGAACTCGCTGCCCATGAAGTTCAGCTTCTTGCCCGGGTGCGCGAATTGGTACGCGAAAAGAAGCCGAAGCTGCTCGAACTGCTGCTCATAGCTGCCCTGCATACGCCCGATCAGCGAATGCTTGCCGTGAACCACCTCGTCGTGCGAAAAAGGCAGAACGTACTGCTCGGCATAGGCGTAGCTCATGGGGAAGGTCAGCTTGTCGTGATGGTACTTGCGATAAACGGGATCCTTCTCGAAATAGTACAGCGTATCGTTCATAAATCCCATGTTCCACTTATAATCAAAGCCCAAACCGCCCTCGTGCACGGGCCTTGTTATATGCGCAAATGCGGTGCTCTCCTCGGCGATTATCAGGCAGCCGGGACATTCCCGGTGGGTCACGATATTGAGCTGCTTGAGGAACTCGACCGCCTCAAGATTGGTGTTGCCGCCGTGGATGTTCTTCCGCCATTTCTCGCGCCCGAAATCGTGGTAGAGCATGCAGCTCACTGCGTCCACTCTAAGCCCGTCCGCATGGAAGAGCTTGAGCCAGAAAACGGCGTTTGATATAAGAAAACTGCGCACCTCCGACCTGCCGTAATCGAAAAGAAGCGTTCCCCATTGGGGCATTTCGGCGCGAAGGGGATCGCGGCTTTCAAACAGCGGCGACCCGTCGAAACGGCGAAGCCCCGCCTCGTCCTTCACAAAATGCGCGGGCACCCAGTCGAGGATAACGCCGATATTCTTGCTGTGCGCCCTGTTGATGAACGCCATGAGCTGCTCGGGCGTGCCGTAGCGCGCGGAAACTGCGTAGTAGCCGAGGGTCTGATAGCCCCAACTGTCGTCCAGCGGGAACTCGGAAACCGGCAGCAGCTCGATATGCGTATAGCCCATTTCGGCGCAGTAGTCGATGAGCTCGTCCGTCAGCTCAACGAGGCTGCGATCCTTCTTCCACGAGCCGAGATGCGCTTCGTAAATATTTATTGCGCGGTTAAATTGGCTTTCGTTTTGGCGTTTTTCAAGGTAGGCGCCGTCCGTCCAATCGAAGGAGGGAAGCCCATGGATAACGCTTGCCGTACCGGGGCGCATTTCGGCGCGGAAGGCGAAGGGGTCGGCCTTGTAGCAGACCTTGCCGTCCGTCCCCGTGATGCGGTATTTGTACTTCTGGCCGCACCAGATATCGGGCGCGAAAGCCTCCCAGCAGCCTGTCTCCGCGTCCTTCGTCATCGGAAGAGCATCCTCGTTCCAGTCGTTGAAATCGCCTACGACGCTGATTTTTTTCGCGTTCGGAGCGTAAACCGTGAAGCGCCAGCCCTCAACTTCGCCCTCCTTTGAGAGATGCGCGCCGAGTGCGCGGTACGCCTCCGCGTTTTCGCCGATATTGTATAGGTAAAGTGCGTTATTATCCATAATGACCTCATGAAAATCGAATGTAAAGCAGGCAAAATCGGATTCAAATCCCTTGCGGGATTTGTTCGGGTATCCACCTCATCCGTCTTCGCGCCGCCCTGCGCCGCATCAGCCACCTTCCCCTCAAGGGGAAGGCTGCGGCAACTCTTGCCCATGTATATTATACCGAAAAATCCGTCATTTGCCAACGCAAAACTTTGTAAAAATATTGTCGAGAAGCTCCTCGGAGAATTCGCGCCCCGTGATCTCGGAGAGCGCGGAGAGCGCAGAGGAAAGGAATACCGAGATAAGGTCGGTCGAGCTCTCGCCGAGCGCGGCGGTAAGCTCGCTTCTTGCAAAAAAGAGCCTTTCGATATGCCGCGAATTGGTAACGATGGCGCGGCTCTCGCTTGCGCCGAGCTTTTTTGCAAGCAGTGTTTTCAGCGCGTCGAGCCCTTCGCCCGTTTTGGTGCTGATGATGACCGAGTCCGGTGAGAGCCGGAGCGAATTCAGCTCGGACTTGAGCGCGGCTTCGTATTTTTTGCAGCTTTCAAGCGAAATATCGCATTTGTTTACGGCAAAAACGGCGGCTTTCCAATCGGCCTTTTTTAGAAGAGCAAGCTCCTCGCGCGAAGGATCGCCGCATGCGCCGTCGAAGATGAAGAGCAGGCATTCGGCGCTCTCGGCTTCGCTCTCGGCGCGGTCGATGCCGATCCTCTCAACGGGGCTTTCGGCGTTTTCGCGAAGCCCGGCGGTGTCCACAAGGCGCACGGGAACGCCGAGAACATTCAGCTTCTCCTCGAGCGTGTCGCGCGTGGTGCCGGCAATATCGGTAACTATCGCCCGCTCGCTTCCGAGAAGAGCGTTCATAAGGCTCGATTTTCCCGCGTTCGGAAGCCCGAGGATAACGAGCTTCGCCCCCTCGCGCAGCACCCTTCCGCCCCTGCCGTTTTCGATCAGCTCGGAAAGCTCCCCGATAACGGGCGAAAGCACCTCCGGCACGGCCGAAAGCGCCTCGTCCTCCATCTCCTCGGGGTAGTCCATCGCGGCGGCAAGCTCCGAAGCAAGGTCGATCAGCCTTGATTCCATCTCGCCGATGCGGCGGCTCAGCCCGCCCGAAAGCTGATCGAGCGCGGCGCCTGCGCTTCGCTCGGTTTCCGAGTTTATAAGATCCATCACCGCGTCCGCCTGGATAAGGTCCATTTTGCCGTTCAAAAACGCCCGCTTGGTGAACTCGCCCGGCTCCGCATGGCGCAGACCGTGCGAAACGAGCAGCGCGGAAACGGCGGAAACCACCGCATACGAGCCGTGCAGATGCAATTCGAACATATCCTCGCCCGTGTAGGATGCCGGTGCGCGGAAAAACACCGCCATTGCCTCGTCGAGAATGCGGCCGACGTCCGTGATCCTGCCGAAAACGAGCCTGCCCGCCTCGATCTTCCCGGTGAAGATATGCAAAAGCACGCGCATGGAATCGGGGCCGCTTGCGCGAATTACGGCAATCGCACCGCCCACCGGGGTGGACAGTGCGAATACGGTGTCATTCATTATATTGAGTTGTTCGGCTTTTCCGCTCATGCGTGCTCGCGCTCGGACCTTCTGTTGTATCCGCCGCCCTGCTGCCTGCGCTTGGGGGAGATGACCACGCGGCGGTTCGGCTCGTCGCCCTCGCTGTGCGTGGTGACGTAGGGGTTCTTCTGCAGCGCGGAGTGGATGATCCTGCGCTCGTAGGGATTCATGGGCTCGAGCATCCTCGGGGAACCGGAGGACTTGACCTGCGAAGCGATGCGCTTTGCAAGGCGGATCAGAGTTTCCTCGCGCTTCTCGCGATAATCCTCGGTGTTTATGGTAACGCGGGTATAGCCGTCCACCTTGCGGTTGCGGTTGATCACAAGACCGGTAAGATACTGCACTGCGTCCAGAGTTTCGCCGCGATGGCCGATCAAAACGCCCATCTCGCCGCAGTCGATGCGGAGACGGACCGCGTCCTCGTCGCGGGCGGCGAGCACCTTGCCCTCGATGCTCATCTTTTCAAGCAGACCGCCTACGAACTGAGCGGCGGGCTCGCTTGCAGCGGCCTCCTCGGTGTAGTTTATAACGGGAGCGGGCTCCTGCTCGGGAGCGGGGCCCCTGCGGTTGTCGCCGCGGTTCCTGTTGTCGCGGCTGCGGCCGTTGTTCCTGCGGTCGCGATTGTCGCGGCGCTCACGATTGTCGCGGTTTTCACGATTCTCGCGGTTGTCGCGGTTTGCTTCGGCGGCCTGCTCGGGGCTCGGGAAAAGCTCGGTTCCGGCGTCGGAAGCAGGGTTCTGCGCGTTCTCCGCCTTATGCTCGGCGTTCTGCGCGGGCTTTTCGACCCTTTCGGGCTTTTCGGTGCGCTCGGGCCTTGCGTTCTGCCTGCGCTCTTCGCGGCTCTCGCGGTTATCGCGGTTATCGCGGTTGTCACGGTTGTCACGGTTCTCGCGGCTCTCGCGGTTGTCGCGGTTGTCGCGGTTGTCGCGGTTATCGCGGTTATCGCGGTTGTCACGGCGGTCGCGGTTATCGCGGCGGTCACGGTTATCGCGCCTGCCGCGCTCCCTTTCGAGCGAGAAGTCGGGTATAACGACCTCCTCCTTGGGCTTCTCGGTGAGCTTAACGATGGCGGGCTTGGCGCCGATGCCGAGGATGCCCTTGGTCTCGCGCTGGATGACCTCGATATTCACCTCGTCGATGGAAAGTCCGAGCTGGCTCAGACCGTTGTAGATGGCGGAGTCAACGGATTTGCCCGTTGCCTGTATTGTCAGCATGTTGGTTTCTCCTTTGCCGCCGAAAATGCGGCGATTTCGATAATTTTTTGGCGCCGTCGCGGGGCGCGGCTGGGGGAAGGATGGGGTAGCGGCCGTTGGCCGCCCGGGCTTATTTGATGGTTTTGCCTATCTTCAGCTTATCGTCACCGATGATCTCTCCTGCGGGAGCCTTATTGCGCATGAAGCGGTTGATGATCGTGCTGGAGATCATCTGGAACACGCTTGAGAGCACCCAGTAAAGCGAGAACGCGGAGGTGGAGCTCAAGCAGATGAAAAGGCTCATCACGGGGAAGAGATACATCATCATGTTCATGCTCTTCTGCTGAGCGGCCGCCTCGGGATTGAGCTTGCTGTTCTGGCGCTGACCGAGCCATGCCATAAGGAACTGCAGCGCGGTGGCGAGCACAGGCAGGATAAACCAGCCGTTGTTCTTGCCCTTCTTGTAGGTGCTCATCAGCTCGTCGTACTTCTTCCTTGCGTCGTCGGTCTGAAGAAGCTGCATCGAGGCCTCGCCCTCCTTGGGCGCTTCCTTGGAGTATGCACCGGTGGCAAGTCCGTTTTCAACGAAGGCGTTCCAGATCTGCTCGCCCGAAACGTAGTTTCCGTGCAGGTCGGTATAGCCGTCCTGCAAAAGCACGAGATTGCCGATGTTGCTGCTCTGATTCGAGCAGGAGCAGCCGCTGCCGTTGCCGTAGGTCGCCACGGTGTCTGCCGGGGTGACGACGGGCGCAAAGCCGCTGTCGGGCTGCCAGATATTGGTTATCCAAAGGAATTTGAAGCTCTCGTAGGTCTCCTGCGCAAGAGCGGGGTTTTCGATGGTTTCGTACGTCAGCTTAACGGTTTGTTCATAGCCCCAGAAACGGAACGCGGCGAGAAAACAAAAGAACAGCGGCAGCGTCAGAAGCATGGGAAGGCAGCCCGCTATGCAGCCGACGCCGTTCTCCTTCATGAGCTTGTTCTGTTCCTGATTGAGCTTTTGGGGGTTATCCGCGTATTTCTTTTTGAGCTTGTCGATCTCGGGCTGGAGCGCGGCCTGCTTTTGCTGGGTCTTGCGGCTCTTGATATCGGGGTAAACCTGAATAAGCCTCATTATGAGGGTGGTGATGAAGATCGTTAGAAAATAGCTGTTGCCGAGAACGCCGTAGAGCCAGCGCACGGCATAGAAAAACCATTCGGTCAATGGAAAATCGTGGATCATATCTGTCCTTTCTTGGTCCGGCCGAAGGGCAGCACGGCGCTTATCGGCTTGGTTTGCCGCGGCTTATTAGTTCGCTTGCTCCTGCTCCTCATCGCCGTCGGGTGGGGAGTGCCGTTCATGCCTGCCGCATTTTTTCTCGGGAACCGGATCGTACCCCCCCTTGCAGAAGGGGTTGCAGCGCAAAATGCGCCAAAGGGCGAGCAAAAGCCCCTTGAAGGCGCCGTGTTCGGTCACGGCCTCTATCGCGTACTGCGAGCAGGTGGGCGTAAAGCGGCAGCGGGGCGGGCAGCGCGGCGAGATATACATCTGATAGCCCCGAAAGATATGGATGAAAAAACGCCCGAGCAAGCCCTTCATTCCGAATTCTCCGTGCTTGAAGCGGGGGTGTGCCGTTCGGAAGAAGCGCCGTTCGGCACGGAAGGGGCGTTTCGCCCTTCGCTTTGAAGAAGCCCCGCCTTCTTAAGAAGATAGCGCATGGTGGAGCGCACGGAAGCGAAATCCTCCTCGAGGATCGCATGCTTTGCGATGAAGATGAGCTTGCCCTCCTGCGCCATTAGAGGGATCAGCGGGGTGACCGCTTCCCTCATCCTGCGCTTCGTGCGGTTGCGAACCACGGCGTTGCCGAGCTTCTTTCCAACGGAAAAGCCGATCTTCGGCCCGTTTGATTTTCGGGCGGAATAAACAAGCACCATGCTTCTTGCGCCGACCGATTTGCCGACGCGGTAGGTATGGCGGAACTCCTTGTTACGCTTTAAGGAATAGCAACGCTTCAATTCTTCACGCCTGTTGGCCTAAAACCGGATGACGCGCGATCCGGTCTAACCGGAATACGCCCCGCGCGGAATGCGCAAGGCGAAATGGGAAATATTGGTCTTATGCGGACAGCTTTTTCCTGCCCTTGAGACGCCTGCGGGCAAGAACGTTCCTGCCGTTGGCGGTGCTCATGCGCTTGCGGAAGCCATGGACCTTTTTCCTCTGCCTGACCTTGGGCTGGAAAGTCATTTTCATAGTGGATTACCTCTTTCTTCAATATTTAAGGAGCCCGATTTGCTCTCATACGGGCAAGGACTCCCATAGTGTCGCATTTTCGTATTATACAGGACTCATGCGCCCGCTGTCAAGTGTAAAATGCGGGCTTTTTTGCGCGTTTTGGGCGAAAAGACGGAAAAGAAGATTATATTTTGGCGCGCGGCGCATGGAAAAAGGGCGTTTTCGGCAAAAAACACCCCGCAGTGCGGCCGAGATGCGCAGTGCCGGTGCAGCGGATCGCTTTGGTTCAGGCTTTATCGTTTTCGGATAGCTTGCCGAACACCTGCTCCGCCGTTTCCCTGTCCGCATCGCAGAGCGCGTATTTATGCAGCTCGCTCGGAAGAACGAACTCGAGCGCGTCATGCTCGAGCGGCTTGGGCTCGCCCTTCGGCTCGCACTCGAAAACGAACAGCCGCACGGTCAGATCGGGATAGATATGCGTCAGCGTAGTCAAATGGCGCGTGACGGCAAGGTCTGCATCCAGCTCCTCGCGGCATTCGCGCAAAAGCGCCTCCCGCGCCGTTTCGCCCGCCTCGAGCTTGCCGCCGGGGAACTCCCAAAGCCCGCCTCTTGCCTTGTGCGCGGGACGGCGGCAGATAAGGACCCGTTCGCCCCGCCTTATCACGGCGGCGGCAACGTCGAGCGGCGGCCTTTCATTATTTTTTATACCGTCCGCATCCGCTTCGCGCGCGGTTCTGCCGGCCTTCTTCGGCGCGGCTCGCTTCAGCGTTTTAAGAAACTCCTTTTGCTCAGCGCTGATTCGGAAGCTCTCGACCGCCTTTTGGATGCTTTTGTTGTGCGTCCAAGCATCGAGCCTGTTTTCGGTAAGATAGGGCAGAGTGTAGTCGTAACGAAACGCGAGCGCGGTGGCGAAATACCAGGCGCGCATCATGTTCACGTAGTAGTCTGAGCTTGAAACGGCAGCCGTTTTTTCACGGAACTCAATGGAAAAATCATCCGTCAAGCCGTAGGTCATCAGCATCAGTATTCCGAAGCGCACGGTGTAGGCATGCGCGCTCTCGATGCAGGAAAAAATGAACGGAAGCGCCTCCGTAAAATGCCTCTTGATCGCCTCGGGGCGCAGCGTGTCGCAAACCGCCCAGTTGTTGACGCAGGGAAGAAAGCCGCGCAGCGCGGCGATGGCGGCGGGCAGCTCTTTTTCCGCATTGATAAAAAGAGCGTGAAGCAGGTTCTCCTCGTGGAAGGCGTGGGGAAGACCCAGCAGGAATTCCCGCTTTTCGGGCGCGTTTTTCAGCCGCTTCGCCATGGCGCGAAGGGCGGGCAGGCGCACGCCGAGCACGCTCTGCCGCGGGATATTCGGGATAAGCTTCGCGGTGAAATCGCCGTAATCGAGCTCGCTCTGCTCATTTAATAATGAAAGAATATCGTTCATAGCTCCTGCCTCCGACAGTATGGCTGCTTCTTGAATCTTAATAAAGCCATTATACCGCGCCGCGCCCGATTTGGGAACAGGGGGAGCGGAAAAAACATAAATAACCGATATAGCGGGGCAAGAGCGGAAAAATAAAACGGGCGCTGCCGACGATCCGGAGCGTCCGTTTTTGCGTGAAAGGGTTGTGCGGTGGTATGCGGTGGTATGCGGTGGTATGTGAGGGGATGGAATGAACTCACAGCAGGCTGCACATTTCCGCCGCGTTTTCATCGGGCTTGACCTTGAAAAAGCTTGAAACGATGTTTCCGTTTTCATCTATAAGGAAGCTTGAGCGCACCACGCCCATGCTGACTTTGCCGTACTGCTTCTTTTCCTGCCAAACGCCGTAGGCCTTGATCGCGATGAGCTCGGGATCGGAGAGCAGGATGAAGGGCAGCGCGTGCTTTTCGGCGAATTTCGCGTGCGAAGCGGCGCTGTCGCGGCTGATGCCGATGACCACCGCGCCCTTTTCGATGAATTCATCGTGCAGCTTGGCAAAGCCCTGCGCCTGACGGGTGCAGCCGGGCGTGTTGTCGCGTGGGTAGAAATAGAGCACGACCTTCTTTCCGCGAAAATCGGATAGGGAGACGGGGTTGCCGCTTGCGTCCGAGAGGGTGAAATCGGGGGCGGGGGAGAGGGTGGGTTCCATGGGACAGCTCATTTCGTATTAGTGAATAGTGAATAGTGAACAGTAATAGTTGCGGTTCGCTTCCCTTGTGGGGGGCGTTTCATTGCATTTTGAAATAGCTTTCGCCGCGCTCCTCACAGCTCGGCGACCCAGAGGCCGTGCAGATTGCAGTAGGCATACACGGCGAGGGGCTTTTCGTCTGCAAGTGCGAAGCTCACCTCGGGTGCGTCGCCGGGGGAGAGGCATTTGCGCTGGCCGCCGCGATCGGTCTGAAGATAGACCCACTGAATGTAATGCTCGTCGATCATGGGATGGGGCACGGAGCCGATACCGACCTTCACCGCGCCGTCCTCGACCTTCACGACCGGGATATGCTTTTCATGGCTCGCCTCGACCGTGCCGGGCTCAAGGCGGGTCATCTTCTGCCCGCAGCACACGACGGGAACGCCCGAATCATGCACCATGCCGATGATGTTTCCGCAATGCTCGCAGATGTAGAATTTGGATGCACACATAGTTTTTTCCTCCGTTTCAGTTGGTTTTTGCTTGGTTCATGCTTGGTTTTTGCCCGGCGCATGCTCGGCTCTCGGCTTCCGCCCGCATGGGGCGAGCGCCTGTTTACTTAATATATTATAGCAGCTTTGCGCGGCCGATTCAAGCGCGCACCGGTCATGGTTTAATTATACCGACTCGGCGGCTGCCCTTCCGTGATAATATCACGAAAAAAGGTGCAAATTTGCGGATCGGATGAGCGCGAAACGGGAGATCGGCGCACGCGGCGGCCTCTTGCGCGGCAGCGCGGCGTGATGCATGCGCCCGAAGCGCGTATCGGGGAGTGGCGCGGGCGAAAAAACTTGAAAAATACGCTAAATACTACAAAAAAACGCTTGACAGCGGTTCCTTGCGCCGTATATAATGCTTGATTAGGTTGGAAAAGTATGGACAGGTTTGAGCGCCGGCGGATCGAACGAGCATCGCGGCTGCCTGCGGGCGGCGCATGCGCGTGATTGCGGCAGTGCGATGGACGGCGCTCGAACGGGCTGCCTGCGGGTGGCAAAATGAATATGGGTATTTGTGCTTCGACCGCGCGCCATGTGCTGTGCGGCCGAAAATAATGATACGGAGGTTTTTTCATGCACACAAACAAAACGTTCACCAAGGCGCTGGCGTGTTTTCTCGCGCTCGTGATGGTTTTCGGTGCGTTCGCTTCGATAAACGGCGCGACCGTGCCTGCCGCAGCCGCCGAGGGGATGCGCTCCGGCGTGGACAACAGCTACACGCAGGGCAACAACGAAAACGCGGTTCTCACCAAGACTGCGGAGCTTACCGAGGACGGCACTTACAGGATCGACCTGAGCGCCTTCACCAAGGGCGACGTGGTCGTGGAAGCGGAGCCGATGGATATAATCCTTCTGCTCGACCAGTCATATTCCATGGCCGACACCGGCTCGTTCACTTACGTAAACAGCGCAGGTCAAACGGTAACCGAGTATTACACCTGCGATCATACCGCTGCTGTAAGACAGGCGGCAAGCGCGCTTATCGACCGCATCCATGCTCAGGCTGTGCAGTATGACGTTGAGCACAGAATGGCAATCGCCGCTTACGGCTGCGAAAATTCCAGAATAGCGCAGGAGCTGGCCGGCAGAATCCCCTATACGGGCTCCGAGCTCTATGTCGGCTCCGCGGCGTACAGGTTCAGCGGAAGAAGCACCGTGTTCGGAACCGACGTTGTGTACGAGCGCAACAGGAACACCGGAACCGTAACAAGAACCGAGGGCAATTCGCACTACCATTATAATCCCAACACATACTTTAACGAGCTCGACGCCGGCGGAGACTACACCGGCTATCCGAACAGCTCCGCGCAGGCGCATTATGATGACTGCATGCTGAGCCTGAACACTCAGGTGGACGCTCTCAAGGCATCTCTGCAAACCTACAATCCCGATAAGGCGAATGAAAATGAGCGGGCGGGCACGGCGATGCAGGTCGGCATGAAGATGGTCGAGGGCATTTTGGACGCCTACAAGCCCAATCCCGAGACTCATGAAAACATGTATCGCGTCGGCAACGAGTGGAAGAATCGCAAAAAGGTCGTTATTGTCTTCACGGACGGCTACGTTGGCGAATCAAGCTTCAATCCCAACTGGGCGAACGAGTGCATAAAGAGCGCGTTCCGCATCAAGGGCGATACCTACGGCGAGCCTGCAACCATATTCACCGTCGGTCTTGTTTTTGAAAGAATGAACGATGCCATCTACTCCCAGCTCAAGTTCTACGCTCCCTACGGAGATTATTACGACACCGAAACCTGGTTCGGCCCCCGATACGTTGACGGCGGTATTTGGAATTCAGATGCCTACAGTACGGGCAAAGTGACCTATGAGTTTTTGGGCGAGCTTTTCCCGAGGTATTATTATTCGGGCGTCGGGCAGGAGCAGGATCCGCATCGCGGCCTTCTGAACCAATACCTCAGCTATATCTCAAGCAACTATATCCCCAAGCCCGGAAGCTCGATACCGGCCTCCGCGATCTACTATTATGAGGATGACCGCGATCTGACCACGTGGGAGGGCGGCAACTGGGTCACGACCCATATCCATAAAATGCAGCTTCAACTTGAGGATCTTTCGGCGTGGTGGGACGAGAGCCTGACTCCAAATACCCAGCCCTATCCCGGCCATCCCGGCATCATCAAGAACAATTATTATATTGATACGAACAACGCGCTTGATGAAACAAGCCAGAACGGTGAATTGAACATCGCGCGTCTTGTAGATGCGTTCGATCTCATCACCACGGAGACCACCACCGTCACAAGGGAGCTTCTGGACGTGAACGCGGTATTGAGGGACGCGCTTTCAGAGCATTTCAAGATGCCCGAGGATTTCGGCCTTGACAATATCGAGATCAAGGTCGTTCCGTTCACTGGAAATATTGTGAACGGCGAGTACATCTTCGATGAAGAAAGTGCGCGGGATCTTTTCCCGACCCCGAACGGAAAGGCGGCAAATGTTCGCTTCGACGTAACGACCGGCGTTATCACCGTCACCGGCTACGACTACGCTCAGTGCATTGAAGGCAGAGCGGGCGGCAGCAAGATAGTGGTCACACTCTCAGGCATCGAGGCGCTTTCGGATACGGTCGGCATGGATATACCCACCAACGATCCCACTCAGACAGGCATCTACGAGGGGAACGATATCTGGGATCCGTATGAAGATCCCGAAGCACCGGAAAACCCCATCGATCCCGGCGATCCCGGCACTATGCCCGACAAGGATCCGATGCTCTATTTCCCGCTTCCCAAGGTGGATATCCGCGAAAGATACGTGGTTTACGATTTCTGCCGCCCCGTGGAGGAGGAGGACCCCGAGAACTTCTTCGGCGAGAACGGCGACGTTATCGAGCTGCTTGCGCTCGGCGAATGCTATAAAAAGCAGGACCCCAACGCCTATCAGGAGCAATTCGTCAAGCGCGACGGCGCGAACGACACGCTCTATATTGCCCAGAAGCATAACAGCAACGGCGCAAGGTTCGAGATAAAGCAGATCAGCTACGATGATTTCGAGATCGGCGCGCTGCTGAAATGCGATCCGAATAAGAACGACGGCATCGAGTACGAATGGTGCAAGCTCACCTTCCTGCCCGCAACGAACGTTCATTACGAGGAGACCATGCTCAGGTACTCAAGCGGCGATGCGCAGGATGCGATAAACTATGACTACGCGCATTGGTTGGAGCTTGGCGGCGTGAATTGCAGCTGGCAGCAGGGCGGCGGCGGCAGCATCGCGGCGCAGCAGAGCACCGCGAACCTGCTCTACGGCTATGAGGCTTCTTACGACAGGTACGGCAATTCCGGCAATTCGGACAGCAGCGGCTCCGCAGCGCACGCGATAGTTGACGCGGAGTACGCGCAGCAGGTCAAGGACGGCGTTAAGCAGTGGCCCACAGCGCATTTCCGCTACACCGGCACCGGCTTCGACATTATCTCAAGAAGCGGCGCGAACACCGGCGTTCTTGCGGTGGACGTGGTCCCCTACGGCGCGCCGAGGAACTACAAGCAGGGCGTTAAGAACAAGGACTACGCGCATCTGATCGTGGATACCTATTATAAGGATGCGGGCGACGGCGAGGCCGTTATCCTGCACCAGATCCCGGTGCTCCGCATCGTGGACATGAACTGGGCGGATTACGACGTGTATATCACCGCGGTTTACGACAAGCTCTTCGACCATCTGCCCAAGCCCAAGGGCGTGCAGAGCGATGAAACGAGCCTTGAAGGACTCAAGATCCCCGGCCTGCCCGAGGCGGAATACGAGCTTACGCGCGTTGATCCCGAGGGAACGCCGGGCGAGAGCATCGAGCCCTCCAAGGCGGCGCCCGCCTACGGCAGCTTCGACGTTTATCTCGACGCCGTTCGCGTTTACGAGCCGCGCACCAAGACCGGCATCACCGCGATCGACAGGCTTGCCTATCAGGCGGCGAACGAATACAACCCCACCTACCGCCAGATCAGGGATATACTGCTCGATCCCGAGCAGTATGAAGGCGGCAACGTCAATATCGACGGAGTGCTGTATATCGACGGCCAGGGCGGCATAGTCAACGTTGAAAAATACGAGGCGCACGGCCCGAACAACGAGACCTATCTCGCGCCCGCCGAGAAGCATTCGGACGGCACCTCCACCGAGCGCGCGTTCGCCTTCACCATCAAGGAGTGGGACAACGCAAAGTCCGGGCTGCATATCAGCGCGAAGGCGCCCTACGGCACCGTGCATCTGCACGTCAACGGCGAGCACGTTGCGGTGGTCAAGTCCGCGACCGAGATGTATTACGACGTTACCGATATAATCAGAAGGACGAACGGCTTCATCCACGGCGAGAACACGCCGAACGGCCACGTGGTCATTCAGGCGTATCTCGACCCCAACGGCCCCGACCCCGTCGTAACGGCGGCGCCTCCCACCCTTGCTCCGGGTCAGACCGCGACCCCAGAGCCGAGCGAAACGCCCTACGCGGCGCCCGATCCCGCAACGCACAACGTGCTATCGCTTGTGAACATCAAGTTCATCCCCGAGCAGGATGCTGTGCTGCCCGATCCCACGCCCACGCCAGATCCCACGCCCGTTCCCGATCCCACGCCCACGCCGGCCGAGAATTACCATCTGGTTAGGTTCGCCGATGCCGATGAGAACGGCACGCCCGGCGATGTCGTGAAGGAAGTTTGGGTACGGCACGGCGATCGGCTCTTTGAAGGGCTGGAGCTGCCCGATTACGGCGAAAACGGTACGAACTTCTACGATCCGGACACAGAAACCATTCGCTTCACCTGGCCCACCGTTCCGGCTGCGCCCGCGGGCTTGATCAACAACGTGAACAACGGCTATGGCGGTTGGAACTACAACAACGAGCCGATATACGGGGACAGGACCATCTGCCCGGCCCGCGAGAGCGCATCGCTGGATAAAGCGCGCGTGACCTTCACCGTGAACGGCAATGCGAATATGCAGCTTCTTATAAGCAGCGATCTTACCACCGGCACCATTCCCGCTGCGCCTGCGGGTCCTTCAAACCGCACGACTCAGCATAACGCGATGAGCGATGCAAACCTGCCCTATATGCTCCCCGGCCCCACGAAGAACGACGTTTACACCACCGAAGACGCATTCGGCGAGATCGAGGTGGCTCCGGGAACGTACAGGTTCGGCGTGTTCGCCTTGCTTGGAGGCAATACGTGGTATATGTTCCCCGGCTGCGTTGCCGAGATAACGCTGGAGGCAGGAGACACGCTCAATGTGTCGTTCAACCCGGATACGGGATTTGATTTCCTGCACACGAGCGCTGCCAACCCCATCGTGATTTCCGCGACAGCCCATAACGGCGAAGGCGCGCCCGTGACCTACGGCAGCATCGCCCACAGCGTTCGCGGCGAGGCGGGGGAGAGCGATTGCGTTGCGTTCGTCTCCTCGGATACCTTCCTCTTTGCGGAGGCGCTGCTCGTGGGCAAGCCCGGCGACGCCAACCACGACCGTGAGATCGACCTTATGGACGCGCTGCTCATAATGCGCCATGCCTTGGGCGAGGACTGCGGGTTCGATCTGTATGAGCTGTACTGTGCCGATCTCAATAAGGACGGCGCGATAGATCTTCTCGATGCGGTGTCCGTTATGAGAGCATCGCTGATAACGGAATGATAGGAGTGATTATATGAAGAAATATGTGAAACCGACGCTGTATAGGGAAAACATGGCGCTTGCGCCGGCGATCCTCAATGCTTGCACCGACACTCCGAGCCACAGCAACGGCTCGGAATGTGCCTACGAGATAGTAGGGCTTGGGAGTGTGTTCATTGCCGGCAATACCGAATGCGAGTACACAGGCACGGATGACTTGATCTGCTACCACAATCCCGAGAACGCGATGAACATCATCTTCACCTCCTGAGCCGATCAAACACGCAAAACAGAAAAGGCGCGAACCTTTTGGGGCTCGCGCCTTTCGGCATTTAAGATCCGATTATTCGGCGTGATAGGTCTTGTCCACAACGTAGTCGAGCAGCTTGGTGCCGTCGAAATTGACATAGCGAAGGATAACGCGAACATCCTCACTGCCAACAAAGGTTTTCAGCTCATCGTACATTGCCTTATAGGTGGACCACTTCTCATCGAGCGCTGCGGTGATCTGCTCCGCATCGAACTCGACCTGCTGAAGATAGGTGTATTCGGTAACGCAATCGGCGCCCTCGGCCTTGGCAACGCAGGACATACCCTGAGCAGCAAAGAAATCGGAGAGAGTTGCGTACTGCGCGTTGACCGCTTCGGTGTATTCGCTGACCTTTGCGGCGATCTGCTCGTCGCTCATGGGCTCGCCGGAGGGTTCCGCGGTGGGCTCCTCGGTAGGCTCGGCGGTGGGCTCCTCGGTGGGTTCCTCGGTGGGCTCTGCAGTGGGCTCCTCGGTGGGTTCTGCGGTAACCTCGGGAGTTGAGGAAGCTTCGATGGTGGCTTCGGCGGTGGGAGCCGCGGTGGGGTCGGCTGCGGGGTCGTTGCTGCAAGCGGCTGCGGAGATAAGAATCGCGGCGCAGAGCGCAAGGATGCAGGATCTCTTCATAAAACGGTGTTCCTTTCTTTAAAAAAACAAATATTCTCGCGGCTTTTCGACAGAGCGGGGGCTGAAAAGCGCGCATAAGCGGCCGATAACCGAAAAAAGGCGATCAAGGCCGCAAAAAAGAACCGCCCGAAGGCGGCTCCTTCTGTGACAAAAAGCAATTACTTGAGCTCGATATCTGCGCCGACGGCCTTGAAAGCGGCGGCGAGCTTCTCGGCGTCTTCCTTGGAGAGGTCTTCTTTGAGGGTGGTGGGGCAGCCTTCAACGGCGTCCTTAGCCTCCTTGAGGCCGAGGCCAAGCTCAGCGCGAACGACCTTGATAACATCAAGCTTCTTGTCGCCGAAGCCCTTGAGGACTACGTCGAACTCGGTCTTCTCTTCAGCGGCTTCAGCGGGGCCTGCTGCGGCGGGGCCGGCTACTGCAACGGCGGTGGCGGCGGCGGATACGCCGAACTCCTCTTCAACAGCGTGAACGAGGTCTGCAAGCTCAAGAACGGTAAGGCCCTTGATAAAATCGATAAATTCCTGCTTATTCATTGTGGTTTCCTCCAATTAAGATTTTTTTGTTTGAAAGCGGGATGTGCGGCGGCAGGTAAATTATTCAGCCGCAGCGGGGGACTCGGCGCCTTCGCCGCCATTCTTCTTGGCGAGCTGGTCGAGCGCGATGGCGAGACCCTGGATTGGGCTCATCATGCTGCCGAGCATACGGGCGATGAGAACTTCGCGGGAAGGCAGATCGGCGAGCGCTTCGATGCCCTTGACATCGGTGACCGCGCCGTCCACAAGGCCGCCCTTGAGGGAGCACTTCTTGACCTTCTTGATGAAGTCCCTGAGGATCTTTGCGGGAGCAACGGCGTCTTCATAGCCGAATGCGAAAGCGGAAGGTCCCTTGAGCATCTCAAGGATGCCTTCGTCGACCTCGAGCTCGCGGCAGGCTCTCTCGACCATCTTGTTCTTGAGAACGACGTATTCAACGCCGGCCTTGCGCATCTCGTTGCGAAGGTTGGTGTCCTCCTCAACGGTGAGTCCGCGATAGTCGAAAAGAACGATGGACTGAGCCTTCTTGATCTTCTCGCAGATGTCCGCAACGTGCTGCTCCTTCATCTTGATAATGGAAGCATTTGCCATTTGGATTTTCCTCCTTGTCACAGTTTCAAACAAATATCCCCCGGCGGGACCACCGGGGGCGAGGAATAGCATATTTACCCATACGGGAATAAATCAAGCTTTATCTTCACCTCGGCGGGATATTGAGCCGAAAATCGGCACCTGCTGTCTTTGGCGGATATTTATTTGCGCGAATATTATAAACGCTTGGCGAACGGCTGTCAAGAGCCAACACAAGGTTTTTTAAGTATATTTTGGCAAATTCGCTCAAATAACGCAAAAAGCGGGCGGAATGAACCGATGCTGCGCAAAAAAAGCCGTAGTTTCAATGAAAAATCAGCAAGCGAAACGGAGCGGGCCGATATAACAAACGGTATAAAATAGTTGCAAAAACTATTGACACTTTTTGAATTTGACCTTATACTATAATAGATTGGATAAGTCCCTTTGAAGGGCTTTTCAGCCCCTTTGAAAACGGTCTGCAAGCCGCCTCTTCGCGGCTCGAGCCGTTTGATATAAGAGGAAGGAACGCGCCTTTATCGGGTAATTAACCAACGAAACCTTATAAGGAGGAAAGAACATGAAGAAATCTTTCAAAGGCTTTCTTGCCTGCCTTCTTGCGCTGATGCTGGTGCTTCCCGCATTCGGCGGCATCATGGCTGAGACCGTCAATTTCGACGGCGAGCTGAACGGCAGAGTGGGAACCCGCGAAGCCGTTTCCGGAAGCCTTGCTTCCGACAGGAACGGTACCCTTGTATCCAAGAAGACCGCTTCCATCGACCTTTCGTCGATCAGGAACGGTAAGACCTTCCAGGCTGCCGACGCAAAGGCGGCCGATGAGATCGCTCCCGACTCCATCGTGACCATCATGATCGAGATGGACGGCGCTCCCGCTGTGGACGTTGTAGAAGACGTTAAGAACGCGGGCAGCTACCGCGAGACCCTCGTTGCCAAGCAGAACGCTGCGGCAGCAAGGATCGCCGACGAGCTCGGCGTTAAGGTCGAGGTAACTCACAACTATTCCGTTCTTTTCAACGGCTTTGCGTTCGACGGCGAGTACCGCCTTGTTGACGAGATCAATGCTCTCGGCGGCATGCGCGCCTTCGTATCCCCCAGCTGGGACAGCCCCACCCTGTTCAACTCCGTTGACCAGGTCGGCGGTATCGCTGCTTGGGAGACCGGCTACACCGGCGAGGGCTACACCGTGGCTATCCTCGACACCGGCGCTCTGGTGACCCATCCCGCGTTCTCCGTGATGCCCACCGGCGACGTTCAGTTCGAAGAGACCGACATCGCGGCCATCATCGCGGACGGCGGCCTCTCCGGCGACGGCAGGCCCACCATGAACGTGGCCAACGTTTACGTAAACGAGAAGATCCCCTTCCAGTGGAACTACTACTATCAGCATGCTGATGCTGCGCATCCCGGTCAGAGCGACCACGGCACCCACGTTGCCGGTATCGCCGCGGGCAACAACGACGAGATCAAGGGCGTTGCTCCCGATGCGCAGATCGCCGTAATGCAGGTGTTCGCACCCTCCGGCGGCGCAAGCTGGTCCAACATCATCCCCGCTCTTGAGGACTGCGTCGTTCTCGGCGTTGCTTCCGCAAACCTCTCCCTCGGTTCCCCCAACGGTTCCGACAACCCCTACGATCCTTCCTTCCTCAACACCCTTGAGCGCTGCGTGAACGCCGGCGTCAACCTCGCTATGGCAGCGGGCAACGACTACGACGCGACCTTTAACAACGCTTGGGGCGGCAATGCGGGCGGCTCCACCGAGTACTCCAACACCGGTTATGCGCTCGTTTCCAATCCCGATAACGGTGTTGTAGGTTCCCCCTCCTCCTGGCCGCACGGCATCTCCGTTGCCGCTGTTTCCAACACCAAGTCCAGGTTCTACTTCATCGAGGTAGAGGGTCAGGGCTACGGCTATTCCGAGAACAGCGCTAACCCCGTTCAGATGGTTTCCGCTCTCGGCGGTCAGACCCTCCCCTACGTTCACGTTCCCGGCTTCGGTACTCCCGAGGATTTCGCTCAGGTAGACGTTACCGGCAAGATCGCGCTCGTTTCCCGCGGCGACATCACCTTCATCGAGAAGGCCGAGAACGCGGAAGCGGCCGGCGCGGTTGCCTGCGTTGTTTTCAACAACCAGGGCGGCAGCATCAACATGGTAGCCTATGAAGGCGGCCATATCCCCCACGTTATCATTTCCCAGGAAGCCGGCGCAGCTCTCGTTGCCGCTGAGAACAAGACCATGTTCATCGGCACCGAGCTCGGCATCTTCGATAACCCCACCGGCAACATGACCACCAGCTTCTCCAGCCGTGGTTGGACTGCCAACATGAGCATGAAGCCCGAGATCACCGCTCCCGGCGGCCAGATCTACTCCGCTACCGATCCGCGTATCTCCGGCACCGAATACGACACCTGGGACGGCACCTCCATGGCGACCCCCCATGTCTGCGGCGGTATGGCTATCATCTCCGCTTACGTTGACGACAACTTCCCCAATGCGACCACCGCTGAGAAGCACGACCTCGTCAACCAGATCCTCATGAGCACCACCACCCCTATCCTGAGCGATTCCGGCGAGTATGCCCCCGTTCATGAGCAGGGCGCAGGTCTGATGAATCTTGCGAAGGCCACCACCACCAAGGCTTACATCACCGTGAACGGCACAGTCGGCAACCGTCCGAAGGTTGAGCTCGGCGACGATCCCGAGAAGACCGGTCACTATGAGATGACCTTCACCGTTCATAACTTCGGCACCTCCGAGCAGCAGTACACCATCGAGCCCACCGTTCTTCTGAACGATTTCGCTATGCTCGGCAGCATCAACGACGAACCCATCCTCGTTTACTACGGCGGCACCTTGAATATCGCTATCGGCGAAGATGGTGAAGTCCTTGTAGGCGACGCAAACGGCGACGGCAGGATCTCCATCGCGGATGCTATCCTCATCGCACGTATGGCTCTCGGCCTCATCGATACGGATATGAACTGCGACCTCAACGAGGACGGCGACGTTACCATTGCGGACGCTATCCTTGCTGCCCGTATCGCGCTCGAGCTCATCGAGGCTCCCGTTGCGGAAGGCCGCATTGACTACGTTACCTTCGATATGCCCGAGATCGTTACCGTTCCCGCAGGCGGCGAGACCGAAGTAACCGTTAAGTTCGACCTCACCGATGAGATCGTTCCCTACATCGAGAATTACTACACCTCCGGTGCTGCGCTCGAAGGCTTCATCGAGCTCATCCCCGCCAATGAGAGCGACGTATCCCTCACTCTTCCCTTCACCGGCTTCTATGGCGATTGGAACTATGCTGCCACTATCGACCGTGGTTACTACTACGAGGACGAGCCCTGGAACAGCAACAACTACCCCAACACCATCGGCTACAAGAAGGGCAATGCGATCAACGGCCTCGGCATCAACCCCTACGTTGAAACCGCGGATATGAGCTATTACCTTGCGGACCGCAACGCTATCTCCCCCAACGGTGATGGCCTGATGGATTCCGTAAACGTTGCTTACACCGGTCTGCTCCGTAACTCCTACGTCCGCTACGTTGTATGCGATGAGAACGGCAACCAGATCGAGCAGCTTTCCAACCCCGGCCTCCAGCCCAAGGGCTTCTGGAAGGACGACCACCGCGAGCAGCTCGGCGTTACCTACGGTATCTTCCCCGCAGGCGTCAACTTCGCAAACTTCAACCGTGAGAACATCGTTATCCGCGTTGAGGCGAAGCTCGACAACGACGGCGCACACGGCACCAATGCCTTCACCACCGAAGCCAGCGAAAACTGGAAGTGGGATGTTCCCGTAAGCATCGACACCACCATGCCCGGCGCAAGCAACTTCGCTTCCGCGAACGGCAAGTTCACCTTCAACGTAACCGACAACAACTACGTTGCATACGTTGCGGTATACACCGCAAACGGCGAGAACCTCGGCGAGAAGCTCGGCGAGCAGGGCATCTTTGAGACCGAGCGCGGCGCAACCACCGCTATCGAGCTCTCCGGTGCAGACAATGCATACGTTATCGTTGCCGACTACGCTATGAACGAGCAGGTCTACCTCTGGAACGGCAGCACCCTCACCCCCGTGGATGCTGCTCCTCAGCCCGAACCCATGACCGTTCCCACGCTGAACGTTTATGCCTACGGCAAGAACCTCAACAACCTTACCTGGGTAAGGTTTGCCACCAACAATCTTGGCACCCTCTACTACGGCGGCGGCATTCAGAGCGATGACGGCGACTACACCTGCGCGGCTCTCGCGGGCGACTATATGTATGCCGTTACCGAGAACAAGGAACTCGTCAGGTATGACTGCTCCAACATCAACGCCTGGACCGGCAAGACCACCATCGGCACCATTGACAACGGCTACGTCATCAACGAGATGGCGTACAACCGTGCAACCGGCAAGCTCTACATCGTTGCGGGTCTTGCAGAGATCCATGAGGTCGATATGAACACCGGTGCTCTCACCCACATCAGCGACGCTTCGAACGGCGTTGCCGCGTTCGACTTCGACAGGTGGGGCAACTGCTATGCGGTTGACGCATTCGGCTACTTCTGCAAGCTCGACATCGCCACCGGTCAGGAGCTCGAGGAGATCGGCCACTATGGCGTAACTCCCTTCAACGGCAGTCAGTTCCTCGTACAGAGCGGCTTCCTTGCAGAGGGCGTGTTCTTCTGGATGAGCGCTGATGCAGGCATCTCCCAGTACAACCAGATGCACCTCATGGCTCTCGACCTCGACAGCGATGAGTATGTGGATCTCGGCCCCGTTTACGAGGGTCTGTATCCCGTAGGTATGTTCACCCAGATCGTAGATATCCCCGAGTCCTCCATCGAGCCCGTTGATTTCTACGAGACCTTCGACGGCGCGTTCACTTGGGAAACCATTGACGCCGACGGCGACGGCAACAACTGGGAAACCGACTACTTCGCACAGGGCCTCTACTACGACGGCTCCAAGTGCGCGGTCAGCTACTCCTGGAGGGATGTTGTTCTTACTCCCGACAACTGGATGATCAGCCCCGAGTTCGAGATCGGTGCGGGCGAGAAGTATCTCTCCTTCTTCACCGCCTCCGCTAACCCGGCCGATGGCGACATCGCCGAGCATTTCCAGGTCATCATCGTTCCCGAGGGAACCGATGCTGAGAATGGCGACGTTATCTACGAGCACACTCTCGAGACCAACGCGCTCACCGAGCACCTGATCAACATCAGCGAGTATGCCGGCCAGACCGTGCGCATCGCGTTCCGTCACTTTGACTGCGTTGACCAGTACACCCTCATCATCGATGCGGTTGGTGTTGGCAACCACAAGTAATTCAAACAGCCCGAAAGGGCGGTAAAGGGCGGGCAGCTTCGGCTGCCCGCTTTTTTGCTGCGAAAATACGCCGCTAAGCGGAGAAAACCGAGCGAAAACCGAGCGAAACCGAGCTGGTGCCGATGCGGACGGCGAAAGGGGAAAGCAAAAGCGCAAAGGAAAAGGGCAAGGGGAAAGGGCGAAGGAAAAGGGCAAGGGAAAAGGGCAAGGGGAAAGGGCGAGGGGAAAGGGCAAAGGAAAAGGGCAAGGGGAAAGGGCGAGGGAAGGGAAAGGGAAAAGGAGAGGGGCTGCACAAAACCCACGCAAAACCCGCGCAAAATCGAGCGATCCCGCGGCGGCAAAGCGACAATGGGCGGGCGGGCTCCGTGCTATGATCGAATCAGCCATATCATAGCAAAGGAGAAGCATGATGGAGGAACTCAAACGCTTTTCAATCAAGGCGCTCGAAACGGCGCGCCTCGCCCTGCCGAAGCATTTCTTCGGGCGCTGGCTGCTCCCTTGCGCCGCCTCGATGCTGCTTGCCTGCGGGCTGCCGTTCAATGCCGCGCTCTATTCGGGGCTCGACGCCCCGGTGCTGCCGCTTGCCGCCCTCGCGTTCACCGGCGCTGTATGGTGCGCGTTCGGGCTGCAAAGCTTCTTTACCGCGCTGCTCGCTCTTGCGGCGGGAAGCGCGGCCACTGGCGCATATTCCGGCTGCATCGCGGCGGCGCTGCTCTTGATCGCTGGCTTCTCGCTCCATTCGCTGCGCCCCAAAGCGGAGCCGAGCGCCCTTGTGAAGCTTGCCGCGCTGCTCGTGTCCACATTCGCCGCGATGCCCGCCGCGGCGCTGTTCGGCGTGTGGGAGATCTCGCTATCGGGCGCGCTGATGCAGCTCCCGTTATCCGCGCTATGCGCGCTGCTTGCCTCCATTCTCACGCACGGCCTTGGCACTCTTGCGCCGTTTGGCGGCGGCAAGGAGAAATGCGCCGAAAACTCGGTGCTGCACGGGCAAAGCAAAGCGGCAGTGCATAGCTTGAGTGAAGCGGCGCGGCACGAGCTCGGGCTCGTTTCGCTTGCGCTGCTCGGCGGGCTGCTTGCTTCG
This sequence comes from Clostridia bacterium, assembly GCA_017523925.1. GTDB lineage: Bacteria > Bacillota > Clostridia > Christensenellales > CAG-138 > PeH17. Next base: position 29,662 of record JAFWVQ010000047.1, read on the forward strand.
GCGTTTTCGCATTCGCGGCTCTTCTCGCTTGAGCTCGGCACGGCGGCAGCGGCGCTCTTCTGCCTGGTCGCGGCGCGAAGCTGCGGCCTGTGCTCTATCGCCTGCGCGGCGGTCATCGCTTCGACTCGCGTGCTTGCGCTGAACGGGGACATGCTCCTCGTTGCCGTGCTCTGTATGTGCACGCTTTCGGCGGCGCTGCTTCGTCCGCTCGGCAGATGGGGCGTGCTCGCGGGATTTGCGGCGCCCTCGATCGCGCTGTACTGCTTCATCCCGGGCTTCGGCACGGTTTCGCCCGCCGAGCTGCTGCTCTGCGGCTCCGTATTCCTGCTTGCGGATATCCGCCCGCTGCCCGTCGCAGATGCCTTCCGCGATAGCGCGAGGGAGGAGGCGCTCGAGAAGGAGCTTCGCGGGCGCAGCAGCCGCTTGAGCATGCTTTCGCAAGTGCTTTCGGAGATGGCAGGGCTGTTCGACGGCGAGGACCCCGGCCCGTCGGGGCTCGTGAACAAGCAGCTTTCGGGCGTTGCGGACGGGCTTGCGCGGCTTGCCGAGGGTGCTCGGGAAGGCGGCGAGCGTTATAGGATCGGATTCGGAGCGGCCGAATGCCCCGGCGCGGGAGGGGAGCAGACGGGGGACACCGCCTGCATCCGCGAGCTGGACAGGCTCAGCCTTGCCGCGATAAGCGACGGCATGGGCACGGGCGAGGCGGCGCGGCGCGAGAGCGAGCAAACGGTGAACATGGTGGCGGACCTGGTCGCCTGCGGGCTGCCGATAGACTCGGCGGCGGAGCTTGTGAACAGGCTGCTGCTTATCAAGGAGGGCGGCGAGACCTACGCAACGCTCGACGCGATGCTCTTCGATCGGGCGAGCGGAAGCGTGATCGCAGCAAAGCACGGCGCTCCGGCGAGCTATATCCTACGGCACGGCAGGCTGAACGCGCTTTCGGCCGAGGCGCTGCCTGTCGGGATAGTGGAGGAGGCGAAGACGGCGGTTTTCCGCGTTCACGTCAAGCGCGGGGACGTGCTGATCATGATGAGCGACGGCGTTTCGGATGCGCTCGGCGATCGGCTCTGCGAAGCGCTTTTAAGCACCTGCGGACAGGGCGACCCCGAAGCGGCGGCAAACGCGCTGATCGAGCGCGCGCGGCGCATGGGCGGCGCGGACGATATGACGGCGATAGTGGCGATGGTGGGCTGATGATATTGTTTTCCGCCGCCGCGTCTGATATAATTGAAGGGAGTAAGTGAAAGGCTCGGTAAAAGGCATGAGAAGGCGGCTTGGGATTCGCAGAGGAACAAGGCATTCGGGGCTCACTCTGCGCGGCGAACGCGGCAGGGTGTTGCGCATCGTTCTTTTCGTTGCGCTCGGCATCGGCGCGGTGGTCGCGCTTTTTGCGCTGCTCAAGCCCGAAAAGCAGCTCAAGACCTCGGCCGAGATACTCCGCATCCGCGAGAAGGGCATATTGACCGTCGGGATCCGGGAGGATATCCCGGGCTTTTCGGATGACGGCACGGGGCTCGAGATCGAGCTGGCTGAGCTGTTTGCGGAGTTCCTTCTGCCCGAAAACGGCGAGAAGCCCGTGAAGCTTGTGACCGTATCCGCGCAGACCGCCGAAACGAAGCTTTCGGACGGCAGCATAGATGCGGCGATCGCGCTGATGCAGAAGGGCGCGAGCAGCAAATTCGCTTATTCCTACCCGTACTACACCGATTCCTGCCGCGTGGTGCATCGCAGCGGCGGCGCGAAGAAGGCGCTGGACGATATGCTGATAGGCTACGTTCAAAACACCTCCGCCGCAAAGGTGCTGAACAGATATATCGACGCGCACGAAACAAAGGTGCAAAGGAGCCTGATCGACAAGCTGCGCGGCATCGAGAAGGAGCTGCCCGAGGGCGCGGTGACCTTCGATAAAAAGGCGTTTGCCTCGTATCCGGATATGCTGAGCGCCCTTGTGAACGGCAGGATCGACTGCGCGGTGCTGCCCGGCGTATATGCGCAGCTCTACTCCTCGGATTACGATCTCGAGCCCTCGGTGAGCCTTGGGAGCATCAGCTATGCCATCGCCGCCTCGTCGGACGAGCCCGCAATAGCGCAGCTTGCGGACGTGTTCATCTATGAGCTTCGCGAGAGCGGCAGGCTGGACGAGCTTTTGAAAAAGTATTCGCTCGGCGGCGAATAAGGGCGACCGGAAAGGCAAATTCATCGCATATTTTGAATAGATGAAGTAAAAACAATATTATAATGAGTAATTTTGACAGGAAGCGCCAAAAGCTTCCTTTCTTCGCTGTTGCGCCGAAAATCGCGGTGGATTATAATTGATCTATGAAAAAGCTGCGGCGAATGAGAGGGAAGAAGATGGCGTTTTTCGGGTTTTTGAAGAATAATGATGAAGCTCCGGCGCTCGCGGAGCTGCCCGTTTCGAGGATAATGCCGAATCCGAACGGACCGAGGCGCGTTTTCGATGAGGCTGCGATCGCCGAGCTCGCCTCGTCCATCGCAAGCGCGGGACTGATCCGTCCGCTCATCGTGCGAAGGGTCGGCGCGAGATACGAGCTCGTTTCGGGCGAGAGGCGGCTGCGCGCGGTCAAAAAGCTCGGGAAAAAGCGCGTTCTGTGCATCGTGGACGGGGGCGCGGGAAAGGCAGGATCAAGGCAGGCCGCCGCGCATTCGGCACCTTCGAATCGATCCGATCTTTCCGCGCGATCCGCGCTTGCGGCGCTTGCGGCGCTGATCGAGAATCTTCAGCGCGCCCCGCTCGATATCTTCGAGGAGGCGGAGTGCTGCCTGAAGCTGATGAACCGCCTGAACATCGGCGCGGACGAGCTTGCGCAGCGCATGGGCAGGAGCCGCGATTTCATCGAAAACAGGCTGCGTCTTTTGTGGCTGGAGCCCGGCGTGCGCGAGCTGATACGGCGGTTCGCGCTCGGCGAGCGGCACGCGCTTGCTGCGCTCGAGCTTGACGAAACGGCGGACAGGCTCGAGCTGATACGCCGCGCGGGGGAGCTCGGGCTCGATGCCGAGGCGACCGAACGCCTTGCCGATGCGATGCGGAGCGGGCGCGATGCGTATGCGCGTGCGCTGCATCAGATGCAGGCGGCGCAGCAGGTGCAAAAACCGCCCGTAACGCGGGACGAACGAGGGCAAGTGCGGACGGCGCAGGAGGTGCAGGAGGCGCAGGCGGTGCAAACCGGCGCAGGGCCGCGCCGCGTGGTGCGGCTCGTGCGGGACTACCGTATCTTTGTGAATACCGTCAGCATCGCCTGCGAACAGCTTCGCTCGGGCGGGCTCAAGGTGGATATGGACAGGACGGACAGGGAGGACGGGCTGGAGCTGGTGATCAGCGTTACAAGGGAATAATTAAGTGAATAGTGAATATTGAATAGTGAATAGTTGCGGTTGAAACGCCGCGGGCGTTTCTTATGATTATTTCCACCTCATTTGCCGCTCGCCGCAGATAAAAAAACGCCCTTCCGATCATTTCGAAAGGGCGTTCGTTTTTCATGCGAGGAACTCGTTTCCAAGCTCCTTTAAGCGATACTCATAGGGCGAAACGGGCATATCCTTCTTCAAAATATTCTCGATTATCCACCGCTTCACCCGAAGCAGGAACAGCTCGAAGCGAAGCCGGAGCTTATGCTTGCCGTAATAGATGCGATCGTATTTAAGGCAGTTGAATTCGTAGTCCTGAACGGTCTGCCCCGAATGCGGATCGATGAACGCGATGCCGAGCTTCGCCGCATCCTCGGTCGTGAGATCGTGCCTCATCTGCAAAAGGCCGGGCAGTGCCTCGGGTTCACAGCCGTCCGTGCCGTTCATATGCGCCGAAACCTTGCGCCAGCGGTAGAGCTCCTTGCGATATTCGAGCGGATGCTTCTTGAAAAACTCCTCGTCGCCCATCAGTGCGCGGCGCTTGCGAAGAAATATCGGGCGGTAGACCGACACGCCGAAGATGGGGATTATGGAGAATGCGAGCAGCGCGAGTATGATGAAAACGGGCGTGCTCATCGCGTGGGAATAGGTGAAAACTATGACCAGCGGCAGTCCGCCGAAGCATACGAAAAGTACCTTTATAACCGTTGTAAACAGCAGTGAGATAAAGCTGAAATGATTGACGGTCTGCTTTTTGAATAAGCGCATACGGCCTCCTTTCTCCGCCGACGAAACGCCGCTTCGTTCGGTCGGCATGACCTCGTTCATATAAATTATAGCACGCGCTCAAACCGTTTTTCAAGAGAAAACATGGCGGCTTTATGTATTTGGTGTGAGCAATAACGGAGAACGCGATAAAAGAGCGCCCGAGGGTATCGGGCGCACGAAACGATTTAATTATGCGGCCTCTTCGCCAAGGAATTCATCCTTCAATTCATAGAGGCGGCTCTCGTAGGAGGAATGCTGCGTGTCTTCGTTTTTGAATATGAGCGAGAATGCGCGCTTTACCTTTATGGAGCGAAGTTCCTTCTCTATCCTGCGCGGGCGCTTGCCGTAGTAGATGCGGTCGTATTTCTCAAGGTCCAATTCAAGCCCGCTTTCATTGGCAAGCGAACCGTCCGCCGTGCCCGTGGCAAGGTTTACTCCGAATCTCGAAGCGTCTTCGTCGGTAAGCTCGCGCTTGATCTGCAAAAGCCCCGGCAGCGGCTCGGGATCGTTCTTCGCGCCGTTGATCTGGGCGGAAACCTTGTGCCAGCGGGCGAGCTCCCTGCGGTATTCGCGGGGATGCCTTGAAAAGAATCTTTCATCACCAAACATATAGCGTTCGGCGCGCAGCAGCATGGGCTTTGTGATAATGATGACGGTTGCCGGTATCAGCGCGAAGGCGAGCGCCTTGAGAACAAGATAGACGGGGGTGGAAAGCGCGTGCGCATGGATCGTTACGTAGCCATACGGGAAGCCGATGATGGGTATCAGCAAAAACATAAAAAGGTATTTGCTCGCAGCTCTGACAAAGCTGTAATCGGTTGAAGAATTCTTCTTCGGCTTTTCCGCTTTTGCAAGAACTCGGCAGCCTGCGGCAGCGTACTCCTCGCGAAGCTCGATCAGGCGGCGCTCGTAGGGATCCACCGGCATATCTCTATTTTGAAGAAGAAGGAAGAGCGAACGCTTGAGATTGAGCCTGCGAAGCTCGCGCTTGAGCATGCGCGGATGCTTGCTGTAATAGATGCGGTCGTATTTTTCGCAGCTGAATTCAACGTCCTTAAACTCTTCTTCGAATTTGGAGTCGGCGTACACAATGCCGAGGCGCGCCGCATCATCGCTTGAAAGCTCGCGCTTGAGCTGCAAAAGCCCGGGCAGAAGCTCGATGTCGCTGTCGTTTACACCGTTAATGAAGGCGGAGACCTTGTGCCAGCGCGCAACCTCGCGGCGGAATTCGCGCGGGTGCTTTTGGAAGAAGGCTTCATCGCCGAGCAGGGTGCGTTCGGAGCGCAGGATGAACGGACGGACGCAGATCTCGCCAAGCACGACCAGCCATACGAAGCTGAGCGTCATCAGCAGCAGGAACATGGGCGTGGAGAGATCGTGTGCGTACATTAGCACAAGCGCCGGCGGCAGGCCCATGAGCAGGTATGATGAAGTGACAAGGATCGTGTGAAACAGGGCGCGGGGCAGGCTGTAGTGGTTTGCGGAGTTTCGTTTGGAAAATTTCATTTTGATCTCCTTTCGTTGTATGCCGTTATAGGCAAAGCGAGGTATTTTTCGGCAGTAAGCCGCGCTCGAACGGATTGTGAAAGGGGAGTGAAGCGCTTCCGTTTCGAACGGCCGCAGCAAGCGCGAGGGTATGAATAATAAACACTCTTGCGGAGCGGCGTATATATTGTAACATTATGCGTGGGAAATGTAAAGTGTTTTCATTATTTTTTTTGTTTGTGCCGCCTGCGAACCAACGGCGTTCACGGCATTGTCACTTCTTCGCCATTGACACGGCGGGGGACTATGGTATAATCATTATGAATATACCGTGCGCGGCAGCCTGCACGGGGCATGAAGGAGCTGAAAACAAAAATATGCCGGCGATCAAAACCGAAAATCTAACCAAATCCTATGGCAAAAAGCGCGGGATCATCGATGTTTCGCTCGAAGTGGACGAGGGCGCGGTGATGGGCTTCATCGGTCCGAACGGCGCGGGCAAGAGCACAACCATACGAACGCTGCTCGGACTGCTTTTCCCAACGAGCGGCAGCGCGAGCGTGCTCGGCATGGACAGCGTGAAGGATAATACGCGGATACTCGAGAGCGTGGGCTATCTTCCGCCCGAAACGGCGTTCTATTCCGGAATGCGCGTGCATGAGATAATCGAGCTTTCGGCACGGCTCAGGAAAAGGGACTGCGCCGAGGAAGCCAAACGGCTCTGCGACAGGCTCGAGCTGGACACGAAGCGCAGGGTGGGCGAGCTCTCGCTCGGCAATAAAAAGAAGGTCGGCATAGTCTGCGCCATGCAGCATCGGCCGAGGCTCTACCTGCTCGATGAGCCCACGAGCGGGCTCGATCCGCTGATCCGCCAGCAGTTCTTCGAGCTCTTGGCGGAAAGAAACGCCGAGGGCGCCACCGTGCTGCTCTCATCGCACGTGCTTTCGGATATCTCCAAGCACTGCACCCATGCCGCCGTGATCCGCGAGGGCAGGCTGATCAAGCAGGGCCGCATCGAGGAGCTCGTCGGCGCGGGCGGCAAGCGCGTTGTGCTCAAGGGCGTTAAGGACGCGGCGGAGCTCGAGCGCATAGGCGGCGTTCATTCGATCGAGGTGAACGGCGACGACACCGCCTTCGTATTCGCGGGAAGCGCGAAGGAGCTTATAACGGCGCTCGCCGGCATCGATTTTGAGGACGCTGCCATCGGCGGCCGCGAGCTGGACGAGGTGTTCATGGGCTATTATTCGGATGGGGAGGCATAAGATGAGCATTTTCAGGCATGAAATGAGAAGAGGGCGGCTCTCGCTGATAATCTGGACGGCGGTAATAGCGTCGATGCTTGCGCTGAGCGTGCTTATCTATCCGTTGATGAAGGCGGAGATGCAGAATATGAGCGAGATGTTCGCGGACATGGGCGCGCTTTCGGATGCGTTCAGCATGGATCAGCTCAATTTCGCCGAGTTTTCGGGCTATTTCGCGCTCGAATGCGGCGAGCTGCTCGGGCTTGGCGGCGCGCTTTTCGCGGCGATACTGTCGATTCCCATGCTTTCAAAGGAGCAGAGGGACGGCACTGCGGATTATCTTTTGACGCACCCGATATCGCGCCAAAGGGTCATGCTCGAAAAGCTCGGCGCGATCATAGCTCAGATACTGATACTGAATATCTGCGCGGCGGCCGTGACGGTGCTCTGCGCGCTGATCATCGGCGAAAAGCCGGATGCGAAGGTGTTTTTCATGCTGTTCCTCGCCTTTCTGCTCGTGCAGATAGAGATCGCCTGCATCTGCTTCGGCATCTCGGCGTTTATCAAGGGCTCCGGCATCGGCATCGGCATCGGGCTTGCCGTGCTGCTGTATTTCCTGAACATCGTTTCGAATATCACCAAGGAGGCGGAGTTTTTGAAGTTCATCACGCCGTTTTCCTATGCGGACGGCGCGGAGATAGTTCGATCGGCCTCGATCGAGCTTAAGTATCTCGCCGTTGGAGCGGTTCTTGCAATAGCCGGCGTTGCGGCGGCGTTTTTGAAGTACCCGAAAAAGGACCTGTAAGCGTTCAAACCGATATTTCTTTTTGAAATTGCGTTTTGATTTTTCGCTTTGGGATTGCTTTCGGAGGAAGTATAGGAGGAAGTAATGCGGTATTTAACACGCGAAATGGATGAAAAATTGCAAAGGAACGGTGCATTCTACGACTTTGAGCCCATCGAGGATCGGGAGTATTCCGAGGCGGAGATACGCGCATTTTACAAAAAGAAGCTGGATGAAAGGCTTGCGGGCGAGCTCGAGGAGTATGAGTATATGAAGAGCGTATCTGCGGGCGATATCGCATTTTGCGATGCAGGCGCGGAGGACGGAGATCGGGTGCTGAGCGAGGAGGCTTCGCCGCCCGACCCGAAGCGTGTGGAGCGCGAGTTTCGCGCCTCCTGCAGAAGAATGATAAGGCTGATCGGCACCTACTATCCCGAATGGCTGCGCGAGCTTGGCGATCTGCGGCTGTTTTCATACGGCTATCTTAAACAAAGTGCGTACGACCGCCTAAAAGCTGAATGCGAGCAGATGGAGCGCGAGTTCGAAAATATGAAGCGCGAATATCGCGAGGAATGTGAAAGGCAAAACATACCCGAGCGCATAAACAAAGCCTTCTATACCCATGACGACGAGCTGCTCGGCATACGAAAGCGGGGCAAGGCGCTTGAAATGTATCTGCGGCGCTGCGGCGGTTTTGACGAAAGCGAGGAATATCGGCGCATAACCTTCAAGGACGCGCGGGTTTTGGAAAGGGATCGAAGCCTTGCTCCGAGGCTTTCATTCGATGAGGACGGCAAGCCAAGCTCCAATATAACTTTTTTGTATTTCGAGATCTTCAGAAGCGAGCGCGGTTATGAGGTTCATACGATGTTTTTTAAAAACGGGAAGGACAGCCTTAAGTATCTGACCGTGGACTGCGCAGACGTGGTCTATGAGGACGGGGCGGGGTTTAATCTATGAGCGAAACCACCGAAAAACGCAGATTTGAATACTCAACGCCCCTCTGCGTGATGCCCGACGGCGGCGCGTTCGTGGTTTTCCCGTGGAACGTGCGCGAGGTTTTCGGGCGCGGCAGGGCGCAGGTACACGCGCTGTTCGACGGCGAGCCCTACGACGGCAGCATCGTCAATATGGGACTTAAAAACGAGGACGGCTCGGTGTGCTACGTTATCGGCGTGCTGAAGTCGATAAGAGCGAAGATAGGCAAGGGGGATGGGGATATCATCCGCGTTGTGATCGAGGAAAGAGGGCGCGAATAGCCGGGCAAAGCGGGGGAGAGGAGCCTCGCTAAAGCCCGCTTCGCCGCAAAAGCGGTCCTGTTGCGGCAGATTGTGGCATTATGGCATATCTTTTATGAATATTTATAAAAATGCTTGACAGCATCGGGCCGATTCTCTATAATATAATCAACGAAAGCCGCGCATTTTCGCTCATTTGAGCCATGCTTCGCGCGGCTAAGGCGGCAACGTCCGCAAGAAAATCAAATCCCGAAAGGAGACAATTAAAATGGGTCTTATTTCAGCAGGTCTTGGCGCGATCGGGGGCACTCTTGCCGATCAGTGGAAAGAGTTTTTCTATTGCGACGCTTTGGACAAAAACGTGCTCATGGTCAAGGGCCAGAAGCGCGTTTCCGGTCGTTCCTCAAACACCAAGGGCAACGATAACATCATCTCCAACGGCTCGGTGATCGCCGTTGCGGACGGTCAGTGCATGCTGATCGTTGAGCAGGGCAAGATCGTCGAGGTCTGCGCGGAGCCCGGCGAGTTCGTTTACGACACCTCCACCGAGCCCAGCATCTTCTACGGCAAGCTCGGCAAGGGCATCCTCGATCTGTTCAAGACCATCGGCAAGAGGTGGACCTTCGGCGGCGATCCCGGCAAGGATCAGCGCGTTTACTACTTCAACCTCAAGGAGATCATGGACAATAAGTTCGGCACTGCGAACCCGATCCCCTTCCGCGTTGTTGACTCCAAGCTCGCCCTCGATCTGGACGTTTCGCTCCGCTGCTCCGGCGTGTATTCCTATAAGATCACCAACCCCCTTCTTTTCTACACCAACGTATGTGCGAACGTTCCCGATCGCTTCACCCGCGATCAGATCGATTCCCAGCTCAAGACCGAGTTTGTAAGCGCGCTTCAGCCCGCGTTCGGCAAGCTCTCCGACCTTGAGCTTCGCCCCAACCAGATCATCCAGCACAACACCGATCTTGAGGCCGCTATGAACGAGGCGCTCTCCGCCAAGTGGGGCGTGCTTCGCGGCATCGAGGTGGTATCCGTTGCGCTCGGCTCCGTCACCCTCCCCGAGGAGGATCAGGAGCTCATCAAGCAGGCACAGCGCGCCGCGATGCTCCGCGACCCCAACTACGCCGCAGCCACCATCGCCGCCGCTCAGGCCGACGCGATGAAGGACGCCGCAAACAACCAGGGCGGCGCAATGGCGGGCTTCATGGGCATGGGCATGGCGATGAACGCCGGCTCGAATGCGGCTAACCTGTTTGCGATGGGTCAGCAGCAGCCCCCCGTTCAGCCTCAGCAGCCCGCTCCGGCTCAGCCCGCACCCGCTGCGCCCGCACAGGGCGGCTGGACCTGCGCCTGCGGCACCATGGTAAACGGCAACTTCTGCCCGAACTGCGGCACCAAGAAGCCCGAGCAGAAGCCCGGCTGGACCTGCGCCTGCGGCAGCGTGAACCAGGGCAATTTCTGCCCGAACTGCGGCAGCAAGCGCCCCGCGGCGGCTCCGCTCTATCGCTGCGATAAGTGCGGCTGGCAGCCCGAGGATCCCGCAAATCCCCCGGCATTCTGCCCCGAGTGCGGCGACAGATTCACCGACGACGACAAGGTCGAATAAGGCGAATAAGCAGAACAAGCCGAATAAATAGTTTTCGGCATAATAACAGACCATCCGAGCGGCAATGGCACGCGGAAACCCCGCTCCGCCATTGCCGCATTCACTGATTAAAAGGAAAAGGAGAGGATCGAGTGGCAGGCTTACAGGAATACAAATGCCCGTGCTGCGGCGGCGCGATAGCGTTTGACAGCTCGCTTCAAAAGATGAAGTGTCCGTATTGCGACACCGAGTTCGAAATGGAAACGCTGCAAAGCTACGACGAGCAGCTCAATAATGAAAAAGAGGACGATCTGACCTGGGATACGAACGCCGGCACATCGTGGATGGACGGCGAGACCGACGGCATGCGCGTTTACGTTTGCAAATCCTGCGGCGGCGAGATCGTGGGCGATGAAAACATGGCGGCGACCTCCTGCCCGTTCTGCGGCAACCCAGTCGTGGTGATGGGCAACTTCACGGGCAGCTTGAAGCCGGATCTCGTTATCCCGTTCAAACTGGATAAGGAGGCGGCGAAGGAAGCGCTGAATAAGCATGTTCAGGGCAAAAAGCTGGTTCCCAAGGTATTCAAGGATCAGAAGCATATCGACGAGATAAAGGGCATCTACGTTCCCTTCTGGCTTTTCGATGCCGAGGCGGATGCGGATCTGCGCTTCCGCGGCACCCGCGTTCGCACTTGGAGCGACAGCCGCTACCGCTACACCGAAACGAGCTATTATTCCATTAGAAGGGCGGGCTCGCTTGCGTTCCGCGCCGTTCCGGTGGACGGCTCCACCAAAATGCCGGACGACCTTATGGAATCCATCGAGCCATACGATCTTTCGCAGGCGGTGGACTTCCAAACCGCGTATCTTGCGGGCTATCTCGCGGATAAATACGATGTGGATGCCGAGCAGAGCGTCGATCGTGCGAACGCGCGCGTTAAAACCAGCACCGAGCAGGTTTTTTCAAACACCGTGCATGGCTATGCAAGCGTGATCCCCGAATCGAGCAGCGTTCGCCTGTATAACGGCAAGGCGAAGTACGCGCTCTATCCCGTTTGGCTTTTGAATACCCAATGGGAGGGCAACACCTACACCTTCGCGATGAACGGGCAGACCGGCAAATTCGTTGGCGATCTTCCCGTGGATAAAAAGGCGAAGAACAAGTGGTTCTGGATCTATGCGATCATCGGCGCGGCCGTTGCCTTCGGCGGCGCGATGCTCGTGAATCTGCTGTTCTAAGGGAGGGCGAAGCGATGAAAAAAAGATTTTTTGCGTTTATACTGCTTCTTGCGCTCCTCGTTCTGCCGAGCCTGACGGCGCTTGCTTCGGGCGGCGCGGATGCATACGTCATCGATGAGCGCGGCAAGCTCTCCTCAACTCAGATCGAGCAGCTCTCCGAGAAGGCGAAGCTGATCGAGGCCGAGCAGGGCTTCACGCCGATGTTTGCGATCGTTGAGGATGCGGGCGGCGACGTGACGGCCTACCTTGAAAGGCTCTACACAGAACACCACGGCGGCGAAAACGGTCTCATCATGGGCTACAGCAACGTTGAGAATAAGTGGAGCGCCGCAGCCTTCGGGCTTGCGCTCGATTCGCTGACCGACAGCGATATAGAGCAGCTTTGGGACGTTTACGATAAATCCGGAACCTACGACGGCGGCATAAGCGATTATTTCGACAGCGCCTCGCGCGTCTACGCGGAGCGCACGGGCGGCAGAGTGCCGGAGGCGGTCGCCGCTTCCACACCGTCGCCCACCAAGGCGCCCGCCGAGACGGCAGCGCCCGTTGCGACGGCAGCGCCCGTTATCAGCGGCAATCGCGTTGAAGATGCGGCCGACCTGCTCACCCCGGAGCAGGAGGAGGCGCTCGCTCAAAAGCTCGATGAATACAGCCGCAAGCACGACTGCGATATCGTGGTCATCACGGCAAAGAGCCTCGGCAGCAAATCCGCAAGGCTTTTCGCGGCGGATTACTATGAGCTTTGCGGCTACAATATGAGCGGCGGCATGGTTATGATGGTTTGCCCCGAGGCGCGCGACTATGCGTTCGTCGGAACCGGCAAGTGCTACAGCATAACGAACGACAGCAAGGTGATAGATCATCTTGAGGACGTTGTGGTTGCCGATCAGCTCAAATACGATCACTACAACACAGCCTTCAACGTTTTCGCCGATAAGTGCGACGAATTTTTGACGAACGTTGAGAACGGCAAGCAGCCCTATAAGAAGAACCTTATCTCCACCACTTTTGCGGCGATAGGCTCGGCGGTGGTCGGCCTTATCAGCGGCGGCAGCGCGGCGGGCGGCATGGCAAGTAAGCTCAAGAGCGTTCATCATAAGTACAATGCATCCGATTACGTTGAAAAGGGCAGCCTCCGCATGACCGATCAGAGCGAGATGTTCCTCTATACAAACGTGGTCAAGACCGAGATCCCGCGCGATGACGACCGTTCAAGCGGCTCGAGCGGCGGCTTCTCCTCGTCCTCCGGCTCAAGCTGGAGCGGCTCGAGCGGAAAGTATTAAACCGCCCGGCGGAGCTGCAAAACCGAATAAACCGATGCAAATAAATCGCCCCCGGCAGAGAACTGTCGGGGGGCGATTGAGTAAGGGCTAACACTATTTACTTCTTACTTCCAAGCACTTTCCTAATATAGGGGTTGGAGGAATCGAGGTGCTTTTTGAAATCGTTGATAGTTATTCGAGGATCGCTTACGCCGAGATGAAACTGTATATAAGCGCCGCCATAGTCCTTGAAGATAAAAACATTTCCGTCGTCCAACAATTTATAAAACTCCTCTTCATGCTTAGGATAAGGATAAGGGAAATCGCAATTGCTGTATTTTTTATCGGTCAATTCGTTCCCATATAAATCCGCAAATCTATCATCATCCACGATCATTCTGCAAATAAGCATTATAGGGCTATAATCTGGGATAATAAAGGTGCAGTCAAGCTGATAAAGATGACAGTTTTCAATCGTTGTTTCTTGTCCGGTTTTTTTTGCTTTTACCCTTATGTATTCATGAGAATCTACGGCCTTTATGATTTCTATTATTCGGCGGTTTATGCTGTTCCAATCAATTTGCACCAATGCGCTATCCTTTGCCCTTTTTGAGAACAGCCATGGAATAAGGCCGAAGCAGATAATACCAATTATGATGATAACGGGCAGCAGAAAATCTGTGCTGGATATGGGCGTCATTCCGAAATCCACCATTAAACCGTCAACTACATATAGCACTCCGAACAGTATCGCAAATGAGGCGATACCCGTTATACAGCCTATTGCGCCGCTTCTGTCCTTTTTATTATTGTCCATTTCTACCTCCTGTAAAAATCAAACCCGCCCAAACCACATTTTATGCGGAATGGGCAGGAAAAGGTGCGGTGTTCATCAGTCGTCATAATGTTTGCATTCCGAAACCTCGTCGGGATCGACGTAGGTGCCGTACCATTCGCAATACCACTTATAACCCTTCCTCTCGGCAGAGTTGCAGTGCTTGCAGTACTTGCATTTTACATATTCGTCCATCGTGAAGCCCTCCTTTCGTAAAAAATGGTAAAAACTCTTGTGCTGTGCATCAAGCTTGCGCCAATAGTGCATTATAGACAGATTATATTCAATCTTTGAGTAAAAGTCAATACTCAAATAATGAGTATGCCACCATCGGCATATACTTTATTTGAGGTGGTAAAATGGATTATCGGGAAAGGCTCAGGCAGGTGCGCGAGGATCGCGATCTGACGCAGGCGGAGATAGGCAGGCTTTTGAACAAGTCCCAGCAGGGATACAATCATATCGAGGCGGGGCGTGCGGAGCTGAAAATAGATGATCTGAAAAAGCTTTGCCGCTTTTATGGGCTCTCGGCGGATTACCTTATCGGCCTGAGCGATGAAATGAAAACGGAAATGCAGAAATAAGCCGAGCGCGGCGGGAGGCATGGCAAGCATGCTCAAGAGCGTTCGCCATAAGACGGGCGCTTCGGACTACGTTGAAAAGGGCAGCCTCCGTATGACCGATTAGAGCGAGATGTTCCTCTATACAAACGTGGTGAAGACCGAGATCCCGCGCGATGACGACCGTTCAAGCGGCTCGAGCGGCGGCTTCTCCTCGTCCTCCGGCTCAAGCTGGAGCGGCTCAAGCGGAAAGTATTAAGAATACAAAACACAAAACGCAAAAAGCAGCGCTTCGGAAAACCGGAGCGCTGCTCTTTCTGCATCCCGCCGCCGCTCGGCGGAGCTGTAATACCGAATAAACCCGATGCAGCTTGATGCAAATGGAACGCCCCCGGCAGAAAACTGTCGGGGGCATTCGCGCTCTCTCAAAGCGATAATACTTTAACTTTGCAGCAGCTCCTTCACGCGCACCGCCGAGGCGATGTTCAGCTCGCATTTGCTCTGCGCGCGAAGCTCCGTGCAGGCGCCGCGCACGGTCTCCTTCGGGATATACGCGCCCTCATCCTCGAGCAGCAGCATCACCGTGCGAACGAATTCATCCTCGTCCATCTCGCGGAGCTCGAGCGTTATCTCAAAGAAGCTCTGCATCGTCGGCACTGCGCTCGTTGCCGAAGCGAGCACGTTCATCGGAAGCATCGGCTCGCATATGCCGTTCAGCGCATGAGGATTAAGATCGTCCATCAGAAGCATGAATTTCACGGGCTGATCCCGCGGCTTTTCAAGCAGCGCAATTATCTCCGAACTTTTAACGTAGTTCGGCACGAATACCGTGTGCAGGCTCGGCAGCTCGTCCATCAGTTCGAGCATAAGCGTGGTTTTGCCGCTGCCCTGCCTGCCACAAAGAAGCATGGGCTTTGCGCTCTCGCCTGCAAGGAAGGCGGTCGCGTTTGCGCGAAGCGCGTCAAGCTCCGCTTCCGCAACACAAGCGCAGTTTCCGGCGCGAAGCTCGGGCAGGGGCTTAAGCTCCCCTTCGAAGTAAAAATGCCTGTATTTAAGGAAATCTCCGCAGCCGTTTCGGTTGAAAAAGTGCCAAAGCTCCTCGGTCAGCTCGCCCCAGTTTTCCTCATCGAGGAATCTTTGATACATCCCTTCAAGCTCATTGTCCGCGCAGTAGGCGTCCCTAAGCTCAAATTCGCCGTAGTACCAGCAGCTATCGGGCGGCGCAAGCCAGCTGCGCTGCGCCTGATTGGGTTCGCGCCCAATGGATGAGCCACCCCCGCCCGACCAAGCCGCTTGAGCGAATTTTGATGCGCTGTCCGGCGAAGGGTTCGCCGCCGCTGCCTCTGCGATAAGCTTATACATAGTGCCTTCGTCAAGCTCGGATATGACCTTCAGCGCGTTAAGATCGCGCCGCATCGCGAGCATCAGCGCCTCGTCGCGCCTGCCGGAAGCGGCGGCCTTTGAAAAGGCGTTCTCGGTTATAAGGACGGCATGCAGAATAAAGTCGAGCATAATGTCGCCGGTGACGCGCCTTGCGCCGCAGCAAAGCAGGATCCTTGTGACCTCGTCGGCCTGAGGGCGCGCCCATACCGGTTGGGCATCCTTTAATAAGTCCGCAAATTGAAATAATGTTTGATACCACAAATCAAAGTAAGTAGGTTGTATTGTAAACGGCTTTCGCACGACTGTCAGCGAGTTGATCGCTGAAATAAGCCTGTCCGCCGCCATCTCGACCCTTTCAAGTCTGCTGCTCATATTTCCTCCATCTGCGCCGATGCCGCTGCTTCTTATCGGCGCATATTTTTTCAAAATAGTATATCACATTTTCACGTTTCGTGCAATACAAGCTCGACCGTTTTTCTTCGGTTTTGGGCGCTGTTTTATATTGACTTTACCGCTCGAAAAATGTAAAATCAAAGCTGTTCGGGCATTTTCCATCCTGCCCGAAACTGAACACGGGCGCGGCGGCACTTCCGCGCCAAAATGGAGCAAAGTATGAAGTTTATCCCGCTTTTCAGCGGTTCATCGGGCAATTCGTCCTATCTTGAGGTCGGCTCTACCCGCCTGCTTATCGATGCGGGCATGACGGGCAAGGCGATCACCGAGGCGCTTTGCCGCATTTCGGTTTCCCCCGAAAAGCTGAACGGCATCCTCGTTACGCATGACCACGTTGACCACACGCGCGGCGTTGGCATCCTTTCAAGGAAGTACGGCC
Organism: Clostridia bacterium; assembly: GCA_017523925.1. Lineage (GTDB taxonomy): Bacteria > Bacillota > Clostridia > Christensenellales > CAG-138 > PeH17. Next base: position 46,245 of record JAFWVQ010000047.1, read on the forward strand.
TGCCCGTTTACGCAAACGCCGGAACGCTCAAGGCGATGGAGCCGATCACGAAGGAGCTTCCGTATTCAAACACCCGCCTGTTTCAAACGGACGAGGATTTCTATATCGGCAGCATAAATATTTTCCCTTTCAAAACGCCGCACGACGCTGCCGAATCGGTGGGTTTCGTTTTCACCGCGGGCGAAAAAAAGCTTACCTATATGACCGATATAGGCTGTATGCGCGAGAATATGCTCAATAAAGCGGCGGGCTCGAATCTTGTTTTCATCGAGGCGAACCACGATATCGAGATGCTCAAGCGCGGCCCCTACCCCTACCCGCTCAAGCAGCGCATACTCTCCGATCACGGGCATCTTTCCAATGAAAACTGCGGCAAAGCGCTCGTTAAGCTCTATGAAACCGGCGTGCGCTTCGCGGTGCTCGGCCATCTTTCCAAGGAAAACAACACCGAGTATGAGGCGTACAACACGGTTTCGCGCGTGCTCGAGGAGGCGAATATCCCCGATATGCGCATAGTGGTCGCCAAGCGCGGCGAGATAACGGGAATTTTCGAGCTGTAATACCGTTTTTTGAGGTGCAATATGAAGCTTCGCGTGATCTGCGTTGGCAGGCTCAAGGAAAAATTCTATACGGATGCTGTGAACGAGTTCAAAAAGCGGCTTTCGCGCTTTGCGGAGGTCGAGATAGTGGAGCTTGCGGATGAAAAAGCGCCCGAAAAGCTCAGCGATGCGGAGCTTGAGCAGATCAAGCTTGCCGAGGGGCGGCGCATACTTGCAAAGCTTGCGGACGGTGAAACGGCCGTGGCGCTCGATATTCGGGGCGTTCAGCTCTCCTCGACCGAGCTTGCCGAGAAGCTGAAAAACCTGATGCTCGAGGGCAAAAGCCGCATCGCGTTCATCATCGGCGGCTCGAACGGGCTTTCAAGCGAGGTGCTCGCCCGCGCCGATTTCAAGCTGAGCTTTTCGAAGATGACCTTCTCGCATCAGATATTCAGAATAATGCTGATGGAGCAGCTCTATCGCGCGTTCAAGATAATAAATAACGAGCCGTACCACAAATAGATAGTGAAGAGTGAATAATGAATAGTGAATAGTTGAGGTGGAAATTCCGCAGGAATTTCATCATTTTTATGAGTATGAGTGAAAAAGAGGCTGCGGCGCTTTCGGCGCTCGATCAAATGAATATTCCTTATATAAGGCTTGAGCATCCGCCCTGCGCGAGCATGGAGGCATGCGCCGCCATCGTTTCGCCCTCGGGCGCGAAGCATTGCAAGAATCTTTTCTTGACCAATAAGCGCGGCACGGAGTTCTATCTTCTGCTGCTTCACCGCGAAAAGCGCTTTGTAACGAGCGAAGTCAGCAAGCTTCTCGGCTCAACACGGCTGAGCTTTGCAGCAGACGATAAGCTTTCGGAGCTCTTGGGCCTCTCCCCCGGCTCTATCTCGGTTACCGGGCTTATCAACGATACGGAGAGAAGGGTTCACCCCGTTATCGACGCCGATATCCTTAAAGAGGAAAAGATGCTGATCCATCCGAGCGTGAACACCGCCTCGCTCGAGGTGAAAACCGCCGACGTGAAAAGCTTTGCTGAAGGGCTTGGGTATGAGGTGCGGGTGATATTCGGGGATAGTGAATAGTGAATAGTGAATAGTTGAGGTGGAAATTCCAAGGGAATTTCTTTGATTTAAGCCTTTTTCGCCGTAAACCTTCCTTTGCGGCATTTTTCGTGGTATAATTATGTTTTAACGAATGCCGTTTCGCGGCGGGTGCATTTGCATTTGCCAGCGAGGTGCGCATATACTGAACAAAAAGCGTCCTAAGGCGCGGGAGAAGATCATGGAGAATAAAAAGATAATCGTTATGACAGGCGGCGGCAGCGCGGGGCACGTTACGCCCAATATCGCGCTGATACCCGAGCTTCAAAAGGCGGGCTATGAGATACACTATATCGGCTCGAAGGACGGCATTGAAAAGGAGCTTATCGAGGCTCAGAAGGGCGTTTATTATCATCCGATATCCTCCGGCAAATTCCGCCGCTATTTTTCGCTGAAGAATTTCACCGATCCCTTCCGTGTTAATCACGGCGTTTCGCAGGCAAAAAGGCTTATAAAGGAGCTTGCGCCCGAGGTCGTTTTCTCCAAGGGCGGCTTTGTGAGCGTTCCGGTCGTTATTGCGGCGAAGGGCAAATGCCCCGTGGTCTGCCACGAGAGCGACTACACGCCCGGCCTTGCGAACAAGATCGCCGCGAGGTATGCCGACACTATCTGCGTCACCTTCGAGGACACACTGAAGCATGTGGACAGGTCCCGCGCAGTGCATACGGGTACGCCGATACGCAGCGAGCTTTTCTCGGGAAACAGGCAGCGCGGCCTCGATTTCCTCGGTTTTTCGGGGGATAAGCCCGTTATCTTGGTCATGGGCGGCAGCCTCGGCGCGGAGGCGGTCAACAATGCGGTCCGCCGCGCACTGCCGGAGCTTACGAAGCGATTCGACGTTATCCACCTCTGCGGCAAGGGCAAGCTGGACGAGAGCATCGGCGAAAACCCCTGCTACCGCCAGTTTGAGTACATCAGTTCGGAGCTGCCCGATCTTATGGCCTGTACCGATCTTGCGATAAGCCGCAGCGGCGCGAACTCGGTTTTTGAATTCCTCGCGCTTCGGATACCCGCCATCTTCATCCCGCTCACGCTCGAGCAGAGCCGCGGCGATCAGATTCTGAACGCCGAATACTGCGAAAAGAAGGGCTATTCGGCGGTGCTGCCGCAGGATACCGTTACGAGCGAGAGCCTGTTGAACAAGGTGAACGAGGTCTACGACAACAGGCAAAAGTTTATCTCCGCGATGGAGCAGGATAAAACGCTGGACGGCACCGCGAGGGTGCTTGAGGTGATTTTGAAGGCAGCTAAGAAGTGAATAGTGAATAATGAATAGTGAATAGTGAATAGTTGCGGTTGAAATTCCTTCGGAATTTCTTACATATTCAATATTGGGTTTCAGTTGAAATATTGTTTTGCCGCCGGATCGCGTTATCGAGCGGCGGGCTTAGAGGGCAGTGAGGCGGAATGATCGCTTTTCTTGCGAAAACCTTTATCAAGAACAGCGAAAACTATGGGGATGCGCGGGTTCGCGGCGGCTACGGCGTGCTGATCGGCGCATTCTTCATAGTGCTAAATGCGCTGCTCTTCGCGGGCAAGCTCGCCGCGGGGCTTATCTCGCGCTCGGTTTCTATCACGGCGGATGCTTTCAACAATCTTTCCGATGCGGGAAGCTCGATCATAACGCTTCTCGGCTTCAAGCTCGCCTCGCAAAAGCCCGACACGGAGCATCCCTTCGGGCACGGCAGGTTTGAATACATCGCGGGGCTGCTCGTTTCCGCCGCGATAATCCTGATGGGCTTCGAGCTATTGAAGACCTCGATCGGGCGAATAATACGCCCTGAGGAAACGGAGCTTTCGCTTTTGAGCGGCATTATACTCGGCGCTTCGGTCGCCGTTAAGCTCTACATGGCGTTTTCAAGCGGCCGTTACGCCAAGCGCCTGCGCTCTCCCGCGCTCAAGGCGACGATGCGCGATTCACTTTCGGACAGCGCGGCGACGGCGCTGGTGCTTATCGCCGCCATCGCTTCAAAATTTACCGGCGCAAGGCTCGACGGCTGGGTGGGCGCACTGGTCTCCATCTTCGTGCTGTATTCGGGGATCACGTCCGGAAAGGAAACGATCGCGCCGCTGCTCGGTCAGATGCCCGAGCCGGAATTTGTGGAGCGTGTGAAGGAGCTCGTGCTCTCCACGGAGCGCATAACGGGGCTGCACGATCTCATCATCCACGACTACGGCCCGGGGCGGCGCATGATATCGCTGCACGCCGAGGTGCCGGTCGAAAAGGGCGACGATTTTTTCAAAATCCACGATATCATCGACGAAACCGAGCGCAGGATCGCCGCGGAGCTTGGGTGCGAAGCAACGATACACCTCGATCCCGTTGCGCTTGGGGACGAGCGAACGGAAAAGCTCAAGGCGCGCACGCTCGAAGCGCTGCACGCGATAGACCCCGCGCTCACGCTGCACGATTTTCGCATAGTTCCGAGTGAAACGCGCACAACGCTGATCTTCGACGTGGTGATCCCCTACGATTGCAGGCTGAGCGAGGGCGAGGTCGTATCGGCGATATGCGAAGCCGTTTCGCGCTTTGAGGGCGAAAGCGGCGGAAGCTTTCGCGCGGTGGTTACGGCGGATAGACCGTTTGCGTGAAGGCGTGAAAAAGGATGCGGTGACGAACCGCATCCCGTTGTTTTTATTGACATTCAAAGTTTACACCGCTTCGGTATTATAGGCGAAACTCTCCATGTAAACCTTTTCGGGAGCGATATCTATCTCTCCGTTTTTCCATGTTATAACGCCGTGAAACACACGAGCATCGTTGAACACGGCTTCGTCCTTCAACGGCTCGAAGGCGCTTCCGGTCAGCAGCGTGGTGTCAAAGAGCCGCTTTTCCCCCGTTGAAAAGGTAACAAGCAGCATACCGCCGCGTAAAGGCTTGGCATCATTAATCTTTATACTGTTGCAGCGGCTCAATTCCGGCATATTGCTTCACACCCTTCGTTTTGCTATTATCCTCATAAATATACTACCACAAATCACTCCGTTTTACAACCGAGACGGCCATGATTTGAGCGTTTGCAAGTATATTTTCAAATATCGGGGGTTTTTGAACGCCCATCTCCCCCCGCGCTACTGTAAAACAGACCGAAAACATGGTATAATCAATCGAACACTCTGCGGATGGATACAGAGCTTCCGCAGCACTTATCAATAAATAAACAGAGGTGCTATCATGGATTACCAAAAGGAATCGCTCCGCCTGCACGGCGAATGGAAGGGCAAGATCGAGGTCGTTTCGACCGTTCCCACCGAGAACCGCGAGGATCTTTCGCTGGCATACACCCCCGGCGTTGCCCACCCCTGCCTTGAGATACAGCAGGACGTGAATAAGAGCTATGAGCTCACCCGCCGCCACAATCTCTGCCTCGTCGTGACCGACGGCACGGCGGTGCTCGGCCTTGGCGACATCGGCCCCGAGGCGGCGATGCCCGTTATGGAGGGCAAATGCGTGCTCTTCAAGAATTTCGGCGGCGTGGATGCCTTCCCGCTCTGCATCAAGAGCAAGGACGTGGACGAGATTGTTCGCACCATCTACCTCATCAGCGGCAGCTTCGGCGGCGTGAACCTTGAGGACATCGCTGCTCCCCGCTGTTTTGAAATAGAGAAAAAGCTCAAGGAAATTTGCGATATCCCGATTTTCCACGACGATCAGCACGGCACCGCCGTCATCACGCTTGCGGGCCTTACAAACGCGCTCAAGCTCGTTGATAAGAAGATGGACGAAGTGCGCGTTGTTATAAACGGCGCGGGCGCTGCAAGCATTTCGATAGCAAAGCTGCTTCTTTCGCGCGGCGTGAAGCATATCACGCTCTGCGACCGCACCGGCATCATCTTCGAGGGCCGCAAGGCGGGCATGAACGCTATAAAGGAAGAGATGGCGAAGCTGACGAACCTTGAAAAGCGCGAGGGCAGCCTTGCCGATGCGCTAGTTGGAGCGGACGTATTCATCGGCGTTTCCGCGCCGAACACCGTTACGGTGGATATGGTCAAGACCATGGCGCGCGATGCGATCGTGTTTGCCTGCGCGAACCCCACGCCCGAGATCTTCCCCGATGACGCGAAGGCGGGCGGCGCAAAGGTCATCGCCACCGGCAGAAGTGATTTCCCGAACCAGATAAACAATGTTCTCGCCTTCCCCGGCATCTTCCGCGGCACCTTCGACGTTCGCGCAAGCGATATCAACGACGAGATGAAGATCGCCGCCGCCGAGGCGATATCCTCCCTGATCTCGGACGAGGAGCTTTCGCCCGAGTACATCATCCCCGCCGCGTTCGACGAGCGCGTCGGCCCCGCCGTTGCAAAAGCCGTTGCCGAGGCCGCAAGAAGGAGCGGCGTTGCGAGGATATAAGGGAGCATTGGCCTCCAACGCGGTGCGCAGCTTCCCCGCAGTACCTTTGAAACAAAAGCCGACCCGCGCTTCAGGCGCGGGTCGGTTCGTTTTTGGCGTGTCGGTTTGCAGTGAAGGGCTGTTACGGATTCTCAACGGGGAAGGTTGAGATAACGCCCATGGCATAGCGCTGGATGAGCAGGCTGTCGACCATGGTGACTTCGCCGTCGCCGTCCACGTCCGCCTGTGCAAGCTGCTCCTCATCGAGCTCCGCAAGACCCATGATATAGCGCAGCGCGAGCAGCGCGTCCGCAGTGGTGACTTCGCCGTCGCCGTCCGCGTCGCCGATGATGGCGGTTTCGGGCGCCTCGACGTAGAAGTCGATGGTGTAGAGCCAGTAGTAACCCATGCTCGAGCTGTAGCCGCCGTTTTCTACAAAAGCGGTTTCGCCGTTGATAGTAACGGTCACATTCTCAGCAAATACGCAGCCCGCGTTGGGAAGGATCTCGAAGTACTGGTAGTAGGCGTAGCCCGCGTTGTCAAAAGCATCGGAGGGCACCATCATGTCGCCATCGTCGATCGCTTCATCCCACCAGTTCCAGTCCGTGTAGTCGATGGTATAATTCGCGCCCTCGGGAACGGTGACGTTGTAGAACGGGTTCTCGCCCCATACGGGCTCAACGAAGCCCTCGATCTCGATGGTGTCGATAACGATGGGATCCGGAGCGGGCTCCTCATTGGTTCCGAACACCTCAACGCAGTCGAGGTTGAGTCGGAACATATCGGAGCAGTTATAGTGGCGGAACGCAACGCTGATCGTTTCGCCGGCGTACTCGGAAAGATCGAGCTCGTAATAGGTGTAGGCGGGCTCGGCAACGAGCTCCTCGGATATCATGGTGTAATCTTCAACATTGGTGCCGGTGCCGACGTAGATCGCAAAATGCTCATCGGAATAGCCCGGATCCTGCGCACCGAGATACATGCCGAGAGCGGCATCATACAGCGGAACCTCGAACGCGGGGGAGATCACCCAGTTGTCGGGATTGAGCGCAGCGCCCTGATACGAAGCGGAGGTCATGTTGCCAACGCCCTCAAACGCCATAATTGCGGTATCCTGGTTGACGCCGTAGGCAAGCCAGTACCAGTTCATGCCGTCGCCGTCGCTGTCTACATACTGCCAGCCCTCGCCTTCGGGATTGGTCTCGAAGTAGAAGCCCACGACGGCCTCCTTGGCGCAGACGTAGCGAATGCCAATGTATGCATAGGCCTCGTTGGTTGTGGTGCACTCGGGATCGGGCTCCTTGGCGCCTCCGTTCGCGGTAAGCTCGGCGTTGGCATCGAAGACCTTGCCATCGGGTGCTTCAAGCTCCGCAGCGAGCAGGTAGGTCTCGCCCGCCACAAGCGCCTCGTCGGAGGAAAGAACGCTGCCGTCTTCAAGAGCTACGCTGACCCGGCTGATAACATACTCCGCGTCATCGGGAGTAAAGAGCGCATCGGCAAGCTCCGCGGGGGTCATGTTTTCGATGAGCCTTAATGGGAAGCCGCTAACATCCGCCTCGTAGATTACGTTGGGATCCGGGGGAAGTGCAACGGTGATATCGTCGATGTAGAACTTCCACATATCGGAAACGTCGAAGTGACGGATCGCGAATTTAACGGTCGCACCCGCGAAAGCGGAGATGTCGTAGATCTTCTCGTTCCAGTCAGTGCCGGATGCGGACTGACCGACGGCGATCTCGTTTGCATTGTCCTCGGCGTCGATAACGTATACGCCGTAGTTCTCGGGATAGGTGCCGGAATAGTTCTTAACAAACATGGTGACCTCCGCGCCGGTCGCGGGAACGGCGAACGCGGGAGAGATCGCCCAGTTATCGGGATGGTACGCGCCTGCGCCGTAGGACTCACTCATTATCGAGTAAGTGCCGCTGTGGGCGTAAGTGGCGCCGCTGTTCCAAATCCAGTTATGGCCGTCGCCGTCCTCATCCACGAACTGCCAGCCGTTCGCGGTGGGGTCTGCTTCAAAATCCCATGCTGCGATGGATTTCTCGGTCGCGGGAGAGGATTTCTCGGTTGCGGGAGAGGAGAGCCTGGTCGCTTCGCCCGCGAATGCCGCCGCGGGGATGAGGCTCAAAACCATCATGGCCGCAACGAAGATGCTGATAAGCTTCTTAGTCATGTTTTTTCCTCCTAAAACGAATTTCATTCGGATCGGCGCCACTCGGAGCATATAGGATGCCCGATCGTGCGCCGACCTCGGGTATATTATATCGCGCTTTGCGCCCGGTTTCAATGCGTTATCCAAAACTTGATCCTTTTTTTGCAAAAAACCCGTGTTTTTCCCCGGTGCGGCATAAAAACCAAAGCAAGCCTGAAGAAGCACAGAGAACAAAAACGCAGAATAAATAAAGAAGAAATTCCATCGGAATTTCCACCTCAACTATTCACTATTCATTATTCACTATTCACTAATAACGCCCGCCTCCCGATCTCTCGGGCGGCGGGCAAACGAACTGTTGAGTTAAAATGGATCAGTTCCCGCTTTCTGCCGGGAAGTTTGTGATAACGCCCATAGCATAGCGCTGGATGAGCAGGGAGTCGACCATGGTGACTTCGCCGTCGCCGTCCACGTCCGCCTGCGCGAGCTGCGCTTCATCGAGCTCCGCAAGACCCATCACGTACCTAAGCGCCATCAGCGCGTCCGCAGTGTCCACATCGCCGTCCATGTCCACGTCGCCGATGAGCTCCGCTTCGGGCTCGGTCACGAAGAAGTCAACGGTGTTGAGCCAGCAGTAGCGGCTGTACTCCATCCAGCCCTTGCTGTCCACGAGACCTGCGTCGCCGTTGATGGTGATAACGGTGTTATCCGAGAAAACGAAGCCCTCGTCGGGAACGATCTCAACGTACATATAGTAGGCCTTTTCCTCGCTGTCGAACACGTCGCCGCCGTCAAGAACGCCGTCGTCATCCATCGTCCACCACTGCCACTCGGCGGTGCGGACGGAGTAATTCGCGCCCTCGGGAACGGTCAGCTCAACGGTGGCCGCCTCGCCCCAAGCGGGCTCGACGAAGCCCTCGAGCTCGATGCTGTCGATAACAACGGGCTCGTCAGAGGGGTCGCCCTCGCTGCCCCAAACCTCGAACTGATCCACGCAAAGGCGCATCTGATCGTAGCAGTTGAAGTGGCGGATCGCGATATAAACGGTCTCGTTCGCATAGTCCGAAAGGTCGGCGCTGTACTGAACGTAGCTCGAGGTGGCCACGGTCTCGGGGAGGATCTCGCTCATGTCATCGAGCTCGGCGCTCGTGCCGACGTAAAGCGCGAAATGCTCCTCGGGATAGCTCAGGGAGCTGCCCTTTGCATAGAAGGTCACGGAAAGATCGGTGTCAAGCAGCTCGATCGCGGGAGAGATCGCCCAGTTATCGGGATTGCGCGCAATGCCGTTCATATAGGACGCGGAGAGGATCGCGCCATAGCCCTCGTAGGCATAGTAGGAGGAATCGTTCACCCAGAACCAGGTCAGGCCGTCGCCGTCGCTGTCCACGAACTGCCAGCCCTCCTGCTCGGGGTCGGTCTCGAAATAGTAGCCAACGATCTTATGATCGTCCTCCACCGGGGGCTCGGTCGGGTCCACAGGGGGCTCGGTCGGCTCCACAGGAGGCTCGGTCGGGTCCACGGGAGCGGAAGCGGTACTGCCCCAAACCTCGAACTGATCCACGCAGAGCGCTTCCTCGCCGGGGGTGGTGTTGAAGTGGCGGATCGCGATGTAAACGGTCTCATTCGCAAAATCCGAAAGATCGGCGGTGTACTGAACATAGCTGCCGGTGGTCACGGTTTCGGGAAGGATCTCGGTCATCTCGGCGGTATCGTCAGAGGTGCCGGCATACACCGCGAAATGCTCGCTGCAATAATCCACAAGATAGCCCTTCGCATAGAAGGTCACGGAAAGCTCGTTGTCGGGCAGCTCCACGGCGGGAGAGATAGCCCAGTTATCGGGATTGAGATTTCCCGTGGGGTAGGAGTAGGAATAGGAAGCGATTATGCCGGTGCCCTCATAGGCAACGCCGAAGGTGTTCGACTTCCACTGCCAGGTCCTGCCGTCGCCATCCTGATCGGCAAACTGCCAGCCCTCGGCCACAGGATCGCTGCCCTCCTCGAAATAGGCGCCGTAGATAAGCTCGGGGCCTGCGGGGGGCTCGGTGGGGTCCACAGGGGGCTCGGAGGCTTCGTCCGCAAGGAACGATACGTCGTCGATATAAACGCGGAACTGATTGGAGCAGTTGTAATGACAGAACGCCGCCTTAACGGTGCGGCCGGCAAACTCCGAAAGATCGACGGTGCGCTCCTCAAACACCCTCATGGAATCGGGGGAGGTGAGGTCGTCGGTCACGGCGATGGGCTCCTCGGAATCATCCGCAAAAACGTAGATGCGATAGGTCTCAGGATAGTTGCCGCTGTAGCTCGCGATGCGGTAGCTCAGCGTCGCTTGCCCTTCGGGAAGCTCCACGGCGGGGGTCACGGCCCAGTTGTCGGGCGTGAGTGCGCCGGGGCCGCTGAAATATGAGAAGGAGCGCAGCGCATGGGTGCCGCTTGCAGCGATGGGCGCGCTGGCGGCGGTGTCCGCAGCGCAGCTCCAGGTGTAGCCGTCGCCGTCCTCATCGGTGAAGGTCCAGCCCTCGTCCTCGGGATCGGTCTCAAAGTCCCAGAACGCAATGGTCTCCGCGTCCCTTGCGGGAACGGCCGCGCCCGCGCTCGCTGCCATAGTCGCTGCGGGAACGATCGCAAGGATCATCGCCGCTGCAACAAGGAAACTGAGAAGCTTCTTGGTCATGAATAGTTCCTCCTGATGTAATACTGTGCCGCATTAGCATGCACTAACCGCAATTATATCAGAATAGCATATTAGGTTCAAGTGCGCGGATAGCATTTTTATTTATATATGAAGTAATATAGTGCCTGCGTTCGGGCGGCCTCCCCCGAAGGCGTCAGCACGATCGCGGCGCAGATAGCTGCGGCATGGATAACATGCTCGAAAACGATCCCTTCCGCTTCCTGCCGCCAAGGCTGCCCGCTCCAACTGCGGCATGGATTGCTGCGGCATAAATAATACAAAAATAAAGAAGAAATTCCCCCGGAATTTCCACCTCAACTATTCACTATTCATTATTCACTATTCACTAAAACACATCCCGCCGACCTGCGTGAGCAGGTCGGCGGGAAAAGCAAGCCATTGTTAATTCATCATGCTTCCTCCGCGGGGAAGGACTCGACAAGGCCAAGCGCATGGCGGAGGATGAGGAGGGGATCCGCAACGGTGACATTGCCGTCGCCGGTGACCTCGGCCTGTGCAAGCTGATCTTCGTTCAGCTCGATCAGACCCATCACGTACCTAAGCGCCATCAGCGCGTCTGCGGTGTCCACGTCGCCGTCCATATCCACGTCGCCAAGCACGCCGGTCGCGGGAAGCTCGCCCTCGGCGATCTCCACGTTATCAACTGCGAAGAAGTCGCCGTTCGGGTTGACGCTGCTGTCCTTATGATACTTCCAGGTGAGGGTGTGCTCGCCTGCGGTCATGGGCTCGGAGGTGAAGAGCTCCCAGTCATTCTGCTGAGCGCCCCAGTAGCCGACGCGCTGGCCGTCGATGGAGAATTCGCAGTAATCCCAGTAGGTGCTCGTGCCTTCGCCGAACGCCCTGTACTCGAACTTCACAACGTCGCCCGCGTTCGCGGTGATGGTGGTGGTGAGGATGGAGTCGCTGGAGCTTACGCCGGCGTTGCCGCTCTGAGCGTAGATCCTGTCGCCTTCCTCAACAACGAACCAGGGGTATGCGCCTTCTGATTCGAAGTGGAGCTCGCCGCCCTCTACGTTGAGCGCCTCGTCAAGGGAGGGCATGGGAGCGGGCTCAGTCACGTAGAAGCCGATGGTGTAGAAGGTTGCGCTGTCGGTCTCGATATAGATGAAGTTGCCGTCCGCAAGGGTCTGCTCACCGTTGATGGTGACTACCGCATTCTCGGCGAACTCATAGCCCTCGTTGGGAGTGACTACGAAGAGCATGGTGTATTCGTAATCCTCGTGATCGAAGGTATCGGTCTCGGTAAGCTCGCCGAAGTCCTCCTCGGACCACCAGTTCCAGATCGCGCTCTCAAGGGTGTAGTTCGCATCATTGGGAACGGTCACGCCGAAGAAGGGATTCTCGCCCCATGCGGGCTCAACGAAGCCCTCGATCGCGATGGCGTCGATGACCTGGGGATCGGTGGGAGGCTCGGTGGGATCCACGGGGGGCTGATCGCCGCCCTCGCCGAAGAACTCGACCTGGTCGAGCCAGATCTCGTACATATCGTAACAATGATCGTAGAACGCAACGTAGACGGTCTGTCCCGCATAGTCGGAAAGGTCGAACTCATAATGAGTCCAGTTGTCCTCGGCGCCGGTGCTCGGCGAGATGTTGCTCTGAAGCAGCGTCATCTCGGCGGTCTCGGCGGAGGTGCCGATGTAAACGTCGAAGGACTCGGGATAATCGGGGTTCGCCTGGGTAGAATAGAAGCTCAGGCTTGCCGCGCCCTCGGGAAGCTCAACGGCGGGAGTGATCGCCCAGTTATCGGCCTGGTATGCGCCAACGTAATCCACGAAGGAGTAGGACATGATGAAGCCGCTGCCCTCGTGCGCGTACGGAGTGTAGTCATAGCCGCTGGGGTTATTGTCGGAATGCACCCAGTTTGTGTCGGCCGTGCCGATGAGGGTCCAGTCCGCAAGCTCATCCTCGCTCTCGAAGTAGTAGCCCGCGATCAGGCTGCTCTCTGCGGGAGGCTCGGTGGGATCCACGGGAGGCTCGGTGGGATCCACGGGAGGCTCGGTGGGGTCTACGGGAGGCTCGGTGGGATCCACGGGAGGATTCTCCTCGGGATCGGCAACGATCGCGATATCGTCCACATAGAACATATACTGATCCACGCAGTTGTAGTGACGCACAGCGACCTGCACGCTCTGACCTGCGTACTCGGAGAGATCGGCGGTGAATTCAGCGAATTCCCTCGAGGTTGCGGGCGACTGCATATCATCGCCGAGCGCAACGGGCTCCTCGGCGCCGTCCACAAACGCATAGAGAGCGAAGGTCTCGGGATAACTGCCCATGTAGCTTGCGGCCATCACGCTGAGAACGATGGTCTCGGCTTCGGGAAGCTCTACAGCGGGAGATACCGCCCAGTTGTCGGGGGTCAGCGCAGTGCCGAAGTAGGAGCGGGACCTGATGGAGTATTCACCGCTGGTTGCGATGGGTACGTCGGCATAGGTCTCGTTGACCCACTGCCAGTTGTTGTTGTCGCCGTCTTCATCACGGAATTCCCAGCCGTTCTCGAGGGGATCGACTTCAAGATCCCAGAGAGCGACCTGAGTTTGCTCCTTGACTGCGGGGGCCGCCGCTCTTTCTGCGTTTGCAGCAAGAGCCGAAGCGGGAATGAGGCTGAGCAGCATCATCGCCGCAACGACGATAGCGATAAGCTTCTTGGTCATGTTTCTTCCTCCAAAAATAGTTTTTCTTGCGGCGCGGCGCAAGTTTGAGAATTCGAAACACTGCGCATGCACTCCGCCGCATGTATATTATACCATACCGAGCCGGTTCTTTCAATGCGTTGAAGGGGGAATGGATGAAATTTTGAAAAAAACGGGTTCGCGCCGGGAAACGGCGGCCGGGGAACGGGGCAGAGGAACGGGGAGGGGGAATGCCGCGCGGAAGGCGAGCGAAGCAAGAGCGGAAGTGCGGCGCGGGCGCAGCAAGCCGGCGCGGCGCAGGCGAGGTATCCGTTAAAAACCGATCAAAATCAACAAGCGCCCCGAAGGGCGTGTCCGCATAAGGAGATATAGGTTTTCAGCAGAATATAACACTTTTCCAATACAAACGCTCCGGGAATACCGTTCGCATTGAGGAAGCGCCCCGAAGGTTTCCTTTTCCTTCGGGGCGCTTCATTCAGCTTCAGTTTAATTTTGCAAGCGCTGCTTATGCATAAAGCTTGTTCACAAGCCGCTCGAACTCATCCACGTTCTTCTTGTAGGATTCAAGGCTCTTTGCCCAGAACTCCTTCTTGGTGAGGTCGATGCCCGCGACCTTCGCCGCATCCTCGACCGATGCAACGGGCGTGGTGTGCAGCAGATTTTTATACATGGGCACGAAGCTCTCGCCCTGCTCCTCGTAGATCGCGTAGAGGCCCCTTGCAAACAGGCCGCCGAAAGCGTAGGGGTAGTTGTAGAAGGAGCGGGTGCTGTAATAATGACCCTTGCAGAGCCACATATAGGGGTGCAGCGCCTCGTGATCGAGTCCGTCGCCGTAGGCCTTCTTCTGCGCGTCGAGCATCAGCTCGCACATGCGCGAAGCATCCATGAATTCGTTTTCGCGGTTTTCAAAAACGCTCGTTTCGAACAGATACCTCGAATAGATATCGCAGATGATCTGGGTAACGTCCATAAGCTGGCTCTCGATCAGCGCAAGCTTCTCCTCATCGGAGGAGGCGTTCGCGATCGCCGCATTCATGATAACGTTTTCGTTGAAGGTGGATGCGGTCTCCGCAACGGGCATGGAGTAGTTGTTGTTCAGCGGGCGGTGATCCTCGATGTTGAGGTTATGGTAGGCGTGGCCGAGCTCGTGCGCAAGGGTGACGATATCGGAGAACGAGCCGTCGAAATTGGTCAGAATGCGGCTCTGCTGATGCCCCTCAAGGCCCGAGCAGAACGCGCCGCCGCGCTTGCCGTCGTGGGGATAGAAATCGATCCAGTTCTCCGCAAACGCGCGCGCGACCATGTCGTGCAGGTCCTTATCGAAGGTCTTGAAGATATTGAGCAGGTAATCGCGCGCCTCCTCAACGGTGTATTTCTTATCAATGCCGCCCATCGGAGCAAACATATCGTACCACGGCATGCCGTTCTTATGACCGAGCGCCTTTGCCTTGATCTTGAGATAGCGGCGGAAGAGGTCGAAATGATCGCTCATCGCGCCGAGCAGCGCGTCCAGCGTTTCGCGCTTCATATGCGCGCCGAAGAGATTCTGCGCAAGCGGGGATTCGAAGCCGCGCAGACGGGCGTTGTTGATGACCTCAAGCTTGATGCTGTTCAGCGAAAATGCGATCGGATCCTTGATCTTCTCATAGCAGGCGAGCTCCGCTTCATAGGCGTCCTTGCGCACTGCGGGATCGGGATCGTAGGCAAGATTGCGAACGGAGGAAAGGTTGATGGCTTCGCCGCGGTAATCGGCGGTGACGGAGGAGGTCAAAAAGCCGTGCAGATCGCCCCAAGCCCTCGAGCCGCTGATGCCGTAGAGCGCCATGATCTGCTCGCAGTCCTCGCTGAGTATATGCGCGTTGTTCTCGCGGATGAGCTTGAGCATGTATTCATACTCCTTGAGGATGGGGTCGCTCTCGATCAGCGCGTCCAGGTCCTCCATAGCCGCGATGTACTTCTTCACCGCGGTCTCCGCCTTGGCGGTGGCGCTGAGCTTGCCCATGAGCCTGCCGAGCGCGGAGTTCGCTTCGGTATCCCTCGCATTGGTGCTCGAACGGAGCCCCGAGAAGCTGAAGAGATCGGAAGCGAGCTGGTTCAGCTCCTCCGAAATGCGCACGTAGGCAAGCAGAGTGTCCTTATTGCTCATGCTGCCGAGGTTCGCGGCAAGATCGTTCAGATCGGCGATCTTTCCATCCACCGCCTTCATGTCGGCTTCAAACTTCGGGTCGTCAAAGCCCTTGTAGAGCACGTCCAGTGACCATTCGTAGTTGTTCATTTTGTTCTCCTTATTCTTGGGTTTTTTCCCATTATTAACTTATTCTTCGCACGCAAGCGCGATGATGGCGTCCGCGATCATATGCGTGTCGAACATGGCCTCATCTATGCCGAGATACTCGTTCGGCATATGGATGGGGCCGGAGATGCCGGGCTTTTCGCAGCCGAATGCGACCGCGTTCGGGAATGCGCGGGCGTAGGTGCCGCCGCCGATGGCAAGGGGCGCCTCATACTTGCCGGTGCGCGCCTCATACACCTTGAGAAGCTTACTTACCAGCTCGCTGTCCTCGGGGATAAAGTGGCCGTCCTGCTGCTTTTCGTGGATAAGCTCGGGCTTAAGCCCCGCCAGCGCCTTTTCGATGCCCTCGCGCACCTCGGCAAACGCCATGGAGGTGGGGTGGCGAACGTCTATCGCAAGCTCGAAGCCCTCCTCATTCCATGCGATAACGCCGGGGTTGAGGGTCAGCCTGCCGCTCGAATCGGTGCGGTCGATGCCGATGCTCTCGCCGTGCATATCGAATTTGAATGCGTTATGAAGAATTTCGGCAACGCGCTTATCCTCGCCCTCGAGCGGAAGCGAAGCAAGGATCGCAAACGCCGCCTGCATCGCGTTTTTGCCGTGCTCGGGCATGGAGCCGTGCGCATCCTGACCGACGATAAGCAGTTTCGTGCCGCCGCTAACTTCCTTGATCTCAACACTCATTCCGCGCTCGGCGGCGATATGGAGCTGCTTTTCAACTTCCTTTACGGGAAGGGGCGCGAAAACCTCCGCCTTGCCGCAAACCACGTTTGCGCGGGTACCGCCGTTCACGCGGATATTCGTTTTAACGGCGCATTTGAAGGTGGGGTGATAGATGCCCTTTTCGGAATTCACGAGCGGGTAATCCGCATCGGGCGAGAAGGTAAGAGTCGGTATCTCGGCAACCTTTTTATAGTGGTTCATGCAGCCCCAGCCGGTCTCCTCGTTCGTTCCGAGGATTATGCGGACTCTGCGGCGCATCGGAAGTCCCGCTTCCTTTATTGCCTTAAGCGCATACATTGCGCAGATCGCGGGGCCCTTATCGTCCATCGCTCCCCTGCCGTAAATTTTGCCGTCGTGAATTTCGGCGGCATAGGGCGGATACAGCCAGCCCTCGCCCTCGGGAACTACGTCCAGATGGCAAACGATACCGAGCATCTCCTCGCCCTCGCCGTAGTCTATGCAGCCCGCGTAGCCGTCGAGATTGGTAACCAAAAAGCCCATCTCCCTGCCGAGGTTCAGGGCATGAAGAAGAGCATCGTTCACCGCCTCGCCGAAGGGTGCTCCCGCCTTGGGCTCTCCCTCAACGCTGGGGAAACGGATGCTCTCTTGGATCGAATTGATAAGCGCGTCCTTGCTGCTTTCGATGATCGCGTCAACTTTTTTGTTCATTTACTGCTCCTTTGAGGGCGGCAGGCGGGCTTTGCGTTTTCATATCATCAAACGCCCCGCATTTGGCCCGATTTTATCATATATGTATTATAGCATTCTAAAATAGGAAAAACAAGGCATATCGGCAAAGGGGGAATGAAAAAAGCGCATGAAAAAGCGGCGGGGGCTCCGCCGCTGTGGTTGAGACGATATAAGCCAACTACCTGTCGGCTTTGCCGTGCTTGGCGATCCATTCCTCGGTAAGCTCCGTCTGCCTGCTTCGCCTCGCCTCGATGAAGGCCGCGCCCTCCTTCGGCAGAAGGAATTTCGGAACGTTGTGGTTGGCCGAGCACCCGCAGCGCTCAACGCCGCACTTGATGCCACGGATCATATCCCGCACGAGGAAGGGGTCGTATTTGTAGAGATTTGCCGGGGTCTTGTTCCAGCCGCAAACGAGACCGCGGCAGGCGCCGTTTGCAAAAACGTCCAGGACGTTCACTCCGGCGCAGCAGATCATGTTTTTGAAAACGTAGGAATCCGTCAGATCGCGCAGCTGCGCCTTGCTTACGTCATCGCGGTATTCGATACTTCCGCCGACGTTTCGTTCAAGATAATAGCGCGCATTGGTATTTCTTTGAACGTTCGAGCGAGCGCCGCTCCGCTGCACGCCGTCCCTTGCCGCCTGCATAAAGCGCCGGAAAGCCTCCTTGGCGTAGGCATAGTGCTCGTCCGTGTATCGGTCGTCGTCATGCACGTAATCCGGCGGGCGGCGCAGTATCCCGATATCCATCGAAAACGCGTATTCGCTTCTCAGCGCGATAAGCGCGTCCACTATGCTCTTTACCTTGTCAAACAAGTCCGGCTGGAGCATGATCTTGAATTGGAGCCGAACTGAGCCCGAAAGCTTCTGCACCAGCATGGTCACGTGCTTGACCGTGGTGTACTCAACGTGTACCGATACGCAGAAGTGGATATCCAAAAAGCGCCCGATATTCGCAAGCGCGCTCATCTTTTGGCTGCTTATGGAGCCGTTTGTGATGATGCGGACGTATTCAAGCCGCTTTCCCAAGCCCGAATACAGCGTCAGTATGGTTTCGAGCAGCTGCGGATGCGCCGTCGGTTCGCCGCCGAGCAGGATCACCCTGTAATGCTGCCTGTTTGCTGCGGAAAGGTTTTTGACCGCATTTTCGATCAGGTCCATGCTTGGCATCAGGCTTTTGGTAATATCGTTTTCACAGGGAGCGAAGCAATATGAACATTTGAAATTGCAGTAATTCGTGATCCGCCAATGCACGTACAGCGTGCTTTCGCTTTCAAGATCGACCGTCCCGCCCTGGCGGATCAGCTTTTGACCCGCTTCCTCGGAAAAACGGATCAGCTCATCCTCCGAAAGCCGCCCGTATGCATCGCATCCGTCCGCGCAGCAGGCGAGGTCTGCGTTATCCGTCCGCTCTTCTCTTTCGCCGCTCATTTTACATCCTCCGCTCATGCGCTTTGCGCAGTTTTTCTTCAAGAAAACCAAGGGATATACGCCGTGCTGATTCATGTCGAAATGCAGCGCGGCAGCTCCCTTTTTCATTATGCTGCATTATAGCATTTTCGGATCGAAAACTCAAGGCGCGGGAACAAAGCGCATGAAAGCGTGAAAGCGCGATATGCGCGGATAAACACAAGGAGCGGAGGCGAAAAAGGGCTTCGCGCCGCTCCTTTGCCGCGGCTTTGAGCCAAAAGCATCGAAAAATAAATAAAGCTTGGATCAAATTCCATGAATCAAACTTCGCGCTTTGCGAAACAATAAGCCTGGCGGTTCAAAGCCGCTTATTCTGCCGTTTTATCGATCCATGAAACGGCTTGTTTTCGGAGGCAATATGAAAAGGATCATAAGCTTGACCGCGGCGGTGTTTTTCGCGCTTGCTGTTTTGGGCGGCCTTGCCTGCTCCATGAAGGACACGGGCAAAACCACGCCCTCGCCAAGCGCAAGCCCCACCGTGGATGCAACAAGAAGCGGAATGCTTCAGCCCTCGGCCTCGCCGAGCACTTCCCCAAGCGCTTCACCGAGCGCAGCTCCCTCGGCTTCCCCATCGCCCGATGGGAGCGCGGAGCCCTCGCTCTCGCCCGATATGAGCCCGGGCTCGTCCCTTTACCCGAACACCACCCCGGGCGCGGATGAGCTTATCGACGGCTTTATGGAAGGGCGAGTTATCGATCCCTCGGAGATACCCGAGATCGCGGCGCATATCGGCAGGGAGTTTCCGGAGCACACCATTCAGTCCGTAACGCACGCGCTTTTTGAGGGCAGGCAGGCGTACCGCGTGGTGCTCCAAGGGGACGGCGAGCTTTCGCGGGTGCTGTTCGTTTTCCCAAGCGGAAGCATACTTCTTCCCGCTGCGGCGGATTGACTGACTATGCTTGTGCCGTAGGCGAAAGCGGCAAACGGGGCGAAATTTCGCCCCGTTTTGATTCTATAAGTGAATAGTGAATAATGAATAATTGAGGTTGAAATTCCTGTGGAATTTCTTGATTTTGCTTTTGCCGCCAACGAACTTGGTTTTTTATCATCCTCGGGGTACGCTTTGCGGCGGTAAAATATTATTCCGAAGCATAAAATAAAACAAATACCGCCGAAGCGGTATTTGCACCTTAACTATTCGCTATTCATTATTCATTATTCAATATTCATTGAAGCGATCCTTACTCGATCACGATCTGCTTTATCCCTTTAAAGATCTTATTATGCTGATCGTCTCCGTCCGCGCTCTTGAGAACGAGCATACAGCCGGCTTCCGCATCGGGGTCGATGCCGCCGCGCTGAAGCGCGAGCACGCTTTCAAGCAGATTCACGCCGTCAAGCTCCTTAAGAAGGTCGGTCTCCGTGCCGTCCACGCCGATAAGCTTGAAGGTTTTGAAGTTTTCATACTCGATCGTGCCGCTTGCGGCGTAGATGAGCCCCTTCATATAAACGCCGATGAAGTACATGGGCTTGCCGCCGCGCGCGGTTTCATCCGCATCGTCCCAGCCCACGATCTGGCCGCGGTCGAGCGTCCAGAGCTCGGTGCCTGTGTAGGTTTTTTCGCTGCCCATCGCCGATATCTTGAGCACCTCGGTATCGCCGAGGCTCTGCCATTTGACGGGCGGCATCCACGCCTCACGATACGGCGTGTTCGGCGGGTTGGTAGTAACGGGTTTGTCGCCGCCGCCCGCGCAGGCAAGCGCCGAAAGAGCGAATAAAGCGGCAAGCATCAGCGCGCCTATCTTGAACAATCTTTTCATAGTTTTTCCCCTTTCTCAGTTAAAGTGGTCTTTCTTCGCGGGCAGCGCCCGCCCCACGTCAAAAGTATAGCAGACGCGGACGAAATAATCAAGCATTACATTTTACCTTTGCCATGACCCCGAGGGCGCGCATTCCGGACCGCGCTTGCTCCTTCACCGCGTTTACTCCTTTACCGCGCTTACCTCGCAAACTCCGTAATATTTAAGGCACGCGATCGCCGCTTCATCGAGCCTTTCGCCCGCGATCGCTATCGGCACGGCGGGCGGGCAGGCGCAGTGATCGAGCGCGAGGATGCGTCCCGAGGCGTTCTCGACTGGCACCCGCTCCTGCGGCGCAAGCACCGCCTCCCGAATGGATAGCGCGCGCTCAAGGCGGGGCGCGGCGGGCGGTTTTTCCTTTATTGGAGCGCGTTTTTCTATGGAAAGCAGCGCTTTTTCGATGCGGCGGAGCGCGGCTTCGTCCGTTTGCATCGAGAGCATAAGCACCGTGAAATCGGGATCGGCGAACTCGCACTCGATGCCGTTTTCGCGCAGATGCTCCGCAAGCTCATGCCCCGTATAGCCCTTGCTTTTCGGCGCAAGCGTCAGCTTCAGGCGCTCGCTCCCGATGAGCGCATAGCCGAAGCTTTCAAGCCTTTGTTTGAGCTTTTCGATGCGCTGAGCCGTTTTTTCAAGCTTTTTTTCGTAGCCTGCGCCGCAGATTTCGTTGAAGGCATCCAGCGACTGCATGATCAGATACGACGGGCTTGTGGAAGCAAAGAGCGAAAGCGCCTTCTCCGCCATCGCGGAAAAGAGCTTTGGAGCTTCGGCATTTATATGAAGATACGCCGCCCCGGTAAGGCAGGGCAGGGTCTTATGAGCGCTGTCGCAGCAGATATCGGCGCCGAGCGCCATGGGGTGCAGGCAGGGCTTCAAAAAGCGCAGATACGCGCCATGGGCGTTGTCCACCATAAGCGGAACGCCGTGAACCTTGCAGACCCTTGCAAGCGCGGCGATATCCGCGATGTTTCCGAGATAATCGGGCGAGGTGATATAGACCGCGATCGGCTTTTCGCCCTTTTCACCGCAGCTTGAAAGCGCGGCTTCGAGCGTCTTCTCATCCACGGTGCAGCCGAGCAGCCCGTTTTCCGCGCCGTTTTCCTCATTTTCACTTTGATAGAGCCAATCTATATCAAGATCGAGCAGCGCGGCGGCGGAGATCAGCGTTTTATGCGCGTTTCTGCCCGCAAGCACGGTTTTCGACCCGCTTCCGCGCTCCTTCGCATGCATTTGGGCAAGAAAAAGCATTGCGCGGATGCATAAAGACGAGCCCTCGGCGGAATAGAAGGTATCGCCCGTTCCGAAGATATCGGCGGCGATGCGCTCGCTTTTTTTGATGATGCCGCTTGCGCCGTATAATTCGTCCGCGCCGCTTATCTCGGTTATATCCCGCGCCTCGCAGCCCAAAAAAGCGGCCCCCTTGTGCCCGGGCATATGCGCCCGCACGGTGCCGCTTTTCGCGTAGTTATCCACAAAATCGCAGATGGGCGTTTTGCTCATTCCATATTCTCCAAAAGCCTTGAGGCTTCAAGCATTATCGCGCACTCCATGCGCTTTTTGAACAGCTCGCAGCCCGGCTTATACACGCCGCGTATGCTGCCCGTGGCGTGGTAGGCGTTCGCCGCGCAGCCGCCGGAGCAGTACAGCTTCGCCCAGCAGTCGCGGCAGTCCTCGCGCGCGTACACGTTGCATGAGGCGAATTCGTCGCGCACGGCGGTATTCGTTACGCCCTCGAAAACACTGCCGAGGCGGTAGCTTTCGTCGCCCACGAACTGGTGGCAGGGGTAGAGATCGCCCCAGGGGGTAACGGCCATATACTCCGTGCCGCTGCCGCAGCCCGAGATGCGCTTATAGATGCAGGGGCCGCCGGTGAGGTCGATCATATAATGATAGAATGTAAACGGTTTTCCTTCGGCGCGGCAGGCTTTCATCAGCTCCGCAAGCTCCTCATACTGGCGCATGACCAGCTCGATATCGTCTTTCGTCAGCGCGCTCGGATCGTCCTCGGCGCAGACCACGGGCTCCATCGAAAGCTCGGTGAAGCCAAGGTCGAGCATCGCCTTTACGTCCTCCAAAAAATCGGGGTTGTGGTGGGTGAACGTGCCGCGCATATAGTAACCCTTGCCGCCGCGCGATCTAACGAGCTTTTGGAATTTCGGCACTATTTTATCGAAGCTGCCGTTGCCCGCATAGTCCACGCGGAAGCGGTCATGCACCTCCTTGCGCCCGTCAAGGCTCAGAACCACGTTGCTCATCTCGCGGTTTGCAAAGTCGATAACGTCGTCGTCGATCAAAACGCCGTTCGTGGTGAGCGTGAAGCGGAAATTCTTGTTGTGCTGCTTCTCGATGCTTCGCGCGTACTCGGTCAGCCGCTTTACAACGTCAAAATTCATCAGCGGTTCGCCGCCGAAGAAATCGACCTCGAGATTATGCCTCGTGCCCGAGTTTTCGATGAGGAAATCGAGCGCCCGTTTTCCGACCTCGAAGCTCATCAGCGCGCGTTCGCCGCTATATTTGCCCTGAGAGGCGAAGCAGTAGGAGCAATTCAGGTTGCAGGTATGCGCCACGTGCAGGCAAAGCGCCTTCACTACGCCCGCCGTTCGCGCCTTGAGTTCGCCCGCCATCGGCTCGAAATCGTCGGGCGCGAAGAGCTTGCCCGCCGCTTTGAGCTCCGCAATATCGTTATAACATTCCTCAACTTCGTTTTCGGATACGCCGAAGCGCGCGGAGAGCTCCTCAGCCAGCTCCTCCCGCGTTTTTTCCTCGAACCCGCCGATCAGCTCATACGCAAGTTCGTCCACCGCGTGAACGCTTCCCGAGCAGGTGTCGATGACCATATTCATTCCGCCGAGTTTATATCGATGTATCATTTATTAAATCATTATTTGAAACGCCCTTAGCGTTTCATCCTAAATTTCTTCATTAGCAAAGCGGCTTCATTAGTAAAAAATGCCGCCCGAAGGCGGCAAATCCTTGCTTTTACTCCGCCTTCTCGGCGTTCTCGCACTGCTGGTTCGCAATGCCGCAGCTGGTCTTGCAGGCGCTCTGGCAGGAGGTCTGGCATTCGCCGCAGCCGCCGTTCTTCGCGCTTTCGCAAAGGGTCTTTTCGTTAAGAGTAACGATGTGTTTCATTTTGGTATCCTCCGAAAAAGATTTTAACTGACTAATTATAGCATAGTAAAGCCGTTAAGTCAAATAAAAAAAGGATTTTTCATTTTTTCTTGACAAGCGTGCGCTTCTTGATGTATCTTTTAACCTAATTAAGCTCGATAAAAGAGAGGATAAACGCATGGTCAACCTCGGCAACGATTGGGACGCCATCCTTGCGGATGAATTCGAAAAGGAATACTATAAGGAGCTTCGCCGCTTCCTTGTGAACGAATACCGCACGCGCACGATCTATCCGAATATGAACGACATATTCAATGCGCTCAAGTTCACCTCGTTTGAGGATACGAAGGCGGTCATCCTCGGGCAGGACCCCTACCACGGCGAACATCAGGCGCACGGGCTCTGCTTCTCGGTGCTGCGCGGCATCGAGCCGCCGCCGTCCCTCAAGAATATCTATAAGGAGCTTGCTTCGGACGTGGGCTTCGTTCCCCCGATGCACGGCGAGCTGACGCATTGGGCGGAGCAGGGCGTGCTGATGCTGAACGCGGTTTTGACCGTTCGCGCACATCAGGCGAATTCCCACAAGGGCTGCGGCTGGGAAAGGTTCACCGACCGCGTTATCGCCGAGCTGAACAATAAAAAGACGCCCGTCGTTTTCCTGCTTTGGGGCGCGAACGCAAGGCAGAAGGCGAGGGTCATAACGAACCCGATCCACGTTAAGCTCGAGACCGTTCACCCGAGCCCGCTCTCGGCGTACAACGGCTTTTTCGGCTGCAAGCATTTTTCAAAATGCAACGAGATACTTGAAAAAAGCGGGCAATCGCCGATAGATTGGCAACTACCCGATTAAATAGTGAATAGAGAATAATGAATAGTGAATAGTTGAGGATGAAATTCCTGCGGAATTTCTTCGATCATTGCCGGAGCTCAACTCACCCGCCCCCGACAGTTCTCTGCCCGGGGCGGTTTTATTTATAAATCATGGAAAAACCGCTTCGCGCCGAAAATAGTATAAAATTTTCTCCTAAAGCCTGTTGACAATTGTAAACAGGCTTGCTATACTATGTTTACAGTTGTAAATAGTGTAAACAAAAGCTTGATCCGCGCGGCCTCTGCCGCTGCAAGAGCAAGAACCCATCCCCGATGAAAGATACCCGAAGAAGATCGATAAAGGAGCGAGCGCTATGGAAAAGGAACGACTTACGCTTACAGAGGCCGAATGGCAGGTAATGGAGTGCCTTTGGCAGCGCGCGCCCATTTCGGGCCGCGAGGTCTGCGAGAATATGGAAAAGGCGCGGGGCTGGAGCCGCAGCACGACGCTGACGCTTCTGCGCCGCATGACGGCGAAATCCGCCGTGGGCGAGGCGGAGGGCGAGGGCAAAAAGGCGTTTATTCCGCTTATCAGCCGCGATGAGGCCGCTATAAACGAAACCGAAAACCTGCTTGGCCGAGTGTATCACGGCAGCATGAGCCTCATGCTCAGCGCCTTCACGCGCAAACAGAGACTTTCTCAAAGCGAAATAGATGAAATGTATGCGCTGCTTTCGAAGCTTGAGGCGCGGAGCGGGAAGGGGGGCGAGGAGGATGCTTGAATGGATCGTCACCTCATGCGCGCTCATCCTGATCGTAACTGCGCTGCGCTATCTGCTTCGCGGCAGGATAAGCCTGCGCCTTCAATACGCGCTCTGGGCGCTGGTGCTCGTTCGCCTGCTCGTTCCGATTAGCTTCGGTTCAAGCCCGATCAGCGTTATGAACGCCGTTCCCGCCGAGCCGCGCATGCTTGAAAGCGCGAAAACGGAGATTGAAAAGCCCGCCGCACCGGCCGTGAGCACCCCGAAGCCGCAGAGCGGGAGCGCTGCCTTTCCCGATGAAACAGCAAGCCCCATTCCCGTCACTCCGGGCATCATCGGCGGCGATAACGGCGGAATCGGCGGCAATATCGGCAATATCGGCGGCAATAACGGCAGTACCGGCGGCATCGGCAATATCGGCGGCATCGGCAGTATCGGCGATAACGGCGCTTCCGCTCTGTTTGATCTTAAAAAGGCGCTTGCGGCGGTTTGGCTCGCGGGCGCAGCGGCGGTGCTTGCTTCGTTCGCCGCGTGCAATATCCGCATGGCAATAAGGCTCAAAAAAAGCCGCAGAAGGCTTGAAAACGTCGGCTGCGAGCTGCCCGTCTATGTTTCCGATGCGCTCGAAACGCCCTGCCTCTTCGGGCTTTTTCGACCCGCGATCTACGTAACGAGCGAAGCGGCGTCGGACGAAGTCGGGCTTCGCCACGTTATCGCGCATGAATGCGCCCACGCGAGGCATTTCGATAATATCTTCTCCGCGCTTCGTGCGCTTTGCGTTGCGGTGCATTGGTATGATCCGCTCGTTTGGCTCGCCGCGATCCTCTCACGGCGCGATCAGGAGCTGGCCTGCGACGAGGCGGCGATAGCGCGGATCGGCGAAGCGGAGCGCGCCGAATACGGCAAAACGCTCATAAGCTTGACCTGCCGCAGACCCTCGGGGCTTCTTTTTGCCGCAACCACGATGACAGCATCGAAGTGCGGGCTAAGGGAGCGCATAGCACTTATCGCAAAAAGGCCGCGAATGTCGGGCCCCATGCTCATCGCGGTGCTTGCCGCCGCCGCGATAGCGGTTGGCTGCACCTTCACCGGTGCAAGCAGGCCGAGGGAAGCGGCGGGTGACGGCGAAAAGCAGGCCGCAGCTCCGACGATTGCGCCGAGCGATGCGCCGACGACCGCTCCCACGGGCGCTCCGCCCCTTGCTCCGACCGAAGATCCTCACGCGCCAAAGTATGAGAAGCTCTCCGTTCCGGTCTATTCCGATTATGAGCTGCTGCTCGCCAATAATTTCGCTCCGCTCGGCAGGGACGGCTGTGCAAAACGCGGCTCCGATATACGAACGGGCATAAACGACCTGCTGTTCACTTTTCCGACGGATGCGCTCAGAAAAGCTTCGAGCGGCGAGGAGTATCTTATCTTCGATTCCGAGCGCGGCTACCGCGAATACGTTTTCATCGACCGCAGCAATGACGCAAAACCCGTTCAAAAGGGCTTTCCGCTCGTTATCGGCAGGCTTCAGCCGTACAGCGCGTTCGAAGGACTGAATATCGGAGAACCCATAGAGGCCGTTGAAAGGATCGATCCCGTTGCCGCGCTGCATAGGCAGAATATACTCGAGATGCGGCAGATCCATCCCGCGACCGCGAAAAAATACTGCGTCGGCTACAACGCGCTTGCAAGCCTGCATTACCTTACCGACGGCATTTTGAAGATAGAATACGAAATGCCCGCCGAGGGCGAGCTCGTGATCTCGAATATCATCTATTCGCCCGAGCATACGCTCAAGCATTTCTTCGATACCGATGTCTGCTACCGCATAGAGCCGATCGATCTGCCCGAGCGCAGCGCCGAGCCCGGCGATATCGAGCACTTGCGCCGCTACAACGAGCGCGAGCTCGCCATGATGCGTGAATTCCTCGATACCGTTGATGCCGAGGGCAGGACGAACGGCTCGAAGCTAAGCGCGGAGTACGCTTCCGGCAGGCCCGAGACCTGGGGTCCCTACGCCATTCACTGGCTCGTATATGCGGGCGAGCGGCATATTCACTCCATAAGCTTGGACGGAGTAAATCTGGTCGGAAAGCTTGACGTTTCGCGCTTCCCCGTGCTCGAAACCCTTTGCTGCACCGAAACGCGGCTCGATTCGATAAACGCTTCCCACTGCCCGATGCTCACCGATCTGATCTGCGCCGGCAACAGGCTTGCAGAGCTCGGCATCACGGGCTGCACCCGGCTTCAGCACGCGGACTGCCGCGAAAACAGCCTTTCCTCCGTGGACTGCACGCTCTGCCCCATGCTCGATATCAAGGCGGATGCGGGAGTGGAGCTGATAGGATACCGTGGGGGGAATTAGTGAATAATGAATAGT
>JAFWVQ010000006.1 GCA_017523925.1 Clostridia bacterium
CGGCTCGTATCCTATCAAGCTCTCCGACGGCCGCTATGCGCGCGCCGTCCACCGCGACCGCTCCGCAGTCGCTGTCGACCCCTGCCGGATCGAAGGTGATCAGTTTTCCGTTTCCTACGATGTACATTGGTCTATCTCGGTCTTAACTCCGGCTCTGTTCGGCCTTAACTCCGGCTCTGTTCGGCCTTAACTCCGGCTCTGTTCGGCCTTAACTCCGGCTCTGTTCGGTCTTAACTCCGGCTCTGTTCGGTCTTAGCTCAGGTTTTGTTCGGTCTTAGCTCGGCCTTAACTCCGGTTTCGCTCGGTATCCGGCCTTTTGAGGCCGCTTCGTTTATTCGCCGGTTTTAGCCTCCGGGCCGCGCAGCCCGGCGCGCATGGCGGCTGAGGGCTTATGCGGGCGGTTTCTATTATAATTCTACAATCTTTTTCCGGTAAAATCAACCTCTTTTTACAATTGATCGCAATATTCATCGCAGACGGACATTTCTATACAAATTCCATCAAAACAGCACAATTTCGCGCGAATTCGCACAAATTTCGCATAAACCGCACGGGACCCGCATAGGATTCGGCATAGAGGATACGGCCGGCGCGTTCGATCGCGCGAAACTGCTCTTCGGGCGCATCCGCCATGCTCCCGTCGGCGGCCGCAACGGAGGTAAAATGATGGTTTTTTATTTCAGACCCTGTTCAAGAAGGGCGCATCTGAGAAGGCGCAGGCTTTCCGCAGCCGCGCTGCGCCTGCTCGCCGCCGTATTATGCCTCGCCGCCTTCGTCGGGCTCCTTTTTATCGCCCCGCAGTGGGTGAGCGTGTGCCTTACGGTGCTGCTCACGCTTTGCGTGATCTATCTCATTCAGAAATAATCAAAGGCCGCTCCGCCACGCGTCCGCGCCTGCCCGCCCGCACGGAGGACGCTCTTTTTCGTGCGTCTTCGGCGCCGATAAGCTTTGTTTTACAGCGTTTTTCGCAGTTCACCATGTTCTTTTCGCATTTTTCGCCTTTTAAGCGTTTCTCAATGGTTTTGTCAAAACGGTTGCGAATTCGTACACAATATGTTATAATATGCGAATTGGACGGTGCTTATTACTTCTTCACCGTCAATAAACAATGGAGGTATCACAAATGAACTCATTCAAGAAGTACTTTGCCGAGTTCATCGGCACCGCCGTGCTCGTATTCATGGGCTGCGGCACCGCAATGCTCGTTGGCTGCAGCGCCGTTCATGGCGGCGGCTACATCCTCACCGCGCTTGCGTTCGGTCTCACCATCGTTGCCATGGCATACTGCATCGGCAACATCTCCGGCTGCCACATCAACCCCGCCGTCTCGCTCGGCGTTCTGATCAGCGGCGGCATGAGCGTTAAGGACTTCATCGCCTACGTCATCTCCCAGTGCCTCGGCGCTTTCGCGGGCTCCGGCGCTCTCGCGGTCATCTTCCATTTCGGCCATGTTCGGGATCTGACCGGCGGCATGGGCTCCAACGGCTTTGTAGCGCTTAATGGCGACGGCAAGATCATCGCTGCGCTTCTCGTTGAAGTCATCCTCACCTTCATCTTCGTTATCACCATCCTCGGCGTCACCTCCAAGAAGCAGAGCCACGGCAGCTTCGGCGGTCTCATCATCGGTCTGACCCTCACCTTCGTGCATATCTTCGGCATCGGTCTCACCGGCACCTCCGTCAACCCCGCCCGCAGCTTCGGTCCCGCTCTGGTTGCTCTTATCAAAGGCAACAGCGCTCCCATGGGCAGCCTTTGGATCTTCATCGTTGCTCCCCTCGTTGGCGCAGCGCTCGCAGCGATCATCTACAAGTTCCTCGAGAAGGACGCTTGATCGCCTTTATTCGAATAACATCGCACGGATCCGCTTCACGGCGGGTCCGTTCCTTTTTGCGCTTTTTATGCGTGCTTCGGTCGCCGCCGCGCATGCCGCATGAAAAATCTATAAATAAATATATAGCTTTTTTGGCTTGACTTCCTTCGGTTAATATGTAAAAATGAATGTGTTGGAAACTGCCTCATACGGCGGGAAAAACAAATAAAAACATAATCATTCGGAGGTTCCTTATGCTTTCTTTCAGCAACATCGAGCAGGCAAAGAAGTTCATCCAGGAGAACGAGATCAAGATGGTCGATTTCAAGATGGTCGATATCGACGGCAGGTGGCGCCACATCACCATCCCCGCCGAGCGCTTCACCGAGGAAACGATGGAGTTCGGCATCGGCTTCGACGGCTCCAACTACGGCTTCGCGCCCGTTGAGAACAGCGACATGGTCTTCATCCCCGATCTCGCCACCGCCGCTGTGGATCCCTTCGCGGAGACCCCGACGCTCACCATGAGCGGCGACGCGATGATCATCGCCCGTCCCGAGAACCGTCCCTTCGATCAGTATCCGCGCAACGTTGTCAAGCGCGCGGTCGAGTTCATGCGCGAGAGCGGCATCGCCGACGAGATGATCATCGGGCCCGAGTTCGAGTTCAACGTATTCGACGACGTTCGTTTCCGCACCACCCCCAACCGCCTCTCCCTCGAGATCGACACCGAGGAGGCCGAGTGGAACACCGATCAGTGCGGCGACGGCTTCCAGAACCGTCACCACGGCGGCTATCATATCGAGCTTCCGCAGGACAGGTACTACGACCTTCGCAGCAGGATCTGCCTTCTTATGGAGGAATGGGGCGTTAAGGTCAAGTATCATCACCACGAGGTCGGCGGCCCCGGCCAGGTCGAGATCGAGGTCGAGCTCGGCGATATCGTGACTATGGCGGACAACACCATGGTCACCAAGCACCTCATCCACAATGTTGCATTCGCCGAGGGCTGCACCGCGACCTTCATGCCCAAGCCCATCTACGGCGAGGCCGGCAACGGCATGCACGTTCATATGCTCCTCAAGAAGGACGGCAAGCCCCTGTTCTACGATGAAGCCGGCTATGCGCAGCTCAGTAAGCTTGCCCACAACTTCATGGGCGGTCTTTTGAGGCACGCAAAGTCCCTCTGCGGCATCACCAATCCCTCCACGAACAGCTTCAAGCGCCTCGTTCCGGGCTTTGAGGCTCCCGTGACGATCGGCTACGCGATGGCGAACCGTTCCGCGGTCATCCGCATCCCCGCTTATGCGAAGTCCCCCGCATCAAAGCGCTTTGAGCTTCGCAACCCCGATGCGACCTGCAACCCCTACTACGCCTACGCGGCGATCCTGATGGCGGGTATCGACGGCATCATCAACGAGATCGATCCCTCCACCTGCGGCTGGGGTCCCTACGACTTCAACCTCTTCGATCTTCCCGAGGAGGAAAAGAAGAAGATCGACAGCCTGCCCACCACCCTCGACGAGGCGCTCGATGCGCTCGAGGCGGATCATGAGTACCTCACCCGCGGCGGCGTGTTCCCCGAGAGGCTGATCAAGATCTGGATCGACCGCAAGCGCAAGGAAGCGGCCCGCATCAACAAGATCCCGCATCCCGCCGAGTTCGAGCAGTATTATGATCTGTAAGTTCTTCTTTTGATCGGGAGATCGAAAATTAAGAAGGATCGGCAACAGAATAAGCTCAAGGATCCCCGCTTCCTGTTCGGTGCGGGGATCCTTTTTCGCTGTTTTCTGCATTTTCGGTCCTGCCTCAGGTCGCCGTCATTCGCCGCGCACGGGCTCGACGCCGGTTTCGGCGTAGTACCTGTCGATAAGCCTGAAGCGATAGTAATTTGCCTGGCCTTCGCTCGCCGCATCGCTTTGATCATCGTATTCAAGCCACTGAAAATAATGCGTGAGCTCGTGAACGAATGAGCCGAGCGCCTCCTCCATGAGCGCGTATTTTTCGTGCGCAAAGTCGCCTGCGCAGCCGATGCGCACGGGGATGCGTATGCGCGGCGGCCTGTTTTCGAACCAAATGAAGCTGCCGTAGGCTTCGCGCCCGCTGCGAAGAAGCACCGTTTCGCGCTCGAGCAGATACACGTTCAGATGCACCGGAAAAACGAAGGTCTTCCGCAGCCAGCGCGCAAACGACATGAAAAGCGCCTTCACATCGGGATCGACCCCCTTTTCAAAATGCAGGGAAATGCCCCGGCTCTCATCGAGCGGACGGTTCTCCCTTTCGTAGGTTTGCCATAAAGCCCTCTTTTTCGTGTTCACGGCTTTTGTTTCACAGCCTTTCGCGGTTCTTTGCGCAGGCTTCCTTTCCTCATGATATTGACAAATCGCCCCGAATGAGTTATACTCTTAGAGCTGAATAAGCGGGTGTAGCTCAGTGGCAGAGCGTCGGCTTCCCAAGCCGATCATGTGGGTTCGATTCCCATCACCCGCTCCATTTCTTTTTTGGGGATAAAATCCCCAAAAAAGAAATGGAAGTAAAATCGTATGGGAATCGAAGCCCGTAACGAAACGCTCCGTCTGTTTACCCCCCCCTTCACATTATACCACAACTCATCCCAAATTCAATCCGACCGTCGTTTCCGATTGAAACACCGCCTCCAATGCTGTATAATATAGGAAATCGCCGCGTGCGCCCGGCGTTTATATCGCGCACTGCAAAGGAGTTCAGCCTATGGACAGCAACGCCAAACCGAAGATCATTCTATACAGCGTCAAGGAATACGACGTCGTGCGCTTCGAGCGCTTCAGCAAGCAGTTCAACATGAAGTTTCTCGAGCATCGGCTCGATGAACGCACCGCCGTTTTCGCCTACGGCTGCGACGCGGTGGTCGCATGCCCGATGGACATCATCACTGCGCCCGTCATCGACGAGCTCGTGGAATGCGGCGTTAAGCTGCTTGCCATGCGCTCCGACGGTTACAACAACGTGGATATCGCTCATGCGCGCGGTCGCCTGAGCGTGGTTCGGGTGCCGGATTATTCGCCATACTCCGTGGCGGAATTTGCCGCCGCGCTTATGTTTACGCTGATCCGCAGCACACATAAGGCGTATAACCGCACCAGATCGCACGATTTCTCCATAAACAACCTCGCGGGCTTCGAGCTGCACGGCAAAACCTGCGGCATCGTAGGCGAGGGCAGGATCGGCAGCTGCGCCGTGAGCATCTGCAAGGGCATCGGAATGAAGGTGCTTGTGAACACTCCGCATCCGCGCGGCACGCCCGGCGTTGAATACTGCTCCTTGGACGAGCTTTTCGAGCGGAGCGACGTTATACAGCTTCACTGCCCGCTCACCGAGGCGAACAGGCATATGATAAACGACGCTTCGATCGCGAGGATGAAGCAGGGAGCGCTGCTCATCAACACCGCGCGCGGCGGGCTCGTGGATTCCGAAGCGCTGATACGCGGGCTCGTTTCGCGGCGCATCCGAGGCGCGGCGCTTGACGTTTACGAAAACGAGGGCGGCACCTTCACCGTGGACTACACCAACGACATCCTCGAGGACCGCGTGCTTCAGATCCTGCTCGGCTTCCCAAACGTTATCATCACCTCGCATCAGGCCTATTTCACCGAGGAATCGCTCGAGAATATCTGCATCACCACGATGGAGAACATCCGCGAATTCCTCGAAACCGGCGAATGCAAAAACCTTATCGGAACGCCCGCCGTTTGAAGGGAGGAAGCCGCTTTGATCGAATTTTTCGAAAGACTGCAAGCCGTTTTCAACGAGCACCCCGAAAAGACCGCGCTTGCGTACAGCGGGGACGGCTCGAAACTGAGCTACGCCGAGCTGGACGAATTCAGCGCGCGCACCCGCGCCTGGCTCAAAAAGCGCGGCATCGGGCGCGAGGACCGCGTTATGATACTGCTCGAAAGGGGCTGCATGATACCCGCCGCCATGCTCGGCGTTTTCAAAAACGCAAGCGCCTGCATAGTTTGCGAAGCCTCCATGGCACCCGAGCGAGTGCGCTACCAGCTTGCGGACAGCGCCGTGAAGGCGGTGATCGACGCAAATGCGCTTGAGGAGATACGCGCCTTAGAGCCGCTTTTCGGCTTTGAGGATGCAGGCGCGCACGACGCCGCCTATATCGTGTACACCTCGGGGAGCACGGGCAACCCGAAGGGCGTTATCCACGAATTCGGCAACCTCGATCAGATCATCCACGCCATGCGCTTCGACGGCGAATACCTCTTCCGCTCGAGCGACGTATTCGCTTTCAGCTCCCCGCTGAGCTTCGTGGCGGCATACGATTTTCAGCTCAACGCCTTTGCGCGCGGCGCGGGCGTGCTGATAGCGGATCCCGATTCGGTTCGAAACCCCGAGAAGCTGATCGCGCTTTACGAAGCGCACGGCGTTTCGGCCGCCTTCATGACGCCCTCCCTCTTCCGCACGCTGAAGCGGTTCAATTCGCAGATGCAGTGGATGATAATCGGCGGCGAGCCCTGCGTGAACATCTCCCACGATTCCATCAGGCTCTATAATTTCTACAACATGAGCGAGGCCGGCCGCGTGATGCTCGGCTTCCGCATCGACCGCGCCTACGACGTAACGCCCGTTGGCATCAACCGCTGCGGCGAGGAGGTGCTCTTGCTCGATGAAGCGGACCTGCCCGTTGCGGACGGCGAGATCGGCGAGATCGCCTTCAAAAACGAGTTCGTGCGCGGCTACGTGGGGCTTCCCGAAAGAACCGCTCAGAGCTGGCGCGGCGGGCTCTTCCACACGGGCGATCTTGCCAAGCGTCTGCCGGACGGCAACGTCGTTCTGCTCGGCAGAAACGATGACATGATAAAGATAAACGGCAACCGCATCGAGCCCGAGGAGATCGCAAGCGCCGCAAAGCGCGTGCTCGGGCTCTCGTGGGCGGCCGCGAAGGGCTTCGTTACCGAGGAGCGCTCCTTCGTGGTGCTGTATTATACCGACGAAGTGCGGCTCGACGCCCGCAGCGCACGCGAGGCGCTTTCAAAGCAGCTTACGAGCTATATGCTGCCATCGCATTTCGTGAAGCTCGATTCGATACCGCTGCTCCCCAACGGCAAGCTCGATAAAAAGAGCCTGCCCGTGCCGGATATCGACCTTTTCAGAACCGAGTACGCGCCGCCCGAGACCGAGCTTGAAGAAAAGCTGCTTGCGGGCTTTGAGAAGGTGCTCGAAGCGGAAAGGCTCAGCGTGAACGACGATTTCTTCGAGCTCGGCGGCGATTCGCTTCGCGCCATCGCGCTCATAGCCGAGCTGAACGAGCCCGCGCTGAACGCCGCAATGCTCTACAAGTTCAGCACCGCAAGAAGGCTTGCCGAGGCGCTCGAGCAGGCGCGCAGCGCGGATGCCGACTCTGCGGAAAAGCGCGATATAAAGGCGCGGGAGCACGATCAGCCGCTCATACCGATCCAGTATCATCTGCTGGACCTGCAGCTCACCGATCCGCGCTCGACCTTTTTGAACATGCCGCTTTTCTGGCGCTGCCCCAAGGAGGCGGTGGACGAGCAAAGGCTGATCGACGCTTTCAAAAGGCTTGCAGGGAACCACCCCGCGCTCAAATCGACCCTGCGCTGTGACGACGAGGCGATGTTCGTGATGCACTGCGATCCCGCCATGCCCCTCGAGCTGAGCATCGAAAGGCTGAGCGAAGCCGAGCTTGACTCGATCAAGGACGATCTGATCGTGCCTTTCAAGCCGATCGGCGCGCCGCTGTACCGCTTCCGCGTGTTTGAGACCGAGCTCAACTACTATATCTTCATGGACTTCAACCATATCTTCAGCGACGGCATGAGCATTTCGGTCATAATGAGGAATTTTTCCGACGCCTACCACGGCAGGGAGCTCCCGCGCGACTGCTCGTATCTGTTCCTCGCCGATGCGAACAAGCGCCTTTCGGACGCGGACGCCGCGCGTGCGCATGAGCGAAATCAAGCGAAATACGGCAGCGTGGATTGGACGCGCAACGTGACCCCAGATCATCCCGGCACCGCCAGCCGAACCGCTTCGCTCTCGGCCCCCTTCCCCATCGGAAAGGACGCGCTCGCCGAGCGTCTTATTGAGCGCAGGCTGACGCTGAACTCGCTCGCTGTTGCCGCTTCGCTTCTTGCGCTGCACGAATACGAGCGCAGGGACGATATCATGGTCTCCTGGCTCTACCATGGCCGGGAGCGGGACGAGTACCAAAACGCGGTCGTGCCTGCGATATCCGAGCTGCCCGTCGCGGTGCGCTTTGCGGTGATCCGCACGCTCGACGAGCTGATAAACGAGGTGCGTTCGCAGGTGCGCGACGGCATCCGCGATCTTGCCGATCCGTACGTCATCAAAACCACCTCGCTCTCCAACAACGATTCGTTTCGCGTTCGCAATCAGGGCAAGATGCGCAACATCATCGGCATCGAGGGCATCCCGTCCGAGCCCGTGAGCATCCTAAACAAGGCCGCGGCAAGCTCGCTGATGAATCTTCAGCTTCTTGAGGACGAGCGGGGAGAAAACTCGCTGCTTCTTACCTATAACGAGCGCCGCTACGAAAAAAAGAGCGCCGAGCGCTTCCTCGAGCTGCTCCGCTCCGCCATCGAACGGCTTATCGGGGATGAGCTTACGCAAAGCTGCGGCCGAGCTTGACCGAACCCCGACCCGGCTGCGGCAGGGTCTGCGGCGTGGTCTGCGGCGATGCGGCAAAGCTTCGCGTAAAAACCCGAGTTTGCGCGCGCCGCCACTTGCTGTTTTTCGGCATTTATGCTATGATTGAACATATAAAAGGTATGCTTGACCTTATTTCGGAGGCATTATGGCAAAGCTTTATTTTCGCTACGGCGCGATGAGTTCATCCAAGACCGCGCAGGCGATCATGGTAAAATACAATTATCACGAGCGCGGTCAGTCTGCGCTGCTTATCAAGCCCGCCGTGGACACGCGCGACGGCGTGCATACCGTTAAGTCCCGCTGCGGGCTCACCGATGAATGCGTGCTCTTCCACGAGATACCGTGGGAGGAGGTGTACGCGCATAAATTCGACTGCCTGATCGTGGACGAGGCGCAGTTCCTTAAAAAAGAAGAGGTCGAAATGCTTATCGACGCGGTGGACAACCACAACGTGCCGGTCATCTGCTACGGGCTTCGCGCGGATTTCCAGGGCAATTTCTTCGAGGGCAGCCGCTGCCTTATGGCGTTTGCGGACACGATCGAGGAGATCAAGACCATCTGCTGGTGCGGTAAAAAAGCCATCATGAACGCAAGGCTCGACGGCAAGGGCGGCATAACCAAGGTGGGCGATCAGGTCGTTCTCGGGGCGGACGATAAATACGTCGGCCTCTGCCGCAAGCACTGGGCGGAGGGCAAGCTCGGACCGGACGGCGATAATGAATAGTGAATAGTGAATAGTTGAGGTGGAAATTCCTGCGGAATTTCGTAATTTACGGTTGCCGGCAGGCAGAAAACAAGGAGCAATAAGCAAGGAGGATAAAATGAGATTCTACATCGCAACAGGACTGCACGGCGTGGCGCTCGCGATCCGCCTTGCAAACGTTCTTATCGACCACAACCACGAGCTGACCTACGACTGGACGGCGCACGGCGACGTTCGGCGCGAGGGGCATGCACGCATGAGCGAGGTCGCCTTCAACGAGGCGCGGGCGGTGCGCGATGCGGAGCTGGTGGTGGTGCTGCTTCCCGGCGGCAACGGCACTCATACCGAGCTCGGCAACGCGATAGCGACCCGTTCAAACAAGCGCATTATCATCTGGAGCGAAACCGGCATGGAGTTTAAGAGCGATGAAAACACCTGCGTTTTCTATCATCATTCCTCGGTGGAGCGCATAGTCTGCTCCGTGGACGAGCTTCTCACGCTTTTCGATACCGACAGGCTCGATGAAGAGATATTCAGATACAGGGTTTAGTGGTCAGGGGTTAGTGGTTAGTGGCCGGTGGTTTGAACTTCGATGCTTGGGGTGATTCGATATGACTTCGGTTAAAAAGGCAAAAACAGCGAAAAAGCAGCTTAAAAAGAAAAGGCGAGCAGCCGAAAAGCTTCGCCGCGCTCTGAGGGAGCTGAAGCCCCTCAGCTTTGCTGCGCTGCTTGCGGCGGGCATAATAAACGCCTTCGGCGTTACCGTGTTTCTCTTCCCCGTTCGGCTGTACGACAGCGGCATATCGGGCCTTTCGATGTTTCTTGATCAGGTCACGCCCGCATTTTTAACGCTCCCCCTCTTCCTTCTCATTCTCAATTTGCCCATATTCATCCTCGGCTTCAAAAAGCAGGGCTTCGCGTTCACGGTCTATTCCGCGTTCACGATCGGCGTTTATTCGTTTATGGCGTATCTTATAATGGACGTTCTTCCGATAGATGTTTCGGTGATATCGCCGCTTGCGGGCTCCGACCTGCTTCTTTGCGCGGTGTTCGGCGGCGTTATCTCGGGCATCGGCAGCGGGCTCACGATCCGCTTCGGCGGCGCGATAGACGGAATAGACGTGCTCTCGGTGCTTTTCGCAAAGAAGCTCGGGCTCTCGCTCGGCGCGTTCGTGATGATATTCAACACGACTCTTTACGTCATCTGCGGCATAGTGCTCAAAAGCTGGATATTGCCGCTATACTCGATAGTTACATATTACGTTGGCTCGCACACGGTCAATTTCATAGTGGAGGGCTTCAACCGCTCCAAATGCGCTATGATAGTTACCACCAAGGCCGGCGAGATAACGAAGGAAATTTCAAAAGCATTCGGCTCGAACGGCACGATCGTAAACGCCGTTGGCGGCTACTCGGGCGAGAGCAAGGAGATCATCTATTTCGTTATAAACCATTTTCAGATAAATAAGCTCAAGCAGATAGTTCATAAAATAGATGAAAGCGCCTTCATATCCCTGCAGGAGGTTTCGGATATAATACGAAGCCCCGAGAGATAGGGAGAAAAGCAGCGCTCAAACGCGCAAGAGGCAAAATCTATGCTGAATAATAAAGAGTATTATCAAGAAGCGCTCACCGCGCTGCTCGCCCGCGAGTACAACTGCTCGCCGGAGGATTTTCTGCGCCCGGAGAGGGAGAATGTGCTGACCGTTTCCGCGCTCAAGCGCGGCAGGCGAATGTACTCCAAAAAGAAATACTTTTTTCATATGTGTACTCTCGGCGGAAACGCCGTTATAACCGCGGACGAGCGCCTGCATCCGTTCCTTTCGGAGTTCATGCGCGAAAAAGCGGGCTATTGGCTGTTTGAGATGAGCAATCTGCATCCGCTCGAAGCGGAGCTGAACAGATTCGGACATACGCTGACGGACAGCTATCATATGTTTCTTCCACGCGAGCGGGTGGATTCGGAAGCTATTAAGGACAGAGTATCCCACAACCTTCTTGAAGGCGGCGTGGCGAAAGTGGTCAACGAAAAAATAGTCGGGGCTCTCTCAGGGAAAAGCGATCTGCCGCTTATGGCGCGCCTCTCATCCGAGAGCTTTGATGTGAACTCGATCGTAAACGAGATCATTCAAGTAAGCCTCGACAACGCGAATCGTTTGGATTTCAAGTGGTTTTCCGATTCCGATATCCTGCCCTTCTACGGCCATCCGCTTTTGAAAAACGCGATCTTAAAGGAATTCGCGCCCGAGCGCCCGGACAGGACCCTGCTTTGCGCGTATATCGGCGACGAGCTTATCGGCGCGGCGGGCTGCTCCGAGGATGCGAAGAACTGGATGCAGATAGGCGTGGACGTTGCCGAAGAATACCGCTCGAAGGGGCTCGGCAGTCTGCTTGTGAATATGCTGAAAAACGAGCTTGAGGACAATGGCTTCATCCCCTTCTACGGCACGAGCGTTTCAAACTACCGTTCGTGGAATATCGCGCTGAACTGCGGCTTTCGCCCCGCATGGGTGGAGATCGGCTCCACTCGCCGTGGGGGCTCCCAATAAGAAGCCGAGTATCGAATACTGCCGCTCCGAAAAGGGGCGGCTAAGTATGACCGCCGCGCGGAAGTATCGCGAAGCGAGCGGCAGTGCGGCGGGCGGGCGCAAAAAAGCGGTTTCCCGTTGAAAAAGTGCCTCATTTGGTTTATAATCAAAGCGAAGTATCAAAAAGCGAGGTGTGCCATGCTTCTTTTTATAAATGCCTGCGTTCGCGGCGAATCGAGAACGAAGCTTCTTGCGGATGCTCTGCTTGAAAAGCTGAACGAGCCCTTTGAGGAATTGCGCCTTGAGGAGATCGACTTTCCCAAGGTCGATGA
Organism: Clostridia bacterium; assembly: GCA_017523925.1. Taxonomy (GTDB): domain Bacteria; phylum Bacillota; class Clostridia; order Christensenellales; family CAG-138; genus PeH17. Next base: position 12,052 of record JAFWVQ010000006.1, read on the forward strand.
AGCGTTCCTTCACGAGCGCGACAGGCTTATAGCGGCGGAGGAATTCTCCGCGCCCATATTCGATCTTGCAAGGCAGTTCGCCGAAGCCACGCGCATCGTTATCGCCGCGCCGTACTGGGATCTTTCATTTCCCGCCGCGCTCAAGCAGTATTTCGAGCTGGTGAACGCGCTCGGCGTGACCTTCCGCTACACGCCGGAGGGCTTTCCGCAGGGGCTCTGCCGCGCAAAGGAGCTTTTCTATGTCGCAACTGCGGGCGGCAGCTTCACCCCAGAGGAATTCGGCTACGGCTATGTTAAAGCGCTTGCAAACGGCTTTTACGGCATTGAGAAAACGCGCCTTTTCATGGCGAAGGGGCTGGATATCGTTGGCGCGGATGCGGAAGCGATACTCGATGAATGCATTGAAAAAATACAAAACGAGGTGTAAAATATGATCATTCCGATAGACATAACAGGCGTTGAGCTGAGAACCGAGCGCCTGATCCTGCGCCCGTGGCGCGAGAGCGACCTCGAGGACTTTTTCGAGTACGCGAGCGTGGACGGCGTTGGTCAGATGGCGGGCTGGACACCGCATGAGAGCATCGAAAAATCAAAGGAAATACTCGATATGTTCATCGCGGGCAAAAAGACCTTCGCCATTGAATATGCCGAAAGCGGCAAGGTCATTGGCTCGCTCGGCATTGAAAAGTATAAGGAAGCCGAATTCCCCGAGTATGCCGAGCTGCGCTGCCGCGAGCTGGGCTTCGTTCTCGCCAAGCCCTACTGGGGCATGGGGCTGATGCCCGAGGCGGTGCGGTGCGCGCTCGATTGGCTCTTTACCGAGCTTGATGCGGATGCGGTCTTCTGCGGTTATTTCACGCACAACGCGCAGTCCGCCCGCGTGCAGGAAAAGATCGGCTTCCATAAGGTTGGCGAAACCATGCATGAAACGCGCATGGGCACCCTTGAGCGAGCGATCGTGAACGTTATAACGAGGGAAGAGTATCTTAACGCGAACAGGGAGTGAGCTTCCTTCACCCTCATTAACAATTACAATCCGCATGATAATTTTTGTTTAAATTCGTTTTTCGCAACCTGAACGGGCGCAGTTTCCAAGTGCAGTTGATTGAATGCAACCCGAAAAAGCGGTATCATTGATCGTGCCGAAGCGTGCTTCGGGAATAAATTCAAGAGGTGTGTAACCATGCAATTTAGTGAGATCCTCACAAAGCGCCGAAAGCTTTTCGGAATAACTCAGGACGAGCTTGCGGAGAAGCTCGATGTAAGCCGCCAATCCATCAGCAAATGGGAGAACGGCGAATGTATGCCCGAAGCCGAAAAGCTTATCAAGCTTTCGGATATACTCGATATCAGCCTCGATGAGCTGACCGGGCGCAAAAACCCCGAATCTCCCGCGCAGGGTGCGCCGCAGATAGCGCAGTCCGCCCCCGCTCCCGAGAAAAAGAGCGGCCGTATCCGCCGCATCATAACCGCGGCCGCCGCCGTTCTTATAGGCGCGCTCTGCTTCCTCGCGGGAAGGTATCTGCGCCCCAATGCGCCTGAGCAAAAAGCAAAGCTTCCCGATGAGCTCACCGTCAGCGGCGTTTCTATGAATTCGGTATCGAGCACAAACGGGAAATATCCCGAAGTCGAGATCAGCTTTGTTTCCAACTATACCTATACGGGCGAAGAGGGCGTGAGCTGCACCGTTTATTTCAACTCGGCTGTTTTTTCATCCGTTTCCGCGCCCGCTAAGTACGATGGCGGCACATATCGCGTTAGAATAAGCGCCGATTCATACAAAAAGTATGAAACCGTGGTGTTCGCCGTTAAATCGGGAGATGCCGAAAAGAGCGCACTTATCGCAAAGCAATTCGTCACGAAAGGAAATGGGGACGGCGGTTTTGAATGGACGAGCGCCGACGGAGAGGCGCATTATGATGTTAATTGATCCCGAGCCTGGCTTCAACGGCGATGATACAGTTCAAAAAGAGCGAAGCAATTGCCTCGCTCTTTTTCATTTTGTTTTTTTGATTTCAGCCGTATAAAGCTTATTTCTTGGAATTATCCACGATCTCGCCGTCGAGAGTGGCCTCGATGGGGCCGTCCTCGATGCTGGCGATAGCCTGGCGGGTGAAAACAAGGCGGACCTTGTCGGGACCGACGGAAACGAATACCACGTCGTCCTTAACGCTGGTCACGGTGCCATAGATGCCGCCGATGGTGCGAACGCGGGAGCCGGGCTTGAGGGAATCGAGCATATCCTTATACTGCTTCTGCTTTTTCTTGTTGCCCATGCTGGTGAAAACGAGCATTGCAACGAGCGCGGCGAGCATGAGGAGCATGAAGCCCCACTGGCTGAAGAAACCGCCGATGGCGTTACCGGTGCTTTCCGACATGGGGAGGATAAAATTGGGATGCATAAATCTATTACCTTTCCATAGTATTGCGGGATCGGAACGAAGCCTTGCTTATGAAAAGCGGCTTTCCGACCCTTATTCGCTGTCAACTCTCTAATATTATAGTAATTTTCGCGCATTGTCAAGCATTTGACAGCGGTTCATGAGTGTTTTTTTATCAATCCAGCAGCGAAACCTGATCGCTCTTGGGAAGATCGCCGAGGCAGCCGAGCGCATCGAGCTTTTCAAGCAGGGTGTTGTTTATCCTCGTTCGCTTCACAAGCTCCTCGCGCGAGAGGTATTTGCCCGCCTTTCCGCCCTCCTCGAGCTGGCGCGCCGCCGTGTCGCCGAGACCCGCTATCGAATTGAACGGCGGACGAAGCTTGCCGTCCTCGATGGTAAACTTCGTTGCCTTCGATTTATAAAGGTCGATCGGCAGAAGCTCTATGCCGCGAAGGTTCATCTCGTACACAAGCTCAAGGATTATGACCTGCTCCTTCTGCTTAACGTCCAGGCTGTCCAGCGCTTTGAGCTCGTTCAGATTCTTGAGCACCTTCTCCGCTCCGCCGAGGCTCTTTTCAATATCGAAGGTATCGGCGCGCACGGTGAAGTAAACCGCATAGTACGCGAGCGGATGATGCACCTTGAAGTATGCCACGCGGAAGCTCATCATAACGTAGGCCGCAGCATGGGCGCGCGGGAACATATACTTGATCTTCTTGCAGGAATCGATGTACCACTGCGGGATGTTGTTTTGATGCATCGCCGCCTCCATATCCTCGGTAAGTCCCCTGCCCTTGCGAACGCTCTCCATCGTTTTGAACGAAAGCGAGGGGTCGCCGCCGTGCGCGATAAGGTAGTTCATGATGTCGTCGCGCGTGCAGATGACCTGCATCAGGTTCGCGGTGCCGTTTTCAACGAGCTCCTGCGCGTTGCCGAGCCAAACGTCCGTTCCGTGCGAAAGCCCCGCGATGCGAACGAGCTCCTCCATCGTGGTGGGGCGCGTTTGCTTGAGCATGCCGCGAACGAAGCCCGTTCCGAACTCCGATATGCCGAGGCTGCCGATATCGCAGTCCAGCGCCTTTAAGGAAACGCCGAGCGGCTCGTCCGTTTTGAAGATCGCCATCGTCTCGGGGTCGTCCAGCGGGATGGTCTTCGGGTCGATGCCGGTTATATCGAAAAGCATGCGCAGCGCGGTCGGGTCGTCGTGGCCGAGGATATCGAGCTTAACGAGCTTGTCGTCAAGCGCGTGGAAATCGAAATGCGTGGTGATGCTCTCCGCATCCACCTTTTCGGCGGGGCGCTGCACGGGGCAGAAATCGAAAATTTCAAGCTCCTTCGGAACTATTACGATGCCGCCGGGGTGCTGGCCCGTGGTTTTGCGCGTTCCCACGCAGCCCGAAGCAAGGCGCACCTTCTCGGCCTCGGAGAGGTTCAGCCCGTTCTCCTCGCAGTAGTGCAGCACGTAGCCGTAGGCGGTCTTATCCTGAAGGCCCGAGATAGTGCCGGCGCGGAAGGCATGCCCCTCGCCGAACATGGTTTCGGTGAATTTATGCGCAACGGGCTGATATTCTCCTGAGAAATTGAGGTCGATATCCGGCGTTTTGTCGCCCTTAAAGCCGAGGAAGGTCTCAAACGGGATCTCATAGCCGTCTCTGCGAAGGGGCTTGCCGCAAACGGGGCAAAGCTTCGGCGGAAGGTCTATGCCGCAGCGCGAGCTGTCGCCCACGTCCGGAAATTCGCTGTATCGACAGCTTTCGCAGCGGTAGTGCGGCGGAAGCGCGTTCACCTCGGTTATCCCGAGAAGGTACGCCACGAAGCTCGAGCCGACCGAGCCGCGTGAGCCGACCAGATACCCGTCAGAAAGGGATTTTGAAACGAGCTGCTGCGCCACCATGTAGAGCGAGGAATAGCCGTTGCCCACGATGGAATTCAGCTCCTTGTCGAGGCGCTTTTGAACCACCTCGGGAAGCGTTTCACCGTAGAGCCTGTGCGCAGTCTCGTTTGATATGCGCTCAAGATCCTCCTTTGCGTTCGGAAGCTCGGGCGAATAGGTCTGCTTATCATCGAGGAACGGGCGAAGCTCGCCGCACATATCCGCGATCTTTCCCGTGTTTTCCACCACTATCTCATACGCCTTCTTTTTTCCGAGATAGGCGAATTCCTCAAGCATATCATCGGTTGTTCTGAAATAGAGCGGGGGTTGGAGCATCGCGTCCTTGAAGTTTGCCGCGCTCATCAGTATCGCACGGAAAACCGAGTCCTCCGGCTCCATGAAATGCACGTCGCCCGTTGCCACAACTAGCTTGCCCATCTTTTCGCCGAGCCTCACTATGCGGCGGTTGTATTCGCGCAGCGCCTCGTCGTCCTTTGCTATGCCCTCGCGAACGAGGAAGGCGTTGTTTCCGATCGGCTGCACCTCGAGATAGTCGTAGAACGAGGCTATCTCTTCAAGCACGCTGTCGCCCGCGCCGTCCACCATCGCGCGGAACAGCTCGCCCGCTTCGCAGGCGGAGCCGAGTATGAGCCCCTCGCGGTGGATGTTCAAAAGGCTGCGCGGTATGCGCGGAGTGCGGTAAAAATGCTCGAGATTGGAATAGGAAACGAGCTTATACAGGTTCTTTAATCCATCCTGCGTTGCGGCAAGGATCACGATATGATTGCTTCGCTTCTTCGCCGCATCCGTTTCCGTGCTAATGATCACCGGCAGAGTGCAGACGCCAAGATCCTTTTGCCGCGCCAGAAGATCGCAAACGGTTTCTGCCGTCCAAAGCGCGATGCTCTTGCCGCTGCCCGGGGTGGGAATGCGCTGCTCTTGTTTAAGATCGCGCCTCAGGTACTGCATCAGCATACCGCTTGAAACGCATTCGACCCGCAGCGGACAGGCTTCGCCGAGAAGCTCATGCAAAAGCGCGAGCTCCGACGGGTCGTGAACGAAAAGTATCTCGCCTGCGCCGCCCTTTTTGAAGAATTCGGCAACAAGCTCCGCCGCCTTTTCAAGCGAAGGCGCGCACACTATCTCAGCATTCGAAAAGCCCGTTAAGGCGCGAATGCTCTCGGGCTGATCCACGCCGGGGTTGACGGGCGTTCCGAAGGTCTCGATAACTCCGTTTGCGTTGAAACGCACCGCCGCAAGCTCGAAAAACCTCGCGTGGGCGCCCTCGCCCGAATGGACCGAAGCGAACGCGAGGAATGTATCCCCATCCTTTACGGAAACAAGCTCGCAATCGGGCACAAGATAGCCCTCGCAGCCGAAGATCACCTTGATGCCGTTCTTCTTCGCCGCCTTCTTCGCCTCCGGGAAGGAATGCACCACGCCGTGATCGGTTATGGCGATCGCCTTATGCCCCCATTTCGCGGCGCGCTCGATAACGTCCTTCACCTTCGTTGTGGCGTCCATCGCGCTCATCTGGGTGTGCAGATGCAGCTCAACGCGCTTTTCGCTCGCGTTGTCCATGCGCACCTCGATGGGCAGGCGGTTTATATCGTCCGCAAAAAGGCAGTAATCGCGCTGATAATTGTCGTAGCGATAGATGCCGCGCACCATGAGCAGACAGGGCTCCTTGGCCGCGCGATCGATCAGCGCCACCGTGCGCGCCTTGGCAAGCTCATCCAAAAACAGCTTCACGAAAACGGTGTTCGTTTTATCCGTCAGCGTTAGCGTCATGACCGTCAGTCCGCGCTTTGAAATGAACAGCTCCGTGTTCAGCAGCTCGCCCTTGACGGTGATCCTGCCGGAGCGGTCGCTCAGATCCCGCATCTGCACGAGATCGGGCTTGAGTATCTCCTTGCCGAGGATGACGTCCGCAGGCGCGAGGCGCTTGGGCTTCTCCCTCGTCGCCCTGCGCTTTCTGTCCGTCGCGGGGCCCTTCATGCCGCCCCAATCGCGCGTTACGATCGGCTCTGCGCCGTCCAGCCCGTCCGAAAGGCTTTCGTCCGCAGTGATATCTATGCCCACGTTCCACGAATAGACCGCGGAAAGATGCGCGCGAAAATCGTTCACAAGCTGCGTGGACATCGCGAGCATATAGCGCGGCGGCACCGATACCACGAAGCGGTCATCGAAGCGGCCGCTGCCGTCGTAGAAGCGGATGCTGCAAAGATTCAGTATCGGCTCGAGCTGGGGCGAAAACTCGCACCAAAGCCCGCACAGATGATCGACCGCCGTGGTCTTCATGTATCCCTGCTCCGAGAGCGCAGGCGAAAAGTCGAATATGCTTCTCACGCCTCCCGGAAACAGCATTATGGAAAGCTCGCTGTCTATCGCGCGAAGCTCGAATTCGCTGAGGATGCGCGAAGCCGAGATGCGCACCTCCACCACGCCGTCCTTCTTGCGAACGGCTGAAACGATCTCGATTATGCCCTGAGAAATGTATGAGCCGATATCCACCTTCAGCTCGTCGGGAGAATATGCTTTATTGTCCTTGTCCAATCCTGAAACCATCGTTACCTCGCCATAAAAAGTGTTCTGAAATCACACCCCTCGCACCGCGCCGGGGCATGCATCGCATTTGAAATTTTGCTTATTCCTATTATCTATACCTTTGCCTATGCCTGCACCCATACAGGCCGGCACTGCCCTGTTCGCCGAAGCCTTGCCGCGTCACCCTATCGCGGCGCCCTATCGCAGCGCACGCTTATCCGATCTCTTGCATCATGCAGAGCGCCCTTGCGTCCTCGATGAACCTGTCTATGACCTCGGGCAGCTTGTCGGTGTATTCGATCGCGCCGTTTTTGAACACGGCGGCGTTCACCGAACCGAAGGCGATGCCGATATCGGCCTCCTTCGCCTCTCCGGGTCCGTTCACCGCGCAGCCCATCACCGCCACGTTTATCGGCCTTGCGCCCACGAAATCGAGCGCCGCGCGCACCCGCTCCACTATCGGGGCGAGCTCCACGCGCGTTCTGCCGCAGGTTGGGCAGCTCACGATGCGAACGCGGCTCTTTCGAACGCCGGCCGCCTCGAGTATCTTCTTCGCCGCCTCGACCTCCTGCACCACGCCGCCCGTCATCGAAACGCGCACGGTGTCGCCGATGCCGTCCAGCAGCAGGCTGCCGATGCCGATCGCGGATTTTATGAGCGCATCTTCGCCCATTCCCGCCTCGGTAACGCCGAGGTGCAGCGGATACGGCAGCTTTTCATGCGCCATGCGGTACGCCTCGACCGTGGTCTTGGGGTCGGAAGCCTTCAAGGAGACCACGATATCCGAAAAGCCGTATTTTTCAAGCATTTCCGCGTGCCGAACGGCGCTTATGACCATCGCCTCGGCGCAAACGCCGTACTCCTTCAAAAGCTCCTTTTCGAGCGAACCGCCGTTCACGCCGATCCTGATCGGGATGCCGCGCTCCTTGGCGCAAAGCGCGACCGCGCGAACGCCCTCCTCCGAGCCGATATTGCCCGGATTTATGCGCACCTTGCTCACTCCCGCCTTCATCGCGCCGATCGCGAGGCGGTGATCGAAATGGATATCCGCCACGAGCGGGATATGGATATTTCTAATTATCTCTGGCAGCGCCTCCACGCAGCGCTCGTCATACACCGATGAGCGCACGATCTCGCAGCCGGCTCTTTCAAGCTCAAGTATCTGCGCTATCGTAGCGGCGGCGTCGCGCGTGTCGGTATTGGTCATGGACTGAATGGTTACGGGTGCGCCCGCGCCCATCGGAACTCCGCCCACGAATACTCGGTTTTTGCTCATAAACACCCCGGTTATGTTTTAGTGAATAGTGAATAATGAATAGTGAATAGTTGAGGTAGGAATTCCCCCGAGGGGGAATTCCTACGTTTTAATGCCCGCAATAGGCGAGGGCGTTTATTTCACCTCGATGATATGGCTCTCGTCCCACTCATGGGGCTCCTTCTCGGCGTCCTTATAGCCGATGGAGATGCCGATGCGGAAATCATAGCCCTCGGGAACGCCGAGCGAGGCGGCAAGCTGCCTGCCGCTTTCGCCCGCAAACGCGGCGGCAGGCATGCCGAGGATAACGGAATCGAGCCCGAGCTCCTTTGCGGCGAGCGCAAGGTTCTCCACGGCGATACCGGCATCCACTCCGGCATAATGCCCTTCGGCGGCAAAGATGCCCACGAAGAGCGGCGGCGAGTAGAGGATACGGCCGCCGCGTGAGCGGATGCGCTCGGCAAAGGCTTCGTTTCCGCTTGCGATAACGCCTTCGAGCACTGCGGCGTTGATCTTTTCGATAACCTCGCCGTTCGTAACGAAAACGAAGCGCTGCTCCTGCCTGTTCATCGCGGTGGGCGATGCAAGCGCCGCCTTTTTGAGCGCGCAAAGCTGCTCCTCGGTGAGCGGCGTTTCCTTATAGGCGCGGATGCTGCTTCTTGAAAGAATAGCTTCAAGTACGGGATGATTCATAATATTTTCCTCCGTTTCAAACAGAATTTTAAGCTTTTTCACCGTTTTTTCAAAGGCTGCCGGCACAGGGCAGATATGCTCCGTAAAAACTATGCTCGCGGACAGGCACCGATGCCTCCGCACTTCTTTCACCGATATTATAGCACCCTCGCGGCGCATTTTCAACGCGAAAATGCACCCAAAATCGCCCACACGGCTCCCCCGATGCGCCCCCTTCCGCGGCAAAAAGCAGAACGGCGGCGCAAAAAGCGAAAGCGCGCCCATGCTTTGCGTTTTCGATTTGCTTTTGGTATTCTTTGAAAATTTTGCCGATTTTTTTCGCGGCTTTTTTCACCGTTTTCCCCGCCGTTTTCCCCGCAGCTTTTCCGTCCGCTTTTCGCCGATCTTTTCGCCATCCGTTCGCCGATCCGGTTTTAAGGCGTATTGGATCGCGCGATTCGGCGCAAACTGTAAGCATATTCGAAATAACGATGACCACGATCAAGGAGGCGAGAATATGAAGCTTTTCGGATTCACGGCGGGACTTGCGCTCGGCATGGCGGCCGCAGCGGCGGGCGTTTGCTCCATGTACCCCGATATCCCAAGGCGCGTCAAGCGCGACACAAAGCATATGATGCGCTCGGCAAAGAAGATGCTGTAACAAAGTGCGCCAAGGCGCACACCCGCAAGACGCACCCCCAACCCGGCGCACGGCAGGCGGCATTTTCCGCTGCCCGACCGGCGACCCCCAACCCGGCGCATGGCAGTCCCCCTCGGGCCGCCGTGCGCCATTATTATTCCGATCCGCTTATTAATGCGCACGCGGATACGCCGGGTGTTATGTTTTTCTGTTTTAAGATCTATACGGTTCCCGATCGGCGTAAAAGCTTTAGCCGAACAGTAAAGTCCGTCCGCCATAGTGTGGGTTCGCGCGGCTATTGCATATGAATTCAAGATGATGATACGAAACCTGAGCCGGACTTTGACATTGGATATGGCTATTACAGCGGCACCTTTGGACTCAAAAAAACCGGCTGCAGCATATGTTGATTCAGCGATCAGCAAGGGGGTTGAAGAAGCAAAGCAGCTGTTGCGGACCTTCTCCGTTTGACAACCCGCCCCCATGGTGGTATCATTGGATATATCGATTTTTTCGGGAGGTTAACATGAAAAAGCTTCGCTTTCTTTGCGCCGTTCTTGCTGCGCTTCTCCTTCTGCCGGCGGCATCGGTCGCGCTTGCGCAGGCGCCTCCTTCTCGCGGCGCGGCGGAGTACCCGATCACGCCCATCGCGGGCGACGGCGTTGAGCTTTCCTACGACGAAAGCGCTTTTTCGCTGGTTCTTGCGCCGATGTACGGCATGCTTCGCATCGAGCAGAACAAAACCATCAGCTTGACTGCGAGCTTCGGCGAGGGCTGGACGTATAACGAGCAGTACACCAATTTCTTCCGCGACCACAGCGAGCGCGTTTCGGTATCAAACGGCGCGAACGGCGAAAAGGTCTTCACCTTCACCGCCGTGCGCGGCGAATTCCTTAGCGCGGACGAGCTTGCCTGCGTTGGCGTCTACGCCTCGCCCGAGCAGCTTCCGCAGCTCTGCATCGACGCGGATCTGCCGTTTTCGCAGATAGATAAGGAAGCCTGGGTCACGGCAAGCTTCACCCTCACCCTCGGCACCAAGCAGTTTGCAAGCGGCGATTTCGAGGGCACGGGCTCGATAAAGGGCAGGGGCAACACCTCCTGGGGTCAGCCGAAGAAGCCGTATTCGATCAAGCTCGATTCGAAAAAATCCCTGCTGGATATTCCGAAAACCAAGAAGTATGCGATAGTTGCAAGCTATTCCGACCCTTCGTTCATCAGAAACTACATGACCTATAAGGCGGGGCTCATGCTGAGCGGCATCGGCTACGTTCCCAAATGCGAATTCGTGGAGGTTTACTTAAACGGCAGCTACAACGGCATCTATCTGCTCGTTGAGCGCGTGGATATCGAGTCAAACAAGATAGATATCGAGGAAGCGAGCGCGGACGAGCTGACCGGCGGCTATCTGATCGAAAAGGACGTTCAAGACAAGATAGATTTTTCAAGCGATCTTTGGTTCAACTGCCCCTATTGGGCGAATCAGGGCAAGGATTATTTCGTTCTCAAGACCCCCGAGCCCGATGACGCGGCGCTTGCAGATCAGATGCGGCAGTACCTTGAAGCTTATATGCAGAGGGTGCATAACGCGATAATGGGCACGAGCGGCGCGAGCTACACGCAGTACGTGGACGTTGACTCTTGGATCGATTTTATGATCGTTCAGGAGCTTGCGAAGAATGTCGACGGCAATATGAAAACGAGCTGCTATATGTTTAAGCAGGCGCAGGACGACAAGCTCTATTTCACCGCGCCCTGGGATTTCGACCTTGCATACGGCAACCCCGAGACCACCTGGAACAACGCCGACTATCAGCACAACGATTACTACGACTGCCCGAACGCCCAGAGCCCGAGCGATTTCATGGTCATAAACAGCTCCGCGCCCTGGTTCGACAAGCTCTACGACGATCGCGAGGAATTCAGGACCGCGCTGATGGAGCGATACGCGCAGTATAGGCGCAGCCTCGTGCCCGCCATGTTCTCCATCATGGACGCGCAGGGCGCATACCTCTCCGCCGCCGCGCCGCGCGATGAGGCGCTTTGGCACAGATATTTCCACAGCGGTCTTGCCTCCCTTCGCGGCTGGTTCAATTCGCGCGTTGCCTGGCTGGACGGCGAGTGGCTCGAAACCGAGCCCATCGACCTCGATTTCGCGCTGAATGCGGAGGGCGGCAGCCTGCATTTTGAAACCTCGGCGCATCCCTTCACCGGCACCGTTATCGACGGGCGCATCGCGGCCGTAAGCGGCTGCGCGGGCATGGACAGCGCAGAATCGAGCGTCACGCTCACGCTCGATATGCTCGAGGGCGAAACGCTGAGCTTCGATTACAGGTGCAGCACCGAGCAAAACTATGATCTCTTCACTTTCATCGTGAACGGACAGAATAAGCTCAGCCGTTCGGGTGAATCGAGCTGGCAAAGCTACACCTTCACCGCCGATCACAGCGGCAGATTCACCTTCCTTTGGAGATATTCCAAGGATTACAGCTATGCAAGCGGAAGCGACTGCGTATGGCTCGATGAGATAGCCTATTCGGGCGATACCGGCGCGGGGCTTCTCGGCGATGCGGACGACAACGGCACCGTGAACGTTTCGGACGCACTGCTTGCGATGCGCTTCTCGATGGGGATCGTGGGCGAGGACGATCTGAACCTTAATAACGCCGATATCGACGCAAGCGGTTCCGTCACTATGGGCGACGCGGTGGGCATACTGCGCATCGCGCTTGGCATCGATTGAACCTTATCCGGCCTTTTCGCCATGTCGGCTCCCCGGCATGGCGATTTTTTACAGGCTCGGTGCCATAAAGACGCGCCGCCCCAAAAGGCGGTAAATTCAAGGGATTTTTCGCTTAACGGAGCATTCCGCCATGCCGTTATCATGAATTATTTCGGAAAACTGCGGGAGTTTTTTCGCTTCCCTTCGACTAACAGGCAGAAAACATAAAGCGAGGTGATCCTGTGGACACGGGTGAAGCAAACTACGAGCGCTATCTTCTGGGCGACGACGGCGCGGTGGAGGCGCTGGTGGAGGAGTATAAGAACGGGCTTACGCTCTATCTGAACTCCATCGTGGGCAATATCTTCACCGCCGAGGAGCTGATGGAGGAGACCTTCTTTCGGCTTATCACAAAGCGCCCGCGCTTTTCGGGCAAAAGCAGTTTCAAAACCTTTCTTTACGCAATAGGAAGAAACGCCGCCGTGGACTATATCAGAAAGCACGGCAGATCATCCATCGCACCGCTTGAAGCTCATGAAAACGAGCTTGCCGAGCGCGAGAGCGTTGAAGATGCCGTGATAAGGGACGAGAGCCGAGCCGCGCTGCGCCGTGCGCTGGACAGCCTGCCCGATGAGCAGAGGCAGGCGGTGCATCTGACCTTCTTTGAGGAAATGAAATGCGAGGAGGCGGCGAAGATAATGAAAAAGAGCCGTCATGCCGTGGAAAACCTTGTGTACCGCGCCAAAAAAGCGCTTAAAGCCGAGCTTGAAAAGGAGGGCTATTGAGATGAAAACGAGCAAACAGATAGCAGCAAGCCTTATCGCCCGCAGGGATGAATACGACGCCATGATGGCGGCTAAGCGGGCGAAAACATACCGCGCCCTGGCGCTTGGCGGCGGCGCGGCGGCAGCGTGCCTGATCGGCTTCGCGGTTATAAGCAGCGCGATGAGATCGAAGGGCAGAGAACAGAACGTGGTGAACTATACCCCCGCTCCCGTAACAAATGCGCCGGAAACCGTCCCGCCTTCGGATGCGCCGGAAACGCCCGTGCCGACGGCTTCTGTTACCGATGCGCATGACCCCACTCCCTTGCCCACGCAGGAGGCGGAGCGGTTCATTTACATCAGCGATCATGAAGAATACAGCAAAACCGCCCATTGTCTCATCGGCGGAGATTCGGTGGGCAGCGGAAGCGTTTTCATGTATAATAGCGGTGGGGTTTTTTTCGGCTTTGAAGGGGATGCGCTCGTTGCGTATGCCAAGGCGATAGGCGATACCTATTCCGCGGATACGGGCTACGAGCTGAGCGATCCCATCGAATATTTCCCGAAGGAGCTTGGGCTCAGGGCGCGAAAAAGCGTTTCGGACAATATCAGAAGATACAAGCAGCCGGATTTTGCGGACGATGAGAACCTTCAGCTCTACGGCTTCATGGGCAAGGGTTATATAATCTTTACCGACGAGCCGTTCCACGGCTATCAGGCCTCCGCGATCTTCGCGCTCGATGATAGCGGCGAGTGGACGGAGTTCAACGAAAACGAAGCCTGCTCGCAGCAGCTCACCGGCGGCTGCATAATGCCCAGTGGCGTTGGCTTAATATGCTATTTCGATAGGGAAGGGATGCGCTTGGACGATTATTCGCCGCGAAAGCTGCTCGTTTACCGCACCGAAAACTACGGCAAAACATGGGAAAAGCTCGATATCATGCTGCCGGAGCAGTATGAGGGCATCGCCGCGCCGCCCTCCTGCGCGCTCAGCCCCGTTTTTGAGGGAAGGCACGGCGTTATGATGACAAGCTTCGCAAGCTTTGAGGGCGACGGGCTTCTCAACGCAGTAACGCATACCGTTTGGTTTGAAAGCACGGACGGCGGCGAAAGCTGGCGCTTTATGGGCGATGTCGGCGAAAGCACGCCCGCTTGATGAAAGGAGCATGACGGAACTGCTATGAAGCATAAATTTCTTAAAACCTATATCTGGCTGCTAATCATACCGCTTGCCTATCTGCCGTATCGAATACTGAACGCGAAGGTGCTTGTGGAAAAATACGGCTGCGGCTGCCCCCGGGTGACGACGGGCGAAAACGGCGAGCTTATTGAGATACAAAACAGCTTCAACGCAAACACCATCACGGCAAACGTCGGCGGCATACTCGCACTCGTTTCGCTTGCGCTTATAATGATATTCTACATCATCTGCTTCAAGCCCAAGGGTTTGAAGGGCTGGGCGCTGTTCGCCCTGAGCACGGCTGTCTGCGCCTTGATACTGTTTGAGCTTGCAAGTTTCTTTTACTACTCGCAGCAATGGCAATGACGCTGCGCAAAACATAAACGAACGCCGCGGATTTTTCCGCGGCGTTCTGCATTGTCCGAACCGGTGAGCTGTGTTATAATTGAAAATATTCGGGGAAATTGCGGGAGTTATCCGGGCTATCCGCAACTAATAGGCAGAAGGACACAGCGAGGGCTTCTATGGACAACGGAGCAAATCTCTATGAGCGCTTTCTCGGGGGCGACAGCGGCGCGTTCGAGATGCTTGTGGACGAGTATAAATACGGCTTAACGCTCTATCTCAATTCCATCGTGGGCAATATCTTCACCGCCGAGGAGCTGATGGAGGAGAGCTTCTTTCGGCTTATCGACAAGCGCCCGCACTTTTTCGGAAAAAGCAGCTTCAAAACCTTTCTCTACGCGATAGGCCGAAACGCCGCCGCCGAGTATTTGCGAAAGAACCGCCGCAGCTCGCCGCATCCTATCGAGGCGCACGAAAACGAGCTTATCGAGCTTGGGAGCGTTGAAGCGGCGGTGATAAGGGACGAGTGGCATAGGGCCGTGCGCCGCGCCATGGATAAGCTGAACGGCGAGCAGAAGCAGGCGGTGTATCTGACCTATTTTGAGGAGATGACGGCGGATGAGGCGGCAAGGGTAATGAAAAAGAGCCGCCATGCCGTGGAAAACCTTGTGTACCGCGCGAAAAAGGCGCTTAAAACCGAGCTTGAAAGGGAGGGCTTCAACGATGAAAACCGGCTATGATATAACAAAAAGTCTTTATGAGCGCAGCTTGGAGCGGCGAAGAAGGCTGAAGATCGTTTCGATAGTTATCGCGGCGATCCTCGGCGCGCTGCTGCTGTTTGTCGGCTCGATAGCCGCCTGTATAAGCTGCCACGCCCCGGTTTATTACTACTTCACCAAAAAGGTCGATTCGCTCGAAGAGATCAAAAACGAGCTCGATCCGAGGCTTGCTATAGTATATCCTAAGCTTGAGGAGCTCGGCCTTAGGGACTATTCCTATACGGAATTTATGCTTGAAATGGACGGACGGGATCGCTCGGCAAAGCCGATAGGCTACCGCATACATGATGTGATCTTGATAGAGCCGCGCGAGGACTACTACTGCAGCTTCTCGATAAGCTGCAGCAAGATCGAAGGCGGTTCGGCGGAGGATAGGCTATATGAGGACGAATATGAGGACACTCGCGTGAGCTCAAAGCAGATAAAGGTCGACCACAAGGGCTATCGCTACACTTTTTCGGTGGATTATTCAACGGGCAAGCTTATGAGCATGGAGGATCAGCTCAAGGGCAGGCAGGAGATTGCCGAGCAGCTTCGAACCATGGTCAAGCAAGTTCTCGGGATAGAATAGGGGCATTGAATGAATATTGAATAGTGAACAATGAATAGTTGTGGTTGAAATTCCTTAGGAATTTCCGCAATTTTACAAAACACGGCATGAATAAAGCCTTCCGCGCGAGCGGAAGGCTTTAATGCATTATTTAGTTTCAGGCTCAGTTCTCGTCGGGAATAAGTCCCTTCCTTGTAAGGTCGATCTTGCCGTCGGGCTTGATGTCGATCACGCGAACGAGGATCTCATCGCCGATGGAAACGACGTCCTCAACCTTCTCAACGCGCTTGTTGGCGAGCTTAGAGATATGCACAAGGCCCTTCTTGCCGGGCTTGAGCTCGACCTGAGCGCCGATGGGGAGGATGTTGACCACCTTGCCGAGGATAACGTCGCCCACCTCGATATCGCGAACGATATTATCGATGATCTTCCTGGCTTTTTCCGCCGCAGCAGCGTCGGTGCTGGCGATGAATACGCGGCCGTCGTCCTCGATGTCGATCTTAACGCCGGTTTCGGCGATGATGCCGTTGATAGTCTTGCCGCCGCTGCCGATGACCTCGCGGATCTTATCGGGATGGATGCTGAACTGCATGATGCGCGGCGCAAAGGGCGAAAGCTCCTCGCGGGGCTCGCTGATGGTCTCCATCATCTTATCCAGAATGAACAGTCTGCCCTGGCGTGCCTGCTCAAGGGCGCGGGTGAGTATCTGCTCGTCTATGCCCTTTATTTTTATATCCATCTGGATGGCGGTGATGCCGTCGGTGGTGCCGGCAACCTTGAAGTCCATATCGCCCATGAAGTCCTCAAGACCTTGGATGTCGGTGAGGATGGCGATATTGCCGGTTTCTTCGTCCTTGATAAGACCCATCGCGCAGCCCGCAACGGGAGCCTTGATCGGCACGCCCGCGTCCATAAGAGCGAGGGTACTGCCGCAGATGGATGCCTGCGATGTGGAGCCGTTACTGGAAACTACCTCGGAAACGAGGCGGATCGCATAGGGGAACTCGGTTTCATCGGGGATAACGGGCAGCAGCGCGCGCTCCGCGAGTGCGCCGTGGCCGATCTCACGCCTGCCGGGGCTGCCGAGGCGCTTTACTTCGCCCGTGGAGTACGGCGGCATGTTGTAGTGGTGGATATAGCGCTTGAATACCTCGTCGCCAATACCGTCGATGGTCTGGCCGTCGCCAAGGGTGCCGAGCGCGGCGATGGTCATGACCTGGGTCTGACCGCGGGTGAAAACGGCGCTGCCGTGGGTGCGGGGCAGGATGCCGACCTCGCTCCAGATATGGCGAATGTCGGTATGCTTGCGGCCGTCGGGACGGATACCGCGATTGATGATCTTATCGCGGAGAATCTCCTTCATCAGGTTGTAGAGGATGCCGTCGATATCCGCAGCGGAATCGGGGTATTCCTCGGCAAAATGCTCGATGGTCTCGGCCTTGACCTGCGCGGTGCGCTCCTCGCGCTCGTGGCGGTCGAAGGTGTCGAGCTGCCATTCCACCTTTTCGCGGGCGTAGGCGATGACCTTTTCCTTGAGCTCCTCATCGGGAGTGTGGATCTCGGGGATCAGCTTCTCCTTGCCGACCTCGGCCTGGATCTCGCTTATCCACGCAACGATCTTCTTGATGTATTCGTGTCCGAGCAGGATAGCGTCGAGCATCTCCTTCTCGGTAACTTCGTTTGCACCGGCCTCGACCATCATAACGGCGTCCTTGGTGCCCGCAACGGTCAGAGCAAGGCGGCTCTTGGCGCGCTGCTCAGCGTCGGGGTTGATGATGTACTCGCCGTCCACATAGCCAACGGCAACCGCGCCGATGGGGCCTGCGAAGGGCGCTTCGCTGATGGAGAGCGCGATGGATGCGCCGTTCATGGCGAGAATATCGGGCTGAATATCGTTTTCAACGCTCATCGCGGTGGCAACGACCTGAACGTCGTTATAGAAGCCCTTGGGGAAGAGAGGACGGATGGGGCGGTCGATAAGGCGGCTGGTGAGGATCGCCTTTTCGGAGGGACGGCCTTCGCGCTTGATGAAGCCGCCGGGGATCTTGCCCGCCGCGTACATCTTTTCTTCGTAGTCGCAGCTGAGGGGGAGGAAATCCGCGCCGTCGCGCGCCTGCTTTGCAACGGTGGCGCACACGAGAAGCGCGGTGTAGCCGCAGCGGATCAGGATCGAACCGCCAGCCTGCTCGGCGTACTTGCCCGTTTCAACGGTGATAGTGCGCCCCGCAAGCTCAAATGAGAAAGTCTTTTGCATTATATTTTTATCCTTTCGATTACTTCCAAATAGTAGTGAAATCAGACCAAATCCCTTACGGGATTTGTGCAGGTGTCCACCTCATCCGTCTTCGCGGCGCTTTGCGCCGCCTCAGCCACCTTCCCCTCAAGGGGAAGGCTTGGAAAGCCGGTCGAAGTGTTTTTCTTTGGAGCCTCTCCGGCAAGGCGTGGGAACAGATTAGGCCGTTCTGCCGCTTTTTTTCTGTTAAGCGGCTCAAATGAACGGAAAAATCCGTTCCCGAAAACCAAACCGAGGGGTGATGGGGGGATATTTCACCTTTTAAAAGAAAGGCGGGCACTCCAATCCCGCCTTTCGATTTTGGGTAAAATTACTTTCTGATACCGAGGGAAGCGATGATCGCCCTGTAACGCTCGATGTCAACTTCCTTGAGGTAGTTGAGAAGACCGCGGCGCTTACCGACCATCTTCAGAAGTCCGCGACGGGAGTGGTTGTCCTTCTGATGGGTCTTGAGGTGCTCGGTGAGATGAGCGATGCGCGCACTAAGAAGCGCGATCTGAACCTCGGGGGAACCGGTGTCGCCCTCGTGGAGAGCGTACTTTTCGATGATCTCATTCTTGAATTCTTTTTCCATTATAAAAGAACCTCCTTGATTTGAATTCCCGTATCTCTGCGTAAGCGCCGGAGTTCTCGCAAAACGAAGGGATCGGAGCGCCCTTTTCGGGCGGAAGTATCTGCCGATAAGGTTATCCGCATAATACAACGATTTATTTTAGCATACCAAAGCGCAGTTGTAAAGTATTTTTCAATGATTATCGGGATTTTTTTCGGGATATTCAATATATTTGCGTTTCAAGTGCGTATCCGGTCAAGAGCAAACCGCATAAGCGATTCGCGCCGCTCATTTCTTATCATTCGAAAGCCCGAGGATATAGTCGGTCGAAACGCCGTAGAAAAGCGCAAGGCGAATAAGAATATCGGTAGGGATATCGCGCTGGCCGAGCTCATAGTTGCTGTAAACCTGCTGCGAACAGCGCAGATGCGCGGCAAGCTGCTTCTGCGTCAGGTCGTGATCCTCTCTCAATTCTCTTATCCGCTTATACATTTCCGTTAGCTTTCCCCTAAAATCATTCGGAATACGGAAATTATACCTAACCGCAGTTTGTTGTATTGACTTTTACTGCAAATTGCGGTAAAATGATAGGCGTAATCCTAAAACGGCCAAAAGGAGGCAAACGCATGAGCAAGTACACACAGCAGCAGGAAACCGAAATCATCCGTGAGGCAATGGAGCTAACCGCAGCGATCAAGCTCGAGGAAGAGGAGCTTCAGCGCCTTCGTGATGAGAGTTTCGCAAACAAACCCGCCCCTCCGCAGCGAACTGTTTTGCAGCAGCCGAAAGAGGTAAAGCCGAACTATCCGCAGACCCCAAAGTACACTATTGGTCAGTATTTAAATGACAATAAAGTGCTAAAGATAATCGGAATAATAGGGGTTCCGTTCATCTTCATCGGAGGAGTAGGTATTCCTATTTGGATATTTATTATGGTCAGATATAAGACAAAAGCAAAGCAGGTTGTTGACGAAGCAAATTCGAATCCTGACTATCAGCGTGCAATTGCGCAAGCTGAGAAGGATGCACAGGAGGCTAACAGAAAGGCGAAGGAGAACTATCTCGCGGAGCAAAAGCGGCTTGACAGTGAATACGAGGCGAACTTCAAAAAGTATAATTCCGATGTGCTTCCGAAGTATGAAGCGGAGTTCGCCGAATGGCAAACGCTTCAGAAACGTAAAATCGATGCGATAGAAAGCGATTTGAGGCTCAATAAGGAAACACTAACAAATCTTTACGATACGTCAAGGCTCGTTTCTGTTTCTTACAGGGAGCTTTGGATACTGAACTGGCTTTACAATGACATGAGTTCATCTGATCATGATGTGCGATATGCCACGGAGCTTCTTGACAGGGATCGTCAGCGCCTTGTAACTCAGGAAGCGGGTCGAATGGCAACGCAGGCGATAGGTATGCTGAATCAGACCATGACAGAGGGTTTCGGCGCGGTCTACAATGCGATAGAAAGCGGAAGTGAAGAACACCTCCGGCAGCTTAAAACCATGCGCCGCGATATGAATATCGGAACCGCAATAGGAGCAGTGCAGAGAAATAAAACAATGAAGCTGATAGAATCCATCAAGGAGAACTCCTGATTAAGCAACGCAGGTTGCTTCATTGAAAATATTGCCTGCATACCATACCATACAAAGCTTCGTCGATACATTTACTGACAGCGGAGGCTTTGTCGTTATCGAGGAACTGATAAAGGCAAGCTGAAACAAACCGCAAAGAACAAACAAGGCTTTTCGGCCATCCCGCACTTCGGGGTGGTCTTTTTGCCCTTGCGTTTCGCCGTGCGCCAAAAAGAGCCGGAGGGGAAGAAAGTTTCCCGTCCGGCTCTTCTCTTGCGTGCGGTTTCTCAGATTGCGCTTTTCGCTTTCTGCGTTTGCGCTTTTTGCTTTCTGTGTTTTCGCGCCTTCTCGGTGCCGCTGCGCCTCGGGCCTGTTTACGGCCTGCCGTAGCCGTAGCCGCCCTGACTGAGGTGATCGGCTGCCCTTCCGAGCGTGACAGTCAGCGTTTTTTCAACGTACTCATGCCCTTCGAGCACCTGCACCGTTACCTCAACGCTCTCCCCCGCCGCATAGTATTGCAGGCGGTTCTCGAGGTTCGAAAGGCTCGTTACGCGGATGCCGTCGAAATGCGTGATGATGCTCTTTGCGGTGATGCCTGCTTCGGCGGCGGGGCTTCCAGCGCCGAGCGAGGTAACGTAGATCCCCTGCGGGATGCCGTAGGAAGCGGAGATGCTCGAGGTGATATCCTCGCCGCGAACGCCAAGATAGGAGGCGTTTTCGCTTGAGACCTTCTCGCGCGTGGTGCGGTTCATCAGATCCTCGATGATCGGCGTTGCGGGCGTTATCGCGATCGCGTAGCCCATGCCCTCGACCTCCGTGGAGCTGAACTTCGCGGAGTTTATGCCCACGAGCTCGCCCTTCATATTCAGCAGCGCGCCGCCCGAGTTGCCCGGATTGATCGCCGCGTCGGTCTGGATCATTATCGCGTCCGTAGTGTCGATGCGGCGGCCGAGCGCACTCACGATGCCGGTGGTGACGGACTGCCCGTAGCCGAGCGCGTTGCCTATCGCAACCACCTGCTGACCCACCTTGAGCGAATCCGAATCGCCCACCTGCGCCCGACGGATCGTTTGAGTGGTCGATTCCTTGATATCCGAAAGCTTCACGGCGATGACCGCCAGATCGTTATCCGGATCGGTGCCCTTGACCACAGCCTCGCATACCTCGTCATCCACGAAGCAGACCGAGAGCGTGGTCGCATCCTCAACAACGTGGTTGTTCGTCACCACGAGCAGCTCGCTGTCGTTCGTGCCGATTATGATGCCGGTGCCGCTCGATTCAAGCTGCTGCGTTTGGGGCTGCCCCCAGCCGAAAAGGCCGAAATAGCTCTGCACCTCCTGCACGCTGATATTCGTGATGGATACCATCGCGGGCATCGCGCCCTCGGCGATGGAGCTTACATCCAGCACGGCGGAAAGGCTCTCTCCCTGCGAATAGCCGACCGAGGCGATGACCTTGTCGCTCTGCGCCCCGCTGTCCGCGGTCTGCATCGGCGTTTCCGTGGGCTGCGCCGTTACGGCCGCCTTGTTACTTTCGGCATTCGGGGCGGAAAACAGCTTGTTCAAGCCCGCATAGACCGCACCCGCCACCGCGCCGAAAATGACCGCGCAGAGCACGAGTGTGAAGATCCTTTTGCCGAAGCCGCTTCTTTTCGCCGGCTTCTCGGCATTTTCGTAGTATTCGGCACGCCGCTCGAAGCCGCTGCCGTTTTGCTCGTTTTCATACATACTTTGGACTCCTCCTTTCGAGCTTTGCCTATATTATACCACAGAATCTTAAATCGCACTTAAAGGATCGAAATATAATTTCGCTCCATTCTCTCCCAAACAGCTTGAATTTTTCGCCACATTTGCTATAATATTATCATAAGAAGCAGGAGGATATATATGAGCGATAAGAACGCCGGCTTCGAGCCGGATGCACTCCCCGCAGCCGAAGCAACTGCGCTTTCTGCGCTTTCGACCCTCGAACCCCTCGGCGCGCTGACCATCGATATGCAGGAGGCGATAAGGCGCGGAAACGCGGAGCTGATCTATGCGGACGAGCGCGCCGTTTTCCTTCGCCACAGCTGCGGCGTGTTCATGCTTTGGTGTGCGGACGTTCCCTCGGGTGAGCGCGCGCTCGACGAGCAGAAAAAGCGCCTTGCGGATGGAGCGGACGAATATCTCGGAATGTTTCTCTGCGTTGCGCACGGCGAGGCGGCGAAGCAGGCCGTTTTAGGCAAAACGAAGCTCACGGTCGAAACGCCGTGCATCCAGTTTTGCAGGTTCTCAAAGGAAAAGCTGCCGATGAAGAATATCGGAAGCATTAGGCAGCTCACTCTCTCCGACCTTGACGAGGTGAACGCGCATTACGACATGGGCGAAGGTCACAACGAGCGCGCGATAAGCGCGGGGCTTGTTTACGGCTTGGAGCTGGACGGCAAACTCGCGGGCTTTATCGGGATGCACCCCGAGGGCAGCGTGGGCATGCTCGAGGTGTTCCCCGAGTATCGGAGAATGGGGCTCGGCACCGAGCTTGAAAGCTTTATGCACAACCTGCATATCGAAAGGGGCTGGATACCCTACGGCCACGTTTACACCGATAACGCCGCTTCGCTTGAGATGCAGGCGAAATTCGGCTTAACAAGGTCGAACGACTTAATTTGGTGGACTTTTCCGCCCGATGACGAATCGGAAGCGGATAAATAAAGCATAAAGAAAAATCTTTAAGGAGGCAATTATGGGCGTTTTTTCAAAGTATCAAAGGTTCCGCGAGGCGGGACAGCAGGCGAACGTAAACAATGTTGCGCGCTACGGCGAGCCCGCGCGTTCGCTCTTCACCTCGACCAAGGTTTTCACCCTGCATCACCGCATCACGATCACGGATGAGAATGAAAACGAGGTCTACACCGCGCAAACGAAGTTCCCCTCCCTGCACGATCGAACCGATCTTTACGATGCGGAGGGCAAGCACGTTGCGCATATCTGGAAAAAGTTCTTTACGCTGCACGAGCGCCATTTCGTGAAAATGGACGACGGCATCGAGTTCCAGCTTTCAAACGAGCTTTGGCATATCGTGAAGGACATAACAAATATCGTGGGGCTCGATTGGCAGATCCGCGGCAATATCATCGGCCTGAACTTCGAGCTTTGCGATAACGACGGCTCGATCATCGCCGTTATCGGCCAGAAGATGTTCTCCATACACGATAAATACTGCATCGACATCTACCGCCCCGAGTGTGAGCCCTACGTTATTGCGATACTCGTTACGCTGCAGCACATGATGAGGGACAGGCAGGCTGCTGCGTCGTCCTCGTTCTCCTCGAGCTCGAGCAGCAACTGACGGGCAAGGAACAACCGAATAAACCATGCATAAAAGCGCCGGACGGCATCGTTCGGCGCTGTTTGGAGGAAAATGGCAAGGATAGAACTCATCTCGCTCGAATGCCCGTCCTGCGGCGGCACGATGCAATATGAAAAGGGGCAGCAGAAGGCCGAATGCCCCTATTGCGGCAAGGCGGTGATCGTGAGCGAGGAGCAAAAGCCGCAGGCGCATTACGCGCAGCCCCAACCGGCGCAGCAAAAGCCGAAAAGCCGCAGATCGGTGATTGGAACGCTTTCCACGATCGGCGCGATCATACTCGCTGTGCTCGCCGCTATCGGCATAAAAAGAATGAACGAAACCACCGCCGATCCGTTTGAATTCGTGCGCATGGAATTCTCGGGCGTAAGCGGCAGCGGCACGGCGCGCCTCGTGAATTCAAGCGAGGGGGAACTTCAAAATATCCGCTTTACGCTCGATCGTCCGCGCGGGCTTTCAAACGGCGACAGCGTTTCCGTGACCGCCGAAAAGCTCGGCGGCTACCGCTGGACTCGGAGCAAAAGAAGCTTCACCGTTTCGGGGCTTGATGAAGCGCTCTCTTCGCTTGCAGGACTGAATGACGATGTGTTTGCGCAGTTCTATGAAGCCTCGGAGATTCAGCTTGAAAAGGCGTGGAAGGGCGTGAGCAGCGGAGGCGTGCCGGTGGAATGGAGCGCGGAAAAGCATAAGCTCTATCTGCTCGTTTCGGACGGCAGCGCCAGAAATGATAATCTATTGTACGATACCTATAAAACCACCGTGCGCTTTCCAAACGGCGAGGAAAGGGAGTTTTATCAGGCCGTATGCTATAAAAACGTTCTTAAAAAAGCGGACGGCTCGATAAGCGCCGATTATTCCTCCTCAAGCATGGAGAATTGGCAGCTCGGCTATAACCTGGGCTTCGCCCCCTCGGACGCCTTCTACGGCTGGGAGAGCCTTCGCGAGATGGAGCTTGAATTCGAGGGAATGCAGGGGTATAGGATAGCCGATTAAAACTATAACGCAAAACGTAAAAACCGCTTCGGGATACGGAGCGGTTTATTATTGGAAATGCAGTCGCTTCGGATGATAAAACAGCATTACAGCTCGATATTTACCACCTTATCGAGCACGCCCGCTTCACGGCAGGCATTGAGCGCAAGCTCAAAATCGCCCACGCGATCCGCGGAATGTGCGTCGCTGCCGATTATAAGCCCCGCGCCCGCTTTGGCGATGGTTTGAAGCTGCTCCTTTGACAGCGTAACGCGCGAAGAATTCACTTCAAGCAGTATCCCGAGCTGGCGCGCGCACTCCGCCATATAGGGGATATCCACGGCGAGATAAAGATTTGGGTGCGAGATGATATCCGCCTTGCCCGCTTCCGCCGCCGCCATGATGCACTCGGCGTTGCGCCTCGGGGTGCTCTTGCCGCCGAAGCTCTCCGAAAGGATATGGAAGCCGAAGCGGTTATGCGGGAATATGCCCTTGTGGAAGCCGAGGATAATTACGTCGTATTCGCTCCTGTTCTTCGGGATATCGCTCTTTCCGAAGCCCGTTATATTGCACTCAAGCCCGGTTTTGACCTCTATCTTCCCTTCAAACTCCTTTTTGAGCGCGCGAAGCTCCGCATTGAGCCTTTCAAGCTTTTTTCCGCGCACGCCGATATAGATATTGCCGCCCGCGTGCTCGCTTACGGCGATCTCCTTTATGCCAAGCTCGAGCGCACGAAGCACGTTCTCGCGCGGGCTGCTCTTGCCGTGGCTGTAATAGGTGTGCGTATGTAGATCGGCGATGATTTTCAATGCTGAAACCTCCGTATGTCTATGGGCTTATTATACCGCGTTTTAAGTAAAAGGAAAAGCCCCTGGGCGGGATTGAACTGCACCCCATTTGTTAGACATGTGGTATAATACTAACAAGTGGGGTGATTTAATATGCCAAAAGGAATACCAAACAAGAAATACACCGGCGAGTTCAAGCAGATGGTCGTAGAGACCATGCGAAATGAAGGA
>JAFWVQ010000048.1 GCA_017523925.1 Clostridia bacterium
AACTGATCGAGTACCTTGACTACTACAATAACCGCCGTATTAAAGCTAAGCTAAAGGGCTTACCTCCTGCTGTTCACAGGAAGCAAGCCCTCGAAGCTGCCTGATTTAATTCTTTTGTCTAACTTTTTGGGTTCAGATCAAACCGGAGCATTCTCTTCGATCGGTTTGGTTTTTTCTTTTGATGCCCGATCACAGATCGAACGGCAGCTTCGATTTGATGAACTCGATTACCGCCTTGATCTTCTCGCCGATCTCGCCGTCGAGACCGAATTTTGCGGTGAGCGCTTCGATGATATTGCCCGCAACGCCGCGAACGTCCGCATTCTCGGGCGCGGAGGAACGCACGGAGCCGATCACTTCGTTCACCTGGTCGCCGAGCTCGCCGTCGATCGGGAGCTTGCCGAGGATGGACTCGAAGAAGCTGCCGATATCCGGAAGCTTATCCTTGACGGTCTCAACGATGTTTTCGACCGTGTCCTTAACGCCCTCTACGGCGCCCTCTACCTTGTCCGCAGCGCCTTCTGCGGCGCCTTCGACCGCTTCGCCGACTTCACCGGCGGCGGTTTCGACCTGGTTTGCCGTCTGCTCGGCCGCGGTGTTCACTTCCTCTTCCTTTTTGCCGAAAAGGTTCTTGAGTGCGTCCAAAATTCCTGCCATGCTTTGTCTCCTTTGGGATAATGGTTCGGCGCATACCGCGCCACGGATATATTATACTGCATATGGAGGCAAATTACAACAGTTTTTTTACATTTTTCCAATAATTACAAAGTTTTTTACAAGGTCCGCACCGCCTCGAGCTCGATGCCGACCGCGCCGAAGCGCCGCTGCTCCTCGAGGGGATAGTATTCGAGCATATCCTCGGGCGAGGCGGAAGCGAGCTCAGCCTCCGCGTAGCCGCATTTATCGAGCGGAAGCGCGGCGTAGAGCTCCGCAAAATCCTTGAAGATATGCAGCGCCTTCACCCTTGCCGAGAGCCTTCTTTTTTCATCCTCTGCGTGGGTGAATTCGATGCTGTCCCCCACCGCGATTCGCCTGCGCTTTTCATCGTAAAGGCGAAGCTCGATCGTTTTGCTTCCGCTTTCGATCATCTCGAACGGGCGGGCGTTCAGCCGCATAGAATGCGTTTTCATATCGGTTTCATTTTTTACTTTCGGCATATTTTCTATTACAAGTCTTACGGTCGCATCGCCCTTTTTGAGCTTGAGCATATACTCGCGAAGCTGCTCGTTCACGCTCTCCACCTCGGCCTCGAGCTCGCGGGCCGTCATGCGGAGCGCGCCGGAGCGAACGCCCGAAAGCTGGATCATGCCGTCCGAAGAGGCGACGCGCACGGCGTAGTTCTTGCCGATCTCGGCGATAAGGCGCTCGATCAGCGCGTCGGCCGTCTCGTTTTCCTTCGTGTAGGCGACCTTGAGCCCGTGATGATCGAACCTTTCGCCCGCGTTGCCCTTGACGCGGTAGCCGTCGAACACGAGCACGACCTCGTTATTCTTGAATGCGCGGTAGTTTGCAAGGATATCCATCAGCCGCTTTCTGGCCGCGGCAAGATCGTCCCTTGCAAGGCTTCGCAGGCTCTCCCATGCAAAAAGCATGTTGTAGCCGTCCACGATAAGGTATTCCTTCCTCGGCGGCTGCGGCGGCTGCGGCGGCTGCGGCTTTTCGTCCGCCTGCGCCCGCTTCTCGGGCCTGCCGTAGTCGGGCCGCTTGATCGGGCCGAACTCGCGCAGCATGATCGCCTCAAGCTCCTTTTCATCCACGTTCAGATTGCCGCGTATGAGCCTCGGCGCCTGCTCGCCCTCCTCCTGCGTGCCGCGCTCGCGCGAAAGCCCTGTGTCGAGATGCATATAGCTCTCCACCTCGCGCCAGTTCACCGTGAAGCCCGCGCCGTGGGCGCAGAAAACGGAGTCCGCGGTGTTTTCAAGATCGCGCTCGGGCTCGTAGGCGCATTCCGCGATCACCTTCTCCGCTTCGGTGCAGCGATCGTAATGCGACACCTCGAGCATCAGCCTGCCCCTGCCGCCGGTGTACGCCGCGAGCGTGCGGGCATAGCCGCGCATACCCGCCACCGGCACGAAGCCCGATATCGCGGCAAAGCCGTCCCTGCACTCCTGCTCGGCGATGTTGAAGCTGCCGCCCATCGCGCGGATATCGCCTATCGCCCTGCCGAGCTGCTCGCGCGCAAGCTCGATGCGGTAGGCGTAATAGGGCTCGAGCAGGATGCTCTCGGCCTTCATCAGCCCCTGGCGTATCGCGCGGTAGGTCGCCTGGCGAAAATCGCCGCCCTCGGTGTGCGCAAGATGCGCCCTTCCCGCAACGAGCTCGATGCGCATATCGGTGATCGGCGAACCCGTGAGCACGCCCCTGTGCGTTTTTTCGGCGATATGCGTCATGATAAGGCGCTGCCAGTTCCGATCGAGATCATTTGGGCTCACCCTCGAGCCCCATTCAAGCCCGCTGCCCGCCTCAAGCGGCGTCAAAAGCAGATGCACCTCCGCATAGTGCCGCAGGGGCTCAAAATGCCCGATGCCCTCCACGGGCGCCGCGATGGTCTCCTTATACATCACGCGGCCCTCGTCTATGCGCGCGTCCAGATCGAAGCGCTCCTTGATGATGCTTTTCAAAACCTCTATCTGCACCTCGCCCATCAGGCGAACGCGGATCTCCTTCGAGCGGTCGTCCCACTCGATCGACAGCGCGGGGTCCTCCTCGGAGAGCTCGCAAAGCTTCCTATACGCGCTCTGCGTATCGGTTCCCGCAGGAAGCAGTATGCGGTAGCTCAGCACCGGCGAAAGCACGGCGGCAAGCCCCGCGCTCCGCTGCTCGAAGCCGAGCCCCTGCCCGGGGTAGGTGTCGGTTAGACCGGTCACGGCCACGGTATCCCCCGCCGCCGCCCGCTCGAGCTGCGCGTATCTTGCGCCGGAGTACAGGCGTATCCCCGCCGCCTTTTCCGTTTTCCGCTCGCCGCTTCGGCTCGTGTAGGCAATGCTCATTCGAACGCTCAGCTCCCCGCCTGTCACGCGAAGATGCGTCAGGCGCTGCCCCTGCGCGTCCCTCGATATTTTGAACACCCTTGCGCCGAACTCCGCGCCGAAAACGGGCGGCACGGTGTATTTTTCAAGCCCCTCGATAAGCTCGCGAACGCCGCTTAGATGCAGCGCGGAGCCGAAGAAGCACGGGAAGAGGCGCTCCTCGCGGATCGCCGAAGCAAGCTCCGCCTCCTCGAGCCGCCCGTTCCTTGCGTACAGCTCGAAAAGCGCCTCGTCCGCAAGCGCCGCGCTCTCGAAAAGCGAAGTTCTATCCGCCGAAAAATCAACGCAGGCGGACGACAGCTCCGCTTCGAGCGCGCCCATAAGCTCGCGCTCCGCAGCGTGGGCGATATCCATCTTATTCACGAAGATGAAGGTCGGCACGTGCAGGCGGCGCAGCAGCCGCCAAAGCGTCAGCGTATGCGCCTGAACGCCGTCCGTGCCGCTGATGATGAGCAGCGCATAGTCGAGTATCTGCAGCGCGCGCTCCGCCTCGGTGGAGAAATCGACGTGGCCGGGCGTGTCGATAAGCTCCGCCTCGAGCCTTTCGGTCCTTATGCCCGCCTGCTTTGAGAATATGGTGATGCCGCGCTTTCTCTCAAGGGCATGGCTGTCGAGGTGTGAATCGCCGTGATCCACCCTTCCCCGAGAGCGTATTTGACCCGTTAAAAACAGCAGACCCTCGCACAGCGTGGTCTTTCCCGCGTCCACATGTGCGAGGATCCCCAAAGCAAGCTTTGTCATTTCTTGTTATTCCAATACGATGTATTTTTATCCGCGATACGGATCATTTTTTCAGGCTCAGGATTATGCCGAGCGCAATCGAGAGCGCCGCCGCCACGATGACCTGATACTCGGAGGGCAGCATGAAGGTGAGCGTGTGCGCCGGTATCCAAAACAGCGGGATGGTTTTGAAGAGCGTGAAGGACACGAAGCCGTGCCAGTCGATCGACTCGATAACGCCCTTGAGACCCGGCTTGCTTACGCCCGAGGCGCGCAGCTCGAGGTATTTATCGGTGCATTTATGAAACGCCATGAACACGGGGCCAAAGCAGAGATTCATCAGCGCCGCCGTGAAGAACGCGCGAAGCAGGCTGCGCCAGAAGCCCTCGGGCGGGTTCGGGAGCAGACCCTTCTCCATCATCGCCGAAACGCCGTTTGAAAAGAACTTCATCATGAAGGTAATCGCGATGCCGATAAGCCCCCAGATGATGATACGCGGCACGACCAGCACCGGCAGCGCCCATTCCTTTTTCTTGATGCGCAGCGCGAGGATCTCGCCGATCGTGGCGAGCAGGGCGAATTTGATGAAGCCCATTATGTACGGATGCTCGCTCGAGAGGGTCTTGAAAACCTCCCTCGACGACGGAACGATCAGTATCAGCGCAAATGCCGCAAGTATCAGAATGCACGCGGCTGCGATCAGCGCGCCCGGTATGCTCCGCTTTGTTTTTCTTTCACTCATGCTCCCATCCGCCGAAGGCGGCTCCTTTCATTCTGCGTTTTTTGGTTTTCGTTTCGTATCCGTTTAGTTTTCGTTAAGAATTCGTTTCGTTTTAGTTTCGTATCCGTTTCGTATCCGTTTTGTTTTTGTTTAGTTTCGTTTACGGTATCGAGCGCCCGCCGAAGGCATTTTTTATTCGATATCCCAAACTATGCTCTCGGGCGGCGCGTCGAGGCGCGACGGGTCCGCAACGCAGCGCTTGAAGAATTTAAACGCCGAAGCGAAATAGTATCCGTCGCAGATGCGCTCGTCAGTATTGACGGTGAAATCGATGTATTTTTTGCGGCAGATGCTGCCGTCCTCCCGCACCTCGTTTTCGCTGCGCTTCATGCCGAACGCGAGAAACACGGGGATGTTTCCGAAATCGTAGAGATGATGATACACGGGCGGTATGCCGAGCGAGCCCATGCTCGTTATGAAGATCGAGCCGTGGAAGGGGCTGAGCTTCGTGATGATATTCGGCAGAAGCCCGAAGTAATCGCCCGTTTTGAACAGCCATACCGTCAGCTTCAGCAGCACGCCCGGGATATAGTTCACTAGCCCCGCAAGCTTATCGAAGCTGCTGTTCAGCTCGTCGGTATTTTTGACCGCCTCGACCTCCTTATTGAACTTTTCGTAGATCGTTTCGGGCGTGTCCTCGGGCGAAAGCACGATGTTTACGATGGTTTCGGAGCCCTCGAGCGACATATCCTTCTTTATCGTCATCGCGATCTCGATGCGGTCCTCCCTCGAATACACCTTCTGGCCGCTGATAAAGCGGTTCACGGCGGGGCGCTGGGATACCGTGCGCACGTAGGCGGCGAGGAAGAGATGCGTGTAGCCGAAGCCGTCGAGCCCCTGCTCGCGCTTTTTCCTGATGTATTCCTCGGCTTTGGAGATCTCCACGCAGTCGTGGAAGAGATTGTTCGCGCTGTTGCGCTCGGGCATGATATAGACCGCCACGCTGTTCATCGGGTCGAGCGAACGGATCCTGCGCCCGTCCTTCCTGTCCCCCGCCATCGGCAGCGGATGCTCGCTCTCGAGCTTTTTCGCGCCGATCAGCACCGCGATCGGGGCAAGGATATTCATAAGCAGCGACGCCTCGGCAAGATAAGCGGCGAATGGCAATGCCTGCTTCATCATCGGCAGCAGCACGAGTATCAGCTCCGCGATAAAGGCCGTTGCGAGCGCAGCGAGCGCAAGAGCGCGCCTTAAAGCGATATTTCTTTTTCTGCCGCCTGTGTTGACGGCGAAGCGATAGAGCACCGCGCAAACGACGTAAGCAAGTATCAGCATGGCGACGAAGGCGGCGCTCGTTACGCCGTTTTTGCCTTCCTTCAGCAGCCAAAGCGCGCGCGCGATAAGGAAAACCGTGAACGCCAGCACGGGGCGCGAGGTTCTGTAAAGCTCCCTTTTTCCTTTGAAAACGATATCCAGGGTGAAGAAAAGGTAGCAAAGCCCCGGAAGGACTATAAAGAACACCGGAAAGAGGAATGTGCCCGTGCCCTCCGCGCCGTCGCGGATCGGGCTGTAATAGGCTATTCGCGCGGCAAAGGAGAGCGCCGCAAGCAGCACGGAAAGCCACGTCAGCGGGTTTTTGGCACAGAGCGAATAGGCGGCGTACAAAGGCGCGCGCTTTTTGCCGCTTCCGGCGAAAGCGGCATCGGATGCGGCATCGGGTGCGGCGGCTTCAAGGTCGGAGCCCCGATCAGGTTTTTCCCTTCTTGTTTCCATAGCGCCATTATAGCAAATTTACGCCTCAAAAGCAACTGCGCGGAGGATAAAAGAAGCGGAGCCGGGGCAATGCCGCACGGTTCCGCAGGTTCTTTTTTTATTCGGTTTTATCGGCCTTCATCCGGCATTATCCGCCGCTCGAAGGCGGGCTTAGTTTCAGCCCTTCCTTGCCGTAGAGGCGTCCGCGGTGCCAACGCCGGTCACGCTGAAGCTGCTGTTCACGGGGAATCTGTCCGCATCCAGCGCGAGCAGGCACATATGGCTCGCCATGTCGGCCGTGCCGACGTCGCCGCTCATATTGCCCGCGGTCTCGATCATAACGGTGCCGTTATCGAGCTTAACGCTCTTGATGGAGGGCACGACCGAGCCGCTGGAGAAGGTGAGGTTGAACACGAGGATGTAGTTGCTCTTGAAGAACTCCTCGTCGTATTCCTTGAGGTAGGCGTCCAGGTTCGAATCATCCTTAGAGGTGGTGGGCAGGCTCGAGACGAGCGCCTCGCGAAGCGCGTCCACACTGCTGATGACGTAGGGCTTCATGCTGCTTGCGCTCGCGTTATAGGCGATGCGGACGAACTGATAGCTGTAGCCGTCCAGCTTCTGCATCGGGAGCTGGGTGGGGATGGGACCCGCCGTTACCTTCGCGTCCATGAACGGGGTCTCCTGCGCGGGCGTGGGCGTTGCGCCCTGCTCCGAGGGGTTCTGGGGTTGGCAGGCCGCGACGGATGCCGTAAAGAGCGCCGCAAGCGCGATCATGCCGAGTTTCTTAACGATGCCTTTATTCATTTTCTTATTCCTCCTTTTACGGATCTGCTGCTATTTCGTTTTCGGGGGCCTTCCGGCTCCCTTCATCCATATAACGGATGATTGGCGCACACGGTTGCTTTTGCGAAAGCCGTTTTATCAAGAGAGCTCAGTTCATCGCCGTAAGCTCGCCAACGAGGTTCTTCTGCATCAGCTCGCGCACCTTTTCCATATCGCTCGTTCTGCCGAGCACCCACATCAGCTTGGTTATCGCCGCCTCGGTGGTCATATCACCTGCGGAGATTATGCCGAGCTCCTTGAGCGGGCGGCTGACCTCGTAGATATCCGGAGTGGACTGCTCGTAGAGGCACTGGGAGGTGAGGATAACAGGAAGCCCGTGATCCATCAGATGCCGAATCGCCTCAAGATGGTTTCTGCGGATGCTGTGCATACCGCCCAGACCGAACGCCTCCACCACAACGCCCTTGATATCGCAGTCGATACAGCACTCGATCAGCTTGGTGCTCATGCCGGGCACGAGCTTAATAAGCGCGACCCTCGGCTCGATATCGGTGGAGAACGAAAAGCTCTCGGGCAGCGTGGGCGTATAGAGCGCATGCAGCCTGCCGTTGGACACCGTGCCTATCGGGGGATAGTTTATCGACTCGAAGGCATTCAGCGAGGTTGTCCTCGTTTTAACGGCGCGGCAGCCGAGCATCAGCGAATTGCCGAAGCAGATGTAAACGCCGCCGGCAAGCTCCCTTGCGGCGATGATCGCGTTTTCAAGGTTGCGCCTGCCATCCGAGCTCGGGTAAACTGCGGGATGCTGCGCGCCCGTAACGACCACCGGCACAGTAATGCCCGCAAGCATGAAGCTGAGCATGCTCGCGGTGTACGCCATCGTGTCCGTTCCGTGGGTTATGACTATGCCGTCGCAGGAGTCCACCTTCTCCTTCACCGCCTCGGCAATGGTTATCCATTCCTCGGGCTGGATATTCGAGGAATCCATGCTGAAAAGGTCCACGCATTCGATATCCTCGTAATCGCCCTCGATCAGATTCAGCAGCTCCCTTGCGGAAAGCTCCGGCTTGAGTCCGTTCTCGCTCGGAACGCAGGCGATGGTGCCGCCGGTCGAGATCATAACTATCCTTTTCATGGAAATTTCCTCCGATTACCCCTTTATGTTTTAGTGAATAATGAATAGTGAACAGCGAACAGTTGATGATGAGATCCCTTCGGCATCTCTTTGATCTCAACCGTTTTAGGTATTGACCGAACCATTCACCGAACAGGCTTGTGGGAAGCCGTTTCTTCGTTTCGGCTTATTTGATAAACTCGCAGCGCATATACGGCACGAGCGCTTCGGGGACCTTCACGCTGCCGTCCGCCTGCTGATAGTTTTCAAGGATCGCCGCAACGGTTCTGCCGATCGCAACGCCGCTGCCGTTCAGGGTATGAACGAGCTCGGGCTTACTCTTCGCATCCCTTCTGAACCTTATCTGCGCCCTTCTTGCCTGGAAATCCTCGAAATTGGAGCAGGAGCTTATCTCAACATACCTTCCGTAGCTCGGCATCCAGACCTCGATATCGTAGGTCTTTGCGGACGAAAAGCCCAGATCGCCGGTACTTAGGCACACAACGCGATAAGGAAGCCCGAGACCCGAAAGCACCCTTTCGGCGTCGTTCGTGAGCTTTTCAAGCTCGTCGTAGCTCGATTCCGGCGTTGTGAATTTAACCAGCTCCACCTTGTTGAACTGGTGCTGGCGGATAAGGCCGCGCGTATCCCTGCCGGCGCTGCCCGCCTCGCTTCTGAAGCAGGCGGAATAGGCGCAGTACTTTATCGGCAGCTCGCTGCCCTCGAGGATATCGCCCCTGTGCAGGTTCGTGACCGGCACTTCGGCAGTCGGGATAAGGAAATAATCCGTTCCCGCGACCTTGAAAGCGTCCTCCTCGAACTTGGGGAGCTGACCCGTGCCCGTCATCGAAGCCCGGTTCACCATATAGGGCGGCAGGATCTCGGTGTAGCCGTTCTCGGCGTGCATATCGAGGAAATAGCTGATTATCGCCCTTTCGAGCCTTGCGCCGAGGCCGCGATAGACCGTGAACCTCGCGCCGGTTATCTTGCCCGCGGCGGCGAAATCGAGGATATTGAGCCCTTCGCCGATATCCCAATGCGCCTTGGGCTCGAAGCCGAATTCGCGCGGCGTACCAACGCGGCGAAGCTCCTGATTATCCTTATCGTCCGCGCCGTCCGGCACGCTCTCATGCGGGATATTCGGGATCTTGAGCAGCAGCTCGTCGAATTTTTCGTCGATGCCCGCAAGCTCGCCGTCAAGCTCCTTTATCTCGTCCGCAACCTGCTTCATCTCGGCAAGAAGCTCCGTTACGTCCTCGCCCTGCTTTTTAAGCTGCGGCACCTTCGCGGAGGCTTCGTTGCGCTTTGCCTTGAGCACCTCGACCTTCTGGATAAGCTCGCGGCGCTTTTCATCGAGCGCAAGCACTTCGGTGACGTCCGCGCCCTTGCCGCGGCGCGCCTTCATTGCGGCAACAAGCTCTTCGGGGTTCTTTCTTATTCTTTTGATATCAAGCATTTTCTTTTCTCCTTGGTTTACGGAAAAATATTTATTTATAAGGTTTTATCGTTTTCGTTTATTCGGCTTTATCAATCCGCCGTTCTTCCGCAGCATTTTTTATACTTCTTGCCGCTTCCGCAGGGGCAGGGATCGTTCGGGCCGACCTTCTTATCCACGCGCTTGGGCTTGGGCTTCTCGGTTGCGGCATCCGCGCCTGCGTTTGTGAACATCTTTCGCTGCTGCGGCTGGGGCTGCGCCGAGCGGAAAACGGGGTGATAGAGGCGCTGTATGGTTTCGTTGCGTATCTCCTCGTTCATCTGATCGAACATATCGAAGCCCTCGTTCCTGTACTGGATAACGGGGTCCTGCTGACCCATCGCGCGAAGACCGATGCCCTCGCGGAGCTGATCCATCGCGTCGATATGATCCGCCCAATGCCTGTCTACCGAAACGAGCAGGCAAACGCGCTCGAACTCCCTTATATCGCGGTCGATCTCCCTGAACTTGCCCTCAAGCAGCTCGTAAACGCTGTCCGCAGCCTTGGTGAGCCTTGCTTGAAGGTCCTCGCGGGAGGTCGATTCCTCGATGAACTTCTCCGCGCCCTGTATGCCGAAGGTCTGCCCGTATTCATGCGCAAGGCCGTTCAGATTCCATTCGCTCTGCTTCGCCTTGGCGGGGCAGTAGAAATCGAGCATGGCGGTGATGACCTCGCCGCGCATCTGCATGATCTGATCATGCACGTCCTCCCCCATCAGCACGCGGCGGCGCTGGGAGTAGATGATCTCGCGCATCTTGTTCATAACGTCGTCGTATTTGAGAACGTTTTTACGGATATCGTAGTTGTGGCTCTCCACGCGCTTCTGCGTGTTTTCGATGGTTTTCGAGAGCATTCCGACCTCGAGCGACTCCACCGAGCCCTTGCCCATCATCCTGCCGAGCATATCGGAGAGCTTCTCCATGCGCTCCTCGCCGAAGCGCTTCATCATCTCGTCCTGCATGGACACATAAAAGCGCGTTGCGCCGGGGTCGCCCTGACGGCCGGAGCGGCCGCGGAGCTGATTGTCGATACGCCTGGACTCATGGCGCTCGGTGCCCATCACGAACAGACCTCCGACCGCGACCACCTTTTCGTGCTCCTTATCGGTCTCGACCTTGTATTTTTGATAGGTCTCGTTATAAACGCGGCGCGCCTCGAGGATCTCCTCATCGTTCGTTTCAACGTGGCTCGTGGCGTTCTCGATCATCTCGTCGGTGTATTCGTTTCTGCGCATCTCGCGCTTTGCAAGGTATTCGGGGTTGCCGCCGAGCAAAATATCCGTTCCGCGGCCCGCCATGTTCGTTGCGATCGTGACCGCGCCGAATTTACCCGCCTGCGCGATGATATCCGCTTCCTTGGCGTGGTGCTTCGCGTTCAAAACCTCATGCTTGATGCCGCGCCTTATCAGAAGGCGGCTTACGAACTCGGATTTTTCGACCGATGCGGTACCCACGAGCAGGGGCTGACCCGTTTCATGGATCTTGACGATATCCTCAACGATACGCGCATATTTATCCTCTTCCTTGGCAAAGAGCGCATCGTTATAGTCCACCCTCTGAACGGGCTTATTGGTCGGAATTTCCACAACGTCGAGGTTGTAGATGCCGATGAACTCGTCCTCCTCGGTCTTTGCGGTACCCGTCATGCCCGCAAGCTTTTTGAACATGCGGAAGTAATTCTGGTAGGTTATCGTTGCGATGGTCTGGTTCTCGTCCTTGATCTCAACGCCTTCCTTGGCTTCGAGCGCCTGATGCAGACCGTCGGAATAACGCCTGCCGATCATGATGCGGCCCGTGAAGGTATCGACTATGAAAACCTGCCCGTCGGTCACGATATAGTCCTTATCCACGTCGAACAGCGCGTGCGCGCGCAGCGCCTGCTTGATGTAGTGGTTCAGCTCGGTGTTGTCCGAAGCGGCGATATCCTCGATATTGAAATAGGTCTCCGCCTTGCGCATGCCCTGCTCGGTCAGCGCCACGGTGCGCGCCTTGATATCGCACATATAGTCGCCGCTCTCGGGCTGGGTCTTGCCCATCTGCATATCCATCTTGGTGAGCTGGATTATGTCCTCTCCGCGCGTAAGCCCGCGCACGAAGCGATCCGCCCGCTTATACATATCGGTGGATTTGCCGCTGGGGCCGGAGATGATGAGCGGAGTTCTCGCTTCATCGATCAAGATGGAGTCCACCTCGTCCACGATCGCATAGGCAAGGCCGCGCTGAACGAGCCCTTCCTTGGTTATCGCCATATTGTCGCGCAGGTAGTCGAAGCCGAACTCGCTGTTCGTGCCGTAGGTGATGTCGCACTCATAAGCCGCCTTCTTCTCGGCGTTCTCCATCTGGCTGACGATGCAGCCGACGGTGAGCCCGAGGAAGCGATGTATCTTGCCCATCCACGCCGCGTCGCGTGCGGCAAGGTATTCGTTTACGGTCACAACGTAAACGCCCTCGCCCGTGAGCGCGTTGAGGTAGCTCGGAAGCGTTGCAACGAGCGTTTTGCCCTCGCCCGTGCGCATCTCGGCGATGCGGCCCTGGTGCAGGATGATGCCGCCGATGAGCTGAACGTCGAAATGTCTCTGCCCGATGGTGCGCCACGCCGCCTCGCGAACGACCGCGAACGCCTCGGGAAGCATCGAATCAAGGCTCTCGCCGCCCCGGTAGCGGCGCTTGAATTCCTCGGTCTTGCCGCGAAGCTGCTCGTCCGAAAGCTTTTTGATGCTCCCTTCGAGCTCGTTGATCTTCTTAACGAGCGGCCGTATCTTCTTTATCTGCTGCTCGCTCGTGTTTCCGAAAAGTCTGTCAATAAATCCCATGTTTAGCCTGTGCCGCGCTGTATCGCGCCTGCTCCTTTCCTTTATCGAACAATTAAATCCTACGAAACTCCATCGGAGTTTCAACCACAACTATTCACTATTCATTATTCATTATTCACTATTATAAAGTTCAGCCTTCCTCGCCCGAAAGAAGCCGCGTTCTTTCGGCAAGGATAAGCCCCTCGATTATCTCGTCCATATCGCCGTCTATAAACTGGGGCAGCTTATACAGCGTCATATTTATGCGGTGATCGGTCACGCGCCCCTGCGGGAAGTTATACGTTCGGATGCGCTCGCTCCGATCGCCCGAACCGACCTGGCTCTTTCGCGCCGAGGCCTCCTTCTCGGCCTGCTCGGCGGTGTAAAGCTCGTACAGGCGGCTTTTCAGCACCTTCATCGCCTGCTCCTTATTGCGCCCCTGGCTGCGCTCATCCTGACTTTGAACGACTATGCCTGTCGGTATATGCGTTATTCGGATCGCGCTCTCGGTCTTGTTGACGTGCTGACCGCCTGCGCCGCTGGAACGATAGGTATCGATACGAAGATCGCTCATATTGAGCTCCACCTCGATATCGTCCGCCTCGGGCAGCACCGCCACCGTTGCCGCGCTGGTGTGGATGCGGCCCTGAGTTTCGGTCTCGGGAACGCGCTGAACCCTGTGGACGCCGCTTTCGAACTTCATTCGCGAATACGCACCGCGCCCGTTCAGGCTGAAAACCGCTTCCTTGATGCCGCCCATCTCGGTTTCGTTCATGTCGATGAGCTCATACTTGAAGCCATGCCGCTCGGCATAGCGCTGATACATTCGCATAAGCACGCTTCCGAAAAGCGCCGCCTCGTCGCCGCCGGTGCCGGCTCTTATCTCGATTATAACGTTTCGCTCGTCGTTTTTATCCTTGGGAAGCAGCAAAACCTTGAGGTCCTGAAGCTTTTCCTCCCTTTTCGCGGAAAGCTCCCGAAGCTCCTCCTCGGCAAGAAGCTGCATATCCTTATCGGCGCTCTTATCCTCGAGGATCGCCCGCGCTTCCTCCAGCCCCGTTTCTATCGCCGTGAATTCATCGTAGGCGGCGATTATCGGTTCGAGGTTCGCATGCTCCTTCACAAGCTCGCGCCACCTCGCCTGATCCGCTATCACGGCGGGGTCGCTTATCCTTTCGGCGATCTCAATGAAATGCGCCTTCATCTGTTTAAGTCGTGTAAGCATTATTCACCTTCGGGGAAGAGCGCTTCAAACTCCTCCGCTGATAATTCATAATACAGATAATTCGGGTAATCCGGATCCTTCAATTCATCGGGCATATCCGTTTTTATCAGCCCAACGCTTTCATAGAGCTTCAAGGCGCGCTCGTTCTCGGGGTTCGGATCGACGTAAACGAGCTCCGCGCCGTTGTAAAACGCCTCTTTCATCGCGTGAATGAGCCCCTGTCTGCCGATGCCCCTTCCCCGTGCCTCGGGGAAAAGCTTTATATCGAGCGCGGCTCTGCCCTTGAAAGAGTCTATCGCATAGAACGCTTCGCCGCAGTAGACCCCGTCCTCATAGATGGAGAAATGGTTCACGGTGGGTCGATGCGCCTCGATGCGCTCAAGCCAGCGCAGCATCTCTTCCTCGCTTTTTATAAGCCCGTTCGGAAAGCCGACGAAATTCATCACCTCGCCGCTCGCCCAAAGCCTGCGCGTATTCTCAAGGTCCTCCCTTGCGGTTTCCTTTATGAAGATCATATCTTTCTCCCTTTTATAAAAGCGTTATCGAAACAACGCGGTCGTTGCCCAAAATATCCTTGATAAGCTTTATCTCGGCGCCCCGTTCGCCTTCAAACAGCGCGGGAACGCTTCTGCCCTGGTCGAAGCCTATCTCCATCAAAATTGCGCCGCCCTCGTTCAAGAAAGCTCCGTACTCCTTTGCGATGCGCCGATAGAGGTCGAGCCCGTCCGCGCCGCCGTCGAGCGCGAGAAGCGGCTCCTTCTGCACCTCCTCGGAGAGCGTTTTCACGGTCTCCGACGGGATATACGGCGGATTCGCGGTGATAAGGTCGAATTTTCTGCCGCCAAACGCTGCAAACAGGTCGCTTTGAACGATCTCGCAGTCCGCGCCGAGGATTTGGGCGTTCCTTCGCGCAATTTCAAGCGCGGCGGGGCTTATATCGGAAAGCGCGGTGCGAATGCCCGTGCGCTTTTGAAGCGAAATGCCAATGCAGCCCGAGCCCGTGCAGATATCAAGAAGCGTTTTATAGCCGCGCTCCGCTATCAGCCCTTCGGCCACCTCGCAGAGGGTTTCGGTATCCTGCCTCGGTATCAGCACGTTCGGCGAAACGCTGAAGGTAAACCCCATGAAGTCCCATTCGCCGAGGATATGCTGAAGCGGCTCGTGCGCAAGCCTTCTTTTTACGGCGGCTTCAAGCGTTTTTTGCTGCGCTTCCGTCAATTCCTCGGTATCGCCCGCTCCGCGCACCCGCTTCCCGGCCGCAAGCGAAACGAGCTCCCTTGCATCAATGAAAGCATCCTCGCCGCTGACGAGTTCAAGCGCGTTCTTCGCCCAAATGAGCGCCTCGCGAACGGTCATTCCGCGTCCGTCCCCTCGGCTTCGGTCGCCTCCGCTTTTTCGGCGGCTTCGGCGTTTTCGGTGGTTTCGGCAGCATGCGCCGCTTCCGCAGGCTCAACGTCCACGATAACGCCATCGGCTTCATCCTCGGGCGCATCGGCAAGGTCGTTGTAATACTCCGGCGTGCGCTCGCCCATCGCGATATAGAACGCCGCCATCGCCACCTCGATCATATCCTCGGTGGGCTCCTTGGTGGTGATGTACTGGAGCCCCATGCCGGGCGCGCGCACAATTTTGGTGAACCAATTATCGCGCTTGGCAGCCCATCTCAGCACCTCGTAGCTCAGCCCCGCGATAAGGGGCAGAAGCAGGAGCCTCGTTCCGAAGCGGAAAAGGAAGGCCAGCAGTTTGTTTGCGATATTTATATGAAAGCCATACTGGAAAACCACGTCCACTATCGTCAGCACGAAGATCGAGATCGCCATAACGAGGAAGAGGTAGTTCGTGCCGCACCTCGGGTGCAGGCGGGAGTGCTTCATCGCGTGCGCGGGGTCGAGCTCATCCTCCGCCTCGTAGCAGGAGATGGTTTTATGCTCCGCGCCGTGATACATGAAGATGCGGCGCATATCCTTTATGCCCGAAACGGCGAGCAGATAGCCCACGTAGATGCCCACGCGCAGAAGACCCTCCACGAGCGAGCGCCAAACGCTCTTGCCCTCGCCGAAGATAAGCGACGCGATAAGCTGCGGCAGGAACATGAACAGCCCCACCGCAAGCAGGATGCCGAGCACCGCCGCCACGCCGATAACGATGTTTTCAACGCTCTTGCCGAAGGTTTTTGCGAGCCATTTCTCGAATTTTGAGGGCTCCTCTTCGGCAAAGGCGTCCTCACCGTACATCCTTGCGGACTCGGTGGTGGTCTTCATGCCCGTTGAAAGGGATTCAAACAGCGCCACAACGCCGCGCACGATCGGCAGCCCCCAAAAGGTCCCCTTCTTCGCGCGCGTAGTCTGCTTATTGTAGGTTGCGACTATCTTTCCGTCCGCACGGCGCACCGCCATCGCGATGCCCTCATCGGACTTCATCATAACGCCTTCCATGACGGCCTGGCCGCCCACGGCGCATCTTCTCATAATTTGCTCCTTGTCTATTTCATCGGGATGAATAGAAATATTTGATATTACGAAACTCCGTAGGAGTTTCAACCTCAACTATTCACTATTCATTATTCACTATTCACTAATTAAGATTTCACGCTTTCGTCCAGGTGGTCCCTTCCTTACCGTCCTTGAGCGTTATGCCCTTTTCGGCGAGCTCGTTTCTTATCTCATCGGCGCGCGCCCAGTCCTTATTCTTCTTCGCCTCGGCACGCTCGGCGATCATGCGCTCCACGTACTCGGTCAGCTCGTCCGAATGCTCCTCGGCCTTGCCGCCGATCAGATCGAGCGAGAGCACGCGGTCGAAATCCGCTATGAGCGCAAGCTTGGTCTTGCCCGAAATATCCGCTTTCAGCACGTCGTAGAGCACGGTCAGACCCAATGAAGTGTTGAGGTCGTTTCCGACGTTTTCGATGAACTTTGCGCGATACTCATCAAACCTATACTGTTCCATTTCGCCCTCGTCCGCGATCGCGGCGATGCGGTTCTTGAGCTTTTCGTAGGCCGCCTTGGAGTTATCCAGAGTATCGAAGGTGAATTCGAGCGGCTTGCGGTAATGGCTTTGCAGGCAGAACAGGCGGTAAACGAGCGGATCGTAGCCCTTTTCCTTCAAAACAGAAACTGTCAGGATATTGCCCTTGGACTTGCTCATCTTGCCCTCGCGGTCGTTGAGGTGCTGAACGTGGAACCAATGGCGGCACCACTCATGCCCCACCGCCGCCTCGCTCTGCGCGATCTCGTTCGTGTGATGCGGGAAGATATTATCCACGCCGCCGCAGTGGATGTCGAGATACTCGCCGAGATGCTTCATGCTGATCGCGGAGCACTCGATATGCCAGCCGGGGTATCCCACGCCCCAAGGGGAATCCCATTTGAGCTCCTGGGAATCGAACTTGGACTTGGTGAACCAGAGCACGAAATCGGACTTATTGCGCTTATTGCCGTCCTCCTCCACGTCGTCGCGAACGCCGACGAGAAGATCGTCCGAGCTATGGCCTGTGAGCGCGTAATAATCCTTGAGTTTCGAGGTGTCGAAATAGATATTGCCGCCCGCTTCATAGGCAAAGCCGTTTTCAAACAGCCTTTCGATCAGCGCGATGTATTCATCTATGCAGTTCGTTGCGGGCTCGACCACATCGGGAGTTTTGATATTGAGCGCGGCGCAGTCCTCAAAGAACGCCTTTTCATAGAACTTGGCAAGCTCCAGAACGCTCTTGCCCTCGCGCTTTGCGCCAGCCACCATCTTGTCCTCGCCGGTGTCGCCGTCGCTCGCAAGATGGCCCACGTCCGTGATATTCATAACGCGCTTCACGTCGTAGCCGATATAGCGGAGGAACTTTTCAAGAACGTCCTCCATGATGTAGCTGCGCAGATTGCCGATATGCGCGAAGTGATAAACGGTCGGTCCGCAGGTGTACATGCTGACCTTGCCCGGCTCGTGCGGAGTGAAGGGCTCCACCTGCTTTGTAAGGGTGTTGTAAAGATTGAATTTGCTTATCTCCATTTTATTTTCCATCCGATCGTTATTGATATTTACTCGTGAACAGCTCTCAAAAAACTTGTTTATTTGAAGAAATTCCGCAGAAATTTCATCCTGAACTATTCACTATTCATTATTCACTAAAAAACATCACTCCAGCGTCATGCTTCCGCGCTTTATCCAGCCGAACCTGTGCATGATCTCGCTGAAAAGGAGCGTCAACGCCGCGGGCGCCACGATATGCAGCAGCAGCACCTTGAGAAGGATCTCGAGCCAGCCCGTGCCCTCGCCGAGCATGGTGGTGAAGGTGCCTATCTGACCCACGAAGCCGCAGGTACCCATGCCGCCCGAAACGCCGAGATTCTTCATTTGGAAGATGGTCGTACCGAGGGGGCCGAGGATCGCGCTTGCAAGCGTGGGCGGGATGAGTATCTGCGGATGACGAAGCACGTTCGGTATCTGCAGCATGCTCGTGCCGAGGCCGAGCGACACAATGCCGCCCCAGCCGTTCTCGCGGAAGCTTGCCGCCGCAAAGCCGACCATGTGGCAGCAGCAGCCGATGGTCGCCGCGCCCGCCGCAAGCCGTATGCCCTCGGCGGTGCCGGGCGCCATGCCCTCCGCGATCACGAATATCATCGCCGCGATCGCCGCGCTCGAGATGGGCGCGGTCAGTATCAATCCGAGCGCAACGGACATGACTATGCCCATCGGGATCGGGTACATATGCGTTGCAAGGCCGATCACGCCGCCGAGCCAGCGCATGAACGAGCCGAGCGGAGCGCCGAGCAGGTAGCCGAGGGTGCCGCCCGTTATAAGCGCCGCAAGCGGAACGAGCAGGATATCCACCTTGGTTTTTCCCTCAACGAGCTCGCCCACCTCAATGCTGACGAGCGCCGCGATATACGAGCCGACCGGACCCGCGCCGCCCGCGCCGCTGGTGTAGCCGATGGCGCCGGTCACGATGGCGGAGCAGAGCGTGAAGGGCTTTGCACCGAGCGCAAGCGCTATCGCCGCGCCGATCGCGCCGCCGATCACGTGCCCATTTTGGCAAACGCCGACGATATAGTTCAGTAGATCCTGCAGCGGCGCCCAAGGTATGCGCGCAAACTGGGCG
This sequence comes from Clostridia bacterium, assembly GCA_017523925.1. Lineage (GTDB taxonomy): Bacteria > Bacillota > Clostridia > Christensenellales > CAG-138 > PeH17. Next base: position 18,697 of record JAFWVQ010000048.1, read on the forward strand.
AGGATCGTGCCGATGAGCAGCGTTGCGAAGATACCCTTCGCCATTGCGCCCATCGCCTTGATGAAATATCGGTTCGCATAGTGCTTCAGACCCTCGCCGAAGCTCATTTTTTTCGCTTTTTCAGCAGGCTTTTCCATATTGCCTCCTTTGCGCCGAGTGCGCAAAAATGTGGTTCGTATTTTGCCGTTTTCGGCGGCTAAAGATTAATGTTTGCAGTTGATCTCGAGACATTCCGCAGGAATTTCATCCTCAACTATTCACTATTTCTGAATGTCATCCACCGTGGGCTCGTTTTCATCGAATATGAACGCCGAAGCCGGGGTCTTGCCGCCATAGGGCGCATAGCGGTCGTTCATCGCCTTGCGCTTTGCCTCCAGGTCGGTGCAGCGGCGCAGCAGGATGGTGGAGATGATGAACGCAGCGAGCACCACGCCGAAGATCGCGACGCTGACGAGCCTGTATTCGCCGTATTTATCAAACAGCGCGATGGCGACCGTGGCGAGCATGAGAACGCCGATCACGAGCGAGGTGATGCGAACGATCTTTTTATGCTCCTCCTCCTTGCCCTCCTTGATGAAGTCATTTTGGAAGAGCTTGCCCTTGCCGACGATCGCGGAGAAGATCAGATAGAGGCCGATGCCGGCGATGATGATATCGAAGAGCTTGATGGTGTGCGGAGCTACCTCGAGCTTGAGCGGCTCGTTCTGCCCGAAGGCGCTGCCGTTTGCGCAGCTTGCGGTTATCTCCACGTCGCCAAGCACGCGGCTGTTCAGGTACAGATAGCCGTTTTCCTTGATGCAGTATGCATAATCCATGCCCTCGGCGAGCTTATTGGAGCGATCCTCGCTCAATCCGCCGACTGCGGGCTGCGCGCCCTCCGCCTTCTTGCCGTCGTACACGGTCACGGTGTAGCTGACGCTGTCATCATGCTCCTCGGTTTTGCTGTTTTCTGTGAGGATGCGAAGCTTGTTGTCCTCGTAGCAGAAGAAGCCGAGGGGCGTATCCACGTTCACCTGAGCGGCGGCGGCGTTCTGAACGAAGCCGAGCTTGCGCTGCTCGTAGGGCGTTTCGGACTTCGCTTCTTCGTTCGTGACCTTGGGCATCTCGCCCATCATGCCGAAGCAGCCCGTCAGCGCCAGAGCGGCGGCCGTTACCACGAGGATGAGCGCAAGGATGCGCAGAGCGTTCTTTTTCATTTTGTTTCTCCTATAAATTAATTATTATGAAATTCCTTTGGAATTTCAACCTATTTAGGCTTCTCCTTGAGGAGAAGCTGTCAGCTTCGCTGACTGATGAGGTGGATACCCGCACAAATCCCGAGGGGATTTGAACCGATAATCTTCATTTCTTATGAAATTCCTTGGGAATTTCAACCTCAACTATTCACTATTCACTGTCCACGTATCCCATGAACTCCTCGGAAACGCGCAGCGCACGGCAGATCTTGAGCGCGTCCCTCGGGGGGTTCTCGGTGCTTTCGGCGCGGAAGAGACCGTAGTCCATGAAGCGCGAGAGCAGCTCGCTCTTTGAAGCGCCGCCCGATGCGCCTTCCGCTGCCGCAAGCGCGGCTTCAAGGGCGGCCGGGTCGGCATTTTTGAGCCCCATCACCTGATAATGCCGCGAGGCAAGGTTTGCCACGTCGTCAAAATGCGTGGTTATCAGCGCGTAGGCATTGCGCTTATCGTTGAAGTAGCGCACCGCCGCCCGAACGAGCGCCGAGCCCTCGCTGGGGTTCGTGCCCCTTGCGAATTCATCGAGCAGAACGAGCCTGTCGCCGCCGTTTGCGCCCTCTGTCACCGAATCGAGTATCGTGCCGAAGCGCACCATCTCGCCGCCGAAGCTCGAAAGCCCGCCGCGGCTGTCCTCCCTGTCCTCATAAAGAAGATGGATATCGCCAATCAGCGGTATGACCGCCTTTTCGGCGAAGACCGGGAAGCCCGCGAGCGCAAGGTGAACGTTCAGCGCAAGCGTTTTCACGGCAACGGATTTGCCGCCCATGTTTGCGCCGGTTATCACCGCCGCGCCCCTTGAAAGCGCGATGGATACGGGCGTAAAGCGCATGCCCTTTTCGGCAAGCACGGCGCGGAGCATCGGGTTGACCATGTTCACAAGCTCGAGCTCGGCTTCCTCGCCGCACGGAAGGAGCGCGGGTATGCAGCCGCCCTCCGCAAGCATGAGCTTGGCCTTGGAAAGAGCAAAGTCGAGCCGCGCAATGCTCCCGATCAGCGCCTCAAGCCGCTCGGAATGCGCCGAAAACGCCTTCGTCATTGCGCCGCGAAGCCGCTGCTCCTCGTTTTCCTCCCTTGCCGCAAGTATCGTCCGCTCCGCTGTGAGCGCGTCCCTCTCGGCGGAAGGCGCACTACCGAGACTGCGCAGCGCGTTGTCCACGCGCTTTCTTTCGCGGCGGATATCCCGAAGCTCCTCCGAGCAGGAATCCGCAAGGCGGAAGGTCTGCGCCCGCATTCCGTCCGGATCGAGTATGTCCAGCGCCTCATTCATCGAAAAGATGCTGATATCATTCAGTTTTTCGATAACGGGCAGCTCGATGCAGGCCTTTTCGAGCCCCTCGAGCAGGATCAGAAAGCGCTTCACCTCGAAAAGCTCCACCTCGGAGAGCGCCGCCTCCCTGCTGTTTGCGACCGATCGGCGGATATCCTTAAGCTGCATCAGCGCGCGCTCGAGCGAATAGAAGCGCTCGCGGTCCTCCCGCAGGGCATCAAAAAGCAGCCCAACGTTTTCGAGCTCGCGTGCAAGCGCGGTTCTGCATTGCGCGGGGTACGGCGCTGCTCTGCGCCGCAGCTCGTCGCCGAGGGGCGAATCGGGCTCGAGCTTTTCGAGGACGTAGGCAAAGCCTATGTCCGAAAGCTGTTTTTTATCAAGCATATTCTCAGTCCCTGACGTTCACAACGGGTATTTCGGCGGGTATGGCCGAGCGCACCGCGTCGAAGAACGCATTTTTATCGTAATGCTCGCCGTAAGCGGAGAAGGGGTTCACCGTTACGGCGGCAAGCCTTGTTTCATCAAGCACCGTGACGCGCGCGCCGGCGCGAAGCATCTTTTGATAGCCCGCCGTGCGCACGAGCAGACGGCTGCCGTCCTCGATAACTATTTCTAGCCCCGCAAGCTGCTTTCCCGCAGCGAAGAGCGCCTCGAAAACCGAGTCCGTAACGCCTCCGCGCACGAGCAGCGCCCGTATCCCGGCGGCGTTTGCGGCGCGGATGCGCTCCGCGGCGTCCCTCGCTTGCGCGAAGGCAAGGAGCTCTCCCTCCGCATCGAGCGCGAGGAATTTTTCCGCGTATGCGCCTTTTTCAAGGGCGGCCGCATCGAAGCGCCCGGTTTTTTCAAGGCTCATCAGAGCCGCCGAATGCGCCGTATCCTCAACGGTTTTTTTCATATCCCGCGCATAGCTTGCGCCGCTTGAAAGGATACATGCCTCGCTCACTGCGGGCATTGCGAGGGATTTGCGGCTGAGCGCGCCGTCGAGAAACACCCTTTTCGCGCCAAGCTCGAACAGGCGCTCCCTCAGAACCTTGAGCTGCGCCGTCATCGAAGGACCCGCTATCTGCACGAGCCCGTCGCTGCATGCGCGCAATATCACCACCTCGCCCATGGGCGTGGGCATGCCGGTGGTGTCCACTATCTCCCTTGAGATATCCCCGAGGGAAAGCAGCGCCTCCGCCGTGGCAACGAGCGTTCCGCCGTAAACGAAGATCTCCGGCTTTTTCGTGCTCGTCACAACGTCGCTGCGTTCGCCGTCCCTTCCGATGGAGGTCAGCGCGGGTGTTTCGCCGTTTTCAAAGCATTCCTCGATAAGGCTGTTGAGCACGGTGGTCTTGCCCGCGTTCTTGCACATGCCGATCGTGGCGATCGAGCTATACGGTTTTATAAATTCATAAAGCAAGCGCCATTCCTCCGAATAGCATTATAACACAGTATGGGGGACGGTTCAAGCGCAAAAAGAAGCGAATGCGCCGATACCGATAAAAGCGCCCGAAAACGCTCGGCCCGGGCGTGCGGAGGCGCGTGCGATGCGCTCAAAAACAGTTTTTCGGCTCGTTCAAGGTTGCGCGGCGTGCTTTATAATGTTATAATAAGCAACAGATCATAACAGATAAATCCGATGCAAAGAGGGCTTGATGCTTGAAGATCAAAGTTTTAAGGGAACCGATACTGCTGTTTGAGACCGTGGCCATGATCTGCCGCTATTTCCGCGGCGAATCCTATGCCGCAACGGCGGAGCGGCTCGAGGGAAGCTTCGGCGAAGTGCTGAAGCCGAGCCAGCGCAGCGAGCTCAGAAGCAACGGTGCCATCGCCGAAAGCCTGATGAATTCGATCTGCGCCGATATCGACAAGCAAAACGAGGATTTCAAATTCTTCTTCACTCCCTTCGAGACCGGCGCGGATATCGAGCGCAACTGCGTGGCGAAGGTGCTGATCTTTTCCATGCTCACCCTTAACCCGATGAGCCTCGACGATGCGTTCGGAAAGACCAAGCAGGGCTGGGATTACGTAAAGCGCACCGGCATGGAGATACTGCATTTTCATATGCACGGAATAAACTTCATTCATGCCAACGGCCGCCCCCTCCCCTCCCTTTTCGAGCAGATCTACGCGATGAACTATCCGCACAAGGCGAAGATGGATTCCTTCCTTGCGATCGACAGCCACGAGCTTTATCTCGACAAGCTGCATGCGCTGATCAAGCCCTATGCGGAGCGCCTTGAAAGGGAATGGGGCCGCCTGCTGCCCATCTATGCCTCCTCCGCCGATTTCTGGGAGATGTGCTTCAGCGTTATGTCCCCCGAGCAGGCAGCCGAGCTCATGCGCATAGAAGGCTCCGTGCGGCTCAAAAAGCTCAAAAAGGCATATATCTCGCTCTTTCTTTTCAACGAGGTCGGCAACAACTTCGACGACGTTCTCGCGTCCACGCCCGAGGATATCACCGCCCTGTATATCGGCATGGGCATCTATCCCGAATACACGCTGGTGCTTGCCGATCAGCGCATCGAAAGGATATCCGAGGAGCTGAAGGCGCTTTCCGACCCGATCAGGCTCGAGATACTGATGCGGCTGAGCAAGGAGCCCGATTACTGCCTGAATCTTGCCCAAAGCATGGAGATGAACGCCGGCAACGTTTCAAGGTATCTGACGCATCTTTACGAAAGGGGCTTCCTTATCAAAACGAAGGAAAGGGGCAGGCTCTATTTCAAAACCGATATCGACGCGATCGCCCGCACCACCGCCAACCTGCTGTCGATCCTCAGGGATGAATGAACAGCCCGCATGCGGCTCGCGCCCCCGAAAGCCGGGGGCGTTTTTATTTGCCCAAATACACCGAGGCCTAAGCAAGAAAACGGGTAAGGCAAAGGCAAAAAGGGAATAGCAAAGGGGGACGGCCGAGCCGTCCCCCTTCACTAATAGAGGTTCACATGAAACACAACTTGATTAAGTCAATGCCCTTTCGGGTTGTTCGTTCAGCTTCGCGCTTGTCAATCCACGTCGAAGTCGATCACTGCGCAGGTCAAGGCGTTTATCTCGAGCGAATACTCGCGGCCGTTCGCACGGAACTCGATCTCATAGATCATCCTGCCGTCGTCCTCGCAAAGCTCGATCTCAAGCGCGCTGACCTGGCTTTCGGAAACGCCAGCCCTTTGGAAGGCGATCGCCTTTGCCTGCGCCTCGGAGATCAGGTCCCCGCCTGCGGGAGGGTTCGTGGGCTGCGGCTGCGCGTCGTCATCCGGTTCGCACTCGTAGCCGACCACGCTGCCGGTGTACGCATCCACCTTGACGTCGTACTCATTGCCCCTTGCCTTGAACTCCACCTCATAGATGAATCGGCCGTTCTCGCGGTCGAGCTCCGCCTTAATGCCGGTCGCCTCGCTTGCGCTTATGCCGGCACGCTCAAACGCGATGCGCTTTGCCGCCTCGGTCCCGATCAGACCCGGCTCCGGCGTAGGCATGGGGGCGCCGGTGGGGCGCGGCGGTGCGGTGGGCTGGGTGTGTGCGCCGTCGTACTCGCTGTTGAAATAGAGCACGTTGCCCGTTATCGCATCCACCTTTACTTCGTATTCATAGCCCCTCGCCTCGAACTCCACGTCGTAGATCATCCTGCCGTTCTCGCGCTCGAGCTCGACCTTGACCTGGGTCGCCTCGCTCGCATTGATGCCCGCACGGTTGAAGGCGATGCGCTTCGCGGTCTCCTCGCCGATATAGTTCGGCGCGCTCGTGGGCTGCGGGGTGGGGTTGCTCGGCGCGCTCGTGGGTCTCGGCGCGCTCGTGGGTCTCGGTGCGCTCGTGGGCCTCGGCGCGTCGTCGTCCGCGTCCATATCGAACTCGAGCACCGCGCCGGTGATCGCGTCTATATCCACGTCGTACTCAAAGCCCCTTGCTTTGAACTCCACGTCGTAGATCATCCTGCCGTTCTCGCGCTTGAGCTCAACGCGCACCTGCGTTGCCTCGCTCGCGGAGATGCCCGCACGGCCGAAGGCGATGCTCTTGGCGGCCTCCTCGCCGATGTAGCCGGGCGCCGAGGTGGGGGTCGGCACGGGGACGGGGGTTACCGAGGGCGCGCCGCTCGGACGGGGCGCATTCGTGGGATTCGGCACGGGGGTCGCGATCGGATCCATGTCAAATTCGAGCACGTTTCCGTTTATCGCGTCCACGTCGATATCGTATTCAAAGCCGCTCGCTCTGAACTCAACGTCGTAGACCGGCCTGCCGTGGTCATGCTCAAGCCTGACCGAAAGCGCGTACACGTTCTCTGCCGCCACCTGCGCCCGCTCGAAGGCGATGCGCTTTGCGGCCTCCTCGCCGATATAGCTCGGCTGGGGCGTGGGCGTTGCGGAGGGTGCGTTAGAGGGATTCGGCTGCCAGCCGATCGGGTCCATATCGAACTCGACGATCTCGCCCGTTACCGCGTCCACGTCCACGTCGTATTCATAGCCCTTCGCCTTGAACTCCACGTCGTAGACCATTCTGCCGTGGTCATGCTCGAGCTTGATGATGCAGCCCGAGACCTCGCTCTCAGTAACGCTTGCGCGTTCGAAGGCGATGCGCTTTGCCGCGGCCTCGCCGATATAGCTCTCGGGGCCATTCGAGGGGTCGGGCGCGATCGGGTTAGCGCCATTATCCACCGGCTCGATCTCAAAGTCGATCACCGCGCCGGTCACGGCATCTATATCAAAGCCGTATTCCATGCCCTTGGCAATGAACTCGATCTCATAAACCATCATGCCGTGATCGAAGTCCAGCTCGCAGTCGATAACGGAGGTTACTTCCTCGGCGCTCACGCCCGCATGATCGAGCGCGATCTCTATCGCGCGTTCATCGCCGATGTAGGCGTTCTCGCTCGGCTGGCCCTCGTTGATCCTGCCGTCGGCGGGGTTGACCCTGCCGTATTTGTTGTAAAGAAGATTCAGCTCGTTTATGCTCAGCCCCGCAAGCTGCTCGAAGGTAAACTTCGGAGCGGCGGCGATGATGCTGTATATGAGCTGCGCCTTGCCCTTGGTGATGCCATAGCGGTTCGCAATGCTCTCCATGTCCTCGCGGGTGTCGGCCGTCTGGCTTATGACCGCGCCGCCGCCGCTTGCAGCAAGCGCCGCCTCGATCTCGTCCGCAAGCTTCCTTTGAAGCTGCTGCGCCATCTGCGCATCTGCGTTATCGACCGTGATGAGGATGGAGTTTGCTATATCGCTGAGATAACCGTTTCTTAGCATGGAGCCGATCAGCGCGTTCACCGCAACGTCGATGCCCGAACCAACGAGCTCCATATTGTTCACTATCCGCGCGGCGTCGTCGTTGAGCGCCTTTACGGAGATGACCTTTTCCTGCTTGTTTACCGCGATCTCGATGCTGGGGTTGACGTCCAGCGAGACCGTTGCAAACACTTCGCCGTTTCTTCTTGCACTGCCTGCAAGCACGCCCACGGTGCCGGCGAGCACCATTAGAAGCGCGGCTGCCGCTGCAACGAAGCCGATAAAGCGGCTTCTTCTGCTCCTTGATTTCTTTTCCATCGGGATCACCCGTCCTTTCTCTTTTTCACAGCAGGAGAGAACGGACGCGAGCACGTCTGGCGTGGCGGCCTCGTAGGCCTGTTTGATCGTTTGCTTCAGCTCTTTTTCGCTCGTTTTCATGGCCTTTCCCTCCATAATTATTCCAAGCTTTTGCGCAATTTTGCGATCGCGCGTCGGTATTTTGAGATTACTGTCATCAGAGGAAGCTCCATCAGCTCCGCTATCTCGCGGTGTTTGAAGCCGGCCACCGCGTGCAGCACTACGATCCGGTTTTCCTCCTCCGAAAGGAGGGTCATGCATCTTCTGATCATCAGGCGATCCTCCGGAGAAAGGCCCGATCCCTCGGCAAAAGCCATATCCCAATCCTCATTGGCCTCCGTGCCGGAAGCGAAGCGCTTTCGCTCCCTCAGCTTCATGAGGCAAAGGTTTTTGGCTATCGTGATGATCCACGCAAAGGGCTTGCCGCACGGCGTGTAAGCCCCCGCCGAGGTGAAGATGTTTACGAAGCAATCGTGCAGCACGTCCTCCGCATCGTGCACGGAGCGAAGAACGCTCAGCGCGTAGCTGAATACGGATGCGCTTGCGACCCTGTAAAGCTCGCCGAGCGCGTCCCTGTCCCCATCCCTGAGCGCTATCAGGCACTTTTCCGCCGTGATATCGTCGTTTCGGGGCATGACCGTATCGGTTTTCAACGCTGTGGACTGCATATCGCTTCGTCCTCCTTCGCCATGTTAATGGACTGAGACGCAAAAATATTGCGCGGTCTGCGTGAAAAAGAGAAAATATATAAAGCGGCGCGCTTCACTCGCACAGCCGCCTGCTTTGCCTCGTGAACGCCATAAAACTCCAATCCGATTATACCGCTTTCGAGCGAAAACGGCAAGTTAAGACTGCCGTTTTTGCATTTTTTTCGATTTAGGCGATATTAAACTCGAAAAAAGAACAAAAATAACCATAGCGCCCAAAATGCGAAATGCCGCACAGGGCGGCATTTCAACCTTAGAATGCTGATCTCATTTTATTCAAGTCCTATCGTTATGCGCAGCACGGCATTTGCATCCATAAGATCCACAGCGCCATCGCCGTTCACATCCGCTCTTCGAGAATCGACCTGATTCTCATCAAGCACGCCCATGCAGAAGCGCATAAGAAGCAGCGCATCCATCGGCGTTACCACGCCATCGCCGTTTATATCGCCGAGTATGGAGAAGCGGGCGATAATTGTGTCGTTGGGCATTTCAAACCCTTCAACATAATATATATACGCTTTATTCCAAGCATTCCATTCGCCCTGCGAAATAAGCGCACCGTCTTCATTATAGAAGCCCTCAAAGACCACACCGTTCATCGGATAGGCGCGGATGCTTCCTTCGATGTAATATAAATTGCAGCCTACAAAACCGCTGCCCTCTGCACGGATATGGTCGTAGGGGAGATCTTGATTATTGCTGAGATCCAGCTCGGTTAGGTTGTTGGTGGAGCAGTACAGCCTATAAAGCGAGGGATTCTGCGTTACGTCCAGCTCGGTCAGGTTGTTGTCGTAGCAATCCAACCACCTAAGCGCGAGATTCTGCGTTACATCCAGCTCGGTTAGTTTGTTGGTGGAGCAGTCCAATTCTGTAAGCGCGGTGCAGCCCGTTACATCCAATTCGGTTAGGTTGTTGTTGTTGCAGTACAGATCCCCAAGCGCGGTGCAGCCAGTTACATCCAGCTCGGTTAGGTTGTTGTTGTTGCAGTACAGATACCCAAGCGCGGTGCAGCCAGTTACATCCAGCTCGGTTAGGTTGTTGTAGCTGCAGTACAGATACCCAAGCGCGGTGCAGCCAGTTACATCCAGCTCGGTTAGGTTGTTGTTGTTGCACTCCAAATTTGTAAGCGCGGTGCAGCCCGTTACATTCAGCTCGGTTAGGTTGTTGTGGTGGCACTCCAAATTTGTAAGCGCGGTGCAGCCCGTTACGTTCAGCTCGGTTAGGTTGTTGTAGTTGCACTCCAAATTTGTAAGCGCGGTGCAGCCCGTTACGTTCAGCTCGGTTAGGTTGTTGTAGCTGCAGTACAGATTCCCAAGCGCGGTGCAGCCGGACAGGTCAAGGCCGCCGCAAAGGTTTGCAGAATAAATCCGCATCTTATGTATTCTTCGTTCGCCGTTTACGGCAGTCCATTCAAAGCGAGCCTCATTCCAATTATTGATGCCCCAGGTTTCGGGGTTGTTCGGATCGTAGCTTGAGCTCAGCTTTTCGCCGTTCTTAACGCCGCTTTCATCGGTCTGCTCAAGGAAAGCAGCGCATTTATTGTAATCATACTCGTTGTACCCTGCGGGCACGGTCCAACCGGGTTCGCCCTCGGCCTTCGCATCAAAGCGCGGAAGAGCCGAAGTGGGGATCATCGCAAGCGCCATAATAAGCGCCAGGGCAGCAGCAAGCGCGGCCTTGAGTTGTTTCTTCATGTGTTTTTCCTCCATAAACCGACTTAGAGTTCTGATCTCATTTTATTCAAGTCCTATCGTTATGCGCAGCACGGCATTTGCATCCATAAGATCCACAACTCCGTCGCCGTTCACATCCGCTCTTCGAGAATCAACCTGATTCTCATCAAGCACTCCCATGCATAAGCGCATCAGAAGCAGCGCATCCATCGGCGTTACCTCGCCATCGCCGTTTATATCGCCGAGTATGGAGAAGCGGGCGATGATAATTGTGTCGTTGGGCATTTCAAACCCTTCAACATAATATATATACGCTTTATTCCAAGCATTCCATTCGCCCTGCGAAATAAGCGCACCGTCTTCATTATAGAAGCCCTCAAAGACCACACCGTTCATCGGATGGGCGTGGATGATTCCTTCGATGTAATGTAAATTGCAGCCTACAAAACCGCTGCCCTCTGCACGGATATGGTCGTAGGGGAGATCTTGATTATTGCTGAGATCCAGCTCGGTTAGGTTGTTGGAGAAGCAGACCAGCTCACTAAGCGCGGGATTCTGCGTTACGTCCAGCTCGGTCAGGTTGTTGTCGTAGCAATCCAACCTCCTAAGCGCGGGATTCCGCGTTACGTCCAGCTCGGTTAGGTTGTTGTTGTTGCAGTACAGATACTCAAGCTCGGTGCAGCCCGTTAAGTCCAGCTCGGTTAGGTTGTTGAAGTAGCAGTTCAGAGACCGAAGCGCGATGCAGACCGTTAAGTCCAGCTCGGTTAGGTTGTTGAAGTAGCAGCTCAGAGACCGAAGCGCGCTGCAGTCCGTTACGTTCAGCTCGGTTAGGTTGTTGGAATGGCACTCCAAATTTGTAAGCGCGGTGCAGCCCGTTACGTTCAGCTCGGTTAGTTTGTTGACAGCGCAGGACAGATTCCCAAGCGCGGTGCAGCCGGACAGGTCAAGGCCGCCGAAAAGGTTTGCAGAATAAATCCGCATCTTATGTATTCTTTGTTCGCCGTTTACGGCAGTCCATTCAAAGTGAGCCTCATTCCAATTATTGATACCCCAAGTTCCGGGATCGTTCGGATCGTAGCTTGAGCTCAGCTTTTCGCCGTTCTTAACGCCGTTTTCATCGGTCTGCTCAAGAAAAGCAGCGCATTTATTGTAATCATACTCGTTGTACCCTGCGGGTACGGTCCAATAGGGTTCAGCCTCGGCCTTCGCATCAAAGCGCGGAAGAGCCGAAGTGGGGATCATCGCAAGCGCCATAATAAGCGCCAGGGCAGCCGCAAGCGCGGCCTTGAGTTGTTTCTTCATGTGTTTTTCCTCCATAAACCAAAAGTGTATAAAGTATACCATATTCCGCGAGTATCTGTCAACTATACCGCAAGCTCTCACTTTTCTCTTGAAAGGGAGGTATAAAAAATGCTGCGATCAACTCCGCATTTTTCCATATTAAGTAAAGAAATGCCGCCCGAAAGCGGCATTTCAACCTCAATCGCCAAAGGCGATTTCACCCGCGAAGCGGATTTCATCTGCATTAGCAGATTTCACTCGGCGTTAGCCGAATTCCAATATGCGCAAACGGCGCATCAATTCCTTCATTAGCCGAAGGCGGCTTCATTTTGCTTCATCAGCGCAGCGACTTCATTCTGATCCTATCCCACCAGCGGCAGAACGACCGTGGAAGCGATAAGGAAGTAGATGATAAGGCTCAGCGCGTCCACGATGGTGGTTATCATCGGGCTTGCCATAACCGCGGGGTCGAGACCGATCTTCTTAACGAGCATCGGCAGCGTGCAGCCGAAGAACTTGGCAAGGATAACGGTTATAAGCAGCGTTCCCGAAACGGTGAACGCAACGTTCAGCGCGATGTCGGCGGGGTTGCGGTCGATAAAGGTCGCTTTAAGGAAGCAGAGAATTGCGAGCGTTGCGCCGCACATCAGCGCCACGCGCAGCTCCTTGAAGATGACCTTCAGAATGTCCTTGAACTCGATCTCGCCGAGCGAAAGGCTGCGGATGATGGTTACGGATGCCTGCGAACCGGAGTTGCCGCCGGTGTCCATCAGCATCGGGATATAGAAGCTGAGGGCAACCACCTTTTCAAGGCCGTCCTCAAAGCCCTTCATGATGAACTGAGTGAAGGTTGCCGAAAGCATCATCAGCATCAGCCACGGGATACGGTTTTTGTAGATCTCAAACACCGAAAGGCGCGGATACGACTTGCCCGAGGGCGTGATAGCCGCCATCTTTTCGATATCCTCCGTGGCCTCCTCGCGGATAACGTCGATCGCGTCGTCGACCGTTACGATACCGACGAGGCGCGAATCGCTGTCCACTACCGGTATGCTCAAAAGGTCGTATTTTGCGAAAAGGTCGGCCACATCCTCGCTGTCGTGCATGGTGGAAACGGAAACGAAGTTCTCGTCCATCAGATCCGTGATGGGCATCCCGTCGCTTGCAAGCACGAGCTGGCGAAGCGTGATCGTACCGAGCAGCTTTCGTCTGTCCGTAACGTAGCAGGTGTCGATGGTCTCCTTATCCACTCCGTTTTGGCGGATATGCGCAAGCGCCTCCGCCGCCGTGAAATCCTTTGCGAGGTCGCAGAACTCGGTGGTCATGATCGAGCCCGCGCTGTCCTCGGGATACTTCAAAAGTTCGTTTATGCTGCGCCGCATATCGGGATCCGCCTGCTTCAAAATGCGGTTCACCACGTTTGCGGGCATCTCCTCAACGAGGTCCGCCGCGTCGTCGTCGTACATTTCGTTGAGAATTTCGGAAAGCTCCTTGTCCGTAAAGCCGTTGATGAGCTCCTCCTGAAGCTCCGGCTCCATCTCAACAAACACGTCCGCCGCAAGCTCCTTCGGGAGCAGACGGAAAAGACGCATCAGCCTGTCCGCCGGCTGATCCTCGAGGATCGTTGCGATATCGGGCGGGTTGAGGGTAACAAGGACGTTTTTGATGCTGTTGTACTGCTTCTTTTCAAGCAGTATCTCGATGGTCTGCGAAAGATCTGTTGAAAAAACCGCCATTGTCCTTCACCGAGGATGGACGGCACGAAATGCTCTTTTTCGGGGAGTGAAGAGTTTGCGGACGGGGATGGGAAACAAGTGAACAGTGAATAATGAATAGTGAATAGTTGAGTTTGAAACGCCCGGGGCGTTTCTTCCTTTTATTCATATTCGCAGAGCAACTATTTCATCGCATCATCCGATTTTTGCCGCAAATACGCTTTTATACGGTTCGGCACGAAAGCCGACCGCGCTTTTTCACCGCGTCCCCGCGTCTACTCGGAGCATCCGCACCTATGCTTGATTCAGCTTCCATACCAAACTCCTTTTTACAAGATTTTTCGAGCCTTGCGCGCCCCGTCGGACGCAAGCACGCTCATAGTTCAGTATATCCTTTTTTATGCTGATTTGTCAATAGCGAACGGCGCGGGTTTTCAAAAAATCCGCTTTTTTCTTTTAGGTAGCCGCCCCCTTGCTTTTTTACAAGTATTCCTTTATAATGTATATGGGATTATTTCGATCATCCCAAAATCAAAACGGAGGAAAACCCATGAAAAAGAAGCTTATCGCTCTTGCTGTTGCGCTTGCAATGATCCTTGCGGCCTTCAGCGTTTCCGCTGCTCCCTTCCTCAGGGATGGCAACGATGAGGACCCCGAATTCGAGGTCCCCTATGCGGCGGTCATCTTCACCAACGACGTCCACTGCGGCATTGAGGACGGCTGGGGCTACGCTCAGGTCGCTTTCTACAAGAAGCTGATGCAGGACATCGGCGCGAACACTTTGCTTGTTGACGCCGGCGACCACGTGCAGGGCGGCCCCGTCGGCACCCTCAGCCGCGGCGGCTACATCATCGACATAATGAACTACATCGGGTACGATCTTGCGATCCCCGGCAACCATGAGTTCGACTATGGCATGGACAGGTTCTTCGAGCTTGTTGATGCGGCGAATTATCCCTACATCTCCTCCAACTTCATGCATTATGAAAACGGCGAGGCCACCGAGCACGTGTTCGATGCATACAAGATCTTCGAGCTTGGCGAGATGAAGATCGCATTCGTGGGCATCTCCACCCCCGAGAGCATCACCAAGTCCACCCCCGTCTACTTCCAGAACGAAGAAGGTGAATACATCTACGGCTTCTGCCAGGATCATACCGGCGACGGCGTTGTTGAGGCTGCTCAGGCTGCCATCGACGCGGCAAGGGAAGAGGGCGCGGACTACGTTGTGGTCCTCGGCCACTTGGGTATTGACGAGCAGAGCTCCCCCTGGATGAGCACCGAGATCATCCCGAGGCTCCATGGCATCAACGCCTTCATCGACGGCCACAGCCACAGTGTTTTCTGCGATGAGCTCGAGGATGCGGACGGCAACACCGTTTACTTCGGTCAGACCGGCACCAAGCTTGCCAACGTCGGCACGCTGATGTTCTACGAGGACGGCCGCATCGCGATGGGCATCTATCCGCCTCCCGAGGTCTCCGTTCCCGATGCCGATGCCCAGGCATACATCGACTCGATCAAGGCGCAGTACGAGGAGCTTCTCTCCGAAGTTATCGCCTACACTCCCCATGATCTCACCATCAACGATCCCGAGACCGGCGAGCGCGCGGTCCGCAGCAAGGAGACCAACCTTGGCGACCTCTGCGCCGATGCGTACAGGACCCTTCTCGGCGCCGATATCGCGTTTGTAAACGGCGGCGGCGTTCGCGCCAACCTCAACGCGGGCGAGTTCACCTTCGGCGACGTGCTGAACGTTCACCCCTTCGGCAACGAGGCCTGCCTTGTTGAAGTAACCGGCCAGCAGATCCTCGATGCGCTCGAGATGGGCTCCCGCGTATGCCCCAATGAAAACGGCGGCTTCCTGCAGGTTTCCGGTCTCACCTATGAGATCCACACCGACATGCCCGCAAACGTCATCGTTGGCGACGACAAGATGTGGCAGGGCCCCGCAGGCATCCCCTACCGCGTTCAGAACGTTATGGTCCAGAACCCCGAGACCCGCGGCTACGAGCCCCTCGATCTTGAGAGGACCTACACCCTTGCTTCCCATAACTACATGCTCAAGAACCAGGGCGACGGCTTTGCGATGTTCGGCACCGAAAACGTGAACATCATTCTTGACAGCGTTATGATCGACAACGCGGTGCTCATCAACTACGTTCAGACCATGCCCGGCGGCGAGGTGGACGGCGTTATGTACGACCATATCATCCAGGGCTATGAGAATCCCCTTGGCGATGGCAGGATCGTTATCGTTGAAAACACCGAGCCCGCGCCCGAGGAGCCCACTCCCGTTCCCGGCGAACCCGAACCCGGTGAGCCCGAACCCGGCGAACCCGAGCCCGGCGAACCCGAACCCGGCGAACCCGAGCCCGAAGAGCCCACCCCCGCTCCCGGCGATCCCATCGCGCCCGTGCCCCCCACCGGCACCATCGCGCTTGCGGGCATCGGCTTTGCAGCCCTCGTTTCCGGCGCTGTGACCGTGCTCTTCAAGAAGAGGAACGACTGATAAGCAAGCCCCGCTTGCGGGCGAATCACAACTTACCAACCATGACCGTGCCGATGCGTAAACCGTGTCGGCACGGTTTTTTGCATGAAAAAACCGCACAAAAAGCGCGGGGAAAAAGTGAATAGTGAATAGTTGTGGATGAAACGCCACAGGCAGTGTTAGTGAATAGTGAATAGTTGCGGTGGAAACGCCAAAGGCGCTCGCCGCGAGCGCAGTGAATAGTGAATAATGAATAGTGAATAGTTGCGGAAGAAACGCCACGGGCGTTTCTTCCGATCATTTCCACCTCATCCGTCTTCGCGCGGCGCTGCCCCGCTCAGCCACCTTCCCATCAAGGGGAAGGCTTTTGGGTGGCGTTTCTCAAATTAAAATTTGAAATTCCGCAGGAATTTCTTCATCAATTTCTTCATCAATTTCTTCATTAGCCGAAGGCGACTTCATTCCTTCATTAGCGCAGCGACTTCATTCGCCAAAGGCGCCCCCTCAAGGGGAAGGCTTTTGGGCGGCGTTTCTTCAAATTATTCATTTATTTGAAATCCCCTTGGGATTTCTTCCTCAACCCGGCGCAGCCGGATTTCATTTGCCGCAGGCAAATTTCACCTGCCGAATGCAGATTTCATTCGGCAACGCCGAACTTCACTGCGCCAAAGGCGCTGCCACAAGGCGCCGCTTCATGCGCGAACTGCGTTTCATACAATTCCTTATAGAACCCGCCCTTATCGAGCAGTTCATCGTGCGTACCCTTTTCGATCAGCTTTCCGTCCTTCATAACGAGGATCATATCAGCGTCGCGCACGGTGGAGAGCCTGTGCGCCACTATGAACGAGGTGCGCCCCTTCATAAGCTCCGCAAAAGCGTCCTGCACCAGAAGCTCGGTGCGCGAGTCGATGGACGAGGTGGCTTCATCGAGTATCAGCGCGGGAGGCTCCGAGAGCATGACGCGCGCGATGCAAAGAAGCTGCTTCTGCCCCTGCGAGAGCGTGCCGCCCGATTCGCCCAATACCGTGTCGTACCCCTGCGGCAGACGCATGATGAAGCCGTGGGCATGCGCCCTTTTCGCCGCAGCGATCACCTCGGCGTCCGTGGCGTTTTTCCTGCCCATCGCGATATTTTCGCGCACGGTACCGCTCTTGAGCCAGGTATCCTGAAGCACCATTCCGAACCTTGAGCGCAGCTCGCCGCGCTTCATGCGCCGCGTTTCCACTCCGCCGAGGTAGATGCCGCCCTCGTTCACGTCGTAAAAGCGCATGATGAGGTTGATAAGCGTGGTTTTGCCGCAGCCGGTGGGGCCGACTATCGCGATACGCTGTCCGCTGCCGACTTCGAGCGAAAGGCCCTTGATAAGCTCGCGCTCGGGGTCGTATGAAAATGCCACCTTCTCAAAGCGCATGCTGCCGTCCCCCTGCGCGGGCGTTTCCGCGTTCTCGGGGTCGGGCGTTTCCTCGGGCGCCTCAATCAGCGCAAACAGCCTTTCCGCGCAGGCAAGCGCACCGGTCAGCTCCGCAAGCACGCCCGAGATCTCGTTGAAGGGCTTGGTGTACTGGTTGGCGTAGCTCAAAAACGCCGAAAGCCCGCCCACGCTCAGTGCGCCGCCGATGACGCCCGTTACGCTCAGCGCGCCGAGCACCGCCACGGCCGCGTAGATGATGGAGTTCACAAAGCGCGTGGAGGGATTGGTGAGCGATGAGAGGAATGTCGCCTTGACCGCGTGTTTTTCAAGGCGTCGATTGGTTTTATCGAAGAGCGCTTTCGCCTTTTTTCGTATGCGAACGCGCGAACGAGCTTCTGCTCGCCGATGTATTCATCTATGATCGCCGTATTTGCGCCCCTCGATTCCGCCTGCGCCTTGAAGCTTTTATAGCTGCGGCGGGCGATGAATCGCGCCACGATGAGCGAGAGCGGCGAGAGCGCCACGACCGCAAGCGCGATCAGCGGGTCCACCGAGAGCATGAAGAAAAGCGTTCCGATTATCGTTATAACGCCCGTAAAGAGCTGCGAAAAGCCGAGCAGCAGCCCGTCCGCAAGCTGGTCCGCGTCGCTGATAATGCGGCTGACGGTGTCCCCCACGGGGCGCGGGTCGAGCTCCGAGAGGGGCAGGCGCTGGATATGCGCGAAGGCCTCAACGCGGATATCCTTCACCACGCCGTAGGTGATGCGATTGTTCACAAGCCCCATCAGGTAGCTTGCAAGCCCCGAAGCGAGCGCGCTTATGCCTATCCACATCAGATACGGCTTCAGCGATGCAAAGTCCACCCTGCCCTTATCGATGATGCAGTCGATGCATTTGCCGACCAGCACCGGTATAAGAAGCGAGAGCGCGACCGACACGAGCGCGAGAAGCAGCGAGCAGAATGCGGGCAGCTTTCTTCCCGCAAGCCTTTTGAGCAGCTTTTTGAGCGTTTCGCGCGAGGCGGCGCTCAAGCCTTTTTGCTTGGAAACGGCGGTTTTTTTCGCAATCTTCATGCGCTTGCCCCCCTTCCCGTCTGCATTTCGTAGATCTCGCGGTAGATCGGGCAGGAGCGCAGAAGCGCCTCATGCCTGCCCATGCCCACGGCGCGCCCTTCGTCGAGCACGATTATCAGATCGGCGTGCATGATCGAGGCCGCCCGCTGCGAAATGATGAAGGTGGTGCGCTTTTCATCCGTGTTTTTCAGCGCCTCCCTCAGCCTTGCGTCGGTGGCGTAGTCGAGCGCGGAGGCGCTGTCGTCGAGTATCAGTATCTCGCTTTTCTTGACCAGAGCGCGCGCTATCGAGAGCCTCTGCTTCTGGCCGCCGGAGAAATTGCTTCCTCCGCGAAGCACCCTTTCATCGAGCGCCGCCTCGCGCTCCGTCACGAAATCATAGGCCTGCGCGGTTTTGAGCGCGTTCGCCAGCCTCGCCTCGTCCGCATCGGGATCGCCCATCAGAAGGTTTGAGCGTATCGTGCCCTCGGTCAGGACCGCCTTCTGCGGCACCACCGAAATGCGGCTCCGAAGTGCCGATGCGTCCATCTCGCGAATATTCACGCCATCGATAAAAATCTCGCCCTCCGTTGGGAAAAAGAAGCCCGAAACGAGGTAGCTCAGCGTGGATTTGCCGCTGCCCGTGCCGCCGATTATTCCAACGGTCTGCCCCGGCTCCGCCTTAAAGCTTATATCGAAAAGCGAGGGCGCGCCCGCATTTTCGTATTCGAAGCCGACCTTTTCAAAAACGACCTCACCATGCGGCGCGTTTTCATCGGGAACGAGGCTTCCGCCCTTTTCGCCCTCGTCCATCTCGAGCACGGCCGCGATGCGTTTCGCGCTTGCCGCGGCTCTTGCGGCGGTTATCATGAAGTTCGCCATCTTCACAAGCTCCACGAGTATCTGCGAAAGCAGGTTGTAGAGCGCAACGACCTGCCCCTGCGTGAGCGTGCCGATATTGACGCGCACCGCGCCGCTCCAGATGAGCGCTATCACCGCGATATTCACCGCGATCAGCGTTGCGGGGTTCAGAAGCGCCGATATCCTGCCCACGGCGAGCGAGAGCGCGCGAAGAGCCGCGCTTCTTTTTTCAAACTCGCGCTTCTCCTCCTCTTCCATAAGGAAGGCTCTTATAACGCGAACGCCCGAAAGATTCTCCCTTGCGGCGCCGGTAACGCCGTCCAGCTCGCGCTGAACGAGCGCATGCCTCGGTATCGAAACAAGCAGTATGAAAAACACTATCACGAGCAGCACCGCGATCACCGCCGCGAAGATCAGCGCGCAGCCCGTGTCGATCGTGAAGGCGACCGCCATCGCGCCGAACACCACGAAGGGCGAGCGCAGAAGAAGCCTGAGAGCAAGGTTTATGCCGGTTTGAAGCGTTGCGGTATCGCTCGTGAGCCGCGTTATCAGTGTTGAAGCGCCCACCTCGTCGAGCCTTGCATACGAAAGCCGCTGCACCTTGTCGAATACCCTCGAGCGCAGCTCGGTGCATACGCCTATCGCAGCCTTCGCGGAGAAATACTGCGCGATAAGCGCAAGCGTCAGCCCCACCGCGGCAAACAGCACGAGGATGCCGCCGCTCGAGAGGATGAAGCCCGTGTCGCGATTCGCTATGCCGGTGTCGATAATAGACGCGATGACGAGCGGCACCAGCAGATCGAGCGCCGCCTCCGCGAATTTGAACAGCGGCGCAAGCACCGTCTGCAGCTTATAATTTTTGAAACAGCTCAGTATCCTTTTCATACCCGCTCCATCCGTTTAAATCAATTAAGTATAGCATTCCTCGCCGCGTTTTTCAACCTTGAAGCAAGCCTTCCCCCTCTGCGTGCCGCCCGCCGCAAAAAAGCCCGAAAGAGCAAAAAACCGTTGCAGTTTTTATTCAAAAGAACTATAATACCATTATAAACGGAGGATGCAATATGAAGATAACCTTTCTTGGCGCCGCCCGCGAGGTAACGGGCAGCATGACGCTTATCGAGGTCGGCGGCGAAAAGCTGCTGGTGGACTGCGGCATGGAGCAGGGGCGCGACGTTTTCGTGAACCAGAATCTGCCCGTGGACCCGGCCGAGATAAACTACGTGCTCTTGACGCACGCACACGTGGATCATTCCGGCAATCTTCCCCTGCTGTATAAGCGGGGCTTTCGCGGCAGGGTCTACGCCACCCGCGCCACCTGCGGGCTGACGGACATCATGCTGCGCGACTGCGCGCATATCCAGGAATCGGACGCGGAGTGGAAGAACCGCAAGCACAAGCGCTCCGACAGCAAGCTTTACGAGCCGCTGTACACGCTCAAGGACGCGGAGAACCTGCTCAAGCTGCTTCGCCCCGTGGACTACGGCGAAAGGCTGCGCATCGCGGACGGCGTGGAGATCCGCTTTACGGACGTTGGGCATCTGCTCGGCTCGGCCGCGATAGAAACCTGGCTCAGCGAGGACGGCACTACCAAAAAATTCGTTTTCAGCGGCGATATCGGCAATATAAACAAGCCCCTTTTGAAGGATCCCTCCCCCGTTCGCGAGGCGGATTATCTCTTGCTTGAATCCACCTACGGCGACCGCCTGCACGAGCTTGTGGAATGCGACCACGTTGGGCTGCTTGCCGACGTGATACAGCGCACGCTCGACCGGGGCGGCAACGTGGTGATCCCGAGCTTCGCCGTCGGCAGAACGCAGGAGATACTCTATCTTATCCGCCTTGCGAAGCTGCAGAACCGCTTCAGCGGGCACGAAAACTTCCGCGTTGTTGTGGACAGCCCGCTCGCCGAGGAGGCAACGAGCATCTTTTTGCAGTCCGACCCCGAGTTTTTCGATGAGGAGACCGCAGCGCTGCTTCGCGAGGGCATAAACCCGCTGTATTTCAAAGGGCTTGAGCCGAGCGTTTCTGCGGAGGAGAGCAAGGCGCTCAATTTCGACGAGGAGCCGAAGGTCATCATCGCCGGCAGCGGCATGTGCGAGGGCGGCAGGATCCGTCACCATCTCAAGCATAATCTCTGGCGGCCCGAATGCACGATCCTCTTCGTCGGCTATCAGACCGAGGGCACGCTCGGGCGCATCATTCTGGACGGCGCGGAGCACATCAAGCTCTTCGGCGAGCTGATAGCGGTGCGCGCCGAAACGGCGTTCCTTGAGGGCTCGAGCGGGCATGCCGACAAAAACGGCCTTATTAACTGGCTCAAGGGCTTTGACGAGAAGCCCACGCGCGTTTTCATAAACCACGGCGAGGACTCCGCTTGCGGCAGCTTTGCCGATCACCTTAAAAACGAGCTCGGCTATGAGACCTTCGCGCCGTACAGCGGCACCGAGTTCGACATCGGCAGGAACGAATTCATCAGGATCGCCGAGGGCGTCCCCGTTAAGGCGGAGAAGCAGGGCAAGGCGAAGTCCGGCGGCGACAGCGGCGCCGAAGCCGCGCACGGCGGCTACTCCTCCAAGGGCGCGGTCAAGTCCAAGAACCTTGAGAGGGAGCTCGTCGAGGCGGCAAGGCGGCTGACCTCGCTCACCCGCATCTTCGGCCCCGCGCCGAACAAGGACAAGGAGAGCTTCATCGACGATATCGAGGCGCTCATCGCCAAATGGAACGCGAAGAAGCCCTGATGCGGCTTTTTGCCTGATAAAGTTTATCGTCTGATAAAGCTTATTGTAATATAAAATAATCCCTTTGGAGGTAAAATATGCAGTACGTAACTCTCGGAAAGACGGGGCTCGAGGTATCCCGCGTGGGCTTCGGCGGCATCCCCATCCAGCGCATCGAGAAGGAGGGCGCGAGCGCACTATTCGATAAGCTTCTCGAATGCGGAGTGAACTATATCGACACCGCGCGCGGCTACACCGTGAGCGAGGAATACATCGGCGAGGCGATCGACGGCAGGCGGGATAAGTTCATCCTTGCCACCAAGAGCATGGCGCGCGATAAAGCGGGCATGGAGAAGGATATCGGAATAAGCCTTGCAAACCTTCGCACCGACCGCATCGACCTCTACCAGGTGCATAACCCGAGCATGGAGCAGCTCGACGCCGTGCTTGCCGAAGGCGGCGCGCTCGAGGCGCTCATGGAGGCGAAGGAAGCGGGAAAGATCGATCATATCGGCATCACGGCGCATTCGCTTGCGGTTTTTGAGCGCGCGCTCGAGCTCGATTGGGTGGAAACGATCATGTTCCCATACAATATCGTGGAGAGCCAATGCGAGCATCTGCTTGAAAAATGCCGCGAGAAAAACATCGCCTTCATCGCGATGAAGCCCCTGGCGGGCGGCGCGATCGAGGATGGCGAGGCGGCGCTTCGCTATATTGCGGCAAACGAGCTTGTGACGGTTTCGATACCCGGCATGTACTGCATCGAGGAGATCGAAACGAACACGCGCTTCGGCTCCGACCCCTCCCCGCTCGGCGGGGAGCTGCAGGCAAGGGTGGACAATATCCGCAGCGAGCTTACCGGCAATTTCTGCCGCCGCTGCAACTACTGCGCGCCCTGCACCGTTGGCATCAGCATACCGAACGTTTTCCTTTTCGCGGGCTATCTCGAGCGCTACGGTCTGGAGGACTGGGCGAAGGGGCGCTATGCAACGCTCAAGGTCAAGGCGGGCGAGTGCATCGAATGCGGCGTTTGCGAAACGCGCTGTCCCTACGAGCTGCCGATACGCGAAATGCTGAAGAAGGCCGCGAAGCAGTTCGGGGAATAAACAAAAAAGGGGCTGAGAGCCCCCGAACGGCACCCCGTTTGCCGCGCATGCGTTATATGACGGCAAGCGGGGTGTTTTTTTTCTCAAAGCCGCGCTCACGCGCTCGCGTTCAGGCGGCTTCTTCTGTAATACACCGCCATCGCCGCGAGCGTCAGGCTCCACGAGATGATGTACGAAATGCTGACGCAAAGCAGCGTTGGGAAGAGCCTGTATGCGATCAGCACCCAGAGCACGCGGAAGCAGCAGATGCCTATGCCGGTTATCAGCACGGGCTTCGTGTCGCCGCAGCCGCGCAGCGTGCCGGAGAGCACCTCTATCGCCGTCCAGATAAAATAGAACGGAACGAAATACAGAATAACCGTGTGCGTGGTGGATAAAACCGCCTCATCCTCGGTGAATATCCGCAGCGCGGTCGGCGCGATCGCGATGATAGCCGCGCTCATGATAACCGTCATCAGCATGAATATGCGAAGGCCCTTTTTAACGCTGCCCTGCACGCGGTCCATGCGTCCCGCGCCGTAATTCTGGCCAACGAAGCTCATCACGGCCGCGTTCGCCGCCTGCGCCGTTGCCCAGTAGAAGCCGTCGAGCTTGCCCGCGAGCGACCACGACGCGACCACTCGGTGCCGAGCGCGTTCACCGCCACCTGCATCACGATGTTTGAAACGCTGTACATGCTCGCCTCGAGCCCCGAGGGAAGCCCTATGCGCATCATGCGGGCGAACATCGCCCTGTGCAGCCGAATCTTTTTGAGCTCCAGTCGGTAGGGCTGCTTCGTAACGAGCAGGGTTATTGTCAAAAGCAGGCAGTTCACGCATTGGGAGATGACCGTTGCAAGCGCCGCGCCCTTCACGCCCCAGCCGAGGCGCTTTACGAACACGAGATCGAGCGCGATATTGAGCAGACTGCAAACGAGCATGAAGATGAAGGGCTTTTTCGAATCGCCGACGGCGCGCAGGATCGCGCTTTCGGTATTCAGAAGCAGCACCACCGCCATCGCCGCGAAGCATATGCGAAGGTAGATCAGCGCATCATCCATCGTTTCCGCCGGCGTTTTCATTATTTTGAGCATCTGCGGAGCGAGGATGAAGCAAACGATCGAGCAGCCGAGCCCGAAAAGCAGGCTGAACGCCGCCGCCGTGCCTGTGGCCGAGCCGAGCTCATCGCGATCGTCCTTCGCGCCGAAGATATGCGATATCACGACCGACGCGCCCGAGGAGAGCGCCACGAAGAAGCCGATGAACAGGTTCAGTATCGTTGCAACGCTGCCGCCCACCGCCGCAAGCGCTTCGCTGCCGACGTAGCGCCCAACGATCGCCGCATCCGCCGCGTTATAGAACTGCTGAAGCCAAGTCCCCGCCGCGATGGGCAGGAAGAAGAGCATCAGACTCTTGCCGATCGAACCGCCGGTCAGATCGCCTTTTCGGTTGTTTTGAAGCGTTTTTTCCATGCAGTACTATTATAGCCGCGTGGAGCGGAAAGTCAAATATAATGTTGGCGAAGGAGCGGCAAATGCGTGGTCGGCCTCGTTGAGTTCGGCCTCCGCCGCATCCGTAAGCGCCTCGTATCGTTCAATGCTCATCACCACAATCTTGCCACAGCCGCTCCTGGTCAAAAAACGGGTCTGCCGCGCGATTTGATTCTATTTTGAACGCTTTGATCCGACAATATTAAATTCAATATTAAATATGGAAAAAGAAGCTGCCGAAGCTCATTCCCGCTCGAGGATATAATCAACGCTGACCTTGTAATGATCGGCAAGCTTTATAAGAAAATCAACGGGGATGGTGCGGGTTCCCTTTTCATAGCGCCTGTAAACCTCGCGCTGACAGCCCAGCAGATCGGCAACGTCCTGCTGAGTCATATCATGATCTATTCTCAATTCTTCCAAGCGCTTGAAGTACATTTTATCACCCTTGACAATACTACCATACGGTAGTATAATATGAGCGATATGCAACCATTTGGTAGCTACAAGAAGGGAGGTGGACTCTATCAGACGGTACATTTCAGGTTGGATATGTAATATTATTGGTATTGCACTGGGCGTTTATACGATTGCGACCATTAGCAATGATTTAAAACAGAACAGTTTGTTCGGCATTCCGAGTGCCTATTCGGCGCCCTTTTCCGATCAGGCTATTCTGATTATAGTATTAGGTATCGTTGCGGGTATTCTTGTGTTGACCGGTATAATAATGCTCGTTGCTGCAAATGTGGACTCTATCAGGCGGTATATTTCAGGATGGATGTGTACCGGTATCGGGCTTGCTCTTGGTATTTACACGTTTGTAGCCATAAGCAATGGCGTAAAACAGAGCATATCGATCGGCAAATACAACGCATACTCCGTACCATTTTCAGATCACGAGATACTGGTTGTCCTTTTGGGTATCGCTGCGGGTATTTTTATACTTTCCGGCATAATAATGCTTGTTGCCCATAGAAAAGAGCGATAACTACTACTACTATCGATTATACTATCATATGGTAGTATAATTTTGGCAATAGCTGCTCAGCGATTGCACGGGGAGGGGGTGAAGATTATGAAGAATATGACGAAGTATATTTCAGGCTGGATATGTACTATCATCGGCATTGCATTGGGTGTTTATTCGTTGGTTACTATAAGCAATGATAAACAGCCCGACGGATGGTTCAGCGGTCATTATACTTATCAAGCCCCTCTTACCGGACACGAAACGCTGATGATCCTCCTTGTCGTTGTGGCGGTTATCTTCTTGATCGTCGGCATAATGATGCTCGTTAATTCGAGTAAGAGCGATGAATAACATATCCGCTGTTTTAGCTGTAAACCGAAATTTCCGCAACAGCAATATTGCTGTTGCGGAAATTTTTATATAAAACCAATAATCTTCCGAAACGCCCTCGGCGTTTCATCCTAAACTATTCAATATTCACTATTCAATATTCGGCATTCACTCTTCACTTCACCATTCCCAAAAGCATCCGCTCGGTCGCCCTCAGCTCCTCGCACTCCTGCCAGCCCTTGCCGATATGGGTTTTCGGGCGGCGCGCGCCGTGGGAATCGCTTCCACAGGTAACGAAAAGCCCGTTTTGCCTCGCAAGGGTCGCAAAAAGCCGCTTTTCGCCCTCGGTGGCGGTGCCGTAGAACGCCTCCACGCCGCGAATGCCGAGCTTTTTCATATCCGCGATCAGCCTTGCGGGGTCCAGGCGCATCTTCATCGGGTGCGCGATAACGGCGATGCCTCCCGCGGCCTCGATCGTGCCGATGACCTCCTCGGGGCTCGGGTGCTGCTGATGGATATATGCGATCTTCCCTCGCCCGAGAATGCGCTCGAAAGCATCGCCCGTGCTTCCCGCAAAGCGCAGCTTCACAAGCGCTTCGGCGTAGTTTGCGCGAGTGGTCGCGCCTCGGCTAGATTCGAGCACGGAGGAAACGTCCATCCCAAGCTCGGCAAGGCGCGCGGTCAGCCTTTCGTTTCTTTCGTCGCGCAGCTTTATCTTTCTTTCCATCAGCGCCTTGAGATCGGGGTTTTCGCGGTCGATGCCAAGCGCCAGAATATGCAGCGTATCCTCGTAATCCGCCTCGATCTCGCAGCCGGCGATGAACGGAAGCTCGAGCTCACGCGCACGCTTTTCGGCTTCATCAAGCCCGATAACGGTGTCGTGATCGGTCAGCGCGAAAAGGTCGAGCCCCGCCGCCTTCGCGTTTTCCGCAACCACGGCGGGCGCGTCCGCCCCGTCCGAACAGTATGAATGAGTGTGGATATCGAACAACCTGCTTCCCTCCTTCGGCGCATTTCGGCGATATGCTTTTCGTTTCCATCCCATTATACACCCGTCGGGGGATATAATAAAGCCTTTTCGATTGACTCGGCGCTCCGGGCGCGCTATAATACAGGCGATAAACCTGTCGCGGAGCTTAAAAAAGCATGAATCTATTCGATGATATAGTCAACAAACGCGCCGAGAGGCAGCGGCTCGAGCGCTTCACCGCCGAGCTGGACGCGCTCGGCTTCCCCTATGAGCTGCTCGACGGCGGCATGAGCGAGGACGCGGTCACGGCGCGGTTTCTTGCCGAGCTTGAAGCCGCGCGGAGCGAGGGCTTTTGCCCCCTGCTTGTGCCGTATGAGCCGGAATTCTTCGAGCAACTGCAGCTTGCCTCCTCCATGCGCGGCGGCTCCGCAAGCGGCACGGACGGCGCAAACGGTGCGGACAGTGCAAACGGTGCGGACAGTGCAAACGGTGCGGACTGTGCAGCCGGTGCGGCGGATGCGCTTTGCGTAGTTCCCTCTGCGGACTCCCCGGCCATGAAGCTCGTTTTCACCGAATTTTCACGGAGCTTTCGTATGACGGCGCTCGTTCGCCTGCCCGCCTGCGCGCCATGGGAAGCGCCGCTGCGCCTGCCCTTCTGCGGAGCAAGCGGCTCCCCCTCGCCGAATGAGCTTGCCGAGTTTTTCCGCAGCCTGTATGAAAAAAGCGGGCTTGTTCCCGCCGCGCTCACCTGCGCCGAGATCGAATTCATCCTGCCGCCCGCCGAGGGAAGAAACGAAAGCCCCGCCCTGTTCCTCTGCCGCCTGCCCGCGAAATGAGCCTGCGTGCGGCCGCCCTTTTTGCCCCGATCGAGCCGAGCGGGCTGCGCCTTGCGCGGTCGGCTCCTTCCCTCATTCTCAGCCCCGATCATTGATACTTAACCGAATAATGCTAAGTGAACGGAGCCTCCCTCGTTTTGTTGAGGAAGGCTCCGTTTTATGCAGTTTGATATTTTTCCTTGCCCTTACCCTTGCCCTTATTCGGGCTTGACGTAGCGAACGATCGGCTTTCTTGCCGCCGTGGTCTCGTCGGGACGGCCGATGGGGGTGTTCTTCGGGCAGGCATGGACGCTCTCGGGATCGGTCAGCGCCTCATTCGCGATATCCTTCATCGCCTCGATGAACTCGTCGAGCGTTTCACGGCTCTCACTCTCGGTGGGCTCTATCATCATCGCTTCATGCACGATCAGCGGGAAGTAGATGGTCGGGGGATGGTAGCCGCGGTCGATCAGCGCCTTTGCGATATCGGTGGTGTGAACGCCCTTGTCCATCATCTCCTCGGTGGGGGTGACGATGCACTCATGCATGCAGATGCGGTCGTGCGGAATGGCGAAAACGCCGCGCAGCGCGTTCTTGATGTAGTTTGCATTCAGAACCGCGTTCATGCTCGCCTCTTTCAGACCCGCGCCGCCGAGGGAGCGGATATAGGCGAATGCGCGAACGATAACGCCGAAGTTGCCGTAGAAATTCTTGACCTTGCCGATGGAATCGGGACGATCGTAATCCAGCTCGATCATGCCCTCGCGCTCAACGAGCACGGGCATGGGCATGAAGGGCTCGAGGTGCTTCTTGAAGCCGACCGGACCGCTGCCGGGGCCGCCGCCGCCGTGGGGGGTGGAGAAGGTCTTATGCAGGTTGATATGCATAACGTCGAAGCCCATGTCGCCCGGGCGAACGATGCCCATGATCGCGTTGAGGTTCGCGCCGTCGTAGTACAGAAGGCCGCCCGCCTCGTGAACGATCTTGGCGATCTCCTTGATATTGCGCTCGAAAAGGCCGAGCGTGGAGGGGTTGGTGAGCATAAGGCCCGCGGTGTCGGGGCCGACCGCCTCGCGAAGCGCGTCCAGATCCACGCCGCCGTCGGGAGCGGATTTGATCTCCTTCACCTTGAAGCCCGCCATAACTGCGCTTGCGGGGTTGGTGCCGTGCGCCGCATCGGGAACGATGATGGTCTTTCTTTCCATATCGCCGCGCTTCTCGTGGTAGGCACGGATCAGCATAAGGCCGGTCAGCTCGCCGTGCGCACCCGCTGCGGGCTGGAGGGTGAAAGCGTCCATGCCGCAGATCTCGGAGAGATAGCCCTCAAGATCGTACATCAGGCGCAGGGAGCCCTGAGCCATGTCCTCATCGAGAAGGGGGTGCATATTCTCGCTCATGCAGGCCACTTCCTCATTGATCTTGGGGTTGTACTTCATGGTGCAGGAGCCAAGGGGATAGAAGCCGTTGTCCACGCCGAAATTGCGGCGGGAGAGGTTGGTGTAGTGGCGAACGAGGTCGACCTCGCCCACTTCTGGCAGATCGAGCCTTGCTTCGGCCTTCATATTCGCGGGGATCGCGTCCACAGCGGGCACGTCGAGCGCGGGCAGATCATAGCTGCGCCTTCCCTCGCGGGAGCGTTCAAAGATCAGCTTATAGGACTCTCTCATTATTCTTCCGCTCCTTCCACAATATTTTTCAGCATGTCGATGAGGAAATCGATATCCTCCTTGCTGTTCAGCTCGGTTGCGCACCAGAGCATGCCGCCATCCTCGAGGATGAGACCGCCAACGATGCCCATATCCTTGAGCGCCTCGTTGATCTGCTCGGCGGGAGTCTCGGTGTCGATAACGAATTCATTGAAGAACGGGGTGTCGTAGCGAAGCTTGATTCCCTTTATCTTGCAGAGCTCGCCTGCAAGGTAATGCGCCTTGGCGATATTCTGCTCGGCCACCTCGCGCATACCCTCGGGACCCATCGTGCAGGCGTAGATGGTGCTCATAATGGCGCAGAGCATCTGGTTGGAGCAGATATTGCTCGAAGCCTTATCGCGGCGGATATGCTGCTCGCGCGCCTGGAGGGTCAGAACGAACGCCCTGCCGCCCTCGGCATCGGTGGTCTCGCCCGCGATACGGCCGGGGAGGTTCCTGATAAGCTTGCCGCTGGTCGCCATGAAGCCGACGTAGGGGCCGCCGAAGTTGAGGGGCAGACCCATGGGCTGCGCGTCGCCGATGGCGATATCCGCGCCGTAGTCGCCGGGGCGCTTGACTGCGCCGAGGCTGATGGGGTTTACGTAGCTTACGAGCAGTGCCTTTTGTTCATGCACGGTCTCGGCGATCGCGTCCATATTCTCGATGCAGCCGAAGTAGTTGGGCTGAGCGGCGATGAAGCCCGCACTCTCGGGAAGATTCGCCTTGAGCGCGTCCATATCGGTGATGCCGTCCTTATTAAGCGGAACCTCCACGAGCTCGATGCCGTAGCAATGCGCGTAGGTCTTGATTGTGCAGATAACGTCCGGATTAAGGCCTGCGGAGTAGAGCACCTTATTCTTGCGCTTTGAGTCGCGCATCATCAGGATCGCTTCGCTTGCGGCGGTCGCGCCGTCGTAAACCGAAGCGTTGGATGCTTCCATGCCGGTGAGGTTGCAGATAACGGTCTGCCACTCGAAGATGCTCTGGAGCATGCCCTGGCTCATCTCGGCCTGATAGGGGGTGTACGCAGTGTAGAACTCGCTCCTTGCGGCAAGCTGCGGCACCACGGAGGGGATGTAGTGGCGATAAGCGCCCGCGCCCCTAAAGAGCAGGCCGCCCTCATCATTCTGCAAAATGTAGCCGATCATCAGATCGCGAAGCTCTATCTCGCTCATCGGAGCGGGCAGGTCGAGCTCACGATCCAGGCGCAGATCCGCCGGAATATCGGAAAAGAGCTCGTCCATGCTGTTCAGACCGATGGCCTTCAGCATTTCACGGCGCTCTTCCATAGTGTTGGGAACATAGCTTTTCATATTATAAATTTCCTTTATAAGAATTTGCTTTTCGTTATTATCATACTGAAAATGCAAGCTGCTTTTTCAGTATCAAACTACTTTTCTCGGCTCGGTCGGCTCAAGCTTTCCACCGCCGAGATCGTTCTCGCGGGAGCGGCAACACATACTTTCGTATCGAGGTTCCGCGCCTATCGCGGCGCGGCGCGCTCTGCGCGGCTCCCGTTGGTCGCGGGGTCGGCCGCTCCGGCTTTTGCTTTTCCGGATCGGTTCTCCCCGGCTCGCCCGCGTGAGCTTTCCGCCGCCGTTTGGCGAAATCGAAGCGTGAACGGCTATAAATCTCAAGAAACTCCGCAGGAGTTTCCACCTCAACTATTCACTATTCACTATTCACTCTTCATTATTCACTATATAAAAGCGGCAGCCGGCGCGCTGCGCCGGCTGCGCAAGGATTTGATTACTCTTCCTCGGCGAGAAGCTGCTCGTATTCCTCTGCGGTGAGGAGCGCTTCCTCGTTCACCTCGGTGACCTCGATCTTGGCGATGAACTGGCCGTAGGCATCCTCATTGAGGAGCTCGGGCTGCTCGTCCAGAGCCTCGTTTACCTCGATGACCTTGCCCGCAACGGGGGAGTCAACGGGGGAAGCCGCCTTGACGGACTCAACGGTGGTGTAGCTGTCGCCGATGGCGATCTCGGAATCGACGTCGGGAAGCTCAACGTAAACGATGTCGCCCAGCGCTTCCTGCGCATGGTCGGTGATGCCGAGAATGGCTACGCCGTCCTCGATCTTTACCCAGTCGTGCTCACGGGTGTATTTGCGGTCGTTCGGGATCATATTAGTTTCCTCCATTTATGATTTTCTTTTATGATTGGGGTTTGATTATCTCTTGTAGAAGGGCATGGGCGCGAATTCGCACTCGATCTCCCTGCCGCGAACGGAAACCGCCCATTTGCCGGCCTCGTCGCTGTCCGCCTTTACAAGGCACATAACGTAGTTGCCGCCGACTGCGGGAGCGGGGCCGCCCGAGGTGACCACGCCGACGACCTCGCCGTTGCAGAGGACCTCAGCTTCGGGGCGGGCAACGCCCTTGCCGACGAGCTTGAGACCGATGCGCTTGCGGGTCTGGGGCGCACGGAGCGCCTCGATGCCAATGAAGTAGTCCTTCTTGAGCTTGATGGCGAAGCCGAGACCGCACTCCATGGGGTTGATATCCGCGCTCATCTCATGGCCGTAGAGGGGCATGGATGCTTCAAAGCGCAGAGTGTCGCGCGCGCCGAGGCCGCAGGGCAGCATATCAACGCACTTGCCGGCTTCCATCAGCGCCTTGTGCAGGCGAACGGTGTCCTCCGCCGCGCAGTACAGCTCAACGCCGTCCTCGCCGGTGTAGCCCGTTCTCGAAACGAGGCAGGGAACGCCCGCAACGATCATCTTATCGTTGAAGGTGTAGTACTTCTCGGGGATCTCGCCCTCAAAGCCCGCCGCATCAAGCACCTTCTGATGCTCGGGGCCCTGGAGCGCAAGCTGGCCCCATTTTGCGGAGTTGTTTTCAACGCGAACGTCGCCGAAAACATGCTCCTTCATCCACTCGAAATCCTTATCGGTGTTGCCCGCGTTGACGATGAACATATAGTGATCGTCCGCGAACTTATAGATGAGAACGTCGTCCACAGCGCCGCCGTTTTCATAGCACATAACGGCGTAGCGGCAGCGGCCGGGAGTCATGGTGGTAACGTCGTTCGTCACCATCTTCTGAACGTAGGCGAATGCATCGTTTCCGTAGATATCGACCTCGCCCATGTGGGAAACGTCGAACAGACCGCAGCGCTCGCGCACGGCCTTGCACTCATCGAGAATGGAAGAGTACTGCACCGGCAGCGCCCAGCCGCCGAAATCAACGATCTTGCCGCCGAGCTCCATATGGCGCTCATAAAGCGGTGTTTTCTTGAGGGAATCGAAGTTTTCCATTAAAAGCCTCCTCAAAATATTAGCTTTGGTTCGGGGTCGCGCACACCCTCCCGAAAGAGTTTTTTTCACGCAGGATCGGGCAAAAGCCCCGCCCTTTTCCGCGCGCCGTGACCCGCAGACCCATACGCACTCATTATATAACCAAAAGGCAAGAAATGTAAAGCGAAAAACGAATATATTTGCGTTGATTTCGCCCGTTTGCCCCCGAATATATCCGACCGCCGCCCGCAGGCTTTTTCGCGCCGCAAATTTGCCGCATAACGCCGCGGTTTTGACACAAGAAAAGGGCGCGAACGCATAAAAACGCTCGCGCCGCTGTACGGCATATAAACAGAAATGATCTTCCTTTATGGCAGAAGCTGTTCATTAATACCGGCAGCTTCGTTTACGTAAAATATAGTGCATGGCCCATCGCATACGGATATGTATTCGGCTGCGTCATCGTCCAGGTAAAAAAGGAAGCGAGAGCTCAGTGAGCTGCCAGATTTATCATCAAAATCAGGTGCGCCGCAAATTTTCGCAAAGCGATTCGCAACATATATGATGGCATCATCGTCGGTCTTGTTTAAGGCGATGGCATCGGCGCAGATCTCGCGCGCCTGCTCAAGCGTTAGGCGGGGTGTATCTTCTGCAAGCTTGCCCGTTATTATCCCTATCTGCCTTATATAATCGCCGTAATCTCCCGTTGGCTTTTTGATATTCTCAAGCCTTTCTCGCTGTTCGGGCGTGGCATAATAATAGGCTCGTTCATAGAGGGACATATCATCAACGGATTTGGTTGGTTCCGGCTCGGCGTGAAGTTCCCTGTATCCGGCATAATAAAGGTGCAAGATATAATCATCTGCGGATGTGCCGCCGACTTCGTTAACCAAATCCGAAATCTCATCCTCGCTGTATTCAGCATAAAGCGCTGACCTCAAGCCGATGATTTGTTCCATATCTATATCCGTGAAGCCATTCGCTCTGATTTCCGCCCATATTTCGGCACCGAAGGGTTCGAGAGTGCGTTCGGGCGTGGGCTCCGGGGTAGGCTTTATCGTTGGAGTGGGTGTGGGTTCTGCTGTTGGTTCCGGAGTAGGGGTTATTTTGGAAACATCCGACTGTGAAGCGGGTATTGTGGCAGGTGCAGTCTGCCGCTCCGTGCAGGCGATCGCCATAAAAATTAAGCAGAGTATAAGCGTAAGTATAAATGTGAGCTTGATTTTCATAGGATAAGTCTCCAATCTTATTTATTGACATACAGGGTGTAGGTTATTTCTTTATTATTTTTCTCGGATGCCCTTATATAATAGGTATTCAACGCGGAAGCAGATCGGCTGCCTTCGCGCCAAAGCTAATTAAGCCGATACAGCCCTTTAATCAAACATTGCCGCTATCTCCTCGGAAATGGCGATGATATCGCTCGGCAGCCTGAGGCCATGCTCCTTTGCATATTCGGCAAGGGATTTTCCGCTGTTCATCGGGCAAGCATAGATGCAGCCGCATAGGGAATTGCCCTCCACCGGATCGTGAAAGGAATTCATGATATACATCGTATAGCTTTCGCCCACCTGCATCGGGCATTCAAGCTCATTAACGTAGTATTCATATTCAACGCCCTTTTGAGGAACAAGCTCGAAAACGCCGCTTTCAGCCTCCTTGCGCGAATCGCGATCCTTGATTTTTATGCCTGTCTTTTCCGAGAGAAAAGCAAACCAATCCTCGGCTAAAGTAAAATCGATGTGGCTATCCTGAATAACGTGCTTTATATCGCCAACCTTCACTCCGAGCGCATTGTATTCTTCCTGCACGCCGGTTATCTTTATTTCATAAACGGCATATCTGTCTTCCCTTTCAGTTTCGCGGTTCCATTCAATGTAGTATTTTACGGACAGAACCTCCGCGGAAATAAGCGCAGGCGCATGCCCGAGTTTTTCGTCTAAAGCATACGGCTCGGTAAAGCTTGAATAGAACGAACGCTGCGCCCCTTCCCCCTGTACCTTGGGCAGAGCCATGATCTCTTGAGGGGAGAGCCTGTTTTCGATCGCAGGCTCGGTTTTCTTGCAGCCAGTAAGCGATAGCGCGGCGATAAGAGCGAAGATTAGGTATAAAATAGTTTTTTTCATAATCCCGATTCCTTTTTCTTTATTCCTTCGGATTCTTTATGATGGTATCATAAACGCCCTTCCATGTCAATCAAAACGCTTGCGAAATTGCGCCGCTGCCGCATCGCGCCCCGGTTTTTATAAAAGAAAAGGGCGCTCGCCGAAGCAAGCGCCCGAAATGAGCTATATTGGAAGATTCAATGCGGCTTCCGCATCAGATAAGCGTTTCAACGATACCCAGCGCAAAGCGCATTATCGCGAGAGCATCGGATACCACGATGCTGCCGTCGAAATCGATATCCGCAGCCTTGAAGGCCTTGCCGTCAAGCAGACCCACTCCCAGCGCATGGCGCATCGCGAGCAGCGAGTCGCTGATATTCACCGTTTCATTCTGGTCGGCGTCGCCAAGCAGAGTGTACTCGGCGTGCACGTCCATATCCTCGGTAACGTTATCAAGTTCCGCGTCCCAGCCGCAGAAAACGTAGGTGCCGTTTGCATTATTGACGATCTGCGGTGCATCGGGAGCGGTCGCCGCGCCGCCGTTTTGCACGGTCACGCTCGAGATAAGCGCGCCGTCAAAGCCGTAGAAATTGACGGTATGCGCTGCGGGCGCGTCGCCGCCTGCGATCTTGAGCGCTGGCAGGTTGTTGTTGCTTTCGTCGGCATCGGTGGCGAAATTGCCGTTTTCAAAGCTGCCGATCTGCATTGTCAGGTTGCTTGCAAGCGTGGATGCTCCGGCGGTCTTGCAGTTGATGACCTTGGTAAGCGGGAACTTGGTGGTGGTGAAGTAAAGGCTCTCCAGACCCTCGCCGATCGCAAGATAGTTGCAGTAAACGAGCGCGGCACTCGCGGCGGTGCTTGCGGGAGTGGAGCGGATATAGACGTTCCCGCTATCTATCACAAGCGAAAGGTAGGAATAGATGCTGTTTGAACCCGCGTTGATGGTCACGTCGCTGTTCACTATGCGCACCCTGCCGAAGATGGCGTGGATGCCGCGCGCATAGTTCCAAAGCCCGTTTGCGCTCTCATTCTGAATATCCACGGTGGAGTTTTCTATGAGCAGCTCGTTCGTATTCTCCTCATTCACTCCGCCTATCGGCGTATAGCCCGCCATTTTGATGCCGGTGCCGTTCATGCTCGTGCGGATGACGGCGTTCTTTATCTCAACGGCATGGTTGCCGTAGATGCAGGCGGGCAGGCTCGAGGCGTTGTTGCTCGTGCGCTCCATGCCGTAGCAGTTCACGGTAACGTCGTGGATATAAAGAAACTCGTTGTTTTCATTGGAGCCGCCGGTGGGCAGATTGAGGCAAACGCCCTTATATTGGTTTGCATAAAGATTCAGCGTGCCGCTGCCCTCGACCCTGAGATAGCCGTCCATGCTGCCGCTCAGCACGTCCATATCCGCGCCGACCACCGCATTGTCTATATAGCATTCGCCGTTTACCGCGACGGTGCTGTTTGCGGGAAGCAGGATGGGCGCGGCATGTGCGGACGCGCTGCCGTAGTTCGTGAGGGTGAGGAGCGCGTCGCCGCCGTTGCCGGCGGGATCGAACGCCCAGCCCTCAGCCGCGTTTGAAACGGGCGAGGTCGCCGCCGTCAGGTCGAGAAGCTCGGTGCGTGCGCGCATTTCGGGGGTGGTCTTCGCCATGGCCGGAACGGCCGCAAGCGCGAGGATCGCCGCAAGGATGATCGCCAATGCTTTCTTCATGATTATTTCCTCCGTTGGATTGTTTCGTCGTTTGCCGACTGTATAATTATATCACCAATGCGAAAAAGCCGCAACTCCTCGCCGAAGGGGCTTCAGAGCAAATTTGATCTGAACCCAAAGTGTTAGACAAAAGAATCAAATCAAGCGGCTTCGAGGGCTTGCTTCCTGTGAACAGCAGGAGGTAAGCCCATTGGCTTGACTTTGATACGACGGTTATTGTGATAGTCAAGGTACTCGATCAGCTCTGCTTTGAACTGTTCCAAAGAATCAAACTCTTTTAATAAAGGAGTTCGCACTTCAATAGCCCGCTGAAATTCCGTTCAGGCAGATTTGGCGCGACTTCCCGGCTTCTCCCTTGCATGAGTGATATCTCTTGATTCGCGCTTGGCATTTTTGAACTCGCCGGCGGATTTCTTGTTTGGCATTCCTTTTGGCATATAAAATCACCCCATTTGTTAGTATCATACCACATGTCTAACAAATGAGGTGCAGTTCAATTCTATGTGCGGCATTACTCAAACTCTTTGTCGTCATCCGCCTTGACCATATCCTGCAGCCATGCCTGCCGTATGATCCAAGCCGTGCTTTCAATGCTGCTTCGGTCGATTTTAATAAGCGTGTTGGCTTTTTTATACTTTTCTGCTCGTGCATCATTCAGCTCTAACGCAAGTTTTTGCTCGAGCTGCGCTAATTCTTTGACCGAACAGATACAAGGATGCATACGTGCTGCAAACAGCTGGTGCTTTGGAACACCGTTTTTCATATGCAGCAATGCTTCATCCGGAGTAGACGTTACCCAGCCGCGCGATGCCATATAGCGAACCCACCGGCCATGCTCGTAGTTGGTAAGCCTATCAACTAAATCTTTGCGGGTCAACGCGCTGCAGAGCAATTCATTCATCCGTTTTAATTCTCTTTCATTCATATACGCCCCGGGGTTTCTGATATTCCATCCCATCGGCAGAAGGTGCGCAAACTTATCCTTTGAGCTTTTTCTGTTTTCCTCGACATGGAAGAGTCGATACGGGAAGCTAATAGCGACCGCCATGCTTGAATCGCGGTCGTATAGGCTCTCATAAAAACCATTCAGAGTCTTCTCCACGTCGTCTGCCGAACTATCATCCGCTATGCCGCAGTATTGCATATGGATGTATTCTGCCAGTCGGTTTATCCTTCCTCCGTCGATGGTATCGTAGCCGTACAGATAAGACTTCATTCCAAAAGGAATCAGTCTCCAGTCATTGTACCATGCATCGCCATGCTCCGCACCTTGAATCGATAGATTGTCGGTCAAGTTGGCAACATCATCGTCATCACAGTAGAAAGCGACAACAGGCAGATCCTGCATTACTATCTCTTTTCGTGTTGAAACTGCGTTGTGAGTAGCGCTGCGAAGGCTCCATTCTCTTAGCAAGCGTGCCGTTTCAAGCCCTTCAACGCTGTTTTCACAGTTGACAATAAAGTAAAAGAATGATCCGGCTCTGCGCAGATTTTTGATGTGCTCATCGAGCTTGTTTGAATGAATATCGGATAAGTCGATCGGGTTTATATCCACCGAAGAAACATCCTCAACTCGTGATTCAAACATCCCCGGGAACAAGCCCTTCAGGTTTTCTGCTGTTTCCGATGCAGTGGGCGAAATAAGCGTAATTCTTAAATTGACTTTTGCATAGTTAAAGGAGCCCAGCCAATAAGCCTCCCTTATCAGCCATTTGTTCAAATCGCTGCTGTTGTCTGAAACGATCACGACGTTGAGCGTAGTCCTTGTTTCGTTCAAAAACTCCGAATCGAGATTGCGAATAGGATAAAACATCGGATGAAGCCCCAACAGCTGCTGCGCTGCAGATTTGTGTTCATCGACCGCAATCACTCTGACAGGCAGTTTTGCTGTCTGTTTAACGGCTGTATCGATCAATGAATTATAGCTTTCGCTGCACCTGATATAGATAGTACATATCGGTTCAGCTTTCGAACCATTGAAACCGGATATCCCATTATAAATGCTTAGCGTTAAAAGAAGCTCCTTAAAATTACGATGCAGGTCGTCATCGCATAAAAGGATCTCCGTTTTCGGGGGTGCTCCGTTATTCATCGAAGCTGTTAGCGCGCGCTCAAGCTGCTTACTGTCTTCGGCGATAACTATCCTGTCATTTATAATATCTTTCGGAGCGGATAAAGTAAACGCAGCCGAGCACAAGTTGCTTTTATTGCAAATAATAAACTCATCGGGAGCTGCTTTTTTATTTGAATGCGGCGGAACAAACAGAAGTGAACCCATTTCACCCAAGCTAAACTCAGCTATCGCTTCCGGGCAGCCGTATCCTATCGCGCGGCGTTTGAATTCCGCAGCATCATAGCCATATCCATAATTACAGCCATGATCATTACAGCATTTGACTATCAGATAATACGCCTTGCCGAGAATCCTGTCCGAGATATGCAAATCCTCGTATTCAAGAATATTTATGCAATCGTTCAGGCAAGCTCGATAATTATTTCCCCTCCAATCCGCTTCGGCATCTGAAAGAAGCTTTTGCGCAGCAGCATTAAAGCTATCATGTGTATATCCAATTTTATTCCAATCGGGATTTTGAGCAAATCCGGTGTCTGATGGATCGCCGGGGATAATCCAAGATGATAGTTTCGAGGCACGTTCATCGTTTTGCTGCGATTGGCCCTTTTCCCACACCCTCCATGTTAACGCAATCAACATCATGCTTAATAAGGCTGTTTGCTTGTCCGCAGCTTTAAGTCGATCGATCATTCTGCACTTGTTTGCCCGCTTTTCGTCCGCAAGTTTTTTAAGCTTCGTCAATGCATATTCCAGGTTGATATGCGAATCAATGTCACCAGAATATCCTTTTACGGCAAACAAGCTCCTCAGATTGCTTTGCATAGTCTTTAAAAGCGTTGAATCATCAAACGAGCATTCCGACGCAGTATAGGATTCCTCTAGTTTTATGAAAACATTATTGCAATCGCGAATAGTGACACCGGGGTACGAATCAATTCCAAAATTATTAAATAGCCGCGACAGCTTGCCTGCATCATCATTGCTGCCTA
Organism: Clostridia bacterium; assembly: GCA_017523925.1. Taxonomy (GTDB): domain Bacteria; phylum Bacillota; class Clostridia; order Christensenellales; family CAG-138; genus PeH17. The sequence goes on from JAFWVQ010000048.1 coordinate 58,121, forward strand.
TGCACTCGACAAAAGATGCCGGTAATACTCTCAAAAACTCATCCTGCCTTGTGCTTATTGAGCAACAACTCTGTACGATACCGAGAGAGAATACTTCCTTCTCTCTTTTGCTGTTTTTTACCATATTTACCCCCTGCTATTGCATTGAAAGACTAAAAAATAAAATGGCATTTTTTCCGCAGGCATGATCTTGCAAAAGGGTGTAAGCTATACCTGTGCCGTGGGAATGCCGACTGTCAATAATTTCAGTTCGAATGATACACGCATTATAGCATGGCTGAAATAGATTTGCAAGTTAGCGCGTTGCCTGGCTCAAAAAAGATAATGCTTGGAGGTTACAATGGAGAACAGTAAGAAGCGCAAGCGCATTCGCAAACCGTGCAGGCTCCCGGGCTGGATACTGCGCATCAAAGGTAAGCTCGATGCCCGTCACGGTCCGCCTGTTGTGAACTCCTATATCAAAAGGCTTCTTCACCGTCTGTCCTCCTTTGAAAACCAAGAGGTTCTTTGGACGGAGGATGAGATGCACAGCACCCGCGACTCGGCAGCAAGGAGCCTGTCGGGCATGAAGTCCGGCAAAGAAAGTCTCTCCTCCGCATCGGACGCAAGCTCAGGCTCAACAGCACGTGACGTTCGTGCAAGCAGACGAGCTTCCGCTGAGCAGGCAAGTCTTCGCAGCTCGATCAGCGCCGCAAAAACGACCGTTGTCAGCGCAAACGAGCTCATCATCGACAGCAACACCAGGGTTGAGGAACGTATCAAAAAAATGCGTGAAAAAACCCTCGAGAAGCTTATGTTCTATCTTCAGGGTGTTCGCCGCAAGCTTGTGGATTTCGATTACGATTTCAGTCCCATCGAAAACGGTGCGCTCGAGATCTACATGAGCAACCACCGCGAACTCGACGATGCGATTCGTCGCACCGCATACAGTTTGATCGATAAGGAGGGCTAATCAATGAAACGTCGTCATCCCACCGGCAGGGGCCGTATCAGAAGCAAGTATCTCGATGCATTTTTCAATGTGCTCAACTACGTTCCCGTTGACTACGGCATCTCGGCCTCATGGTTGGCCTATCTCAGAACGGCTTACGCACATTACGAGTACGTGCTCAAGCGCACCGCTCCCGATGATCTCAACGCCAATATGTTCGACGCGGAGATCGAGGCGCATGTTGCGTACGAGAGGCGCCTTGCCGATGAACAGAAAGCCAATCATTTTCATGTGATCCGTCACCATGAGCGACTTGTTCGCGGCGAGCTCGACCGCGCCGTGAAGCTCATTAGCGACTTGGAGAGCGATCTTAACTCTATCGACGCCATGATCGAAAATCTTAAAAAAGGAGGCGATCAGCTGTGAGAAACCCCTTGAAGCTCGATTCCTATTCAGTGCGCAGTAACGTAAGCAAAAAGATGTATGCACCCGAGTCGCTGTTCTCTTCGTCAGTCATTGCGAATATTTGCGTGCTGTTCCTTACCTTGGTAGACTTGTTCGCCATCAAGACGCTGTGGAACTACCTGCTTACCGATAATCCCGAAATGGTATGGCTCGTCAGCCTCGGTTTTGCACTCATATTAGACGTACCCATGAGTGTTGCAGGTAATTCTTACAAGCAGTACAAGCAGGGCTTGAGGACAAAAGAGAGTGCATGGCTCATCCTTATCCTCTGCATCGCTGCATTCACCTTGGCGTTCGGCCTCCTGCTTGCACTCAGGCTCGAAGCAAGAAGCGTTCTTTTCGGCTCGATCGGTTCGAGCGCAGCCGGCCTTTTGGATCACACCGGAACCGCAGCTGTGGCGGCCGCGGATACGGAAAAGACCGTCTTCCTCTCCGCATTGACCATGAGCATGCTCCCTGCTGCGACTTCTATCGCCGCCTTCGTTATCACCTTCTCCGTGTCCAATCCGAGAAGGGAAAAGCTCTGCAAGCTCAGCAAACTACGCTGCAAGGTGCAGGCAAGGCAGGCTGATCTCATTGCCGCAGTAAGCCAATCCGATAGCGTGGAAAGCGTTGTCAGTGAGCTTGAAAACCGTGAGCAAGCGCTTTACACCTCGCATATCGACCAGATCGAAGCGCAGGGCGCCGTTCTCAAGCAGAGAGCTAGGATGCTGCTTATGCAGAAGCTTGGCGGAGCCGATGCGATCACTACGATATCCGAAAGCGCGGATGAGGTCATCGATGAGCTTGAGGACTCATCGAACCTTCCTCCGGAGCCGGCTGACCGTTCATCGAGCATAACCACGATATCCGCAAGCTGATCGTCAACTCGAAATACCCATTTCCAATGAACATCGATCTTCAACCATCTTGAAAGGAGATACACCATGAAAAAGACCTTCGCTTTTATCCTCGCCGTCTCCATACTCCTGAGCCTCGCTCTCACCGCTTGCACCGGCCCTTGGACTGCGCTTAAAGGACCCTCGACCGCGATCGTCTACCTGCTTGGCCGTCATGACCACTTCCCCGCAACTTCCCTGAGCCGCATGAGCGACGATGTGCTTCGCGTGTGCTACAACACCGGCTCGGTTGGTGCGATCGTTGTTGACGGCGAGTGCAAGAACGTGCGCGACTTCGATATAATCCCATCGGAAACACGCGTGGACGATCAGAAGCTCTATCAGCTTGCTAAAGAGAAGACTTCCGTTATCATGAGCGAGCTTGCCCAAATGCAAGCAGCGGCACCGGAGGTCGACACCGTTAAGGCGATTCAAGATGGCGCAAATATGCTCTCCGAAAAGACCGCGGCCGTTCGCAAGCTGGTTATAGTCGATAACATGCTCAGTACGAAAGGCATCATGAACCATACCGACGAAAGGCTTATCTACCAGGAACCCGAGTACATTATTGACCAGCTTAACGATCTTCATGCCATTCCGGATTTGAGTTTCATAGATGAGCTTACGATCTATGGACTTGGCCAGACCAGCGGCGACCTGCAGCCGCGACTTACAGACGACTACAAGAACAGGCTCGAGAGCTTTTGGCTCGCTTTCTTTGAGGCAGGCGGTTGTCCTAAAGAGCGCGTAACCATCCACAGGACTCCGCTTACCGGCGAACGCCCGACCGATGCTCAGTACGTATCCGTTGTGCCGGTTAGAGACGTTTGGATCGATTCCAAAGATATCCCAACTCCCGCTCCCACCGCCGCTCCCACCGAAGAGCCCGTCATCAGCACCCCTGTCAATCTCCTCGAGGACGTTCATTTCCACGATGACTCCGCAGAGATCAAGAACAGAGGCGAAGCTCTTGAAAAACTCAGGCTGCTGGCCGACACGATCATCTCCCACCCCGATTCCACCTTCCTTCTGCTCGGTGGATGCGCAGGCGACAGTTCCACGACCGCCGAAAGCTGGGGGATGAGACTCAGCCAAATGCGAGCCGATGAGATCCGCAGATTGCTCATAGAGGAGCTGAACGTGGCCGATTATCAGCTCGTTGCGATCGGGATGGGCTCCCTTTGCCTCTCCCACAAGAACGGCCTGGGTGTAGGCAGAGAAGGCGAGGTCAACCGCGTGTGCTGGATACTGAACAGCGACACCCCGGACGGACAAGCCATAATCCGTGAATGGCTTCCCGTCAACTAACCCCCCTGCGGCCGAAGGGCGTTGGCTGCCTCCTCCTTCGCCCTTCGGCAACTCCGGAAAGGAAAAGCTATGAGAAAGAACGACTATACGATATTTGCATCGGACACCACAGATAACAGATCGCTAATGTTCTGTGTTTTCGGAAGCCGGATGAACGAGATCGCGGAACCGCTTCACTTCAAGCTGAGGTATGTTCCTCCTTACAACGATTTTAGCGGGATAGCGCTATTCAGGTATGCCTGCGCATACAAACCGTTCAGGGATGATCCGGTTCGAGCAAGAAACGTGATCATCGACCTCTCGGAATGGCGCGAGCATGCGGACGAGGAATACCTCGAGCACTTCTTCGCTTACCTTCATGATTACGACGGCTATCACTATTTTACTTATGTTTTCGATCTTGGAAGCAAGGATAACAGATTTGCAAAGGCGATAAACATGCTTGCGGCACTCTATCTTGGAAAGGGCGAGGTGATCGAAAACAAGCTGGGCAATGACGATGGGCTTCTATCGGAATACATTGGCATGGTTTACGGCGTTTGCGAAAACACGTCCGCAAAGCTTGCAAAGCTTTTCAACGGAAGTGAGCGTTTTAGCGGACTGACCGCCATCGACGGGATAATGAGTGATCTTGTTGAAAGCACGAAACAGCTTGATATCGCTCTCGACAGAGCGGAGCCGAAGCAGCTCACAGCATTACTTCACGCCAAATGCCCTGATTGCAAGCTTCTGCTTTTCTTTGGAGAAAAGTTACTTTTGTGGCAGCACGAACCCGCTGAAAGCATAGACAAGGATCATATAACGATAGGCGAGGTGGCATAAATGGTAAAATCGCGCAGTTTCGACTACAGCGGAATGTGGGGCTCATATATCGATGCTTCCGATTTCGAGAAGCGTTTTTTAAGCATGGAGCGTGAGGACCTTCTGAAGATCTGCGATGAGGTGGAAGTTTCAAGCTTCAGGGAGGTTTCAAGACTTAAGAGCAAGTTTTCAGGAGGGATTCCCGTTTCTTATCGAGACGGCAAGCTTTACACGCTTAAAACCGGGCCGCACAGCCGCATATGCGGTGAATCGGGCTCAAAAAAGAGCCGTACCGTTATGCGAGGCTCCATCATCAGCGCCGCTCTTAACCGCGACAGCATCGTGGTGACCGACCCCAAAGGCGAGCTTTTCAGCGATCCGAAGATTCGATGGCTGCTGAATGCGACCGGACACAGGGTGCATGTTATCGACTTTCGCCGCTTTGATAAGGACGGTTTTAATCCTCTTTCGTTCGCTTTTGAGCTGTATGTAAATTGTGCCGCAAGCCGCGCGATCAGTCTTATAGACAACTTCGTTGCCATGCTTATCACTGCAAATGCCGGTGCCGCAGATCCATTTTGGAACTCACAGGCAGGCGATCTCATACGCTCCGCTCTGCAGCTATTGCTGTTTGTGCTGTCCGGCATGAAGGATGGTCATAAGTACTTCAACCTGCTCAGCCTGCGAAGGTTCATAAGCCAAGATCAGTATGCTATGCGAAGCTTTGCGAACGATTTGATGAGGTGCAAGCTTCCCGAGGAGATGAGTGCGGCGCTCAAGCTTTATCGCGACATACTCTACAACCCCGAGAAGACTTATGCCTGCATCGTTTCCTCCGCAAACGCGCTGCTCTCCGCGCTCTGCTCCAGCAGCGATCTTTTAACTATGCTTAGCCGGCAAAGCATCAATGTGCGTGAGATGTATGCGGAACCCACCGCGCTGTTTCTTGTGATCCCGGACGAGGTCAAAACCTACGACGTTGTAACGGGCTACATGATCGACACCATCTATCACATTCTGATCGATGAATACACGCAGAACTATCAGAACAAGCGGATTGAGCCGGATTGCGGTATCCACATGCTCTGCGACGAGGTTGCGTCCGTATTCATAAGCGATCTTTCCAGCAAGGTTTCCGCATCCCGCAGCAGGCTCATAGATTGGGTGCTCGTTTACCAGTCCGAGAAGCAGCTCGCCGCCGCCTATTCAAAGGATTACGGCACGATCTGCGGCAACTGCAAGAACTATCTCTTCCTCGGCTCTTCCGACCATGACATTCTCGCCGATGTTTCCGCGCAAACCGGAAGCTCTGTAACCGCCTCGGGTCGAGTTGTTCCGCTTGTAACGGTCGATGATCTTCGTGCCATGAAGAAAACCCGCGAATATAAGGACGCGCTGATCCGCACTGATGACTACATCCTTTGCGCGAGGCTGCCCGATTACGATACCTTCCCGTTCCTAAAGGCGGATCCGGATGCGGTTGCATGGGAGGCTTCTGCCAAGCAGGAGGAGATACTCGAATACACCCCTCAAATGCTGCTCGAGCATTATCAGAGCAAGAGCAAACGGTTTTTATAAGAAGCTTTGCTGCTTTAATTAAAGAATAAACGGAGGTAAACAGAATGATACCCACAGTTACAAAGGTTTCCAAGGTCGGCCGCGAAGCCGTCGATAGTACCTCCTAATCAGATCTTCGCGCCGTATGTTCGCAAAAGCTCCTTTTCCTTATCGGTGAACTGTACGCGCGGATCGAGCTTGGTGAGATCCACGCCCACAAGGATAAGGCCGGGGATGTTGGGGATGGTTTTGATGCACTCAAATGTGAAAGCGTCCCATACCTTGACCGTGCCGTCAGACGACGCAGTAACGATTAGCCTATCGTCGGGGCTGAAGCTGGCGGAGTTGACAGCGCCAGAATGCCCTTCAAGCGTGGCAAGCAGTTCAAAGTTACTCGTGTCCCAAATCTTTGCGGTTTTATCAGCTGATGCGGTAATAATCACGCTTCCGTCTGGGCAGAATGCAGCCGAGTTGACAGAGTCGGAATGCCCCTCAAGCGTTCCAAGCAGCTTCAAGCTTGCCGCCCTTCTTATTCTGCTCAAAAAAGAAGACCAGCGTATCGAGGATATCCGCTTCAAGCTCGGCATACTGCTTTTTCAGCTCGTCCAGCTTCTTCGAGAGCCTGAGCGCCGTGCTGTCGTCGCCCTCCTCGTTTGCCTCGTGCAGTAGGCTCTCAAGCTCCTCTATCTGCTCCTTGAGTGCCTTAAGATTCGGATTATTCTGATAAGCAAAGATATTCGCCGCCGAGATATCCTTTATCAGCTCGCCGTTCATATACACCGCGCCGTCCTTGATAACGAGCTCGCCCATGCCGGGAAGCTGCTCCATCAGGAACTGCAGAAGCTCGAGCTTCACGGTGTCCACGTCGTCGAACATCTTATAATAATGGCCGTAGTCATCGAAAACCAGGCTGACCGCCCTTTGGATATCTTCGTTGATATCGGGTGCGCCGTCCACCGCCTTGAAAAAGACATATACGTTCGGCTTGCCCTTCTCAATGAACGCCTGCCGCGCAAGCTCGAGCTCCTTCATTGTGAATTCGCCCGCCTTGTGGAAGAACATGAAGATGGTCGCATCCGCGCTGCCGCTGATGTAGTCGTTGTGCATGACCTGCGAGCCGCCCACGCGCATATTATTCGGCGTTTCCTCGCAGATATAGCCCTCGATGAAAATGCCTCGCTCGTGATACTTGTTGTTCAAGCCTTGGATAAAGCTCATGAGCTTCATTCGCTCAAGCTCAAGATCTGTTATCGACGAACCTATAAAGATGCGGATGGTTTGCATTGATGTATCCTCCTATTTGGTTTGGTTAATGCTTGCGCGGTCCGACATGCATAAAAGCCTTTCGATCAAACTCTTTCGACGGTCACTCTTGAGATCATGCCGAAAAGCCGCTCGATCATCGCGTTCTCCTCGTTGAAGGTATCGTCTGAATAGAAATGAGTTACGGTTTCTCGGATATAGTCCTTATTCAGAAGCGAGCGAAGCGCGTGCTCGAATAAATCAAGCTCCTTTGCGTTGAACCTTCTCTCCGCATCGATATCATGGCTGTCGTCGGCATCGATGCGAAGTATCATCCTTGCCGTTTGATAGCCCGTTACCAAGGTGGTTGGATAATCGTAAATATGCAGCTCATCGTCGTTGTGTATTCTGTAGTTTAGCTCGACAGGCCTGAATCTGGCGGAAGGGATGCAGGCTTTGGGCAGGTTCGCCTTGCGCTCCTTGATAATCGCCGGGGTTTCCGGCGTGTATTCCGTTGGCAGCAGAACATGGAAAAATATCTTATCATCGGCAAAGAATCGCAGTTCATCGGAATCCGCTTCGTTAAGCCTGATTCCTTCATTGATTTTTTCAAGTGTGCGCAAGATAAAATTGCTCATATAGCCGTTTGCCAGCGAAACGGCCGCTCCGATAATTGTCGGCGAAAGCACGCCGCACTGCCTGTCGATATAGTCACTAATATCCTTCACTGAGCCTCTTAACGCGGAGAATCGCTCCATGTTCAGAGTCTGCACTACCTCTTTCGCCGCATCTGCATAGCACTCGATCGCAGCGGGATCATATGAGATAACATGAACTGCAGATTTGCCGTCGGTGCCGGCTAGGTCCTCCGGCAAACGCGCCTTTCCGTCGCAAAGCAGTATGGTTCTGTTTGGACCAAGCGCCATGGCGCACAGGCCGACTTCAAACAGGACATTATCCCTCATAGTTGGAACCTCAAGTGATTCTGCGCCTCGCATTACGATAGTTCTGTCATGACCTTCGCAAATTAGAACTGCAAAATCAAAGGATGGTATCTTTTTAATAAGCATCGGAAGAAGCGCGATATTAGTTGCATCCTTTGCGTGCGAAAAAAGATCACGCCAATACGAGCAAGAATAGCCTGCACGTTCCAGTTCCGACTTTATGTAGGCAAGTATTCCGTTTTCTTCGCTAATTCCTGAAGAAAACAGTACGATATTCTGTACTCGGTTTAACGAGACCGTGCCTGCGCCATCAGCCTCTTCAAGCACGGTGTAGGTTTTTTCAAACTCGGCTCTTGCAACGAAGTTAAAATCGGCATCTATTATTTCGCCCGCATCGTTCCTTGAAACAGAGTAAAACACGAGCACCGAATCGCGCGGCGAGGCCTCGATGGTTCCCCAAAGCGGCGCGGTGAAGTATTTATCCGGGCTTTTATCATTCAAAACCAGACCCTTGTGCGCGATCAGAAAGGAGATCTCCTCGGTGATGTGTTCATCGACCGTCCAAGCAAGAAGCGGCTTAGGTATCTGCTCATAGGTGTCGCCCTCTATATGGCGATGGTTTGCATTGAAGAACGCCGCATCGTTCGGGTACGGGCTGCCGGTGGAATCGATCTTAACGTAGTCCCCCTCGCGCGCTACCTGCCCGCTGCCGTTGTCGCTTTCCTGCGACATAACTTCATAGGTGCCATTTTTTCGTGGAATGAGCTTTCCTTCTTCAATAAGCTTATTCATAACTTCGCTTTCGCTGCCAAGACGATATGCGTTAACGATTTTACCTTGTTTTTTGATAACCTTCATTTATGAACCTCTTTATTAAACTTATTATTTAGACATGACTGTAAGCAGACCGAATACTGTTTATATTATAGCAATTACTCGATCCGTTTGCAAGCCACGCAGAGTGGTTTAGCAGCACGTATGCTCCTCACGCTTCAAAACGCGCTTGTAGGTTGCCTGGTAAACATAGAGTATATCTCGCAGCGAGCGTTGCCTCACATCCCGATCCCGAACATAGGTGCTTAGAAAGCAGGCAAGGTTTTCCCAAGCCCGATTTTGGCGGCAAACTTTCTTGTTAATATGAATGAAAAAATCTGCGGATCATGTTGAACTCCAACAAACTGAAGGTAAGATCCATTACTTTGCACTTGTGTACACAATAGTTTCATTAGTTTCAGTCAAAGGTGTCAGTTTCTCAGAGACATTCCACTTCAAAACATGCTTTAATATCATCATAACACTTGAAAGGAGTATTGAATATGAGTCGCTTCCCTGCTAAAGCTGCATGCAGTGATACAATCGGCATTTTATCCCTGCGCATGGCAGGAAGCATTACCGGACCTCCCGTATCGCAGTCTACAAGATCCCGTAAGCACTGTAGCTTTAATGACCCGCTTCGAAGCATGCGATTCATTAAAATAATAAACAACAGGTTTGAATAGACCGGCTTGAGTCTCTCCCCTAAGAGCGCGCCGTATTACCGCCAACCCCTGTGTTTCCGCTTGCTGCAGATCGTGAGCAAGTTCTAATCCCTAAAGATGAAAAAAATACTTGGAGGTAAATAATTTATGAAAACCAAATCATTTCGTCTTCTCCCGTTTCTCCTTGCCATCTTAATGGTATTTCTGGCGATCGGCCCCTCCGCTCTCGCCGCATCAGAACGCAAAACCGTCTCCGCTCCGTTCTCGGAGGGGCATAAAGAAGAAAACCCGATCGACTCGCTCGTAACGGACGTTGACGATCGCTTGGACAAGCCCAACGAGCACGATCTCGAACACACCCGCGGCTCAAGCGCGGACGAGCAGACTATATGGAATTACCTGTATAGTAAGCTCGGAAATGCTTACGGCGCGGCAGGCATGATGGGCAATCTTTATGCCGAATCCGATCTGAGATCGAATAACCTGCAGAACTCCTACGAGAGTTCCTTAGGGTACTCGGACTCTTCATATACCGCCGCTGTCGATAACGGTACCTATACCAACTTCGCAAACGACTCGGCAGGATATGGGCTTGCTCAGTGGACGTACTACACGCGTAAACAAGCCATGCTTAACTTCGCACGGTCTAACGGGAAATCCATTGGCGATCTTAATATGCAGCTTGATTTCCTTTGGAGCGAGCTTACTCAAAGCTATGGCTCGCTTGTGAATACATTGCGAAACGCGACCTCGGTATTCACAGCTTCAACAGCTGTTCTCACGCAGTTTGAAAAGCCTGCCGGTATGAACAGCAGCTCGGTTCAGAATACCCGTGCTGCATATTCGCAAATGTTTTTTAACATGTACGCCGAGTCCGATGCCGCTGCACCTTCTGGCATCGGCGCAGGTACGACCTACAACTACACTGCAGCAGCACAGTACGGTTTCAATCACGCATATGATACGCCTACCTACTCCGGCGGCGATTGTGCAAACTTCACTTCTCACTGCCTTGCTGCAGGCGGTGTTACGGTAATCAACAGCTCAACCTACTATTCCGCCAATACACAAAGCTATAACAACTGCAGCGGCACCCTCGGAGCTTACCGCAATCCCTACATCGCTTCGGCAGCACAGCTTCTCTATCTCAGTGAATTCTACGAAGTTATAGCCTCGCCTTCATTCTCTCAGATCGAGCTTGGCGATATTGTGTTTATGAGGCGTGCTTCCGGTTCCAGCCCCGATACACATGTGGTGATCATAACCGGCTTTAACGGATCTCAGCCGCTGTACTCCGGTCACACCACGGCGCGTCAAAACCATCCGCTTGGCAGCGGCGTAGCAACCTTTGTTGTGAAGATGCGTCGTCCGCACGGCGGTCAATCGAACCCTCAGCTCGTTTCCGACAGCGTGTACGCCATGTTTAAAGGCGCAAAGGCCTATCCCTGCAACGGCACTGATGTGGTCTGTTATGACCGCGATTTAACGACAAGCCCGGGAAGAATATATTATAATGATCGCTGCACAATTACAGATTTCTACACGAACGGGTTTTGTGAGGTCATCTGCCCGACTTGGAATGGCGGCGGTCCCAGGACGGTTTACGCCCATATTTCTGACTTCATCAAGAAGCCAACTGCAACACTCAGTAGCTTTGTTGCGAGCGACTATATGAATCTTTACTCTACGCATAACATGACGACTCAAATTTTCCGTGTATATCCCGGAGACCGATGCTATACGAAAGGCGAAACCGGCTCTGCTACGCAGGTCTTTATGCCCCATGTTGACGGTCACTATGTTTTGGGCTGGGTGGCTTCATCAGGTGTTCCCGGCAACAATCCGGGCGTTGTTATCGATAATACTTACCCAACACCTTTCAACTGCTACATCATTTCAAACGTAAAAATACCCGTATACACAGCTCCAGGCGTGCCCTACATTGAAAATGGAGCTCAACAGTATGCGTATGTTGATGATGACTGCATTATCAGAGAAGTCTATGTGGCTCCAGATACTTACGAGAAGTGGTGCCTTTGTGATGTACCGTGGGGCAGTCAAGGTTCAAAGAGGTTGTATCTTAGAATCAGTGAGTTTGTACACTTCCCTAAAGGAGCTAATTATCAGGCTACCGCACCCAGATACGCGAAAACTTATCTAAAATCCAATGGGGCAACAGAAAAGGGATGGATAGATCCTGGCGATTCTATAACAATTCTCTCCTCCGAGGGGAATATGACGCAGATCGTCTATCCGGCAAATACAAGCACGGGTAAGCGCTGCGCTTGGGTCTACACCAGCGAGCTTGTAACTCAGTATACGGTTTCCTATAACGCGAACGGCGGTACAAATGCTCCGGCTTCGCAGATTAAGTACAGCAATGCGGATCTGACGCTTTCAAGCGGCATTCCATCCAGAACGGGTTATCGATTCATCGGCTGGGGAACGAGTGCCAACTCAACGACTCCGGCATATCAGCCCGGCAGCGTATACTCTGCCAATGCAAGTATTACCTTATATGCTATCTGGACGCCCATCGTCTATACGGTTAATTTTCTGGACTACGATGGAGCCGTGTTGAAGTCACAACAGGTCAACCATGGCTCTTCCGCTACCGCTCCTGCAGCACCGAATCATATAGGCTATACATTCACAGGCTGGAGTTGCTCATTCACCAACGTGACAAGCAACCTTACTGTCAATGCCCAGTACAGCATCAACACCTACACCGTAACCTTTAAGGATTGGAACGGCACAGTGCTCAAGACCCAGACCGTCAACTACGGCGGCGCTGCGACCGCGCCTTCCAACCCCACTCGCCCCGGCTACACCTTCACCGGCTGGGATAAGGCGTTCAACAACGTTACCACCAATTTGACCGTCAATGCCCAGTACAGCATCAACACTTACACCGTAACCTTTAAGGATTGGAACGGCGCGGTATTGAAAGAACAGACCGTTAATCACGGCAGCGCAGCAACCGCACCTGCTAATCCCACTCGCCCCGGCTTTGTTTTCGCCGGTTGGGATAAGGATTTCTCTAATGTTACGGGCAATCTTACGGTCAATGCGCTCTATGAGGCTGAGGCAACTCCCACTCCCACTCCCACTCCCACCCCTACTCCGACTGCAACCCCAGAGCCCACCGCGACTCCCGAACCTGCCGCAACCTCAGAACCCATCGTCACCCCCGACCCCTCCGCCCCGCAGATCGTTGTAAGCTCCGCTACCGCGCTGGCCGGCAACACCGTCACCGTGGACGTTTCCCTTCTCAACAACCCGGGCATCGTTTCTATGGCGTTGACGGTCGATTTCGACGAGCGCCTCACCCTTGCGAGCGTAACCGACAGCGGTCTTCTCCCCGGGCAGGTGCATTCGCCCACGATGGGCAAGCCCTATGTGCTCTGCTGGGTGAACGACACCGCGACCGAGAACTTCACCGCGAACGGCGTTATCGCAACCCTGACCTTCGAGATTCCGGAGGATATGCCGGTGGGCGAGTATCCGATAACTATCAGCTACGACCTCGAGAACTACGATATCTACAACTGCGATGTTGAGCTCGTCGAATTCGCGGTCGTGAACGGCAATGTGAATGTTATCGACGTGCTGATCGGCGACGTGAATACCGACACCAAGGTCAATGCGCTCGACAGGCTCTATCTGACCCGCTTCCTTGCTAAGTGGGCGGATTATCCCGAAACAGTTATCAATATGATCGCGGCGGATGTGAACGTGGATACCAAGGTAAACGCACTCGACCGCCTCATTCTTACAAGGTATCTCGCGAAGTGGGCGGGCTATGAAACTCTGCCGTACTCCGCAAAGAGCGCGCCCGAAGCGAAGAAGACCGAGATCAAGGGCAGCGAGCCCACGATCGTTGTTGACTCCGTTACCGCAGAACCCGGCGAGACCGTGACCGTTTGCGTAAGCCTTGAGAACAACCCCGGGATCGTTTCAATGATGCTGACCGTGGACTTCGACGAGGCACTTGAGCTTATCGGCCGCACCGATACCGGCCTGCTTCCCGGTCAGGTCCATTCGCCCAACCTCAACAACCCCTATACCCTCTGCTGGGTGAACGATACCGCCACCACGAACTACACCGTCAACGGCTCGCTCGTTGAGCTTACCTTCAAGCTCTCCGAGGATGCCGAGCCCGGCACCTACCCGATCACGATCACTTATGATCTTGATAACTACGATATCTACAACTGCGATGTCGAACTGGTCGAGTTTGCGGTCGTAAACGGCGGCGTTACCTACGAGCCCTCCGAGCCCACTGTCCACACCGTCACCTTCATCGATCCCATCACCGGCGAAGTCATCGCCGAGGTCGAGGTGGAGCACGGCGAAGCGGCAGAGGCTCCCGAAGCACCCGCCCACGCTTGGTACAGCTTCTCCGGTTGGGACGTTGAATTCTCCGCAGTAACCGAGGATATCACCGTTATCGCGCAGTACACCGAGCTTGGCGACGTGAACGGCGACGGCACCGTGGATATCGGCGATGCGCTTGTCTATATGCGCTGGCTGATAGACTCCGAGGAAATGGCCTGTGATGAAGCCGAAGCTGATTTCAACGGAGACGGCTGCGCCGATCTTATGGATGCACTGTTGCTTATGCGCCATATTCTTGGAACCATCGACTGATATCCCCTCCCTCTCATAAATGCTGCAAGGGCGCCGGAAGCATATCCGGCGCCCTTGCAGTTGTAATAAGCCGCTATTCTATTTGCATTAACAGCGTGAAGCACTAAAAGCAACCGATACTGCTTATTTCATCCATAGCGATGCCAATATGCGTATCAAAAAACCTCAAGCATGGCTCTTGCAATGCAGCAGTCATTGATTACAAATCGAGATCGAATAAAGATGTTCTTTTACGTATCGACCTGCCCGCCTATCACACTGTTTCCCTGTGGCACGGAGCGGCTCCGCATTTCCTCCTCTGTCCTCACCGCCGCTCGCCATGGATACAAACGGGTTCCCCCTGCAAAAGCAAAACGGGCGGGAGCTTTCGGCGGTTGCCGCTGCTTCGCTCCTCACCCGCTGTTCATTTTCTCACCTGAAAATGTCCTGTCATGGACATTTCAGCCTGTCCCATTACATTCCAAGCTCTCGCTCGAACTTCGGGAAGGTGTGATCAAGGAACCTTTCATGCTCCGTCCAGTTGGGATACCTATGCTCCTGCGCGCGGAACGCCTTATCGTGAAACCGATAGTCCCTGTGCAGCAGCTCGTGGTAGATAACGTACTTCACCGTTTCCGCGGGAACGTCCTTTGAATTCAGGATGCAGTTGATATGTATCTTTCGTTCTCTGTGGAAGTATTCGCCGTAATAGCTCGAGTATGCCTTATCCGACCACCTGATGAGCGGCAGCTCGCCGTATGCGCCGTCGAACATCTCGTTCACAACCTGCGCGGTAAGCTCGTTTAAATCGTACACCGGCGTGCGGTCGAGGGTGATGGATGCTTCCTCCAGCTCCTCTATCTTCGCGCCGGGAGTCCTCACTCCGCTCGGGAACAGCAGCCGTTCGCGCACCGCAAGCGAGTATTCCTCGAACCCGCCGTAGATGCTGTCTATCACGGCGGAGCTCGAATCGTAATTCTCCCGCAGCCTTGCTTCGATATCGGCAATGCTCACATTCTGCGATCTGAGCTTTTCGGCGGCGGCCAAGGCGTCGACGCGGTTCCTCTCCTTAAAATGGCAGAGATGCGGATATTCGCCCGTGATCCTGTAGGTATCGAGGATCATTTGCAGCTCGTGCGCCGAGGGAAGCCGCCCGAACCCGCCGAACCAATCGTTCAGCGCGTCGTATCCGGTGCAGCTTTCATTATCAAGCGTGGAGGCTCGATGCGAAAGCATCGCCTTATAGCCCGAAAGCTGGGAGGAAAAGACGAGCACCTTTCGCTCGGCGCCGTCCTCATCGAACACGTCGAACCAGCCTATCGGCACCGCGCAGATCGGGGCGGGCCTGTTCGGATCGGCATACTCCGTCCGCATCGCATCCATATATGCGCGGATCAGCTCCCAAGGCACGGCTCCATCGGCTTCATCAGCCTGCCACGCCTGCTCATCCTGCATTTCCTGCTCGGTCTGCTCGGTCTGCTCGCCTTCGTCCGTGTCAAGCTCGCTCTCGATGAGGAACTGCGGGTTGAGCCAGCTTACGTATCTATCCCAGATATCGTTGAAGCAAACTATGTTCACTTTCTCCGTGCCGCCCGCATCTTTGCCGCGCATGCCCCTGCCGATCATTTGAAGCAGAAGAACGTCGCTTTGAGTCGGTCTTGTGAGAAAAACGGTTTGGATATCGGGAATATCGCTGCCCTCCGTTAGCACCTGGATATTCACGAGCACGTCCAGCTCTCCTTTTCTGAAGCGCTCGATCTTCGCCGCGTTTCCCTCATGCGCGCAGTAGATGTAGTCGCAGCGCACGCCACGCGAGGCAAGCTCCTCGCAAAGGCTTATGCAGTGCTCCGCGTTGAGAGCGAATATCAGCGTTTTGCCGTAGCGCTCGCGAGCCTTCATGTAGGTATCCGCGATGAGCTTGTTGCGTTCCTTTATCCCCGCAAGCCGAGTCAGCGTTTCCGGGGAAAGCTCGCCCCATTTTTCGATGTACCTGCGCTCCGGCGGCGTGAGCTCGGTGGTGAAGTCGACATTCGTGTTCACAAACTCGAACTGCGGGTCCGCAAGAAAGCCCTTTGCGATAAGTTCGCTCATAGCGACGCTGTAAACTATGTTTCCCGAAAAAATGCCCATGAGCCTCGCCGTGCCCGCGTCGCTCATTCGCACGGGCGTTGCCGTCAGCCCGAGCAGCTTCACGTTTGAAGCGTGCTTCTTCACCTCGTTTATTATCAGACGGTAGGACGGCGCGACCGCGTGATGCGCTTCATCGACCACGATCAGCACCCTGTCCTTGAGCACGGATTGCAGATACGGAAGATTCCGAACGAGGCTCTGCACGCCGCATATCATAATGTCGTCGTCCGGCTCGGTCGCCTTTATGGAGGCATGGCTTCCCGAAACGCACACCATCTTGAACTTTTCCCTGCCGGGATCGGCGGTTTTCAGCAGCGCGCCCGCATGAAGGTAAACAGCCGAAGCGGTCTGCTCTATGAGCATTGCGCGATGGGTGAGCCAAAGCACCTGCCAGCCGCTTGCCACGGCGGACTTGACGAGGAAGCGCACCGCAACGCGGGTCTTGCCGCTTCCCGTGGGCATCACGAGTATCCCGCCATCGCGGTCATCCTCGAAATAGCATTTTTCAAGCGCTTCCACCGCCTTCTCCTGGTAGCCATGAAGCGGGATATCGCCCGGGACGCACCTTGCGATATTGATCGACTTCGGCGCGGTGAACACGGAAAACTCCGCATCGTCGTCGATCCTTCTGTCGCCCGCGCGGTAAAGCTCGCCGAGGATGAGCGCAGACACGGTATCGGTCAGTTTGAGCCTGCGTATCTGCGCAAGCATGCTGTCCATGGAGCCGACCTTGACTCCGCGGTAATTGAGCTTTTCAAGCGCGCGCATGACGGTCACAAGACGAGGACTGCCCGCGAGGAAGTTATCGATCACCTCGCTGCGGTATCTTCTCAGGAAACGCTCGTCCGGCGCCTTGCAGATCGAGTCCATATAGGGGATAAGCGGATCCTTTATATTGAATTCCGCTTTGGGGCGCATGGACTTGGGGGTCTTTTCGCTGTAAACGATGCTCTTAAGAAAGCCCATGTCGAAGGGATACCACGAAAAATTTCTCTTCATAATTTGAAGCCTCCTTTAATTTGGTTGAGCATATCATAACAGAAAACGGGTATGTGATTCGGGACAACTTGTCCCGCAATACCCGTTAAAAAGTGCTGCGCCTTTATTCGTCAACATCGTCTTTGCCGTCATACGAGAGGATCCCTCTGAGACCCTGCGCTCTCATATCGGCATCGTATTCCATAATATCATCGTGTTTACTAAGCACGCACATAAGTATATAGTCGCTCAGGTTTTTTTCGGTGAGCTGATGTCCCATCAGAAGAAACAGCTCCTCGGCTTCCTCGACCGTCAGCCCCGCGCCAACGCAGAATTTCGCCAAGAAGGGGTACGTTACGTTTCTTCCGTTTTTGAATCGAAGCACCTTTTGGAACGTGTCCGGTTTCAGATCGCACTCGATTTGGAGCTTTGAATAGTTGCAATCGAACTTCTCGGCAAAATAGTCGGAAAGCTTTCTGCGCAGACTCTCTATCTGCTTGCCTGGGCTCTCCGGCATTCCGGCGAGCTCGGCGGGCGTGAGCATATACGACGGTTTTTCGCTCTGCGCCCAAAGATCCACGGGCTCGATGCTCTCAAAAACCATCTCGCCGATCCTGCTCAGATCATAATCGTTTTTCATATCGGTGTGTCCCCCTTCGGTTTGTTTCGTCCTTTGGTTTGTTCCGGCCTTCGGTTTTGGTTCGCCGCATTTTGCGCAGCGCTTACTTCAATAATAAAATCCGCTCGCCTTTAGGCGCCGCGCAAGCTCCGCTATCTGCGCTCCGCTTGCCTCCGCGTCGAGCGTAAAGCAGAAGAAAAGCTCCGTTTCCATGCTGCTTTCGGCATTTTTGACCACGGCGGCAAAGTTGCTTTGATCGCCGAAGTCGATCTCCCATTCCTCAACGCCCGAAACTGTAAAGCGATACGGCGCAAGCCCACCTGCATCAAAGTCCGCAAGGCGTTTCTTTTGAAGCTTTGCGGTCACGCCCGTTTCAAAAAAGCCGACCTCGATATCGCAGAGCCCGCGCAGCTCTATCTCGGGTATCGGGTAAAAGTCCTTTTCGTATTCGCCGCGCGCGTTTTTGCGGTAATGCCCGCCAAAGTAGCCGCGCCTAACCTCATAGCCGAGCTTTTCCTTATTTATTATGCCGTGCAGCATATCGGCCCTAACTTGCAGCGGCTCATACAGCGCGTTAAGCAGGGTTCGCCGCTCGGCATCCCTCTTTTCGAGCCATTCCTTGCGGAAGATGATCATTTCCTTTACCAAAATGTCCTTGCCGTCAAACTCGAAGGTATGCTCGATATAGGGCTTCATTCCGGCCTTTTCCTGGATGCGCTTCGAGCCTTCGTTGAACGCGAAATAACCGCTGTTCACAAAATCGAGCTTACATTCTTCAAAATAATAATCTATCGCGGCGGGGTAAAGCTCGCTCATAAGCCCCCTGCGCTGATAGTTTTCGTTTATGCCCAATGAGAGCGAAACGCCGCGAAGCCCGTCAAGCGCCGCATCTTCGGCAAGAAACGGATACACGCCGAGCGAAAAGAAGCCGATCACCTTTTTATCCGCTTTATGGACTATCGCAAAGCGGTTCGGCTGAACGAGCTGCTGCGCTTCGAACCATGTCCGCGACTCCTCCTCGCTTTCTGCGGGGTACTGCCCGCAGAGCCTGCAAAGCTCCTTTTGGCTCATGTATTCAAAGTAATCCGCAAAATCGGCTGCCCTGTACCGCCGAAGCATGAGCCGCTCGGTCTCGATTGGCTTATTCTGCATACAAAGCGATATTTCGGCAAGAAATGCCTTTATTTCTTCATTATTCAAATTTCACCTCAAAGCATATTCTTTTCAAGCGTCGCCGTGACCGCCTTTGAAAGCCGCGCCATCAGCTCGCGATGCTCGGTTATAAGCTCGTACACCGCATCCTCGGAGAGAACGCCGCGCTTGAGCGCCTTGGGAAGCTTGCCCGCCTCGTCCGCCTCGTAGTCCTGCATCCAAAGCACGCTTCCATAATAATCAAAAAGGCTTTTTATAGCCTTTTGCGCGCATTCGTATTCATCCATCGCCTCAGAAAGCATCTTCACCGCGATCGCGGAAGCATCCAAAGCCTGCTCCATTTTTTGTATGCGTTCGGTTCGTTTCATCTTGCGATCCTTTCAAATTTGCAGAAATTTCTCGGGGTTTTCATCCCCAAGAATCATTCTTCACCATTCACTAACCAAAAATCCTCAGAAATTCCGCAGGAATTTCATCCTCAACTATTCACTATTCATTATTCACTATTCACTAAATTCATCCCGCTATCAGATGCTCTATAAGTATCTTCAGCCCTATCCCGATCAGCACGAATCCTCCCGCGAGCACCGCGCCGCGCTTGAAGCGTTCGCCGAGCTTTTTGCCCGCGAGCACGCCGAAGAGCGAGAGCGCGAAGGTGATCACGCCGATCGTGAGCACGGAGAAAACGAGCTTCGCGGTATCAAAGCCGAACGAGCAGAAAACTATGCCCGTTGCGAGCGCATCTATGCTGGTTGCAACGGCAAGCACGAGCACATTTGAAAGGCGGAACGGGTCCTCCCCCGCTTCCTCCTCGTCGTTCTTTATCGCCTCGAATATCATCTTGCCGCCGATGAAGGCAAGCAGGATGAACGCGATCCAATGGTCGATGGATTTAACGAAGGTCTCCACGCCGTCGCCGAAAAGCTTACATAGCACGGGGATTATGTAGAAGCCGATGGTCGGCATCAGCGCCTGGAATATGCCGAAGGCCGCCGCCATGATCAGCGCATCCTTCATTCGTATCTTTTTTGCCGCAATGCCGCTTGCGACCGAAACCGCCATCGCATCCATCGAAAGCGCGATCGCGGTCAAAATAAGTTCAAATGGTGTCATTTATTTTACCGTAAAAAGCATTGGTGCTTGCATAGAGTGAAAGAATTTATGAATAAGTGTAATGAAAAATTTGCAGGAATTCCGTAGGAATTTCATCCTCAACTATTCACTATTCACCATTCATTATTCACTAATTACTGTTCTTCCTCGCTCTGCTCGTCCATCAGGCTTGCAAATTCCTCGAAGAGCTCGCCGAGCATAACAGGGTTCTCCACTGGGGTATAGGCGTCGCCCTCGCTGTCGTGCTCAACGCGAACGAAGATCACCTCGGGCTCCTCGTCGTCGATCTGCGCTTCAGGCACGAGTGCGGCATATTTAGCGCGCTCATACGGGAAGGTCAGCACATGCCAGAAATTCTCCTCCGCGCCGTCGTCGGTTATGAGCGTTACTATTTGGATCTCCTCCTCGGGGATCTCGGTCTCAAATCTTTCCTTATCGTTCATCTTATCCTCTTTCCCCGCCAAGCGGCGGTTTTTGCAGTAATTCGGTATCAACTGTTCACTAAACAATATCGGAAGAAATTCCTCGGGAACTTCAACCGCCACTGATCACTAACCACTAACCACTGATCACTATTCACCGATTCAAAAGAAATACCGCAGGAATTTCCACCTCAACTATTCACTATTCAATATTCACTATTCACTTTTAACGGGGTGCAGCGTCATATACCCCTCTAATATCACCTGCGCGGCGAGCCTATCCACGACCTTGCGGCGCTTCTTCCAGTTCAGCTCCGCTTCAAACAGTGCGCGCTCGGCGGCCACGGTGGAGAGCCGCTCATCATAGAAATCATGCTCGCCCTCCCAGCCCGTCAGAACCAGCTCCGCAAACGCCTTCACCTTCTCCGAGGCGAAGCCGTAGCTGCCGTCCATATTGCGGGGCATTCCGAAAACTATGCGGCAGGGTGCGTAACGCTTGGCGTACTCCCTGATGTATTCGGCGTCCCTCTCATCGTCGCCCGTGCGATGGTAGGTCTCAAGCCCCTGCGCGGTTATGCCCAGAGCATCGCTCACGGCGAGCCCCACGCGCTTGTCGCCCACGTCCACGGCAAAATAACGGTATGCCATTTGCTTTCGTTTCTCCTTAATTCTTATTACCGATAATGTTTCCATATTATAGCGTTTTTTCCGCCGTGGGTCAACACCGATCGGCGCGAAAATGCGCAAATATGAGCCCGGGCGCATACTGTGTATAGGGGGTGGACAGCCCTTCCTTCGGGCGGCTTCCGCTTCCCAAATCCATTTCACGGAGGTATATATGGCAACCTTTACAAATCAGGCGACGCTTTCCTACAAGGGCATAAGCGTCAGCTCCAACGTCGCCACGGGCGAACTTATCTCAACGCTCACCGCAACCAAGACCGCGCTCACAAGCAGCTATACGCCGGGCGGCGAGCTCGTTTACATGGTTTCGCTCGTGAATTCCGGCACTTCGGACCTTGCCGCGCTCACCGTAACGGACGATCTCGGCGCGTATGAGTTCGGCGCGCAAACGCTCGTGCCGCTCAGCTACACCGTCGGCTCGATCAAGTACTTTGTAAACGGAATCTTGCAGCCCGACCCGACCGTTACGGCAGCCGAGCCGCTGACCGTGAGCGGCATCGAGGTCCCTGCCGGCGGCACGAGCATGCTCGTTTACGCGGCGGCGGTGAACTCCTTCGCCCCGCCCGAGATGGGCGGCAGCATCACCAACACCGTCACGGTTTCCGGCGCGCTCACCGACACCGTGACGGCGAGCGAGACCGTAACGGCGGCCGCCGAGTCGGTGCTCGACATCGCCAAATCCGTCAGCCCCACTACCGTTTCCGAGAACGGCGAGGTGACCTACACCTTCGTTATCACAAACGGCGGCGGCGCGGAGGCGGGCGCAGGGGATAACATCTCCCTGAGCGACACCTTTTCGCCCATCCTCACCGATATCGCCGTTTCCGTTGGCGGAGCGCCGATGGAGAAGAACATCGACTACACCTACGATGAAGCGAGCGGCCTGTTCGTCACCGTGCCGGGCTCGATCACCGTGCCCGCGGCGGCGTTCACGCAGGATGAAACGAGCGGCGAATGGAGCTGCGAGCCCGGCTCCGTTACGATCACCGTAAGCGGCATCATCCGAGCAGAGGCATAAGCTAAAAACGGCGGGAACGCGCAAAAGCGGTTTCGCCGTTTTTTCATTTGCTGCCTGAGTTTTTACCCGATATAGGAATACACCTTGCGGAGCGAGCGGTCGGAGGTGTTGTGCGTATCCGCGCTCATCTCCGAAAG
Source organism: Clostridia bacterium (assembly GCA_017523925.1). Taxonomy (GTDB): domain Bacteria; phylum Bacillota; class Clostridia; order Christensenellales; family CAG-138; genus PeH17. Next base: position 80,607 of record JAFWVQ010000048.1, read on the forward strand.
CCCGAAGTGCATCGCGTCGCAGGCGTGGCGGTAGTAATAGCCCCAGCTGAAGCCCGCGCGGTAGAACGCCAGCTCGTAAAGAAGATAGTTCACGACCGTTGTCGGAACGTTTTTATGTTTCTCCGAATAGCTCCCTGTGTAGGTGAAATCGTAGTAGCTTACGCCGTTTTCGGTCTTTATGCCGTTGTAGACAAGCTTATCGCGCACCTCGGAGAGTATCAGCGCACGGTTCACGAGCGCGTTGCCGTTCGGAGTCATCGAGGCGTTCAGGTCGATCGCGGTGCCGAAGGCATGGTGGGAAATGAAGTCCAGCGCAGAAACAAAGCGCGTGTTCAGTATGCCGTCGAAGGTGGAAACAAGCTCCCAAAGCCGGATAACGCCGCTGTCGCTCGTGCCGCGAACGCGAACGAAGCTCGTTTTCATATAGTTTATCGCCGCATTATAGTGGGGCGCGGCCTTTTTATGAACGTACCAGGTCTGCCCGGCGGGCGAGGTGACGGAGGTCATGCGGGGATAGAGCCAGCTTGATTCCACCTCTATCTGCCTGCCCTGCGCCCGGCGATAGCGGAACATGAACTGATCGCGGCTGCCGAAGAACGAGAGAGCGTAGGCGTAGCAGTTGCGAAGATTATTCGAGACAAGCTGCCGCCATTCGCCGCCGACCACCTTGAACGCGCTTGAATAAAGAAGCGTGCTTCCGGTTCCGACCGCCTCGGCGTACAGGCTGAAAACGTAATTCCCCACGGCAAGCTGCTCGAATTTAAGCTTTTTGGTAAGTGAAGTGTCGTTCTCCTTCGGGAAGGTGGGATCGACCAGCTCAACGCGCTTAACGCTCTGCGATTCGGTGAAGCTTACGCTGCCCGAGATCGCGCCCGCGCCGCTCTGCGTGGTCACTTCGGCCGTTACCGACAGTATCGGCGAATCGCTTTTCACAACGCCGCCTATGCACAGGGGCTGCCCCTGCGGGATATCCTCATTCAGGCTCGGCAGCGGCAGATTCGCGGACTGCGTCAGGCTTATCGCGCTCTGCCCCGGCGCGGGGGTGGGCGTGGGGTTCGGAGTCGGAGTCGGCTTCGGCGTGGGAGTCGGTGTCGGAGTCGCGGTCGGCTTCGGCGTGGGAGTGGGCGCGGGGGTGGGTGCCGGCGTGGGTTCGGCCGTCGGTACCGGAGTATCCTCAGGGGCGGGGGTGGATGAGGGCAAGACCGTCGTTTTGGGTGTGCTCGATGGGTCGAAGCTCGGCTCGAGCGTTTGCTCGGGCAGGGGCTCGAGCGTGGGAGCAAAGGTGATGAGCAGCCCTATGCCGGGCGTGGGTATCATCAAGGATATCTCGGGCGCGGTGGGAAGCGCGATGGGCTCCGGCGTCGGCTCGGAAGTGGTCTCGGAAAGGGCGCCGTTCCCCGTGGGCTCCGGCGCGGAGGAGAGCGAAGCCTCGGGCGTTTCGCTCGCGGGCGCAGCGCTCGGCGTACCAAAAAAACCGCCGTTCTCCCCCGTGGGCGCACAGCCCAAGAGCAGGAGCGCAGCGAGCACGCAAAGCAGTATCAATTTAATCAGCGGCAATACATTTTTCATTTGAGCCTCGTCCACGTCTGCAGGTATTTCACAGCGCCTTTCGCGAATCTATTATCATTTGCGCCGGCGCGAGCGCGCTCAATCCTCGATGACGATGCTGTTTTTTGCGAACACGGCGGCCTCGTTCGTCATATTGCACTCGAGGGAGTAGATCGGCACGGAAAGCGCCAGCTTGCACAAAAGCTTCAGCGAGCTGCACGCAAGCTCGGGGTCGCTCGGGATATAGACGTTTGGCGAGAGCATTGCAAGCGCGTCCGTATGCGAAAGGGTGCTGATGCGGTTTGTTTCGCAGCGGCGGATGATGCAGATGCCGCCGACGGGTGCCTCGATGTTTCTGCCGAGACGCTCCTTGCCGTTCCAGAGGCTGCCGCAGGCATAGATGCCTCTTTCATCGATTCGGACGAGTGGCTGATCGTCGCTTATCATGCTGATCTGATCGCCGAAGACCCTGCGCCAAATCCTTGTGTGGGTGCTTTTACCGGTGCCGCTCGGCGCAGAGAACAGATACGCCTTGCCTTCGCAGATGAGCGCGGAGGCGTGGATGGTGAGCACGTTTTTCGTGACGAGCCAATCCGAAATGTCTTTATGAAGAAAAAAATACACCGTCTTATCGTCGTTTGAATGCAGATGCTCGATCACCGATTCCTTATCCAGTGTGACCGTATGCTCCACATCCGCTTCGGCGACATTGACGGTGTAATGCTTGAAGGCTTTGCGATTGATGGCGCAGCTTGAGCGCACAGCAATAATATGACCTGCAAGAGAGATCGTCAGCAGGTCATATTCAGCGGTATTCTCTTTCGATTGCTTGGAAGCTGCCATTAGCAAGGCGCTTTCGCGTCAGCAGGTGGATCCGCTTCCGCCGCCGCCATACTGCAGTGAGAACCAGGCGGAACCCATGCCGAAGAGAATGGAATAGTTGCCGCCGCCGCCGCTGTCGCCGTCGCAGTGGCTGGGACAGCCGCTGTAGCCGTCGCAATTGCTGGGGCAGTCGCTGTAGCCGCCGCAATTGCTGGGGCAATTACCGGTGCAGCCGCTGCTGAAGCCCGAAGAGTTTGTGAACAGAACCGAATCCGCAGCAATGTTGATGAGTTTTTGTTCTGCGCGGACATAACGCTTTTTTTCCATAGTAAAATAATACCTCCTAAAACAGCGTTCCAATAGTTATTATAGCACTTTTTCCGAAAATTGCAACAGTTTTTTTACAATCATCAAATTGGCATTTTTTCTGCAATCCCGATATATTGTAGGACAAAATGCACCAAGCGTGCATTCCGGCAGATATACGCAGTTTCGGCACTCCGGACGCTTCTGCAGGCGGGCGTTTGCGGCAATGAAGCCGCGCCTGAGCTCCGCCTCGTCCTCGTGGCTCCAAAGCGTGCCAATGCGGGAATCCTCGCTCATGTGCTCGCAGCAATAGAGCGTTCCGTCCGGCGCTACGACCGTGCCTCCGTTCGGCACGTCCACCATGCAGCGATGGGTGCGCAGCCTCCTCGGATCGTTTCCGCGAAGGAACCCGGCCTTATGTATCCTTTCATGGAGCTGCTCAAGGCGCGAATAGAGCATGCGGTCGGCCTCGGCGGAGTGCTCCCGATCGCAGCCGACAAACATATCCGCGGCGTAGACCGCCGGCTTCTTTTTGCCGCCGAACCGCTCCTCGAGCTCGTCCACCAGCAGGAACAGCTCGTCGACGTTGTTTTCATCGGCGTTCAGCCTGATGCTCACCGCCGCTCCAAGCTCCAGCAGCGCCTGCGCACCCTCGAGCGATGCCGTGTAGTGATCGCGCGATGCGTCCACATACGCCTTGCGCTTGAGGTGCTCGCATTTTCTGCCGTCGAAGGTTATCTGCGCATTGTTTACGCGCCATTTCGACACCGCCTTCTCGGCAAGCTCGTGCGTGAGCAGCGAGGCGTTCGTAATGATATCGGAAACGAAATCAACGCCGTTTTCATTCAGCTTTTCGACGATGCGGTCTATTACGGCCTCGGCAAGCAGCGGCTCGCCGCCGAACCAGCGGATATTCACCATGCCCTCGGTCTTGGTTTCGAGGATATACCTTATCAGCGCGTCGACCGTTTCATCGTCCATCGTTCTATGCTCGAAGCCGCTTTCGTAGCAGTAGAAGCAGCGGGCATTGCAGGCGGTCGTGGGCAGGATAATAAAGGAGCTGTGCTTTTTGCGATCCTTGGGGCCGAGAAGCTGCAGCACGCGCAGCGCGGAGGACAGGTTGCTTGCCTCATCCGCATCGGCACAAACGATGAAGCGCGCCTTGATAAGCTCATTAAGCGCCTCGCTTTCCTCGTCGAAGGCGATATCGTGCGGGGATACGAAGAGCTCCGTCAGCTCCTCCGCGTCGATAAGCTGCCTTGTGAAGGTGTTGAACACGAGCTCGGAGCCGCCGAGCTTAACGGGCAGCGCAAATAAAGAAGGCCGGCAGGCTGTACCCGATTCGGGCAGCCGTCCGTCCTGCACAGCTGTTTTTATGAACGGATCGGGCGGAAGAAGCGTTTTCATTCTTCAAGTGCGCCCACCGTGCGAAGGTTTTCGATCACGGTCTTGATGTCCTCGCGCATCTCATCCTCATCGCCCTCAAACTCGCTCTTGAGCTTTTCGAGAATGGCTTCCTCGTCGGTCTCCTCCTTGAGGCATTCGATTATGAAATTTGCAGTGTGGTTTGAGCGCAGCATCCCGCGGAAGGAGTTATCGTCCTCCGGTGCAAACACCATTATGCTTTCGCCGTCGATCTCTACGACGGGCAGATTGCTGTTCAGCTTCATTTATAGGTCCTCCTATGCGGCGCGGATATTGACCGCGCCTCGTTTGGTATATGGAATTTTACCATGCCCAATGCGCACTTGTCAATCGTTTTTTTATTGCGGATCCAACGCCTTATATGCTATAATAGCACTCATGAAATCCATTTCCCGTCCATGCCTGCGGCATCCGGCGGAGAACGCAGGCTTTATGAACCGACCCACCCCCTTTTTCTCGGTGATCCTACCCGTTTATAACGGCGCGCGTACGCTTAGCACCGCTGCCGTCAGCATCCTTACGCAAACCTTCTCCGACTTCGAGCTGCTCATCATCGAAAACGGCTCGACAGACAACAGCCTCGGCATCGCGCTCGCATTCGCAAAGGCCTTCGACAAGGTCCGCGTCATCCATCTGGACGGCTCGGGGGTGTCGAGGGCAAGGAACTGCGGGCTTGACAACGCGCGCGGCGAATACGTGGTATTCTTGGATGCGGACGATCTCTATACGCCCGACGCGCTCGAGGCGATGCATTCGGTGCTCGAAAAGGAAAACACGGACCTTATTATCGCGGGCTTTACCAATTACGCGCTTATTGAGCGCGACACGCTGATTCACGCAAGCGGCAGGGAGCTGTATCTTGCGCTGCTCGATCCGGTCAAGCACTATTCGAGCATAGTTGAGGACGGCGTGAACAACGATTTTCTGCTTCGGCACCAATGCGGCAAGGCGTACAGGCGCGCTTTTCTCGAGAGGGAGCACCTGCGTTTTTGCGAAAGCTCTCCCATATACGTCGATCTGATCTTCAACAGCACGGTGTATCCCGTCTGCGACGGCGCCGTGCTCATGTATAAGAAGCTGTACCGCTACAACACCGTCGGCGGTTCGCTGGTAAACCGCGTCGGAAGCGCCTACGTTTCCGATTCGATCGCCGCATTTGCCGCTCACACCGAGGGCATCGACGCGCTCGACGACGAGAGCCGCGGCGCGACGCTGTTTTCGGCCTTTCTGATGATCTCGCGGATGGTAAGCGCGTATTCGAGGGAGCAGACCCCCGAATGCCGTGCGCTTTTGGATCGATTTTTGCAAAGCGACGGCGCTCAAACGGTCATAAATGGGGTGCGCAGCGAAAATCTGCATCTTATTCCCGAGGCGGAGCCGCTCTTCCGCCATCTGCTCGCATGCCTCCGGCGGGGCGATCTCGATGCGGCCGTTCGCACAGCCATGGACACGGAAAGCGCGGAATGCGCGAAAAAAAGCCCGAACGAGCCGATCGTCAGCATAGTTTCGCCGGTGTACAATTCCGAAAAGCATCTGAAGCGCTGCGTGGACTCCATCCTTGCTCAAACCTTCGTGGACTTTGAGGCGCTCTTCATCGACGACGGCTCAACGGACGGCTCGGCCGCGCTGCTCGAGCGCTATGCCGAGATCGATCCGCGCATAAAGCCGATACGGCTCGGCGAAAACGGCGGCCAGGGCGCAGCGCGCAACCGAGGGATCGACGAGGCGCGCGGCAAATACCTCGTTTTCGTGGATTCGGACGATATGCTCGCGCCGGATTTTATCGAGCTTCTTTATAATAAGGCCGAAACGAGCGGCGCGGCGGTAGTCAAGGGCTCGGCGCTTTGGGTCACGGACGAAAAGGACATCGGCAAAACGCCCCCTGCATACAACGAGCTGATAAGGAAGGGCATTGCAAACGGCGTTCCACTGATCCTGCTTTTTCGTTCGGAGCATTGGAGCGCCATATACCGCCGCGACTTTATCATTGAGCATTCCATACGCTACGGAGACTCGCGCACGGGGCAGGACGTGACCTTCCTTTTGAAGGTCTGCACCCGTGCGGGGAGCATCGAGACCGAGGACGCGGCTTTCTATTATTATTTTCAAAACGAGGGCTCGATGGTTCACCGATTCGATGCGCGGCGGTTCAAGGCCGCTCTCGACGCGCTCGAGGAGCAGCTTGAATTCATCGCCTCAAGCGGGCTTGACAAGAACGCCGCCGTCGGCTACGCCGTTATGAACGCGCGCTTCGTGCTCGGCATGCATGCATACATGCTCAGCGAGGAGCTGCCGGGAGCGGACGAGTTCGCCGAGCGCCTTTACGGGATCCTAACGCGCTTTGGGCATGCCGATGAAATGAAGCGGGCGGACTTCGGCCTGAGGGAATTCTTAAGATCCGGCGGTCGGGCGAATGTGGACCCTACTCTCACCGTGATCGGGCTGAAGGACTGCACGAAGGTGCGGCGCGCGGCGCTGGAAAGGCTTCAGGCATACTCCGATGAGCTTAAAAAGCAGTGATAAAAGCTGCGGCCCGGAAACGGAAAAAACGGCAATCATACAGCGCATAGATAATAGATAAATAAAAAACAACGAATAACAAACCACCCCAAAGGAGGATCGGGATGAGCGCTCCGAAGATCTCGGTAATAATACCCGTCTACAATTCCATGCAAACGCTTTTAAGGTGCGCGGACTCGGTGCTCACTCAGAGCCTGAGCGAGCTTGAGGCGATCTTTGTGGACGATCGCAGCACGGACGGCTCGCTTGCGCTTATCGAGGAATATGCGCGGCGCGATGCGCGCGTTCGGGTGATCCCGCTTGAAAAAAACGCAGGCGCCGGAAATGCGCGAAACGTCGGTATCGAGGCGGCGCGCGGCGAATACCTCGCGTTCGTGGATTCGGACGATGCGATAGCCCCCGATTTTCTTGAGCTTCTGTATGACGCTGCTTCCAAGAGCGGCGCGGACGTTATCAAGGGCTCCTGCCTCGATTTGCGCGAGGACGGCATCGGCGACGACTGCAGCGTTGAAAGGATGGGCTTTTCAAACAACATGTTCATGGGCTTGCTGAACTCGCGGCGCAGGATGTTTCTTGTTTTCAACACTCGGCATTTTTCGGCGATATTCCGCCGCTCGTTCATCCTCGGAAACGGGATACGCTACGGTTCCACCGCCGTTGGGGAGGACAGCACCTTTCTTTTGAAGGTCGGCGTATTCGCGGGCTCGATCAGGTTTGTGCAGAATGCGGTGTATCGCCATTATCTGCGCCCCTCTTCGCTCACCTACTCGCTTTCATTGGAGCGGTTCGACGCCGTTTTCGGCGCGCTCGTCGAGCAGCTTGAATTTCTCGAAACAGCGGGCGTGGATACGGAGTCGGCCGCAGCCTTCATTGCCAAGAAGTTCGCCTTTGCGCTGAGGCTGCAGCTTCACCTGCGCACGCTCGAAGGCTTCGGCGACTATGCGGAGAGCTTCGCAAAGAGGGTCTATGAGCTTGCAAGCGGCTGCAGATACGCGGAGCTGCTGCCCAAGCGCGATTACGCCGTGGGAGTTTTTCTGCGTTCACACGGCGAGACGAATATCGTGGCGTTCGGACCTGCCTTCAGCTTGGCCGACAATATCGAGCTGCGGCTCGCCGATCTGAGGCGGCTTGCCGAGCATCTTGCCGAGGAGCGCTTCAACACGGACGAAGGAATGCTCTATCTGTATCAAGCCATGACCTATATCCTGACGCACCCGCCCTGCTCCGAAACAAGGCCGCTGATGGATTTCAGAGCCTCTATGATCGAAAGCATGCATCAAGCGCTTGCCGCCGTCAACACGCCCGAGCTGCTTGCGCGTATGCACATCGGCGTTAGGGCGATAGCGGAGTACGGCGCGGACATCTTCCCACCCTATCACATTGCGGGCATCACCCAAAAAGCTGACCTGCTCCTCGCTGAGCTTGAAAACACTGTTAAGATATACGACGGGCACCCGGACGCCGCCCCGGAATACCTTATCCATGCCGATTCGCTTCGGGACATGGTGCTGTGGGTCTCTCTTGCGATCGCGAAGAAAATGCCCGAAAAATCAAAGTTTCTTTTGAGACAGTCGGAGCTGCTTGCTGAAAGGCTTAGGCCGTTCAAGCAGAAGCCCGCGGAAGGCGGAGGAAGCGATGAAGCCTGAGATATCGGTGATAATGCCCGTTTACAACGGTGAAAAGAATATCCGCGCCACCGTCGAAGCGGTCCTTGCGCAGACCTTTCCCGATATAGAGGTCATCGTGCTGGACGATCACAGCACGGACGGCACCGCGCGGCTGATCGAGGAATACTCGGAGCGGGACGAGCGGCTGCGCCTCATTCGTCTTGATGAGAACGGCGGGCAGGGGCGCGCGCGGAATATCGGCATCGAGGCCGCACGGGGGCGCTATCTTTCGTTCATTGACGCGGACGACCTTATCGCGCCGGATTTTCTCGAGCTTTTGTATAATAGAGCGATCGAGACCGGTGCGGAGGTCGTAAAGGGACGCGCTTGCAAGGTGCCGGAGGGCGCCGATCCGAATGACCGCTCGGTGCAGCTGACGAGGAATGTAAACCGCATCATCGCCGAGGCCATGCGCGGCGGCGGGAGAGGCTTCTTCTGCTTCGCCTCGGAGCATTGGAGCGCCATTTACAGCCGCGATTTCATAACGGAGCACGGCATACGCTACGGCAGCTCGAGGGTGCATCAGGACACCACTTTTCTTCTGATGCTCGCCGCATACCTGACCCGCATCGAGATCGTTGACGAAGCGGTTTACTACTACATCCAGCGCAGCGGCTCCTCCATCCATTCATACGACGAAAAGCGCTTCTTCGCCGCGCTCGACGCGCTTGAGGAGCAAATCGAATTCATCAATAAAAGCAGCCTGCCCTTTTCCTTCTATTTCGGCCACTGCAAATTCTCGCTGCTCTTTGCGCTTGCCCTTCACTCCCATCTGAGAGGGAGCATGACGGCTTCGGCATCGGAAGCGGCGGCGAAGCGGCTGTTTAATGTCGCGATGCGCTACCGTTACATAGACAAGCTTGCGCCGAGCCACTACGCGCTGAATGCGTTCGTGGTTTCGGGCGGAAGGGACAATATCGCAATCGACGGGCGCATCGTCGGGCTTGAGGACAACACGGTTTGGCAGCTCGATGCGCTGGACAGGCTTGTGGAGCATATAAACCTTGAAGCGCAGAGCGGCGATAGGGCGCTTGCGTATCTGGAAGGTGCGCTCTCCCAAATGTACACCTTTGCTTTCGTCGATGCACATGCCGCGGCGCCCGAGAGGTACGATCTGCTGTCGGAGCGGGTACGCCGCAGCCTAATGCGCCTTGAAAACAAGGCCGCGCTTGCAAAGCGCTGTCCCCAGTGCCACTGCCTCGTTGAATACGGTCGGGATATCTTCATCCACCACCGTTACTTAAACGAAAACGCGGCGATCGAGATGCCAAGCGCGCTTGTAGAGCAGGTCTCGAGGATCAACGCGGTCCTCGACGAGCACGATCTGCCGCTGTATCGGTCCTATGCAAACGATAGGATCGACTGTGCGTTCAAGACCATAGTGGGCCTGCGTTTGGACAAGGAAAGCATGGCTGCGCCGCTTATCGCGAGGCTGATGGCGGAGGCGGAGAAGCTCAAAAGAAGAACGGCTGCCGACGCCGAGCGGCGGAACGCGCCCTGACGGTCCGCCTTGCCGCAGCCAGGCGCAAAGCGCGAAACGGGCGCGGCATTTCATTTGGGGATGCGCGGCTTTTGTGCCTTGAAAACGCCCTCATGCTGTGCTAAAATAACATGACGGCAAAAGCACGGAGGACTGAGGGTGAAGAAGAAGCTCGGATCAAGGCGCATAAGGCGCGTTCGGCGCGTCAAAATAAAGCGCAGGCCGGTTCGCCGCGCCCGCCGCGTCTCCGCTCGCCCCGCAAGAAAAAGCCCGCGAAGCAGGCCGCGCCGCGTCAAAAGCCCCTCGTCAAGAAGGCGCATCAGGCTCGAAGCGGCGGATATCCCGCTTCTTTTCTGCCTTTTCGCGCTGCTCGGCGGCATCGCGCTGCTTTTATATCTGCACTTCGCCAAGGGGCTCGTATTCTGACGCTTGCCGCGCCGCCCCTGCCGCCCGTTCCGTCCGCGCCGCTTCACGCTTTGCCGTGGAAAGAGCGAATGACCGAAAAACCCGAAAGGAACCGAAATATGAACAACTCGAAAAACGTCGTCCGCATCGTGTGCCTTATCCTTGCCGCGCTGTTCGTGCTCTCGCTTATCATAGTTCCGCTGATCTCGCTGCTCGGCTAACGCAGCCGCCGACAGGCTGCGCCGCCCCGGGCAAAACGGCGGCGCATTCCGGACCGCCCGCGCCTTCTGTGAACCTCCCTGCGCGGCGCTTTTTGGGTTCGCGGCGCGCCGATCCCGCCGATCCCCCGTGGCGGAGCCCTGTTTTTCACTGTTTCGCTTTTGCTTTTTCAGCTTTCCGCAGCTTTCGCCGTTTCCCTTTTCGCCATCCACGCATTTTACGCAGTTTTGCTTTTTCTATATCGGTTTTACCGCCATTCGGCGTTAAAATAATAAACTAACGATAGGAGTTTGATTATGAAAAGATCCCTCGCGATCATCACCGCTCTCATTATGTGCCTCGCGCTCTGCCTTCCCGCAGGCGCGGCAAGGCTCCAAGCCGATGCGCCCCTCTCCGTTCGCGGCGTGCCTTCCGAAGTGCCTGCCTCCGCGCAGGAGTGGGAGGTGCTCCGCCTCGTCAACATCGAGCGCATGAACGACGGTTCGCTCCCTCTCACCATGTTCTCCGCGATGCAGACCGCAACGGATATACGCGCGCTGGAGCTATTCCAGAGCTTTTCCCACACCAGGCCGGACGGCACGAGCTGCTTCACCGTGTTTGACGAGGTCGGCATCGAATGGTCGAACGTCGGCGAAAACATCGCCGCCGGTCAGCAGACCCCCGCAGCCGTGATGAACAGCTGGATGAACAGCTCGGGTCACCGCGCAAACATTCTCAGCCCCGACTTCAAGCATATCGGCGTTGGCTATACCTACAGCTCCGGAACGCAGTACGGCGCATACTGGGTGCAGCTTTTCTGCACCGGCTTCAACTGCCATTACACCTCGTTTGAGATACTCGGCGAGGCCGATATGAGCACCTCGGTGGACGGGCTCGAGCTTGCGGGCAGATTCACCTGCGGCGAGGGCTATTGCTATATGCCGCTGACCTCGGCGATGTGCGTTGGCGACAGCACGGCGAACGGCGTTCGCACGCTGACCTTCTCCTGCTTCGGACTCACCGCCGCGGTAAGCGCAAGCAGCTCGCTCCAGCTTGGGGACGTTGACGGCGACGGCACTGTCTCCATCTCCGACGCGCTGCTCGCGATGCGCCACGCGATGGGCGTGATCAGCCTGCCCGCCGACCGCTTCGAGCGCGCGAACATCGACGGCGACGGCGACGTGGATATCTCCGACGCGGTGAGCATCCTCAGGCTCGCGATGGGGATAGTTTAACGGCCGCGCTCCGAAAGGCCACGGACCCGCCTCGGGATGAGCGCCGAGCAGGGTGGAGCGCGGAAGGTTTTTTCCGCGCTTTCTTCCGCGCTTTCTCCCGTGATTTATAAAAAACGCGCGCATCCGCGTGTAAAACCCCAAAAAACGCTCCAAAAGCCGAAAATATACCCTTTTTAGGGCTTTTTTCGGCTTTTCATATTGAAAAGCATATGTTATAATTTAGCGGCAAGCACGGCAAAGCCGTTTTTGCGAAAAAAGACAATTAAAACCTATTTAAAAGGAGATTTACCATGCCCGTCAATCTTAAAGGCCGCAGCCTGCTCACCCTCAAGGACTTCACCCCCGATGAGATCCGCTACCTCCTCAACCTTTCCGCCGATCTGAAGGCCAAGAAGCGCGCCGGCATCAAGGGCGACCTGCTCGAGGGCAAGAACATCGTTCTTCTTTTCGAGAAGACCTCCACCCGTACCCGCTGCGCATTCGAAGTTGCCGCCTTCGACGAGGGCGCAAACGTGACCTTCCTCTCCAACAGCCAGATGGGCAAGAAGGAATCCCTCGAGGATACCGCGAAGGTTCTCGGCCGCTTCTACGACGGCATCGAGTTCCGCGGCTTCAAGCAGGAGACCGTTGAGCTGCTCGCCAAGCACGCCGGCGTTCCCGTATGGAACGGCCTCACCGACCTGTATCATCCCACTCAGGTTCTGGCGGACTGCCTCACCATCATGGAAAACGTTGCAAAGCCCCTCAACAAGGTCAAGCTCGTTTACGTTGGCGACGCCCGCAACAACATGGGCAACTCCCTCATGATCATCTCCGCCAAGCTCGGCATGCACTTCGTCGGCATCGCTCCCAAGAGCCTCTTCCCCGAGGAGGGTCTCGTTAAGGAGATGAAGAAGCTCGCAAAGACCACCGGCGCGAAGATCGAGTTCTCCGAGGACATCGCTTCCGTTAAGGGTGCGGACGCCATCTATACCGACGTTTGGGTATCCATGGGCGAAGAGGATCAGTTCGAGGAGCGCATCAAGCTGCTCACCCCCTACCGCGTGACCATGGACATGATGAAGAAGACCGGCAACCCCGACTGCATCTTCCTCCACTGCCTGCCCAGCTTCCACGACCTCGAGACCAGCGTTGGCCGCGAGATCTACGAGAAGTACGGCGTTGCCGAGCAGGAAGTTACCGACGAAGTTTTCCGCTGCCCCCAGAGCAAGGTGTTCGATGAGGCGGAGAACCGCATGCACACCATCAAGGCCGTTATGGTCGCCACCGCAGGCAGATAAGAGCCGCACGGCATAATAAAGCCTTTTCCGGCGCATCCTTCGGGGTGCGCCGATTTTTTTACGAAACGCGGAAGCTATGCGGAGGACGCATGCTTCAAAAATACCCCCGAGGCACGCGCCTCGGGGGTATTTGCATTCGGGCTCACCCAATCAGGAGGTAAAGAGAATCGTGGTGGCGCCGTCGGGGTTATGGTAGCACACGTATTCATCGCCGGTAAAGAAGCATATATCGGGATTATTGAATACCGGTCCTCCCAGGCCGACATCTATCGCGCAGGAATACTCGTCACCGGAGGTGTACTCGTTGCTGTTGCAGCCCGCGGTAATAACGGCAGAGGTCTTCAGGTTCTCAACATAGACCATGGGTTTGCTGTATTTCTTCATAGAATAATCTTCTCCTTTGTCAATTGGCAAGGGATGCTCTCATTACAAACAAGGCATCGGTGACGTCGATCTCGCCGTCGCGGTTATAATCGGCACAATATCTTCCGTAGATATCAAGACCGGTGTCCTGCCCAAGCGAGCAGCGCATGATCAGCAGCGCGTCCATGATGTCCGCAACGCGGTCATGGTTCGCATCGCCGTCAACGCCCGCAAGCACCGCTTCCGCAAACAGAAGCGTGTCGGCATTGGAGGTGATGTAGGTAAGCTCGCTGTCGTTGAACGAGCCTGCGCCGCGCAGCGCCTGCGTTCTGACGGTTCCGCTTGTGGCGGGTGCTGCGGCATCGCCGCGCATGGGAACGATGTTGTGCTGATCGGTGGAGGAGCCGTTGTAGGTGGTGCTGAGGCTGACGGTCTGACCCGAGACTACGAAATGCACGACTCCGCCCGCAGCAAGGGAAACATTCGCTGCACCGCCGCTGGGATAAAGCCACCAAATGCGGTTGTTCCACACCCTCTTGAAGAAGATGCCGATCCTGTAGCCGCCCGGCTCAACCTCTATCTTGTAAGTCTGATTCCTATCGTTTACCGTTGCGCTCAAATCATTGACCGCGGCGGAGGGAATGGAATTTACAAGCGTGCCGGTATTGGTCACATAATGCTGCGACTGCGTAATGTGATTGTTGTTGCTCGGAGCCTGCGGAATGGTGCCGAAGGTGGTATCCGTGCTTACAAGCAGCTGTCCGCCAAGCTCGTACATAGAGTGCGCATCCTGGAAGGTGAAGTAGATCGTTGCCATCTGCTTCTTATAATAAGCCGCATATATGGTCGTATCCTCGGTTATCTCGCCGAAGGTATACAGCCAGCCGCCGGCGGCGCTGCTGCCGATCTCCCAGCCGTGATCGGGAGCGGGCACGTTGGGCCAGGTGAAGGTGCTGCCATTGGGGAGCGTGATCCCGTTGTGGAGAATGGTTCCCCTGTTCACAACTACGGCTGCAACGGGCGCAGCGCCTTCTTTGGGCACAAACTGCACGGTGCAGGTCTCCTGAATGTTCTGCTCATCCTCATAGTAGTAGGTAACTATGTAGGGCGTGTTGTTATGGGAGGAGGGGATGATGCCGCCGTTGTAGTCATGGCTGTATACCTTGCCGGGCCTTGCGAGCTGCTCCTCGGTGGGGAAATCGCTCTCCTGCAGCCTGTTGCCGACGGTGAAGCCCTCGATCCTCTTGATAAGGTTGCCCTCATCATCTCTGAACTCGATATCGCGCGTTGTGTACACGATGTTTTCCGCATTCTCGATGAACTTGACGTTCACAAGCGAGAGCACGCGATGATCGCCCACCGCACCGGCTTCGCTTGCATCGATATAGGCGGAGATGATGACGTGTCCGTTCGGCGAGGGGTTTCCGGTGCCATAGATCACGCCGTTCGTTTCACGGATAACGTCGGTAACGTCGTAATACATCTCGGTGGAGGACTGAACCACCGCAACGTGCCTGCCGTTTACGTGCAGATGCACCTTGCCGTAGGGAGCCTTCGCGCTGATGTGCAGCCTTGAGGTAGTGTTGTTCCACTCCTTAAGGGTGAACGCAAACGCCTGCTGGGTTTCGGGGATATCGCCATCACCGTGTATATGGGTGGGCATGAGGTAGGTTTCGTTGTTCGGGCCGAAGGTTTCGTAGTTCTCCACCTTAACGGGCCTCGTGGGGTCGTAGCCATCGAAGGCGTCGATATAGATGATGCCGTTGATGGCGTACACGGGCTTGCCCTCGCTGTCGTAAACGGTGTTGCCCTCATCGTCGGTCATGGGAACGTACTGCTCGGGATCAAGCAGAATGTCGCGGATCTGGCGGTACTGGGGCGCAAGCTCTCCCGCTTCCTCGTAGGCGCGCCTGTCAATAGCGGTGATGCCCTCTCCGGTGCGGGGCTCATACACGCGGATGCTGTCCAGATACGCGTTGAAGGTGCCGTATACGGGCGCATCATTGCGCGTGGAGCTGACGCTGCTTTCGGCGCTGTAATCGGAAGCATTCACAAGCTGATAATCCACCTCCGGCAGGCCGGGGATCTTAACTCCCTCGATCGCGGCGGGGTCGTAGGACGACTTGCCGTCCTTGGTTTTGGGCGTGTGATCGAACACCTTGTGGTAAACGGGCGAAATGTATACGTCGTAGCCCTGGGGATCGAACAGCAGTCCGGTCACGCGGAGCACGGGGATCTGGTGCAGGGTCTTTTCGTACTGATTCTCCGCATCGCCGTAATAGGTATCCACTATGAGATGCGCATAGTTCGCTCCGGCGGTGCCATCCGCATAATTGCGGGGCAGGCTGTGGGGCACAACGTCCACCGCAAGCACGCCGGTATCCGCGCCGCTGCGGGAGAGGATATCGAAGCCGGTGCCGGTGAAGCGGAAATGCGCCACGGGCCACTGAGCGGTTTTGCTCATTACGGCGTCCAGATACGCCTGGTCAACAACGATATGGGCGGTTGCCGCGTTGCTGTCGCCATGGGTTTCAACGTTGTATTCATCCTCGTAGCCATAGACGATATTATCTATGCCCTGCCTTGCGGTTTCTTTGCCGGCGCCCGCAAGCCGCCATTCGCTGTGTTCAAGCTCAACGAAGTCGGAAGCCTTCTCGCCGTCCCTCGTGGAGGCCTTGTTGTATCTGAGGTTATTCTCCTCGTAGTGAACGTTGGTGGCGGGCAGGAAGGTGAGCTTGCACCATTCGTAGGTATCGTCGTCAAGCTGAAGCAGCGCGCCGACCACGAAGTCGCTGTGGCTGATCTGCTTGATGGAGAACACCACGCCGTTGTCCGCATCCTGGTGATCCTGCGCAGCGGCGGTGAACAGAACGCCGTCCTCATCGCTCGTGCTGTATTCTTCGGAGTAGGCATTCACGTTCTGCTGCTTATAGGGAGCGTCCAGCGCAAGCACGGCCTTAACGTCGTGCCCGTTCTTTCCGAAGAAGTGTTCGGGATTCTCCTCGTAGAAATCGCGGCAGAAATCGTAAACGAAATACTTTTCGCGGATATTCACCGTGGGAAGCGGGAAGCGCATATCCTCGGGCGGGAGCTGGCCCTCGCCGGGGGTAACGCCGGAGTGCGCCTCAAGGTTGGTGGGGAGCTGATCGCCCACCGCCCAGTCGTTTGCCTCGATGCCGGTGATGGTCACAAGCAGCTTTCTGCCGCCGTAGGAGTTGTCGGCATTCCTGCGGCAGAACTGCTCCTTATAATTGAAGCCCTTGACTTCAACAAGACCCTCGCCCTTGTTGATGCGAACCTTGATGCCGTCAACGCCGCTGCCGTTTTTAACGAAGGAATACCAGCCGTTTGCATCGGCCTCGCCGCTGCGGGTATAGGTTTCATCCTGCGCGCCGGCGAAGGTGAAGCCGTTTTCAAGGCTGCCGCCGGTGGGAACCTGAGTGCGGACGATCACGTTATCCACGCTGAACGCCTCGGGCATAAAGAAGTATTCGGAGAGCATATCGCGCATAATGGCGTCGCCGGTGAGCGAGATGCTTTCGCCGCCGCCGCCCACGGTTTCCTCAATCACGGTGTCCGTGATATTCTCTATGGCGAGATAGGCGGTCATGAGTCCCTGCACGTTGCGAACGGGGGATCTGCCCTGAACGTCCGCCGCGTCATGCAGCTCGAAGCAGTAGCCGTCGTAGGCACGAAGGTCGATCAGGCCCTGATTGGAGCCGTTCATCGCGTTGGGCAGGTTGGTGTTCTTTGCCCCGAGGTAGCTCAGGTATCCGCTGCTGTTCTGATTGAATTTATTCAGCGTGCCGTACTGCGCGTTGGGGTAGTTGCTGGAGATAGCCGCCACGAGCCTGTATGCATCGGTCCAGAGCCTATTGTCGGCCGCGTTGTTGAACCAGCTCTGATTGTCGTCGCCGAGGCTGGGCCAATCCTCCTCGATCCAGTCGGGCAGATTGCGATTGCCGAGCCACTTCTTATAGCGCTTTTCATATTCGTAGTTCCGGCTGTGGCTTATAAGGCTGATGCAGTAGATCTCGGCGCCGAGAGCGTTTTTAACGTTGTTTGCGGTTGCGATCGCCTCGTTCGCCCACCTGCGGTTCTGACCGAGGGAGCCGGTGACGCCGTCCGTAAACACGATAACAACGGTTTTTCTGCCGTAGTATTCGGGATCTTCATTTCTTGCACGGATAACGCCCTCAACCATCTCCATGCCGAGATGCAGCGCCGTGCCGCCCATTGCGTCGAACGCATCCTTGGAGGCCTTGAGATTAGCAAGCTGAGCGGGAACGGTAACGTCCTGAAAAACGTCGCCGTAATGATTCTGCGCCCAATCCTGGCCGATATTGGTCTGCCCGGGCAGCAGGTCACCGTCGTAGCCGTTGTAGCCGTACTGCTGAGCGCCCACGAAAACCTCGGTATTGGTGTAGTTATGATCCTGAATCTGACCGTTGTACGCGCCGGCGAAGCCGACCAACGCGATCCTGTGATTGGCCTCTTCGGTCGCCTTGCTGTGTACCAGGTCGATAAACTCGTTCACAGCGGTTTTGATGGCGGTAAGGTGGCGCGTTTCAATGGAGATGGGGCCGTAGCCGTGCTGACCGTTCCAGATGAGCGCCGGATCGGGGGCCTGGGGAATATTCTCCACGTCGCGCATGGAGCCGGACTGGTCGATAAGAAGCACGTAGTCGATGGGCTCCGTTGAGTGCGTCACAATGGTGGTGACGTTTTCATCCGCTGTGTGCGCCTCAAGATCTATGCTGTAGGTGCCGTCCGCGGTGAGATGGGCGGTCTTGTCGAGCGTGACCGAGCCCTCCGCCGTCGCCTTAACGGCAGCCGCGCCCTCTGCGGAAACGTCCGCGCCGCCGAGGTGAATAAGCACGCCGCAGAGCATCACGAGCGCAAGAAGGCCCGCGAGCGCCTTGGTGAACAGTTGCTTAGAGTTCATACCTGAAACCTCCGTTGGAATATTTTGCCGCACGGGAAACCTCACCCGTGCACCGGCGGCTCTCCGCCGCCGCAATCAGGCTGCACGCCGAAAGCGTATACTATACCTGAGATGGTGCATTATATCACCCGCCCACCCCCGCCTGTCAAGCATAATTTCCCTTTGTTTTGGATATATTTTTGCGATTAAATTATGTTTATTTTGCAACAAAGTTATCCAAAAATCGCAAACCCTGTGTGTATTCAAAAAAAAGATTTTTATATTTTTTATATTCTTTAATCACTATTTGTAATTCTTTATCAATTCCTTGCTTTGCTCCCGCTCCCGCAAGCGCATTCCGCATTTTTCTTCAAGCAGCCGTTTGCTTTTTTTCGCCGCTCGGCATTTGTTTACAAAAAAGTCACACTTGGGGTCTGTACAAACGCGCAGTTATGCGGTATAATATATCCATCACCCATACCGAGCAGCAGCGCGGTATAGAATGAAGGGAGTGTTTTATTATGTTAGTAACCATCACCGGACGCAACATGGAGATCACCGATTATTTGAAGGAGCTCACGCTGAAAAAGCTTGAGAAGATCGAGAAATACTTCACGCAGGACACAGAGGCGCAGGTCGTGATGTGCGTTGAGAAAAGCAGGCACAGCATCGAGATCACGATCCCCTATCGCGGCGGCATAATCCGCGGCGAGGAAACCACCACCGATATGTATGCCAGCATCGACAACGTTATCGCCAAGCTCGAGCGCCAGATCCTGAAGCATAAGACCAAGCTTTCCAAGAACCTGCGCTATGAGGAGGCGCCCGAGGCCGATTATTACGAGGACGATCACGAGGGTCACGGACCCGAGATCGTGAAGGTCAAGCGCTTCTCGATGAAGCCCATGAGCGTTGAGGAGGCCATGCTTCAGATGGATCTTTTAGGGCACAGCTTCTTCGTTTTCACCAACGGCGAGACCGGCGACATCAACGTTCTTTATTCAAGAAAGGACGGCAACTACGGCTTGATCGAGCCCGACAGATAAGCTTTTCACGGCGTTATCCGCGTCGGCTTAATATATCATCACAGAGTAAGAATTTAACTTAGTAATATGCGCGTATTCGGTAAAATCCGCATGCGCGCTATTCATTTATGTAGTATTACCATATTATCCGAGCTCCGCCCGAATGGTGCGCCGCCCCAACATTGCGATTTTTGGAACATAGGTATTTTTATTGCGCAAAACGAATAATGTTGTTGTGGTTTTTGGATATTTCAAATAGTAAAAATATATTATTTTTCGGGGTCAAAAATCATTGACATCGCCTGTGGTATTTGTTACAATTACGCCATAACAGCACGGTCGGTCCCGTTGCTGTTCGGATCCGTCGGGCAGTCTCCGGTCGACTGTCTGTCACGACGGCGAAACGATCGGTTCACCGTTTCGCAGTACTCCCGATTTGCGCGCCGGCTAACGCGCAAAAAGAGCACGAGCCCTCGCTCCGTCAGCCCATACACAGCGCACCTCGCAACCGTGCTTGGGGGATCCATCGCAGCAGCCGATGCAAAATTCCGGCGCTGCTCACATGCAGGTATGGAGCGCACCCTTGTGTCCCGTTTTGGGGGCATAAGGGGAGGCTTAAAGCGGCCGCGCTCACCGAGGTTCTTACTTACGGCTTCTTCTCAAGCTTTTTCGCGACGGGTCCGTTGGCATGGATCTTCCCTGATCGGTTGATACGGGGATCCGCAGGCTCAACGAGCCCCCGAATTATCGGGAATGCCCGGTTCCGTCACGATGAGCAATGTTTTTCCTTCCATTGAGCCGTCCGCTTTGGGCGGCTCAAATGCTGTCACCGCTGCCGCGCCCAACTCCCTTGGCGCACGCAGGTTGATATACGCGTCGGCTCCCGGCGATCACCCTCCTGATCACCCTCCTGAACACCCCGACCGAACGACCCTTCGGTCAACCGATCGCAGACGCACGGGCAACTAAGCACCCGCCTTCATTGACAAGCCAAAGAGGGCGAACGGGTGAACCGGCCCTTCGCCCGGGAAATAGGCGGCTCCGAGCATTGCTCTTGAGCCGCCGCTCTTTTTTTTCAAGCGCCGCCTGCCCCGCGCAGGTTTTCCCCCTTCCTTTGCACCCTTTCCCTGTTCCTGCACCCTTCCCTCTCGCCGGAGCTTGCCCATTACCGCTGCTTTCGCCTGCCCCCGAAATCGGGCGAAAAAGCTCACGATGCGCGGCGCGGCTTCGCCCGATTTGGGATTTTCTACATTTATTTTTTGCAGGCTATTCCATTTGAGTTTAAAATACAGTATAATAGATAATGGCAAGAGATAGTCAGCTTCTGTTTTTCGGAGAAAAAACACCGTTTTACGCGCGGTGCGGCGGACGCACATGCGCTGTTTAAAAGAAAGGACTTATGATGGCAGAGAAAAAGCCCCCGCAGAAAAAGTCATCATCAACTGCACAGACCCGCTCAAACGGCTCGGCCTCCCGTTCGGGAAGCACCCGTTCAACCGGTTCTTCCACGCGCTCGGGCAGCGGTTCGGACTCGACCCGTTCAAGAAGCGGCTCGAATTCGGGCGGCTCGGCCTCGCGCCGCTCGTCCACAGGCTCCGCAAGGAGCGCCGCGCCCGCAAGGGAGCGCGCGCCCGAGCACGTTCGCCGCGAGATTGGCGGCATAGCGCTCATAATAATCGGGCTCATACTCGGCCTGTTCTGTTATTTCGGCTCAAGCGGCCTGCTTTCCGCCGTTGCGCCCGTGCTGTTCGGGCTTTTCGGCGTTGCGGCTTATGCGCTTCCGATAGTGCTGATCGCGCTCGGCGTGCTGCTCATCGCGCTGCCCGGGCACGATCTGCAGCCGGTCACGACAGCCTGCATCACGGTCATCTTTTTCGCGGTGATCGCGCTGATCCACGTTATCTCGCAGGGTGAAGCTCTGCACGGCGCAGACTTCGGCGACGCGCTCCCCTCCGCATACGAGCTCGGCAAAACGCATGTCGGCGGCGGCGTGTTCGGCGGCTTCTTCGCATACCTGCTCGTGCTCCTCATCGGCAGCACCGGCAGCATCATCGCGCTGATCGGCATTATCCTGATCGCGATCATCCTGCTGACGCATTTCTCCATCCGCGCCTATTTCGAGGACCTTCGCGAGAAGCGCGGCCTGCGCCACGATGGCGAGGCGGCGTCCGCACGCAGGAAGAAGCAGAAGCTCTATCAGGAGGATCTTGCAGGCGGCTCCGGAAGCGACGGCTTTATCGAACATTCCGGACGGCCTCTCACCTCCGGAGACACCGACTATGACTACGGCACGCGCGGCCCGACCCAAAGGGGCGGCGATACCCGCACCGGCGGCGATACCCGCTCCGGCCGCGGAACCGGCAAAACCGGCTCCGGCAACAACTACATAGACGATCGCAGGCGCGCCGAGCGCGAGGAGCGCGAGAAGAAGAACACGGAATGGATCCCGATGCGCCGCCGCGATGCGGACGACGATCTCGAGTTCCTGCCCGTTTCGGGACCGCTCTCGACCCGGAAAAAGCACAGGAAACGCGATAAAAAGCCCGACGAGCTCAAGGCGAGTTTCGACTATACCGACTATACCGACTACACCGGCTATACCGGCGGCACGGCCTTCGGCGACCCGCTTTCGGCGGACGTTGAGACCGAGTTCGGCGACACCGACCCCGCATTCGGCGGCTTCGAGGGCTATTCGGCAGATCGCGGCTCCGATCGCGGCAAGCGCCGTCCCACCGGCGGCGGCGACGGCGAAGACCTGCTTGCGGGCGTTCCCATCACCTATTACGACCCCAAGGCCGGCACTTCGCTCGGCGGCGCGGAAGGCACGGCGGACGGCGAAACGGTCGCCCCCGTTTCCACGGCGCAGCGCAAGCCCATCCGCGAGCTGCGCGGAACGGGCGATGGTGCCGAGGGCTCGGACAGCGAGCGCGAGAACGGCGGCGAGGGCGAGAACGGCGGCGGGGGCGAACCCGCGGTCATCGAGCAGCCCGCGCCCGAATACGTCTATCAGCGCCCGCCCATCAGCCTGCTCAAGCTGCCCGATCCCACCGTTGCGGCGAGCTCCGAATCCCCCGAGGAGAAGGCGCGCATACTTATCGACACGCTCAGAAGCTTCAATATCGAGGCAAAGATCGTTAATATCAGCATCGGCCCCGCGATAACGAGGTTCGAGCTGCAGCCCGCGCAGGGCATCCGCGTAAACAAGATCACGAGCCTTTCAAACGACTTTGCATACGCGCTTGCGGCGCCGAGGGTGCGCATTGAAGCGCCTATCCCCGGCAAATCCGCCATCGGCGTTGAGATACCGAACTCCAACACCGCGCCCGTGCTGCTGCGCGAGCTCATAGACACGCCGGAGTTCAGCTCCGCCAAATCCCCGCTCACCTTCGCGCTCGGCAAGGACATCGCGGGCAAGGCGCTCTATGCCGATCTCGGCAGGATGCCGCATATGCTGATCGCGGGTCAGACGGGCTCCGGTAAATCGGTCTGCATCAACGGCATCATCCTGAGCCTTGTGTATAAATCCTCCCCGAAGGACGTGCGCATGATCCTGATCGACCCGAAGGTGGTCGAGCTCTCGATCTTCCAGACCCTCCCCCACCTCTTCTGCCCCGTGGTCACCGAGCCCAAGAAGGCGGCCGGTGCGCTCCGCTGGGCAGTGAACGAGATGGATCAGCGCTACAAGCGCATGGCGGAGGTGCATGCAAGGGATATCGACCGCTACAACGCCGTTCAGGCGGACGAGAACGAGCGCTGGCCGCGCCTGGTGATCATCATCGACGAGCTTGCCGACCTTATGATAGTTGCCGGCAAGGACGTTGAGGAGTCCATCTGCCGCATCGCGCAGCTCGGCCGTGCCTGCGGCATCCATCTGATCGTTGCGACCCAGCGCCCGAGTGTGGACGTTATCACGGGTCTTATCAAGGCAAACATCCCCACGAGGATCGCTTTCGCGGTTTCAAACGCCACCGATTCGCGCGTTATCCTCGACTCAAACGGCGCGGACAAGCTGCTCGGCCGAGGCGACATGCTCTTCCATCCGAACGGCGACAAGGCCACACGCGCGCAGGGCGCCTACGTGGGCGACGAAGAAGTGGAGGCCATCGCCGAATTCTTCACCCAAACCACCTCGCAGGCTCCCGTTTTCCAAACCGA
This sequence comes from Clostridia bacterium, assembly GCA_017523925.1. Classification (GTDB taxonomy): domain Bacteria; phylum Bacillota; class Clostridia; order Christensenellales; family CAG-138; genus PeH17. Next base: position 103,960 of record JAFWVQ010000048.1, read on the forward strand.
CGTGCTCTCCGAGATCACCGGAATGAGCAGCGGCTCGACCCCCGGCCAGAGCCCCGACAAGCAGGACGACGAGCTGCTGCCCGACGCGGTGCGCCTGGTCATCGAAAGCGGCGCGGCAAGCATCTCCATGCTCCAGCGCCGTCTGCGCGTGGGCTACGGGCGCGCGGGGCATCTGATCGACATAATGGAGCTGAGGGGCTATGTTTCCAAGGCCGAAGGCTCCAAGCCCCGCAAGGTGCTGATCGGCGCGGCAGACTACAACGATATCTTCGGCGGCGATCTCGCCTCGAGCAATATCGCCGTTCCCGATGATGACGACGGCTACGATGAAGAGTGACCCCACTGCGCCTTTCGGCGCGATGAAATTCGCCTTGCGGCGAGTGAAATCTGCCGGCGGCAGGTGAAATTTGCCTGCGGCAAGTGAAATCCGGCTGCGCCGGGTTGAGGAAGAAATTCCTTCGGAATTTCAATTAAAATTGCAGAAACGCCCGTGGCGTTTCATCCTCAACTATTCACTATTCACCGTCCGGTAAACCGTGAACACCGTTCGCCCGGTGAATGCCCGAGTCGTGGAAAAATCGGAAGGAATTCCGCAGGAATTTCAACCATAACTATTCACTATTCATTATTCACTATTCACTATTACTTGTGGAAGGATATCTATGAACTACACCAGTGTCGGCGCCGTTTCCCTCGGCTGCAGCAAAAACGCGGTGGACACCGAGATCATGCTCGGCGAGCTCTCGCGCCTCGGCTTCAAGGTCGGCGCGGGTGCGGACGAGGCCGAGATCATCATCGTGAACACCTGCGGCTTCATCGAAAGCGCCAAGCAGGATTCCCTTGACGCGATCCTCGAGATGGCGCAGTATAAAAAGAGCGGCGCATGCAGGCTGCTGGTCGTGACCGGCTGCCTCTCGCAGCGCTACCCCAAGGAGCTTCGGGAGGAGCTGCCCGAGGTGGACCTATTCTGGGGCGTTAAGGACTACCCCGCGCTCGCAAGGAAGCTCTTCGAGCTTGCGGGCGGCGAGGGCGAGGGTAAAGCGAAAAATTCGCGGGACTCGAGCCGCACAATAATCTGCGGCGATTCCGCAAGGCTGCTCACCACGCCCCCCTTCCGCGCCTATCTCCGCATTGCGGACGGCTGCGACAACCGCTGCACCTACTGCGCGATACCGCTGATCCGAGGCGGAAGGCGCAGCGTGCCGATGGAAAAGCTGCTTGACGAAGCGGCCGCGCTTGCTGATTCGGGCGTTTCGGAGCTGACCGTTATCGCGCAGGATACCAGCGCATACGGCACCGAGCTCTACGGCAAGCCCATGCTGCGCGAGCTGCTGCTCAAGCTTGCCGAGATAGAAAAGCTGCATTGGATAAGGGTTTTATACGCCTATCCGAACACGATCGACCGCGCCCTTGTGGACACGATCGCGGGCGAGAAAAAGCTTTGCGCCTATATCGATATGCCGATACAGCATATCAGCGAGAGGATGCTCCGCGCCATGAACCGCCACGGCTCCGGCGCGCATATCCGCGAGATAACGGACTATATCCGCTCCGTTTCGCCCGATTTCATCCTCCGAACCACCGTTATGACGGGCTTTCCTGGCGAGACCGAGGCGGATCACCGGGAGCTTCTGCGCTTTTTGAGCGAGCATCCCTTCGACCGCGTCGGCGCGTTCACCTATTCCGCCGAGGACGGCACCCCCGCCGCCTCGATGCCCGATCAGGTGCCGCACGAGCTTGCCGAAAGAAGGCTGGACGAGCTGATGCGCCTTCAGATGGATATCTCGAAAAAGCTCAACGAACGCCGCGTGGGAAGCACGGTGGAAGCGCTTGTTGAGAGCATCGAGCTTGAAAACGACGGCAGCTTCACCGCCCTTGCGCGCTCGTATGCCGAGGCTGCGGACGTGGACGGCATGCTGCTCGTTCGCGGCAAGGGCATCGAGAACCTGCCCATGCCCGGCGAATACGTTAACGCCAAGCTCACCGCCGCAAAGGAATACGACCTGGAAGGCGAAATACTGTGAACGCCGAGTGAATGCCTGAACCGTGGATAAATTCGGAAGAAATTCCGCAGGAATTTCAACCTCAACTATTCACTATTCATTATTCACTATTCACTAACCACAACCCGGGGTGCAACATGAATCTTCCGAACAAGCTGACGATGCTGCGCATCATCATGATACCGCTGTTCATAGCATCGTTCTATCTGCCCGAGAGCTGGGTGCTGTTCACGCTGAACACCCACCCCATCCGGCTCAAATACATCATTGCGGCCATCATCTTCCTGCTTGCCTACGTTACCGACACGCTGGACGGCGTTATCGCAAGAAAGCGCGATCTTATCACCGATTTCGGCAAGCTGATGGACCCAACGGCGGATAAGCTTCTGACCGCAGCCGCGATGATAATGCTCTGCCGCTTCCCCGTTATGAGCATGGGCAACGCGCTCATGCCGATCTTCACGGTCATCGTGATCGCGCGAGAGATGTTCGTCAGCGGCATCCGCCAGCTTGCGGGCTCCAAGGGGATCGTTATCGCCGCAAAGCCCATCGGCAAGGCGAAGACCACGCTGCAATTCGCCGCGCTGCTGTGCGTGCTGCTGCTGGGGCAGGTGTTCGCCGCGATCCGCGTGCCGGTGGACTTCATCGCCGTCTGCGCCGCCGTGCTGCTGACGATCTGGTCCGGCATTGACTACACCGTTGGCGCGAAGGAGCTTTTTAAGGACAGATGAGCGCCGATGCGGCAGAGAATTTCAAGATCAAATAAAGTATCGCAAAGAGCGAAAGAATAAGATCGGGCAGCCGTCCGAACGGAGAGGATGAAATATGTTAAACAACGAACGCTACTACTACTCTACTTACTCCGCCGAGCTTGATGAGATGATCCATGCCGAGCTCGGCCCGATCGCCGATGCGCTTATCGAGCGGAAGCAGAAGATCACCGCCGCCGAGAGCCTGACCGGCGGGCTTATGAGCGCGTACTTCGTGGATATGCCCGGCTGCTCCGAGTGGTTTTCCGAGGGCTTTGTGGTGTATTCCGCCGAAGCCAAGATCGACCGCCTCGGCGTTTCCGCAGAGCTGATCGAAAAAAACACGATGCTCGATTCCGAGGTCGCGCTTGAAATGGCGAAGGGTGCGCTGCGCATCACCGGCTGCGATTACTCCGTGGCGATGTGCGGGCTTGGCGGCCCCTTCTTCCACAGCGACGGCACGCCGATCCCGATGGATCCGCGCCATTCGCCCGGGCTGACCTTCGTTGCCTGCGCCTGCAAGCACGGCGCGGCGGTGCATACCTACACGCTGATGGGCTCGCGCCCGGAGATCCGCCGATTGGCTGTACTAAAAGCTGTACGGATGCTGTCAAATATGATGCAGCTCGGCTGATAATATGCTATAATACTCTCATAAACCAACCCAATCAAAGGAGAAAAGGCAAATGTCCAAGGAAAAGGCACTTGAGGTTGCGCTTGCGCAGATAGAAAAGCAGTTCGGCAAGGGCGCGATCATGCTGATGGGCGACGCGGCGTCGAAGATAACGGTGGACGTTATCCCGACCGGCTGCATCGAGCTGGACGCGGCGCTCGGCGTTGGCGGCGTTCCGCGCGGCAGAATAGTGGAGATCTACGGCCCCGAGGCATCGGGCAAAACCACGCTTGCGCTGCACGTTGTGGCGCAGGCACAGAAGATGGGCGGCATGTGCGTTTTTATCGATGCGGAGCACGCGCTCGACCCCGTTTACGCGAAGAATCTCGGCATAGACCTCGATAATCTGTACATATCCCAGCCCGATTGCGGCGAGCAGGCGCTCGAGATCGCCGATTCGCTTGCAAGAAGCGGCGCGGTGGACGTTATCGTTATCGACTCCGTGGCGGCGCTGGTCCCCAAGAGCGAGCTTGAGGGCGATATGGGCGATTCGCACGTGGGTCTTCAGGCGCGCCTGATGAGCCAGGCGCTCCGCAAGCTTGCGGGCGTTGTGGGCAAGAGCAACACCTGCGTTATCTTCATCAACCAGCTTCGCGAGAAGGTGGGCGTTATGTTCGGCAATCCCGAAACCACCACGGGCGGCAAGGCGCTCAAGTATTTTGCAAGCGTTCGACTGGACGTTCGCAGGATAGACACGCTCAAGCAGGGCAACGCCGCCGTCGGCAGCCGCACCCGCGTGAAGGTGGTCAAAAACAAGGTCGCGCCCCCGTTCCGCCAGGCGGAGTTTGACATTATTTACGGCGAGGGCATCTCCAAGGAGGGCTCCGCGCTGGATATGGGCGTTGAGCACAAGATCGTGCAGAAGACCGGCGCATGGTTCAGCTACGGCGATTTCCGACTCGGCCAGGGCCGCGAGAATGCGCGCCAGTTCCTCAAGGATAACCCCGAGCTCTGCGACGAGATCATCATCAAACTGCGCGCGCTGATCGCCGCAAAGCCCGATTCCGTGCCGCTTGCGATGAGCGACGACGCAGGCGAGCTGCCGGAGGATTAAGGCGCGATATAGCAGCGCAAATAGAATATGAGCAGGACCGCTTTCGGGCGGTTCTTTTTTGGAGTTAGTGAATAGTGAATAATGAATAGTGAATAGTTGCGGTTGAAACGCCACGGGCTGTTTTTAGTGAATAGTGAATAATGAATAGTTGCGGTTGAAACGCCACGGGCGTTTCTTCAATTATCTTCACCTCATCCGTCTTCGCGCGGCTCTGCCCCGCTCAGCCACCTTCCCCTCAAGGGGAAGGCTTTTGGGCGGCGTTTCTTCTGATTTTATTCATTATTTGAAATCCGCAGGGTTTTTTACCCCAATTTGCCGCAAGGCGAATTTCACTGCGCCGCAAGGCGCCCTCTCGAGGCTTCCCCTCGAGGGGAAGCTGTCAGCGCAGCTGACTGATGAGGTGGTACGAAAAATGCGCAGCAAAGCGAGCATTTTCGGATAGCTTCAACTCAGCTTGGGAGCCTGCTCAATGATCATGCCGTTTGTGTTTTTTGTCCGATTGGATTCAAATCCCTTGCGG
>JAFWVQ010000049.1 GCA_017523925.1 Clostridia bacterium
AATGGTACAAGGAAGAGCACCTGTTCGGCAGCGTCACTTACCGCTGTTCAAGATGCGGAGCGAGGTTCCGCAGCTGCCCGGCGGTCTGCCCCAAATGCGACTCGGTAAACTCCAAGACCAAAAACGATCCGGTCTGGGTGGAAGAAATGGGCGATTTTGATTTGGAGTAACAAACGACGGAGCTTCAATTCATTTTGTAATTAAATGGAGGGAACGGCATGAGATTCATTCACCTATCCGACCTGCACCTCGGCAAGCGGCTCAACGAGTTCAGCATGCTTGAGGATCAGGAATACATTCTAAAAGAAATACTCGGAATAATCGACGACGAGAAGCCGCAGGCGGTGATCATCGCGGGCGACGTGTACGATAAGTCGATACCTTCTGCGGAGGCCATGCAGCTATTTGACGATTTCCTTTGCAGCCTCGCAAAAAGAAAGCTGCAGGTGCTCGTCATCAGCGGCAACCACGATTCGCCGGAGAGACTTTCGTTTGCATCAAGACTCATTGACTTGAGCGGCGTTCATATTTCGCAGGTATACAACGGCGCGGTCATGCCGATCGAGCTTCCCGACGAGCACGGCAAGATCTGTTTCTACATGCTTCCGTACATAAAGCCGGTGCACGTGCGTTCCAAATTCCCTGACGAGCAGATCGATTCTTACAACGATGCTGTGCGCGTTACTGTTGAGAAGATGGAGATCGATCCTTCGGAACGAAACGTATTGATAACTCACCAGTTTGTCACCGGCGCGATGCGCTCCGAGTCCGAGGAGATCTCCGTCGGCGGCGCGGACAACATCGACGCGGCGCTGTTCGACGGTTTCGATTACGTCGCTCTCGGGCACATCCACGGCCCGCAGAACATCGGCTCCGAGCGCGTGAGGTACTGCGGCACTCCGCTCAAGTATTCGTTCTCGGAGGCGGGCCACGTTAAATCCGTGACAGTCGTCGATATCGGCGCAAAGGGAGAACTGACCGTACACACTGTTCCACTCGTTCCCATGCACGATATGCGCGAGCTGCGCGGCAGTTATTGGGAGCTCACGCTGAAGGAGAATTACGAAGGAACGGCGACCGACGACTACGTTCGCATCACATTGACCGACGAGGAGGATATCCCCGACGTGATGGGCAAGCTCCGGGCGATCTATCCGAACATAATGAACGTCGCATATGACAACAAGCGCACCCGCGCGAAAACGGAAATTGAGGAGTTGGAGGACGCCGAGCACAAGTCTCCCCTCGATATCTTCGGCGAGCTTTACGAAAAGCAGAACGGGCAGCCGATGAGCGGGGAGCAGACGGCATTCATGAAGGAGCTTATTGAGCGAATCTGGGAGGAAGAGTTATGAGACCGTTAAGGCTTGAGTTTTCAGCATTCATCACGTATGCGGACAAGACCGTTGTCGACTTTGAAAAGTTTGGAACCAGCGGGCTATATCTCATTACCGGCGTGACCGGCGCGGGCAAGACCACCATATTCGACGCGATAACCTACGCCCTGTTCGGAAGGGCGAGCGGCGACGCGCGCGACAGCAGCATGCTCCGCTCAAAATACGCTTTGCTCGATACACCCACCTACGTCGAGCTGAAGTTTGAAAACGGCGGCAAGATCTATACCGTAAGGCGCAATCCAGAATACGAACGCGCCGCAAAGCGCGGCACGGGCACCACGACGGAAAAGCCCTCCGCCGAGCTGCATTATCCCGACGGCAGAGTGCTGACGAAGACAGCGGAGGTAGACACGGCGATCAAGGGGATCGTCGGAGTTGAATACGAGCGTTTTTCGCAGATCGCGATGCTTGCCCAGGGCGAATTCAAAAAGCTGCTGCTTGCGGATACGACCGAGCGGCAAAAGATATTCCGCGAGATATTCAAAACCAATCGATACTCTTATCTTCAGGACGAGCTGAAGAAGGCCGCCAAGGAACTGGAAGATGAATGCAAAATGCTGAGGCAAAGCACCGATCAGTACGTGAGCGGAATTATCTGCGATGAGGACAGCCCCGTTTCCATAGAGGTTCGCAGGGCAAAAAACGGCGAGATGCCCGCGGCTGAACGGATAGAGCTTGTTTCAAGGCTTATCGAAACCGATAAAGCTTCAGAAAAAGAATATGGGAATACCGTTGCCAAGCTTGAGGAAAGGATCGAAGCGCTCAATAATCTGATAGGCAAGGCGGAAGAGTATTCCAAGCTCGAAGCTTCGCTTGAAAAAGACAAAGCCGACTTGGAGAACGAAAAAGCACGGGCCGCAGCGCTGAAGGCAGAGTATGAAAAGGCCCTCGGCAGGCAGGGTGAGGCGGAGACACTCGCCTCTTCCGCTGCTGCTATCACCGAGCGTTTCTCTGATTATGACGATCGTGACGCAAAGGAGGCCGAGGCGGCAAACTTAAGGCTCCTGATCGGGAATGCAAAAGACACTATTGAACGGAAGCGCGATGCTTTGGAAGCGGCGGCCGAAGAGCTCAAGGATATGCTTGCCGAAAGCAAATCGCTGGAAAACGCCGGCGCAGACAGGGAAAAACTGCACAGGGAGCTCGACAGGATCAAGGAAAGAGAAAAAGCGATCAATTCGCTGGTCGTTCTGTTAAGCGAGTATCGGGAGCTTGAAACCGATACGAAAGAAGCTCAGGAGCGCTATATGGAAAAACGGGACGCTTCCGAAAAGGAAAAGGATGCCTATGACCGTCTTAACAGAGCGTACCTTGATGAGCAGGCGGGTCTGCTGGCAAGCGAGCTTGTTGACGGCCGGCCTTGCCCCGTCTGCGGTTCCACAACGCATCCGGCCCCGGCGGTGCTTTCCGCCGGCGCTCCAACAAAAGCCGCGCTTGACAAAGCCAAAAAGAAGACTGAAGATGCTCAAAGAGCCACCGAGAACGCTTCGGTGGAAGCGAGCAAGCTTAGTGGTAGCATGAAATCCAAGTTCGATGAGCTTAAGAAGAAAGGTCTCGAGTTGCTCGAAACCGAAGATCCCGACGCCATAGAAAACGGCGCCGCCGACGCTTTGGCTTCCGTCGCGGAATCCAAATCCGCCGTTTCAGAGGCGATAGCCGAGGAGGATAAAAAGATCGCTCGCCGCGCTGAGCTTGCGGAAACCATTCCGGAAGAGGAACAGGAGAAATCCGACCTCGAGTCGGTGATCTCCAACAACGAGACAGAGCTTGCCGCATATCGCGA
>JAFWVQ010000050.1 GCA_017523925.1 Clostridia bacterium
GATCTTGTTGTAAAGGGAGGGCGGCGTGCCGGTGATGGAGAAGAGCTTGGTGTTCTTTTCCGCCAGCTGGGGCAGGGAGGAGAGCAGAGCCCAGGTGTACGGATGACGGGGATCGTAGAACACTTCTTCAACGGTGCCGAGTTCAACGATCTGACCCGCGTACAGAACCGCAACGCGCTCGGCAACGTTTGCAACAACGCCGAGGTCGTGCGTGATATAAACGGTGGTGTAGCCAAGCTCCTTCTGAAGATCCTTGATAAGCCTGATGATCTGCGCCTGGATCGTAACGTCCAGCGCGGTGGTGGGCTCGTCGCAGATGAGGATCTTGGGCTGGCAGGAGAGCGCGATCGCGATAACGATCCTCTGACGCATACCGCCGGAATACTCGAAGGGGTAGTCGTCGAAGCGCTTCTCGGGATTCGGGATGCCGACCTTCGCCATGATGTCGATGGTGCGGCGCTTCGCCTCCTCGCGGGAGCACTGCTGATGCTTGAGGATAACGCTCTGGATCTGCTTGCCGATCGTGATGACCGGGTTGAGCGAGGTCATCGGGTCCTGGAAGACCGTTGCGATGCGGCGGCCGCGGATGCGCTGCCAGTCGTTGGTGTACTTGACCTTGGCGCAGTCGATGATCGCATAGCCGCGCAGGAAGCGGATCTTACCCGCGCTGGCGGGGGCGTCGGGAGCCACGCTGCGGCTTCCGAGCTCCTTGCGGGCACGCTCGGCCTCGGCCCTTGCCCTGTCGCAGGCGGCCTTGGCTTTTTCGACCTCCGCACGGGCGGCTTCAAGACCGCTCGGCGATTTCTTGGACTCGAGCTTGGAAAGCTTTGCTTCGGCCTTAGAAAGCTCAGCGTCGGCCTTGAGGGCGAGCTTTGCCTTTTCGTCCACCGCTGCGAGCTCCGCTTCGGTTATCTCGTAGGTGCCGCGATATTCAACGCGGAAGGTAGCCACGTCGAAGATCTTATTGAGTGTTTCGGGATCGCTCAGATCTTCGCCGGTGCTCATCGCGATCTTGAACGCTTTATCGAGCTTGTGGCGGAACTTGAGCTTATCCTTGAGCGGATATCTCTCGGTGGAGAGCAGAAGCTCCTTGGCGATGAGTCGGTTGCGCGCTATGACCTCGTCCGAAAGGCCGAGCGGATTGCTCGGGTTATCGGCCTTGGCGATCTTTTCATCGCGCAGGGCTGCGAGCTTTTTGAGCTCCTCCTGATCCCTTGCTGCGCGGGCGGAGTCGGAACTGTAGGCGGCCTTACGCTTGGCGATCAGCGCCTTCATTTCGTTTTCAACGGCTTCCCTATCCGCATTGAGCTTGGCGATCTCCTTCTTGATTTTATCCATCTCGAGCGCGTCCTCACGGTTGCGGCTGTCGAGGGTCTGAAGGTAGTTCGTCTTATCGACGGCATTGTCCTTGAGGACCTTGATGCGGGCGTTGAAATCCGCCTCCTCATCCTGGCTGAGGGACTGCGCCGCATGGATATCGCGCTTCTTCGCCTCCATCGCGTTGAACTCGGCAGCGCCGCGCTCAAGGACGGAGTACTTATTGAGCATATCTTCGAAGCTCTTCAGCTCGCGAAGATTGCCGGGCGTGAGCCGAACGTCGGTTTCGGAGAGCTCATCGTCCGCAAGGATGATGGTGCCGTTGGAGATGAAGCCATTGGTTTCGAGCATGCCGGCGAAGGTTTTGGTAAGAACCGATTTGCCGGAGCCGGATTCGCCGACTATCGCGAGCGATTCGTTCTCGTAGATATCGAGGGAAACGCGGCGGATTGCGGTGAGGATTCGTCCGCGAACGTTGAATTTGACTTCGACGTCCTTGAGGGACAGAAGGACTTTTCTTTCAGTATTGGTTTCCATAATCAAGTCCTCCTATTACATATGGGTCTTGGGGTCCGTTGCGTCAGCAAGGTTCTGACCGAGAAGGTAGAGGATGATGGTCAGCATAGCGGCGTAGATAACGGGCGGCCAGAATTCCCAGGGGTAGGTGATGAATGCCGTCTGCGCGGCGGAGATCATGCGGCCGAGGGAGGGAACCTCTGCGCTGAGACCGATGCCGATGAAGGACATGTAGGTTTCCAAGCTGATGTAGGAGGGAACCTCGGTAGCAAGCAGGGTTACGATAACGCTGGTGAGGAACGGGAGGATGTTCTTGGAAACGATCCTGCCGATCGGAGTGCCGAGACACTTCGAAGCCAGCGAATACTCACGGTCGCGGATGATCATGACCTGCGTTCTGAAGAAGTACGCAATGCCGAGCCAGCCGGTGATCGTCATAGCGAATACCATGTTCCAGAAGCCGGAGCCGATGACGTAGATAAGAACGGCAACGACGAGGATGAACGGCACGTTCGCAATGATGTTGTAGATGGGGATGAGGATCGCGTCCAGCTTCTTGGAGAAGCCCCAAACTGCGCCGAGGATGATGCCGATGGTCATGTTGATTGCGGCACATACAACTGCGAGAAACAGCGAGGTGCGCGCACCGGCGAAGATGTTGTACATGATGGAGTTGCCCTGCGGGCCGGTGCCGAGCAGCCACTTAAAGGAGGTGCCGAACTTTTCCATCGCCTTGGCGGGACTGAGGTTGTACGAGGAAGCGTTTGTAACGTTTTCAACGGGGTCGTACTTGCAGATCAGCGGGATGAATACCGCGGAGAGGATCATGAGAACGAACAGGGAAATAAGAAGAATATTCGACTTTTTCCTGAAGAAAACGCGGAAAACGGATTTCCAGTAGGAGTAGCGGGGAGCGATGATCTTTTCGGAAGATATGGCGTCGTTTCCGACGACTTCGAAACCGAGATCCGCGTCCTGGGAAGTATTGATCATGTTCTTTTCGTCGTTCATTACTTTCTACCTCCGCCGCTGTCAGAAGAGAGGGAGATACGCGGGTCGTACTTGGCAAGAAGCAGGTCGCCGAGTATCTGGCCGGTGATGCTTATCGTGGTGATGATGAGAACCATCGCAACGATAACGGCATTGTCGTGCAGGTTGATCGCGTTGATCAGAAGGCCGCCGACGCCTGGAACGCCGTAAACGCGCTCTGTCATCAGAGCACCGGTGAGGCAGAACAGGATGCTGCCGGGGATGCCGTGAACGAGATAGATGAACGCGTTGCGGGAGATGTGCTTATTGTAGATCTCCTTCTCGCTCATACCTTCGGCGCGCGCGAACTTGACGTAGTCCGAGTTCATCTGGTCGATCATGTAGCGGCGGGTCCACTTCATGAGCGAGCCGATCGAGCCGAGAGAAAGCGAGATGGTGGGCAGGATGTATGCAAGGTAGAGCTTATCCTGCGGGGCGGTTGCAAACTTATAGGGAAGCTTGAAAACGCCGGTACCGATGGCTGCAACGATGAAGATGTATGCAAGGGAAGGAACGGCGGCGATGAAGACTATGTACGCCTTGCCGAGCTTATCCACAAGCTTATCCTTCTTGCGCGCGATCAGGATACCGATCGAAACGCCGAGCAGATAGGAGATGAAGACCGAGATCAGACCGATAACGAATGAGTTTCCGATCATCGAAAGGCCGGTCTTTTTGAAGGAAGCGACAGTGTAGTTGTCGTTGTAGTTTTCCGCATCCGCCGGGTTGGTGACGCCGGAGGCGTTATATTGCAGCGAATGGAAATCAATGGCGGTCTCTTCCCACTCATCGGTGCCGATCTTGGCCGGGAACTGCTGCAGAGTTTTCTTCAGCGAACCCGTTTTCTCGGTGATTACCGTTGTGATCTCCTGTCCGCGATATGTCGTGTAGGATGTGCCGAAATTGAAATGGATGAAGTTCTGATGGATGAACGGGAAGCGTTCATCGAAATACAGCAGGTACTTATGCTGAGTGCCGGATCCCACGAGCGCAGTGCCGGCCCAGGAATAGGGATCCTTCTCGAATCTGATGTAGCGATCGGTCAGGTTCTCGTCCTTGACCATGTTTTTGGTCTCAACGGTCACAAGACCGGTAAAATACGACCAAAGCCTTGAAAAGACGGACTTTTCATGCACGGCGAGGAGGTAGGGCCTTCCGCCGGGCTTCATGTCGCCATTTGAATAGGTTTGAGGCTCGAGATAGATGATCTCGTCCGCCTTATACTTTTCCTTGAATTCAGCAACGCTTGCGTTGGATTCATAGGTATCTTTTTTCTTTACGGCGTCTCGGTCCGCTTTATAATCGGGCTGATTTTCGTAGCCTTCGCCGTAGATGGCCTGGTATTTCTCCTTCAGGAAGCTTCCGTAGTCAACGTAGGTCAGATAACCGTACTTTTGCCACATGGTGTACTCATACATCGTGCGGTCGTTAAGGTTCTTTTTGGTCCACATATCATCGCTGTCGAAGATGACGCGTCTGCTGATAAGCGAATAAACGAGCACCATAACGATTCCGATGACCACAATAAGCGAAAAGATGGAGAAGAGTATGCGTTTAAGTAAATATTTACCCATAAGCGTTAATGCATGAATACGGCGCGCGGCCGTAATCTCCCTCTCGTTTAGAATTTGATTATTCGGTCGAAGATCGCGCTTTAAAGTGAATATGGCGCGACGGGGGGACGTTTTGCTCTCAGCCTTGGGGCTGACGGCGCTTTAAAATGGTTTTAATATGCATATAGGGGGTTGCCCCCCTATATGCGCTGCGGTATAACCGCTAATGTCGGATTAGAAGAGGCCGATAACCTTGGTCATGTAACCCTTGTTCATGCCGAGGAAGGTCTCGAGGTAGGTGGAAGGATCACCGTAGTCGGGACCCCAACCGGAACCGTAGAACATATCGAAGTTACCGGCTTCGCCGTTGGAAGCACGATAGCCGCAGGGATAGAACTCATCGGTGTTCTCAGCCTTGATGAGGTCAACAACAACGCGGTCAGCGCCGAGGGTCTCCTCGACCTTTGCCTTGTAGGCATGAGCCTGGTTGGTGTTGCTCTCGGAGGTGCCGAGGTAAACAACGTCGATGTGGATGGGCCAGGTGACTGCATCGCCGAGCTCCTCGATAGCCTTCTCAAGGTGCTGCTTAGCCTCGGTGGGATGGAACCAACCGTTTACGCCGTCATGGACATCGATGGGCATGTTGTACTTCTCTTTTACGTAGTACTGAACCATGTCGCCATAGAAGGTGTTGGCGGGGAAGGTGTGGCCGTCAGCGTCGGTCTGCTCGGTGGAGATGAACACGAACTCGGGCTGAGTGTACATATTGCGGAGGCTGGTAAGAGCCAGATCCTGTCCCTTGGAAACAGCGTTGTAGGTCTCCTTATCGAAGGAGTACTGAACGGCGAGACGGAAGTTCTGGTTGAGCATCGCGATATGGGTGTCGATCTTCTGGTCCTCAGTCTGAGTGGAAGCGCAAGCGCCGCTCTCGAGCTGATAGGTACCGCGGTTGAGGTTCAGACCGCCGAAGTAGGTGGTGGAGGTGGTGTCAGTGATGTAGCCGTACTTATCGAAGTTGCCGTCCTTCTTAGCTTCCTCGAGAAGACCGTTGGTAGCGCCGAGGGTGACGCCGGGGTAAACGCCGTTTACGGTGTCACGGTAGAAAGCAAGGGGGTTGGAACCATCGTCATAAACCCACTTGATGGAGTTAAGGGTGACCTTGTCCTTGTTCCAGTAGTTGTCGTTCTTCACAACGAGGATCTCGGAGGAAGGATTCAGCTTCTGGAGAAGGAAGGGACCGCAGTAAACCTGCGAGGAGATGTCGGTGTTGAGACCGAAGGTGTACTTGTTGGTATCCTGAACTGCCTCTGCGTACTCTTCGATGCCGAATACGCCGCCGCGGCTCTCATAGAAGCTCTTGCAGATGGGGAGGAAGCAGGAGTAGGTGAGCATGGTCATGAAGTAGGTGGTGCGCTCTTTGAGGGTAACAACGAGGGTGTAGTCGTCGGTTGCCTTGTAGCCAACTTCGTCCCAGCTGCCGCCTTCTTTGATGTACTCATGAACGCCAACGACCTTGCCGTCTACGAGGAACTCAAGACCTGCGCCGCAGTCGAGCATATGCTGGAAGCCGGCAACGAAGTCATGCGCGGTTACCTCAGCGACCTCGCGGCCTTCGGAGGTGTACCACTTAACGCCCTTGCGGATGTGGAAGGTGTAGGTGAGACCGTCAGCGGACTCTTCCCAGCGCTCTGCGAGAGCGGGCTGGAGAACGCCGAGGTTGTCGTACTCCACGAGACCCTCAACGGTGTTGACGGTGATCTCGGTGTCGGACTGGGAGCTGGTGTTCAGCCAGTCGATGGTGACGGGAGCGGTGGAGAAGGTGGTCGCATACTCGTTGTGGAGCTTGTAGCCCTTGCCGGTGAGGATAGCGGCGGGATCATAGGTGCCTTCGCCGTTCATGGCCTTGGACCAAGTCTCGAGCATTTCGGCGCGGTCTTCCTTCTTGATGAAGTCGGTTGCGATTACGATGCTGTGGATACGGTCATCGTCGTTGCCCCAGTTTGCATAGGGGATGCTGCGGGGAGCAACGCGGGTGATGGCGTACGCACCGCCCTGGGTGGTGGTGGGGATCATGACGCCGGTGCTGAGCAGGAAAGCTTCGGCCTGAGCGTAGAGAACGAACTTCTCATCAGCGGTGGTGCCGGCAGCAGCCTTCTTCATGAGCTCCTCGTACTGACCGAGGACCATGTTGTAGATATCTTCGTCCTCAGCGCGAACGTAGCTGGTGGGGCGGACGAAGGGAGTGGGTGCGGGAGTTTCCTCGGCGGGAGGGTTGGTTACTTCCTCGGGAGCCTTGGTGGGGTCTGCCGGAGTCGGGGTGGTGGTACCCTGATTCTGGGGGGTGCAGGCTGCTACCATGGAAAGAGCCATGATCGCAACGAGTACCAGTGCGATAAATTTCTTCATATCTATCCTCCTACATAATATTATTGCATCACCATGCCCATAAAAAGCTATAGTATATGCAACATAGGATACTTAATAATATCATTAACTTGCGGGAAATGCAATACCTTTGACGAAATCAGCACGATTTTTTTATTCAATATATGCGTTTGAAATAAAACGAATGCTTATTTTCGATACTTTTTTAATTATCGTTTTGCTGTTTCAATATCCGTTTCGAGGCTGTTTCCGGCAGAAAAATGCGGGGTCGCGCATCGGCGAGACCCCGCAAAGCTTGAATGATACTTGCAATTTTTATACCGAAGTTCGGTTTCGGCCTATCTCAGCTGACCTTTACCGGGGGCAAAGAAGCCTTGCTTTTCGTACATCGCCGTGCGCGATCTGCACTGCGCAAGGAATTCCTCGTTTGTTTTTGTTCTGCAAAGCAGGTTCAGCACGGTCTCCGTCACCTCGGCGGTGTTGCTGCCGGAAAGATTCCTGCGGATATTCGTAACGCAGTCGAGCTCCTCATCGCTTAAAAGCAGCTCCTCGCGCCTCGTGCCGGATTTATAGATGTCTATCGCGGGGAAGATGCGCTTTTCGGAAAGCTTGCGGTCGAGGTGGATCTCCATATTGCCCGTGCCCTTGAACTCCTCGTAGACCATATCGTCCATCCTTGAGCCGGTCTCCACCAGCGCCGTGGCGATAACGGTCAGACTGCCGCCGTTTTCGATGTTTCGCGCGGCGCCGAAGAAGCGCTTTGGCTTATGCAGCGCGCCCGGGTCCATGCCGCCGGACAGGGTCTTGCCGGAGGAGTTTATGGTCATATTGTATGCGCGGGCGAGCCTTGTGATGGAATCCATCAGCACCACGACGTCCTTGCCGTGCTCGACCAGGCGCATGGAGCGCTCCATGACCATCTCGGCAACGCGGGTATGATGCTCGGGCAGCTCATCGAAGGTGGAATACACGACCTCGCCCTTGATGGAGCGCTGCATATCCGTGACCTCCTCGGGTCGCTCGTCTATAAGAAGCACTATTAGATGCACTTCCGGGTAATTCACCGAGATGCTGTTTGCGATAGACTTTAATAAGGTAGTTTTACCGGCCTTCGGCTGCGAAACGATCATGCCCCTCTGCCCCTTGCCTATCGGCGCAAAAAGGTCGACAAGGCGTATGGCGAGGTTCTTTTTTGAATCGGAAGGTTTTACCGCGGCTCCTGCCTCGGCATCGACTCCGTCCCCGGCCTCTCCGGCTTCGGGGGATTTGATCTCAAGGGTCAATCTTTCGTTCGGGAAGATCGGCACGAGCTCCTCGAAGGGCTTGCGCTGCATGCTCTCCTCGGGCGGCAGACCGTTTATCGCCGTGATATACATCAGCGCAACGTAGCGCTTGCTTTCCATGGTTTGGCGCGTTTTGCCCGCAACGAGATCGCCGTTGCGCAAATTGAACCTGCGTATCTGGGAATTGGATATGTAAACGTCGTTCGTTCCGGCGATATAGTTTTCCGTTCTTAGGAAACCGTAGCCGTCCGGCATCAATTCAAGAACGCCCTCGGCATCGTCGCATTCGCCGGATTCGAGTATCTCGGGAACGGCCGGGTTGCTCGTGCCGTACTCGGCGTTGTAGTAGCCCTGCGGGAAGGCTCCCTGTTGATAGCCGCCTTGCAGATAGCCGCCCTGCTGGTACGCGGCCTGCTGCTGATAGGCTCCCTGCTGGTACGCGCCCGGCTGATACTGGATCTGCGGAGCGCGGACATCGCCTGAAACGCCGTAGGGATCCTGCTGATAGGGGTTTTGCTGATAGCCGTCCTGCCGGTTATTGCCCTGCATGTACGGATCCTGCCGCTGCTGCCGATAACCCTGCTCCTGCTGATAGTTCGGGTATGGGCTGCGGTAGCCGTCCCTCGTGCGCTGCTGAGCGCCCTGTCTGGAATCGCTTCGCTGGTTGTAGGCGCCCTGCTGCTGGCGGTAACTGCCCTGCTGACGCGGAGCATAGCCCATCGTGTATCCCTGCATCGGCTGAACGCGCTGGCGCTGCATGCCGTCCGCCCCCTGCGAAAACTGCGCGGGCGGGAAGGGATCGGACCGATCGCCGGGATGGGGCGCGGCTTCCTGATGGGGCGCGGCCGCTGTTGAAGCGGCATCCGAATGCGAAGCAAGGGGCTGCGCGGGCTGCCGATCGTCGTGCTGCGCGATCAGATGGCCGCCGTCATCATCGACTCCCTCGCGCTGCGAATCCGCTGCTTTTCGAACGAAGCGGATGGAGCGCTTCTCCTGAACCTGCGGCTCAGCGGACTCGTAAGGCGCCTTATCTTCATCGGGCGCGGTTTTAGAGGCGAGCGAAGATCCGCCGCTCATAATTATATCGACCAGCTCTGCTTTGCGATATTTGGTAACTGACTTAACACCCTGGGCTTTTGCAATAGTTCTCAGGCTCTCCAGGCTTTTTTCGAGCATTTCTTCCCGTGTCATATAATCTCCAATTCTAAAATAAATTATGCTTAGACCTAATCCATTAAATTTAAATTACCGAGTAAAACGGTGGCTAAATATTACATTATTACACACTCTATTCCATGCATAAAAAGTGATCCGACTTGTTACGGCATGGATTCCCTCCAATGCACCTTGATTATACAATCTTGTTTTAAAATTGTCAATAGCGATTTTTGTTGCATCATTGGTTTTTTTAGCCCGAAACGTTTTTGAGCGGCGCTTTTGGGCTCGATCTTCGCATTTTATATTTATTTTCATACCGTCTGTTTTGCGACGTCGCGCGTCAAAATTACTTCATTATATATGATTTACTTATACCATTTTGCTGCGATATGTGATAGAATTATAACATCAAATACGGCCCGCTCATTTCGCATATAATCACCCGGGTCGAAAGAAACGTTCGGACCCGGGGCGAGAGCGGGTCCGAAGAAGGAGAAAATAATAATGAAGAAACTCATCAGCATCATGCTCGCGCTGCTGCTCGTTGCGGCGATCCCGCTCGGCAGCCTCGCGAAAAGTACCCCCGAGCCCAAGCTCGTTGCAAGCGACGTGCAGCTCGACACCGACGGCAGCGACGGTTACAGCGGCGACTACGTTGTGATCTACAACCCCAACACCAACGCGAACGGCAGCGGCATCTCCACCGGCAACATGAGCGGGCTTATCGAGACCAACGTCGGCGCGAACGTCCTTCCCGCTGCGCCCGCAGCGCCTGCGGAGCCCTATATCATCGACGTTGACGCCCGTTTTGCCGAGCAGGCGAAGAAGGACGGTATCACCCGCGAGTCGATCAAGAGCCCCGTTCCGGATAACGAGTGCAAATACGAGGTCGGCGACACGATGCAGTTCAGCATCATGTCCTACTCTCCCCTTCCCGATTGGACGATCGAGTTCAAGGTGCTTGCAAAGGGTGAGCACTGCTATATCTGGACTCCCACCTCGACCAATGCGAACGTGCATCCTCTCGACAGCATCGATCCTTCCTACGGCGCGATCGCAGCGGCGGAGTTCGACAGCAAGTTCGACCTCATGCAGTCCTCCTTCGGCGATCACGAAAACGGCATTGGCGACGGCAGGCTGAACATACTTTATTATAATATCGACGACGGCTGGCAGCTCGGTCAGGGGTATGTTGGCGGCTATTTCTCGCCCTTTGATTTCTTTACCAATCAGATCCCCTGTCTGCATGTTGACACCTATCCCGGCGTTCACTACGTCAACGCGGAAGGCGTTGAGATCAACGATATCTCGAGGACCTACAACGTTATGGTGCATGAGTATCAGCATCTGATCAATTTCTCCAATACCGAAAACATGGAGACCTGGGAGAACGAGTGCATGAGCGCCGCGGCGGAGGAGATCTGCTATCCCGGCTCGAGCGTATCGAGGAGGATCCAGAGCTGGACCAATTACAGCTTCCCCAACGACGACTGGCATAACCCGCCCGAGGAGTTCCCCTACGTTTCCAACTATATTCTCCATAACGGCTACACCATGTACGGCTGGGACAACAATATGAGCACGGATAATATCCTCGTGCTGTATGCGCAGGTATCGCTCTTTGCCCAGTACATCTTCACCCAGTACGGCAACACGACCTTCCGCCAGCTCCTCACGCAGGACGCGCAGGGCAGAGCGTTCCCGCAGGCGTTCCAGAACGTTACCGGACAGAGCGCCGCGGAATTTGTTAAGAATTTCCGCATCGCGCTGACCGCGAACACCGCTTCGGACGTGCTCGGCGGCACCTACGGCTTCCGCATGCAGGAGGGCTTCGATCCCTCCGGCTACCACGGCGTTGAGAACCTTTACAGATGGCTCGGGCCGGTCGTATTCACCGGAAACCAGTGCTCCATCCAGGCGGGCGGTGCGATCACCGTTAAGCCCGTCGGCGGCGTGTACAATCCCCCCTCCGGCGCGGGCAGCGGACTGGTTTACATCGGCGTTACAAGAAGCACCGAGCAGCAGCCCAACCCCTATGAGAAGGGCGATATCGACATGAACGGCTCCGTTCAGATTGCGGACGCGGTGCTCGCGCTGCGCAGCGCGCTTGGGCTCACGCAGCTCACGCCGCAGCAGACCCAGCTCGGCGATATGGACGATTCCGGCAGCATCAACGTTGCGGACGCGGTCAGCGTTCTGCGCAAGTCGATGGGGCTTCAGTAGTTTTCCGTCCTCCCCTTCCCCGCCCGATCGAACCGATCGGCGACCAACACTTTTTATGGTTTATAGTTTATGATCCGTCACGCAAAGTGATACTCTACTGAATACGCATAAGCGTGCCGACGCCCCGTGATAAACGGGGCGTCGGCGTATTTGCACTTATTATAACGGTTTTTTCGTTTGAACGGGCTGTTCGTTCATCTTATTCGTTCAGCAGTTTATTCGTTAGCCAAATTCGTTCATCTTATTATTAGTTCAGCAGATTCGTTCAACCGTTTTTTCTGCGCTTGCTGTGAAAGCCGCGCATCAGAGCCGGCCGGTGAAGAAATACTGCACGATCGCGGCGCATTCGCGCATGTAGTCGTTCAGCAGGAAGGGCTTGTATTCGCCCGACGGGATGCCGAAGGCATCTATGCCGAGCTTGGAAGCGATGCGCTCGGAGCGGAACACGTGGAAGCGGTTCGTGACGAAAGCGATCTCGGCGCCGTCGCCGAGCGCTTCGTCGATCAGCGCTTTTGAGAGGATGAAATTCTCCTCGGTGCTGGTGGCGCTCAGCTCCTCGATGATCCTATCCTCGGGCACGCCGCGCGCGGTGAGCCAGTTCTTCATGACCTCGGCCTCGGGGTAGGCTTCGTCATGCCCCTTGCCGCCGCTGACGACCATGATGATATGGGGGTTTTCGTTGTAGTATTCGAGCGCGCGCCTGAGCCTGAGCGAAAGCTGCACCGACGGGGTGCTGCCGCGCACCGCGGCGCCGAGCACGATCACCGCGTCCGCCCTTTTATCCTTGGGCATTGTGGAGTTTTTGAGGATGAGGAAGGTCGTGAGGGCGAATACGGCGGCAAAGAGCGCGTATGCCCCGATGAAGCACCATTTCACGAGCCTGCCGAAGGCGGAGGCGGAGAAAAAGCGCGTGATCGGCGTGTAAAAGATGCCGAGGATAACGAGCGGCAGTCCTATGACGATAGGCATCAGAATGCCGAGGTTGAAGTTGCGCGCCTGGGATGCTATTATGCCCTCAAGCACCAGCGCGCCGCCGAAAACTACCAAAAACAGGCGCAAAAACACAACGAGTCCTTTCTTCATTTCATTCATTCGGAACGGTTACCTTTCTTTTATGATATTCGGTTTTATACGGTGTTTTTTCTTTTAGTATGCTGCAGGTTTTCTTCGGACAAGGCGGCAGCTCCCCCATGCGGACTTGGAAGGCTTCACTGATCGCTCAAAAGACGCACCTCGAATTCGTCCATCGCGGCGCCGCGAAGCTCGTTCAGCACAACCTCGACCTCCTCCATCGCATTCAGCCTGCGCTCAGCCGGCAGATGCTGCTTTATCAGCGCTATCACGGAGGGATGCGCCGAGATGCTTATGCGCTTTGCTTCCAAATCGAAGAGACGGGCGAGTGCGCGTGCGCGTATTCTCAGCGCGACGGTCTCCGGCGTGCTGACCCTGCCGCTGCCCGAGCAGCAGAGGCATTCGCGCTGCATCGAAGAAGCAAGGTTTTCACGCAGCTTTTTGCGCGTTACCTCCACGAGCCCGAGCGTGGTCATGCCGTGCACGAGCGCGGTGGTGCGGTCATTTGCAAGCGCTTCGCGGAGCGTTCTGACAACGGTCTGCTTATCCTCCGCGCTCTCGAGGTCGATAAAATCGATGATCACTATGCCGCCGATATTGCGAAGCCGAAGCTGGCGCGCGATCTCCCCCGCCGCCTCGCAGTTGGTGGCGAGCGCGGTGGCGCGAAGGTCGCTTCGGCCGATATTTTTGCCCGAGTTCACGTCGATACTCAGAAGCGCCTCGGTTTGATCGAGCACGATATACGCGCCGCTCTTTAGCCAAACGCGCCGTGCAAGCGCCTCGTCGATCTGCTTTTCGATGCCGAGCTGTTCGAAAAGATCGGGCGCGTTCTCGGCAAAATGCACCTTCTCCGCGGCCCCGGGCTCAAGCTCGCTCACAAGCTCGAGTATCCTTGAGCAGCAGTCCCGATCGTTCACAGTGATGCGCGAAACGTCAGGCCGGAAGAGGTCGCGCAGCGTGCGCTCAACGAGTCCGTCCTCGCTGAAAAGGCATTTGGGTGCGGCGCTGATCCTGTATGCATTCTGTATGCTTTGCCACCGCGCTTTGAGGCGCTCGAGCTCCGCTACTATATCCTCGTCCGCCCTCGTGGCGGCGGCGGTCCGCACGATCGCGCCAACGCCCTCGCCCTTGTTTGCGGCGATGAGCCTGCGCAGCCGCTCGCGGTCCGCATCCTCGGTGATATGCTTGCTGATGCCGATCAGCTCGGAATCCGGGAAGAGCACCAGCAGGTGCCCCGAGAGCGAGATGCGCGTGCTGACCCTTGCCGCCTTGCTGCCCTGCGCGTCCTTCACGACCTGCACCATCAGCTCCTGCCCTACCCTGAGCGCCTTTCGCGGCTTTTTCACGGCTCCGCCGCGCGTATTCGCTTCGCCGTCCGCCTGCTCAACTATATCGGCTCCCGATGCGGCGGGAGAGGGCGAATCGAGATCGGCGATGCTGAAAAAGGCGTTCTTCTCGGCGCCTATGTCGATGAACGCCGCGCTCATACCGGGCAGCATGGAACAGACGCGCCCGCGATAGATGCTGCCGAGCAGGCTCTCGCGGCTCCGCTGCTCGGAGCAGATCTCAACGACCCTGCCGTTTTCCATAAGCACGGCGCGGGTGCGATACGGGTTCGCGTCTATCACAATTCGCTTATCGGTTTTTGCCGTAAGATCGTTCATAATTTAAGATCCGACCAATCCATTTCGATTTTTTCGCGGTGCACGAGGCGGGAAAACGATGCGCCGAGCCTTGCTTCGAGCGCGCCGAAGAGAAGCTCGAGCGGAAGCCCGCCCTCGGCGGTCAATGCGCCTTTTATCGCAAGCTTCGCCGAATCGCCCGTGAATTCGATAAGCTCCATCGAGATCAGCATCGGGCGTATGTCCACGGGCTTGATGCCGCCCTTGGTTTTCTTATCCACGATTATCTCGCCGCCGAGCAGCGAGCGGATAGCCTCTTCGATGGCGACTCTTTCCACGGGCTCGCCGAAGCTTAGGCTTGCTTCGTACTCGGCGCTGCGCATCAGCGTTGTGAGCGAGGCCTTGAACTCGCCCGCGTCGATCGCGGAGGTTACTTTAACTCCTTCGGGAAGCACGGCGTTCACCCTTTCCGTGAACTCGTAGGGCGGAACGGGCTCGGTCAGCATAACGTCAAAATACTCTCCGGACGAAGTGAAGCCGACCGATATCGCGGTCGCAAACGAAAGAAGCGGATGCGGATTAAAGCCTTTGGAATAGGCAAGCGGCAGCCCCGCACGCCTGAACGCACGCTGAAAAAGCCTCTGCATATCCAGATGCGAAACGAATTTAACGGGCTCGAGCTTGGAAAACGCGGCTATCATTCTCATTTTGTTTCCTCCCCCGCCTTATGCATCTCGCAGTGCGTGGCGCATTTTTTGCCGAAGCAGCCATTGCATTTTTCGCGGCAGTCGGGCGTAACTATGCCCTCGAAGGCGCGTTCATGCTCCTTTTTCAGATAATCCTGCGTAACGAGCGCGTCCATGTGCTGCCACGCGAGCGGCTCGTCGAGCGAGATAACGCGGTTTGCAAACATTTCCACGGATAAGCCCTGCTCGGCATAGGCTTCGTCCCAAGCTTCCTTTTTGAAATGCTCGTCCCATGAATCGAACCTTGCTCCGCGCTTATACGCGCCGATCATGACCTCGGCAAGGCGGCGGTCGCCGCGCGCATAGCAGGCCTCAAGGCGGCTGGTTTCGGAGAAATGGCAGTTGAACTCAACGCCGCGAATGCCCTTGAGCGCGGCTCGAAGCAGCGCTTGCCTTCTTAAAACCTCGTCCACGGTGATCTGCGGTTCCCACTGGAACGGCGTGAACGGCTTTGGAACGAAGGTGGATGCGGAAACGGTGCAGCGCAGCCCCTTGCCGCGCTTATCCTTGGGCATGGAGTAGAATTCGCGGCTCACCTTACGCGCAAGCTCGGCTATTCCGAGGATGTCCTCATCCGTTTCGCCGGGCAGACCTATCATGAAATAGAGCTTAACGCCCTGCCAGCCCGCCTCGAAAGCATCCTTAACGGTGCGAAGAAGATCCTCCTCGCAAACGCCCTTGTTTATAACGTCCCTCATGCGCTGCGTCCCGGCTTCGGGCGCGAAGGTGAGGCCCGTTTTGCGAACGCCCTGCATTTTTTCAAGGTCGTCCTTCAAAAACGAATCGATGCGCAGCGAGGGGAAGGAAACCGAGATGCGGTCCTTGGTGTATCTTTCGAGCACCGTGGGCACCATCTCGTGTATTTCTGTATAATCGCCGCTTGAGAGCGAGAAGAGGGAGACCTCGTCGTGACCGGTGCTTTTAAGCTGACCGTCGCAGTAGTCGATCAGCGTTTTCATGCGCCTTTCGCGTATCGGGCGGTAGATGAATCCCGCCTGACAGAAGCGGCAGCCGCGCGTACAGCCGCGGAAAAGCTCGAGCGCGATGCGGTCGTGAACTATGCTCATATAGGGAACCACGAGATCGCCCGTGAACTCCGCCTTATCAAGATTGCGCACTATGCGCCGCTCGATGGTGTCTGGCGCTTCCGGCTCTATCTTAATAAGCCTTGCAAACTGCCCGTTTTCGTATTCGGGGCGGTAGAAAGCGGGAACGTACACGCCGGGTATGCGGCTCATGCGAACGAGAGTTTCGTGCTTGCCTGCGCCGCTCCTTTTTGCTTCGGCGTAAACGTCCATAAAGTCGTTCACGACCTCCTCGCCGTCGCCGAAGAAGAAAACGTCTATGATATCGGCGATGGGCTCACTGTTGCAAACGCAGGGGCCGCCCGCGACTATGAGCGGAGCATCCTCGCCGCGCTCGCTTGATCTGAGCTGTATGCCCGAAAGCTCGAGCATGGTGAGGATATTCGTGTAGCACATCTCGTATAGAAGCGAGAAGCCGATAACGTCGAATTCATCGAGCGCGCGCTTGGTTTCGATAGAGAAAAGCTTTTCGCCGCTCTCGCGTAAAAGCGCCTCCATATCCACCCACGGCGCATAGCAGCGCTCGCAGTAGGTGTCGGCGCGGTTGTTTAAAACGTTGTAGATGATGCGCGAACCGAGATGGCTCATGCCTATCTCGTAGGTATCGGGGAAGCAGAGTGCGAAGCGATGGAGCCCTTCGCCCTCCTTGATGCGCATATTGAGCTCGCCGCCCATGTAGCGGGTCGGCTTTTCAACCTTGCTTATCAGCGCGTTTATTCGCGCAAGCCTTGTTTCGGCAGAGTTTGCCGCCTGTTTATTCAAAACGGAGCTTTCCTTTCGCTGCTGTATAATTATCCAACATCCATTATAAACCCAAATCAAACTATTGGCAAGAACGAATATGCTGGCAAAAGTGTGAAAACGGCGGCGATATAAACCGCAGCCGTTCCAAACTCCGTATTCTTATAATGACAGTCCATGTGCAGAAAGAATGCGATGAACCCGGTGCTTGCATGCGAGCCTGTAACAGCAAGGAGTTTGCCCCAGCTATCATAGGTGTATTCTACCACGGTGTTGCGGTTGCCGTCAATGAGTTTGACAATATCGCCTTGCGCATTGCGGAGGTAGTAATACTCTGTTCCGTTGTAGTTGACCGAAACAATCTTGCCTTGCGCATCATAGCTGAAACGCTGAACGGTATTGTCGATCAGCGGTTCGGCTGCGATATCAGCGTCGTATCGTAGGCAGCGCATTCATACCATCTCTATATATTGCAATGCGTAACCATAATAGCACTGCCATTTTGGGTAGGAACGTTGTTATCATCACAACCAACGATATTTCCTCGTTAAAACATGCAACAACTATATATGTTATTGCTGCTGTACAGCAATACAACAGATAAACTAAATAAATCATTCGGTAACGGAAGAATAGCTTTCTTCGTTTCTCATTAACATGAGGCAGCAGATATGCGCCGGACACAATGTCGATCAGCTTACTATTGCGCAGTATCTTCTTATAGCGTACCCTGCCTTTGGCGCGGTTCATCGCGCCAAAGGCAATGTATTTAAGCACGCCTTTTAGGCTTGTACTTATCGCAACATCTCCAATTACACAAAGAATTGCATTGATTAGAATCCAACCCATTCGGCATTCACCTTAAAAAAGCAGCGCTTTAAGCTTATTCCCGTATCCGGTTTTTATCACTGAAACAGCTGAGTAGTACCTGCTCCGGAGATAGTACCATTGCGTTTCGCTATCATAGACATATCCCCTGTAACGGAACGGCTGATCCTCTCCCAATGAAGTTGCCAATGAACCCGTAGTTGAGATAAGCTTACCCCAACTGTCATAGGTATATTCTACCATAGTGCTCTTGTTGCCGTCAATTAGTTTTACAATATCGCGCTGCGCGTTGCGGAGATAATAGTAGGTGGTATAGCTGCTGCCGCCGTTTTCGGAGTAGTCGACGGCGATGACCTTGCCTTGGGCTTTATGCTCCCTGCTTTGGGAGTTATGTTCCTTTCTTTGCGGAACAGGGCCCGCTCAGCGGCGTTTCCAAGCGGCAAAACCGCTCCGCACGCAAGGCAAAACCGCTCCGAATAGGCGGTATATTCTCAAGAACTATTGAAATCGGAAAAAAAAAGGAGTATAGTTATATTATACCGTAAAGGAGGTAGAAAATATGTGGAAAGAATTTAAGAAGTTCGCATTCAAGGGCAACGTCATGGACCTTGCAGTCGGTGTCATGATCGGCGGCGCTTTCGGTGCGATCGTAACCTCTTTGGTGAACGACATCTTCATGCCGCTCATCGGCCTCGTCTTCAAGGGCTCCGACCTCAACGAGAAGTACATCCTTCTCAAGGGCGTTGAAGGCGTTGACCTCGCGGGCAAGACCGCGACCGAAGCTGCTGAGCTCGGCGCAAACGTGCTTACCTACGGCAAGTTCATCGGCGCTATCATCAACTTCCTTCTGATCGCTCTGATCATCTTCTTCGTTGTTAAGGCTATCAACAAGGTAGTTAAGAAGGAAGAGCCCAAGCCCTCCCGCAAGTGCCCCTTCTGCAAGGGCGACATCGCGGACGACGCAACCCGCTGCCCCCACTGCACCAGCGAGCTTCCCGAGAATGCATAATCGCGTTTTCAGCATAATTCAATAGATTATTACTTTGGCGCATCGAGCCTTTTGCTTCGTGCGCCAAATTGATAATAAATAAAAAAATTCAAGCAATCATCATCCTAAGGAGACCCACAATGCAGAAGATTCAAATGAAGACCCCCCTTGTAGAGATGGACGGCGACGAAATGACCAGGATCATCTGGAAGATGCTCAAGGACGAGCTCATTCTTCCCTTTGTCGATCTCAAGACCGAGTACTACGACCTTGGCCTCGTTAAGAGGGATGAGACCGACGATCAGATCACCGTTGAAGCGGCCGAAGCCTGCAAGAAGTACGGCGTTGGCGTCAAGTGCGCCACCATCACCCCGAACGCTCAGCGCATGACCGAGTACAACCTCAAGAGGATGTATAAGAGCCCCAACGGCACCATCCGCGCCATTCTCGACGGCACCGTTTTTAGAGCTCCCATCACCATGGACTGCCTCAAGCCCTCCGTTCGGAGCTGGAACAAGCCCATCACCATCGCACGTCACGCATACGGCGATATCTACAAGTGCCAGGAATACCGCGTACCCGGCCCCGGCAGAGCCGAGATCAAGTTCACCGATGCAGAGGGCAACGTGACCTTCGATGAGACCGTGTTCGAGTTCAAGACCCCCGGCGTTCTTATGGGCACCTACAATAAGGACGACTCCATCGAGAGCTTCGCAAACGCCTGCTTCCAGTACGCTATCTCCACCAAGCAGGATCTGTGGTTCTCCACCAAGGACACCATCTCCAAGAAGTACGATCACACCTTCAAGGATATCTTCCAGAGGATCTACGACGAGAAGTACAAGGCCGAATTCGAAAAGCTCGGTCTCGAGTATTTCTACACCCTGATCGACGATGCGGTCGCCCGCGTTATCCGCTCCAACGGCGGCTTCATCTGGGCGCTCAAGAACTACGACGGCGACGTTATGAGCGACATGGTCGCAACCGCCTTCGGCAGCCTCGCGATGATGACCAGCGTTCTGGTTTCGCCCGACGGCAACTACGAGTACGAGGCGGCACACGGCACCGTTACCAAGCATTACTACAAGCACCTTGAGGGCGAGTCCACCTCCACCAACTCCATGGCCACCATCTTCGCATGGAGCGGCGCGC
The DNA here is from genome assembly GCA_017523925.1 of Clostridia bacterium. Taxonomy (GTDB): domain Bacteria; phylum Bacillota; class Clostridia; order Christensenellales; family CAG-138; genus PeH17. The sequence goes on from JAFWVQ010000050.1 coordinate 19,698, forward strand.
TTCGCAAGAGGGGTGAGCTGGACGAGATCCCCGAGCTGGTCGAATTCGCAAACAAGCTCGAGCAGGCCTCCCTTGAGACCATCGCCTCCGGCTTCATGACCAAGGACCTTGCGCTTCTTGCCGATATGGATAAGAAGACCGTCTGCACCACCGACGGCTTCATCAAGAAGATCCGCGAGAGGCTCGAGATGCTGCTTGCATAAGCCTCTTGTAAAATAAAAACTACGGAGATAACTATGACTCTTATCGAGCAGTGGCGCAAGCTTGCCGAGGGCTCCGATGAGGATGCCGAGGTAAGAGCGTTCTGGAACAACTATTTTGCTTCGGAGACCGAGGCATATAAGACGATCCTTTCCGACACCTCGGTTCGCTACGAGGGCAAGGCGGGAGAGCTTGCCGCGCGCTTCAACATGAGCGAGGCGACCTTCGGCGGCTTCCTCGACGGCATAAACACCAGCCTCACCACCCCCCTTGATATCGATTCGATCGAGGCCGACACCGCGATCGTGCTTGACATAGACTTAGAGAAGCTCTATTTCAACATGCATGAAGCGAAGGCCGACTGGCTGTACGAGCTCAAGGAGTGGAACGGCGTGCTCAGCGAGGAAAAGCGCAGGGAGATCACCAAGTCCTGGCGCGTTTCCAAGCAGTACGTCAACAAGGAGGCCAAGGTTGGCCCCAACGATCCCTGCCCCTGCGGGAGCGGAAAGAAGTATAAAAAGTGCTGCGGCAGATCCGCAGACTGATAGGCTCTATTCAATAGTTCAGTGTTAGTCCTGCCATGCCGCAAGCTTGGCAGGACTTTTATTATCACACTATTATAAAGAAGCGGATATATTCCGCTGAGGAGTTTTCTTGGCTATTTACTATTATAATTCGACAACGTTTGACGGCTATGCGAACCTTGCGGCGGACGGGCTGTTTCTCGACACGCTGCAAAAGGGCGATATGCTGCTCTATACGTATGTCAACGAAAACGCCGTCATCATCGGCAGGAACCAAAACGCCTGGCGCGAATGCAAGCTCATGGACATGGAGCGCGACGGCGTTCAGCTCGTTCGCAGGCATACCGGCGGCGGCGCCGTTTTCCACGACAAGGGCAATCTCAATTTCTCCTTCATCACTTCGGAGAAGGATTACGATCAGCAGAGACAGTTTTCCGTGATCTTGAGCGCTCTTAGGAAGCTCGGACTCGAGCCGGAGCTTTCAGGCAGGAACGATATCCTGATCGACGGAAAGAAGGTCTCCGGAAACGCCTACGGGTTTTCGAAGGGAAACCGCGCGCATCACGGCACCCTGCTCGTGAACTCGGACCTTACAAGGCTTGGAAACTATCTCAACGTTTCCAAGGAAAAGCTGATAGCGAAGGGCGTTGAGAGCGTTCGCTCGAGGGTATGCAATATTGCGGACATCGTGCCCGGGCTCGATGTGGATACGGTTCGTAAGCTGCTCGTAGAGAGCTTCATCGAGGAATATGGTGAGGCGGAGGATTATCCCGTCAGCGATACCGTGCTTTCAAACATCGAGTACCGCACGCAGCAGCAGATCTCCTGGGAATGGCGCTTCGGCAAAACGCCCGAATGCGCGAGCGCTCATGAGCATCGCTTCTCCTTCGGCGAGGTGCAGATGCATTTCACCATCAAAAACGGCAGGATCTCCAAGCTGATGCTGTTTTCGGATTCGATCGACACCTCGCTCGTTTCGCAGCTTTCAGCCGTGCTCAAGGGCTGCCGGGCGGAGCGCGGCGCTCTCAGCAACGCTATCATGAGCATCGACAACAAGGCGGCTGCGGAGGAGATAATCGAATACCTCGAGGAGCGCGGTCAGCTCTCCAACCCGGAATGATGCGTTTTCACGCGCTGTTCGCGGGTCCGGCCTCGTGCCGATATCCGTCATTTTGATGCATACGATCATTACGTTTCACATGCAAATTCGTGGGTCATAACCCGATAATAAAACGAAAAGGTAAGCGCAGCGGCGATGCCTTTTTGTCTTTTTGGTGGCATTGTTTCGCAAAAGTTCCTCAAAAGTCATAATTTGCGTGTTGAGAAAAATCGAATTTTGAGTTATAATCTATTCACAATGTAAGCGGGAGCAGCAGCTTCCGCTCCTTGAATGATTGCACGAAAGCGAGGAGAACATATGAATGTTTCCGTTTATGAGAATATCCCTGTAATACCGCTCAGAGGGCTCGTTGTGCTTCCCTATTCCGCGATCAGCTTCGACGTTGGAAGGGAGAAGAGCGTGCTTGCGGCAAGGGCAGCAGGCAGCAGCGGCGGGCTTGTTATGCTTGCGGCACAGCATGACTCCAAGCGTATAGACGTTGACCCCTTCGACATCCACACCTACGGCTGCCTTTGCCGTATAAAGAATATCGAGAAGCTCGACGGCGGTTCGCTGCGCCTGCTCGTTTCGGGGCAGAGCCGCGCCAAGATCGTTGAATTCAAGGAGGGCGGCGAGTTCCTCCGTGCGGACGTAGAATGCTATGAAAACGAGGAGCCGAGTGCAGCCGAGTCCGCCTCCGAGCTGAGGAGCATGATCGAGGAAAGATGCGCGCAGTACGTTGAATCCATCGGCAACAACCAGCTCAAGACCACGCTTGCCTTCATCGGCAGAAGCTCGAACGACGTTGAGTTCGCCTACCGCGTTGCAAACGTATTCCTGCTCGAAACGGCCGACCGCCAGGCAATACTCGAGGCGGAGACCTACACCGAGCGGGCGATAGCGCTTGTGAATATGCTCAAGCGCGAGGAGGAGGTCATCAAGATCAAGCAGCTCATTGACGAGAACGTCAAGGAGCAGATCGACCGCAACCAGCGCGAATACTATCTGCGCGAGCAGATGAAGGCGGTCAAGAAGGAGCTTGGTGAGGACGAGCAGTCCGAAGCCGAGGATTTCCGGCGCAGGCTCGACGAGCGCACATTCCCGGACGAGATCCGAAAGAAGCTCGAAAAGGAAATCGAGCGCTTCGCTCTGCTTCCGGCAAGCTCACACGAAACGCCCTCCATGCGCACCTATATCGACACGCTTCTCAGCCTTCCCTACACCGAGATGAGCGAGGACGATCTTGATATCGACCACGCAAGGCAGGTGCTCGACGAGGATCATTACGGGCTTGAGAAGGTCAAGGAAAGGATACTCGAATTCATCGCCGTTGCAAGGCTCACCGGCAAGGTCAACGGCCAGATAATCTGCTTCGTCGGCCCTCCGGGCGTCGGCAAGACCTCCGTTTCCTCCTCCATCGCAAGGGCGCTCGGCAGGAAGTTCGTTCGCATGAGCCTTGGCGGCATCCACGATGAGGCGGAGATACGCGGCCACAGGCGCACCTATATCGGCGCAATGCCGGGCCGCATAATCGCAGCGATGCGCCAGGCGCAGACCGTGAACCCCGTGCTGCTCTTCGATGAGATAGACAAGCTTGGCGCAGATTCCTTCCACGGCGACCCCGCCGCCGCGATGCTCGAGGTTCTCGACAGCGCGCAGAATTCTGAATTCCGCGATCACTTTCTCGAGATGCCCTACGATCTTTCGAAGGTGCTTTTCATCACCACCGCGAACGACAAGGCCGGCATCCCCCGCCCCCTGCTCGACCGCATGGAGATCATCGAGGTGCCGAGCTATCTTGCGAGCGAGAAGGTGGAGATCGCCAATCGACACCTCGTTCCGAGACAGCTTGACAAGCACGGCTTCAAGCGCAGCATGCTGAGCATCCCGAAGGAGAGCCTTGCGGAGATCGTCAACTGCTACACGCGCGAGTCGGGCGTTCGAAACCTCGAGAGGCGCATAGCCGCCGTCTGCCGCAAGGCCGCAGTGGAGATCGCGGGCGGCAAAAAGCGCATAAACGTTACGAAAAAGAAGCTCGAGGAGTACCTCGGCACCCCGGTTTATTCCTACGACCTTGCCGATGCGGAGCCGCAGGTGGGTCTGGTGAACGGGCTTGCGTGGACGAGCATGGGCGGCGAGATGCTGACCGTTGAGGCTGCGATCCTGCCCGGCACCGGCAAGCTGCAGCTAACGGGTCAGCTCGGAAACGTTATGCAGGAGAGCGCTCAGGCGGCGATCACCTGCATCAGGGAGCGCGCCGCTCTGCTGAACATTCCCGACGATTTCTACGGCAAAACGGATATCCACGTGCATCTGCCCGAGGGCGCGGTACCCAAGGACGGCCCCTCTGCAGGCATAACGCTGTTCACCGCCGTGACGAGCGCGCTGACGGGCATCCCCGTTCGCGCAAGGCTTGCTATGACGGGCGAGATCACGCTTCGCGGCCGCGTGCTGCCTATCGGCGGCCTTCGGGAGAAGCTGCTTGCGGCGCTGCGTGCCGGCGTGGACACCGTGCTCGTGCCCGAAAAGAACCGCAAGGACGTGCGCGACGTGCCGAGCGATATAGTTGACGCGCTGAACATCATCTACGTTGAAACGGCCGACGACGTTTTAAAGCACGCGCTTACGAAGCTTCCCGAAAAGCGCATCGTGATACCCGCCGCCGCCGTTTCCGCAGGGGCTCCGGCATAAGCGCCCTCGCCCTTGAAGCGCAATTTACCAAAGTTGACCAAATAAGGGAAAAACAACCCGAATAAGCCCTTCGTGATCGAGCAAACTAAGAGCGCAGGCCAAGCTTGCCTGCAAAACTCATCACGGAGGGCATTATTATGCAAAATCGCAACGGCAATCAGGGCTCGAACGGCTTTTGGGGCGGCGCACCTTCCGGCACCGGCATGAACGGCGCACAGCAGGGCGGCTCGCAGCAGAGCGGCGGCAGTCAGTACGGCGCACAGCAGCACGGCTCCGGCACGGGCTGCAGCGGCTGCTTCACCGGCAGCTCCCGCTGGAACACCGAGGCCGCATCGGGTCCGATCGACACGAAGGATCTTTCCATCATCCAGGATGAAATGCATTCCGAGGCGCTTCTCTATAAGAAGTGCACGGTCTACGCGGATTACTTTACCGATCCGCAGCTCAAGAACGTTGCAAGGACCGCCGCCGAGCATCATCGCAGGCATTTCGATTCGCTCAACGGCTATCTGAACTCATCGAAGTAATGGGAGGAGAACGAAATATGCAGAATTCATCCATGACCGAGCAGGAGCTGCTCACCGACCTTCTTCATTCCGAGAGAGCGGCAGTGAAGCAGTATGCCGAAAACTGCACCGAATCGGGCTGCATGAACCTTCGCAGCCTGCTCATCAACTGCATGAGCGAGGTTTCCGAGGATCAGTTTGCGGTGTTCGAGCAGATGAGGCAGCGCAACCTCTACAAGACCACGCCCGCGCAGCAGCAGGAGATTCAGACGGCGAAGCAGGATATGAGCCAGCTTCGTCAGCAGACCTGGTAAGCTTCGCGCGGGAATCTGCGCAGGAATCGGCGGGATCACCGCCGTTTCTTTTTTTGGCAACGGATCGGCATTCTGTCGGGCGGTGTGCGATTTGGCGGCAAAACGGCGGAAAACAGCGGCAAAACGGCACCAAAACTGCGGGAAAAGTTGTGCAGTTCAAGCGGGTATGCTATAATGAAAGCGATATCAACGCAAGGCAAAGCGCCGAGCATGCAAGGAGTGCAGTATGATCCCGGTTTCCGAGTTTTTCCCGATATGGAATTCCCTCACGGCCGCGCAGAAGCAGCGGCTTGAAGCTGCCGCAGTTAAAAAGCACGCGCCGGGCGGCACGATCCTTCACCGCGGAAGCGATGAATGCTCGGGGCTCGTGCTGATTTCATCGGGGCAGCTTCGCGTTTACACGACCTCGGACGACGGCCGCGAGATAACGCTATACCGCCTTCTTGAGCGCGACATCTGCCTGTTTTCCGCCGCCTGCATGATGAGCGGCATCCAATTCGAGCTTCAGGTATCCGCCGAACGCGACACGGAGTTTTGGCTCGTTTCGCCCGAGGTCTACAGCGCACTTATGAAGGAAAGCGCGCCTATCGCGAACTTTACGAACAGCATAATCGCCTCGCGCTTCACCGAGGTGATGTGGCTTATGGATCAGCTTCTTTGGAAGCGCATGGATCAGCGTATAGCAAAGTTTCTGCTTGAGGAAGCCGCGCTGAATGATTCAATGACGCTCAAGCTCACGCACGAGGCGATAGCAAACCATCTCGGCACCGCGCGCGAGGTGGTCACAAGAATGCTCAAGTATTTTCAGAGCGAGGGCGCGGTGAAGCTTTCAAGGGGCGCAATAGAAATACTCGATGCCGGAAGGCTCGAGAGAATATCGGACTGAATGACTGCAACAAAAACACCTGCCAATGCTATATATTCATTACGCACTGCAGGTGTTTCTATTCTATTGCACGCCGGTTTGGGTGGTATGTGTTTTACTCTTCGCTGCTCTCCGGCTGTTTTCCCCTTTGCTTGAATTTGCAGATAAGCTGAGTCATCGAGCCCATCGGGCAAAAACTGCACCAGCTTCTCGGTTTGAACAGCACCATAACTATCAGCCCTATAAGCGCTGAGGTGAGCATCAGGCTGTAGAAGCCGAACGCGAACTGAGCCGCCCAGTCGGGTGCGGGGCGAACGGTATATGCCCAGTTCCAAGGCACCTTTATTGACCAGAATAGCTTAACGACCTCCTTGAGTGAGCCTGCGCCGCCGAAAACAAGGTAGGTTTGATATAGCATTGATGCAAACATCGTCAGAAAGAAGATCAAAAAGCCGTAACGAAACCAATTTGAGTTCATCCATTTGGGTGTGGGCTTGTTTCTTGAGCATTTCAGGTTCTTTCCAAGCACGGTAAAGAGCTGCGATCGGCCGCACAGATGATTGCAGAAGAGCTTATTGCCTCCGAATATCGCAAAAACAAGCGGCAGAATGAAGTCGATAAGCCCGAGCCACGCAAACAGGATATTAAAGAATCCGAGGGCGAAATAGATTATCGACCATATCCAAAGGTAGTCGTACCAATGCTTTTTCTTCATTTCGCATTCTCCCCGTCTTCCCGCAGGCGCATCTCGATACATCCCGCAGGGCAGACCTTTTCGCATTTGCCGCATCCCACGCAGCGAGCCTCGTTCACAACAGCATAGCAGCCGCGCCAAACCTTAACAGCATCCTTAGGGCATTCGTTTTCACAAGCCCCGCAGGAAACACAGCGCCTTCTGTCCGCCTTTGCAAAGCGTTTTGATGCCATTTGGTTCTCCTTTCAGTTGTTGCTGCGCGGCTTCGCGAGATCATTCCTCTTTTCCGCAATGCGCCGCTTTTTCCGCGGCAAGCTTATCCTGCATAACGGTTTGATAAAGCCTGTAGCCGCCCGAAAGATTCGAGCAGTCGAAGCCATTCTGCGCAAGTATGCGATAGCCGATATAGCTTCTCAGCGCGCTCTGGCACATGATATAGACCTTCTTGCCCTTTTCAAGCTCACCCATGCGCTCGCGCAGCTCGTCCACGGGGATATTGATAAAGCCGTCGATATGCCCCCTTGCGTATTCGCCTTCGGTGCGCACGTCGAGCAGGATAACGCTTCCGTCGCGCGGGAGCGAAGCGACCTCGTGCCAATGGAACTGCTTTACGACGCCCTTGTTGATATTCTCGATCATGAAGCCCGCCATGTTCACGGGATCCTTTGCGGAGGAATACGGCGGCGCATAGGCGAGGTCGAGGCGTTTGAGCTCGCTTGCCTTCATTCCGGCGCGGATCGCCGTTGCGATCACGTCTATGCGCTTATCAACGCCGTCAAAGCCGACGATCTGCGCACCGAGCAGCCTGTCCGTGCCGCGCTCAAACAGCACCTTCATCGTCATCACCTTGCCGCCCGGGTAGTAGCCGGCATGGCTTGCGGGCGAAAGGAACACTTTATCGTAGTTGAGACCGAGGCTTTGCGCGGTCTTTTCGTTTATGCCGGTCGATGCGGCCGTCATATCGAAAACCTTGATGACCGAGGAGCCCTGCGAGCCGTCGAAGCTGCTTTCAATGCCGCAGATATTGTCCGCCGCGATCCTGCCCTGCTTGTTCGCGGGACCAGCAAGCGAAATGAGCGCGGGTTCGCCCGTTACAAAATGCTTCACCTGCACCGCATCGCCCACGGCATAGATATTCTGATCGGAGGTCTGCATACGCTCGTTTACAAGTATGCTTCCGCGAAGCCCGAGCTCGAGCCCGGCTTCCTTTGCAAGCCCCGTGTCGGGCGCAACGCCTATCGCAAGCACCGCCATATCGGCGTTTACCGTTTCGCCTTCACCGAGAATGACCTCGATGCTTTTGCCGCTCGACTTAAACGCCGAAACGCCGCGTTCAAGCAGAAGCTCGATGCCCTTCGAGCGCAGTTTTGCATGGATGAACGCCGCCATATCGCCATCAAGCTGATTCATCAGCTGCGGCTGCATATCGACCATCGTCACCTTCATGCCGAGCTCGGCGAGGTTCTCCGCAAGCTCGACTCCGATAAAGCCGCCCCCGACTATGACCGCCGATTCGGGCTTGTTTTTCTCGATGAAGCCGTGAATTTTGAGCGTGTCCTCCACTGTGCGAAGTGAAAACACGAGCGGATCGCTCACGCCCTCGAGCGGAGGCACGACGGGTCTTGCGCCAGGGGATAGGATGAGCGTGTCGAAGCTCTCCTCGAAGGTTTCGCCCGCTTCAAGATCGCGGACGGTGACGTTTTTTTTCTCCCTGTTTATCGAAAGCACTTCGTGACGCACCTTTGCCTCGATGCGGAATCTTTCAAAAAAGCCCTCCGGGGTTTGCAGCGTCAGCTCCTCCTCATCCTCGATCGTGCCGCCGATGAAGTACGGCAGGCCGCAGTTTGCGTAGGAAACGTAACCGGAGCGCTCGAAAACGATGATCCTTGCGCTTTCATCGAGCCTTCTGATGCGCGCAGCCGCCGTTGCGCCGCCCGCAACGCCGCCGACTATGACGATCTTTTTCATCATCTTTCCACCTTTCCTTTATATGCGCTAATGCCGCCGATATTGTTCACCGCCGTATAGCCCATGGCGACGAGCGCGGCAGTTGCTCTTGCGCTTCTTGCCCCGCTGAGGCAATAGACGAACAGCGGCGTATCGAGCGAATCGACCTCGTTTTCGATATCGCGAAGGCGCGAAAGCGGGATGTTTATGCTGCCCGGGATCCTGCCCTCGGCGTACTCGTCCTCCTCGCGAACGTCTATCAGCATCGCACCCGGGGTCGAGTTGAACTGCTGCACGCCCGAATCGATGTCCGGCGCGCGAAATCTGCTGAAAATGCTCATTTTTTCACCTTCTCAGCCGAGCATGGCGAGTATCGCTTCCTTGGGGCGAACGCCGACGGACTGACCAATGACTTTGCCGTCCCTGAGCGCCACAACGGTTGGGATGCTCATTACGCCAAACCTCTGCGCGAGCTCGGGCTGTTCGTCCACGTTTACCTTGCAGACCTTGATATCGGCGCGATCCTCGGCGATCCTGTCGATGATCGGCGAGAGCATCCTGCACGGTCCGCACCAGCTTGCCCAGAAATCGATGAGCACGGGCTTATCGCTTTGCATGACCTCGGCGGTGAAGTTTTCCTTTGTTATAACGTTTACCATAATATTTTCCTCCGTTTTGTTTTTAGTAATTTAGTTTTTGCTGTAAATTTATCAAGCATTCTTGAATTGCCTTGTCAATCATTTCCCGATACGGTTTCTCCGCTCCATGTGATTATTCCGCCAAACTCGACCACGTTCGTGTAGCCGAGCTTAACGAGCTTTTCCGATGCCTGCTTGCTTCTATTGCCCGAGCGGCAGTAAACCATTATCAGCCGGTCCTTATCCGGAAGCTGAGCTATCGGCTCGCTGCCGATGGCTTCGTTGGGGATGTTTATCGCGCCGACGATGTGCTTTTCGCGGAATTCATCGTCGCGCCGAACGTCGAGTATGATATAGTCCTTCTCGCTTTGCATCAGCCTTGCCGCTTCCTCCTGGGAGATCTGCCTGTATGATGCAGGCTCCGTTTCAGCCGTTCCGCAGCCGATAAAAGATGCTGTCAGCACAAGCGCGAGCAAGCCCATTAGCAGCGCCGCAGTGATCTTTTTCATGGGATCACCTCCTTTTGACGCTATTATACGAAAAGCCCGAATGCGATTCCGTGACAATATCACATTGGGCGCACCGTTTCGTTTGCTCCGCTTCACTTGAAATTTTCGCATTTTGTGGTATAATTTAGCGGCATCAAGAAATTCGGAGTGGATATGCTTCCCGTTATCATTATTTCCGCGCTCGGGCTTTTGGGGCTGATCGCGCTGATATTCTTCAAGCCGTCCGTGATAGTTCGCGGAAGGTCGTTCAACATATACTGGCTCGCGCCGCTTCTTGCCGCCGTCCTGCTCATCGTATTCGGCATGCTCGATATCGACACTGTCGTTCTCGGGCTCACGAATTCGAGCGGCATGAATCCGATCAAGATACTCGTGCTGCTGATCTCGATGACGGTGATCTCGATCTATCTCGACAACGCGGGCTTTTTCAGCTATATTGCGGCTCGTATGCTGCGCGTTGCTGGCTCGAGCTGCAGGGCGCTGTTTTTCCTGCTGTATGCGATAGTTTCGTTTTTGACCTTCTTCACGTCGAACGACATAATCGTTTTGACCTTCACACCCTTCATCTGCTATTTTGCAAGAAGCGCGAAGATCGACCCGGTGCCGTTCCTCGTTTGCGAATTCGTGGCGGCGAACACTTGGAGCATGGCGCTCATCATCGGCAATCCGACCAATATCTATCTTGCCTCGAACGCAGGCATAGAATTCTTTGATTATCTCAAAACGATGATCCTGCCCACTCTCGCCTCCGCGCTCGTTTCGCTCGGCATAATGTGGCTCGTTTTCAGGCGTAAGCTCGCTCAGCCTATCACCCCCGCCGAAGGAAGGGCGAAGCTCAAGAACCGCTTCCACGTTTTCACGGCGCTCTTCCACCTCGTTGTGTGCATAATCCTGATGAGCGTTTCGCTCTATATCGACATTCCGATGTGGCTGATCTCGCTCTGCGCCTGCCTGAGCCTGCTTATTTGCTCTCTGCTGTACTCCGCCGTAAAGAGGAGCAGGCCGAAGATGATCATCCGCACGCTCAAGCGCGCGCCGTGGGACGTTGTGCCGTTCGTGATCTCGATGTTTGTGATAGTGCTCGCTTTTGAAAGATCGGGCATGACCGCAAGGCTTTGCGCGCTGCTTTCGGGCGGGCCTGCCGTGTTCATCTTCGGCGGCGCATCGTTTTTGAGCGCGAATCTGATAAACAATATCCCGATGAGCGTGCTGTTTTCATCGATCTGCGGCGGCGTTTCGGGAGAGGCACAGGTGCAGGCGCTTTACGCCTCCATCGCTGGCTCGAATATCGGCGCGTTTCTGACCCCGATCGGCGCGATCGCCGGCATAATGTGGATGAGCCTTCTCAAGCTTCAGCGCGTGGAGTTCGGCTACACCGATTTCATCAAATACGGCGCGATCGTTTCCCTGCCCACGATGCTGACGGCGCTTGCCGGTTTGAGCGCGATACTGTAAAAGCCGCAGGGCGAAAGCACAAAACAAAAACCCGGTTTGAAAGTTCAAATCGGGTTTTTCTTTACAAGCGTATCAGCCGGGCGGCCACTGCATGCTTCGCCCGCCGAGGATATGCATATGCAGATGCTTGACGCTCTGCTGCCCGTCCGCGCCGGTGTTCACCACGAGGCGGAAGCCGTTTTCATCGACGCCGAGCTCCTTTGCGAGCTTGCAGACGATGGTCTGCATATAGCCCACGGTCTCGGGGTCGGCATCGAGGATGCTGTCGAAATGCTGCTTGGGGATCACAAGCACGTGTACGGGCGCCTGCGGATCGATATCGCGAAAAGCGAGCACTTTTTCATCCTCATACACCTTGCTTGAGGGTATCTCACCCGATGCGATGCGACAAAAGAGACAGTTCTCCATCGTTTTCCTCCTTTACAGAATCTATTTGAACCCGCACGAGCGTATTCGGCGGAAGTTCGGTATCTATTATGGTTTTGACGTAGGTATCGGTGCAGCCGAACGAAAGCCCGTTTTTATTTTCTTCAACGAGCACGGTCTCGACCCTGCCGACGTATCTTGATACGTATTCGCGCTCAAGCTCCCTTGAAACAGCGATCAGCTCCCCCGCCCTGCGGCTCTTTTCGGCGTTTGAAAGCTGGCCCCGCATTGCCGCCGCCTTGGTGCCGCTGCGCCTTGAATATGGGAAGATATGCGTCCTTGCAAGCGGTACGCTTCGCATGAACGCGATCGTTTCAAGATGCTCCTGGTCGCTCTCCCCGGGAAAACCAGCGATGATGTCGGTGGTGATCGCGGTATCCTCTCCAAAGGCGGCGCGAAGCGAATCGCAGATATGAAGATACTGCGCCGAAGTATAGCCGCGATTCATTCGCTCGAGCACGGTGTCGGAGCCGCTCTGGAGTGAAAGATGGAACTGGCGGCAGATACGCTTTTCCTTTGCAAGGGCTGCGATCAGCTCATCCGTCATCAGATGGGGCTCGAGCGAGCCGAAGCGGATGCGCCTGATATTATCAAGCCCCGCGAAGCAGTTCACGGCATCCGCGATATTCGTGCCGTCCTTAAAGTCCACGCCGTAGCTCATAAGATGGATGCCCGTCAGCACCACCTCAACGAAGCCCTCGGCATCGAGCTTTTCGGCCTCCGCGCGAACGGACGCAAGGCTTCTTGAGCGGAGCCTGCCGCGCGCATAGGGTATGACGCAGTAGGTGCAGAATTTATTGCAGCCGTCCTGTATTTTAAGATAGGCGCGGGTCCTTCCCTCGCGCGATGCGGAGAGCTCCTCGAACTCGGTCTCGCGCATGATGTCGCGCGTGTGGATCCTGCTGTCGATCGGATGGGAGCTTTCGCCGATCGTATCTGTGCGATCATCGGCGGGTGCTTTGAAAAGCCCCTCGACGATCTCAACTATCTTCGAGCGGTCTGCGCTGCCGAGCACCGCGTCCACTCCCTCGATATTCGCCGCCTGCTCGGGGCTGCGCTGGCTCCAGCAGCCCGCCGCAACGAGCCTTGCGTTCGGGTTCAGCCTGTGCGCCTTGGAGAGCATCTGGCGGGATTTTCTGTCCGCTATATTGGTGACGGTGCAGGTGTTGACTATGCACACGTCGGCCTCTGAAGGATCGGGGGTCATACTGTGCCCCGCATTCGTCAGAAGCTCCGCCATCGCGTCGCTCTCATATTGGTTCACGCGGCAGCCGAGGGTGATCATTGCTATCTTCATATTCAGCCCTCCAGCTCGTACATAAGCATCGCAAGCAGCGCCATGCCCGCCGTTTCGGTGCGCAGTATGCGCGTGCCGAGCGAAACGGAATGCGCGTTTTTATTTGCGCCGAGAAGATGCTCGACCTCGGAGGGCTCGAAGCCGCCCTCAGGCCCGATCACAATCGCAATATCCGCGCCTTCGGGGAGCGCGGCCTTCTGTGCCGTGAGCACGCTTTTGAGGCTCTTTTCGCCCTCATCCTCATATGCGATAAGCACGAGGTCGAATTCCGAGAGAGCGCATCCTTCAAGACTCGGCGCCGAAAAGACCCTCGGCGCATACGCCCTGCCGCACTGCTTGGCGGCCTCGGCGGCGATACGGTTGTATCTTTCGAGTTTGGCGGCGTTTCTCTCGCCCTTTACAACGCTGCGCTTCATCTGGACCGGGCAAACGGCGTATATGCCAAGCTCGACGCATTTTTGGATGATGAACTCGAGCTTATCGGATTTCGGCAGGCCTTGAAAGAGCGTGACCCTGTTTTTAGGCTCGGCGGCGCAGGAGGAAACACCGATCACGGTGAAGGAGACCTCATCCTTTGAAACGCTTTCTATGCGTGCGCTCATCTCCTCGCCCGAGCCATTTATCAGTATCAGCTCATCGCCCGCGCCCATACGAAGCACGGAGACGATATGCCTTGCCTCGTCGCCGCCAAGGATCGCGCGATCCCCTTCTTTTAAGCTTTTGTCGATGAAGAATCTTCGCATTATCAGAAATCTTCGGGCTTGACGGCGAGCACCGCGCGCCAATCCTCTCCGCAGGAGACCTCGAGCACCTTGAGCCCGCAGTCCTCAAGTTCGGCCGTTACTTCCTCAAGCCTGTCGTCGATTATGCCGGAGGCGATCAGCAGACCGCCCTTTTTCATCATCGAAGGAAGCAGATACGCAAATTCGATTATAACGTTTGCAACGATGTTTGCAAGCACGATATCGTATTCGCCGTTTGTAACGCTCCTTCTAAAATCGGGATCGGAGAGGATATCGCCGTTCATTACAAAGAAGGTGTCCTTATCAACGCCGTTCAGCTCCGCGTTTTCAACCGCCACGCGGGAAGCCACGGGATCGATATCTATGCCGTCCACCTCGCTTGCGCCGAGCAGGCAGGCGGCTATGGAAAGGATGCCGCTTCCGCAGCCCAGATCGGCAACGCGGTCGCCCTGCTTAATGCTTTTTTCGAGCATTTCAAGGCACATGCGCGTGGTGTGGTGGGTGCCTGTGCCGAACGCCATGCCGGGATCGATCTTCAAAACGGCGCGGGTATTGCCCTCGGGGACCTCCTCCCACGAGGGACAGACGAGCAGGCGCTCGCCAACGTTTATCGGCTTGAAGTACGCCTTCCAGTTGTTTGCCCAGTCCTCCTCATCAACGGTGCGCACGCTGATCTCGAGCGTGCCGAGGTCGATCCCGAGCTCATCGCGCATGGCGGAGAGCTCCGCAAGAGACTCCCTGATAAGCCGCTCGGTATCGCCGTTTTCGGGAAGGTCCGGAAAATACGCCTGAACGGCGGGCTGCGCGTTCAGCACGGCCTCCTCGGCATAATCCCAGTATTTTTCTGCGGCATGCAGCAGCGCGTCCACCTCGTCGTGGCCCTGAATGATGCTCACCTGCTGTATTCCAAGCATATCGAGCCGCGCAAGCACGAGCTCAACGCCCTCCTCGGTGGTGGCAACTGTCAGCTCTTTCCATTTCATAAATAAACTTCTCCTGTTTTATAAAACGGCGGGTTGACCGCCGCTTTTTCGTTTGCCGCCGTTCACCGCGGCAGGGTTTTAAGACTATATGCTCCTTTTGACGTATAGGAACAAGATCGCAAGGATGAGGATGACGAAGGCCGAAAGCCCCACGATGAACCTTGCGGGCTTGATGGTGCATTTCGAGCCGATCAGCAGCGTCAGCAAGGGCATTGCGAACACGACGTAGAGCGTCATATCAACGCGGATCAGCGCGGGTACCATTGAAAACAGCAGCGCAAGCGCAGTGTGGCTCGAACGGGTCTTGGCGGCGCCGAAAAGGACGATCAGCCAAACGATGAGGAGCACCGCAGCGCATACTCCGACGATCAGATTAGGCATGGATGCACCGTTCCACTCGGAAAGGAGCCTGCCGAGGGGATCTATCGGCAAGAGGCGCTCGCCGATGCTGTCCGCCACGGTGAGACCGTTCAGGCCGCAGGCGCGAAGGATGAAGCCCGCCGCGATGGGCAGAAGCGCAAGCACGACTGATAGCACTGCCGAAAGTGGCTTTACGCGGCGCGAGGGCAGTTCATCCGCATTGGATGAAGAAACGGAGCGGGAATGGATGATGCACTCGAGCGCGATCGGCACGGCAAGCAGCACCGCAAGGATATTGAAAAGCGAAGCAAGCAGCGCGCAGATGCCCGCCGCGATCGGCTTTTTGCGGCGCGCAAGTAGCAGCGAGAGCAGCGAAAGCGCCATGAAGGGCGCGGTGCCCGAAAACGGCTGCATGATGAGCAGAACGGAGGGAAGGATGAAGAGAAGCAGCACCGAGAACTTGGCGCGGCGCTTGCTGCAATCGCACAAGGCGAGCTCATAGAGGAATACTGCCGAGGCCGCGACCGCGAGCGCGTTGAAAACGAGCACGGGAATGTAGACGTACATCTCCCCGCTCAAGCGCTCGATATGCGCAGGCAGGAAGAAGGACGCAAGCCCCATCGAGGCGACGGCGCTGCGGGTATTCTCGCCGAAGATAAGTCCGCGCGGCTGAACGAAGAGCTTTGCGTAGCCCTCCGCAAGGGCGGAATCCACACCGTTCACGATGCTGTGCAGCGCATAGACGAGCACCACCGCCGCGAGCTGCGCAAACAGCGAAAACACGACGATCTTGAAGATGGGATGTAGCCTGCTCGAGCTGCGTTCGCCGAACGAAGCCACCTCGGAAGGATCACGGCCGAGCACGAGCCTCGGCACGAGCAGCAGCGTTACGAAAGCAAAGTAAATAAGAGCGATCGCCGGCGCGATGAGCTTGACGAGCGTTCCGTCCGACCCGAAATAGACCGAAAGAGCGAAAAGGATCGCAAACAGAGGGATGGCCAAATAGGTCAGAAGCTTGATCGTCCTGCGCGGCCGGGAAGCATGCTTCGGCTCGGCCTCAGCGGGTTCGGCACTCTGCGGCGCTGTTCCGATCACGGTTTCGGCAGCGGCTTCAGTGATGGTTTCGGGCGCGGCCGGATCGCCGAACGGCGTTTCACGCGGCTCGACGGCGGTATTGGCAAGAATGTTGTTTTTCTTTTTTGATATTTTCATACCTTGATTATACCACACGCGGAGTGTTGTTTCAATATGAAGCCGAAGGTTTGTCGATTTCGTGCAATATATCATGTACCGTTGAAAAAAGTATTGATTTTTTCCCCGTAATGTAGTATTATACTTCCCGGCGTAAGCGCCGTGGAGAGATGGCTGAGTTTGGTCTAAGGCGCACGACTGGAAATCGTGTATACGGGGAACCGTATCAAGGGTTCGAATCCCTTTCTCTCCGCCAAAAAGAAATACCCGCCTTCAGGCGGGTATTTCTTTTTGAAATTGATAGAGGGATTCGAAGGGCGTCGCAAAACGATACCTTGCGATACCTCAGCGGATGCTTTTGCCGAAGAAGTATGCTTTGTTAAGGGCATCCTCCTTGAGCGCAGCTTCGCCGGGATCGGAAACGCCGCCGAAGAAAATCGAATCCGCGAGCGTGGCCTTATCAAAGCAGTCCACCCAGCCCTGGAGACCGGATACGGCTTTTTCGGCTGTGGTATCCTCGTCCTCAGCCGCTGTTGCCAGCATATACACGCTGCGAAATCTGTAATCCGATGGATAAAGGGGGTTCATACGATCAAGGAGCGTTTTCATCTGCCCGCTCATCTCGTAGTAATAGATCGGCGTTGCGAAAACGAGTGAGTCCGCATTTTTGACCTTTTCGGCGATCTCGTTCGCATCATCATTCAAAACGCATTTCTGAGCCTTCTGGCAGGCAAGGCAGCCGATGCAGAACTCGATCCGCTTGCCCTTAAGGCCAATATGCTCCACCTCGTGACCTGCGTCCTTCGCTCCCGCGATCAGCCTTTCGGAGAGTATATCCGAATTGCTCCCAGACCTTAAGCTCGTTGTAATAACAAGAACCTTGCTCATTTTATTTTCCTCCGTTTATAATTGTTATTGTAACCTCGCCGCTGCCGAGCAGCTCGGCAAGTTCCGCAGCACTCCTGTCCGCGATCCTGCCGAGGCGAGTGTAGCTCCATGTATTGGAGCCGTAGAATACTACGATCCTGTTTCCCGAATACAGCATGATATCCCCTGCTTGCGCAGTCAGCTGCTCATCGTTTCTCGGCAGGGCTGCGCCAAGCGAGCCGACCTGCTCGAAGCCGCCGTACATGGACATTACGATCACAAGCGGCCCAGACTTGACCATATCGGCAAGCGCGGCTGCCGACTCATTTTCCGCCCATACAACGGAAACCTCGGTTTTGCCTATAAACATGCGCATATCATGCTCCTCGCCATTTGCTTCATTTGATACTTTCTGCGATGCTGCAGCCGTCTCCGGCACCGACGAATCAGAAGCCGGGGCGGTATTTGCGCTCTGCTGCGCGCCGCCCTGCTGCGCCTGCGGTTCTGCGCTCGCGTTCGGCTTCGTTTGCCGAGCGCAGCCGCAGGCGGCAATGCCGAAAGCCAATGCTGCGCCGATCAAGGAAACGATCAGCTTTTTTACGCTCATTCGCAGCCTCATTTCAGATACTGCTCAAAGAAGCTCTCGATCCTGTCGAACGGGATCGCATCCTTATTCCCGCCGTCGTAAAGATCTGTATGAACTGCGCCAGGGATGATCATCAATTCTTTGTTATTCGAATACTTGCTGTCCTTGGTCATATCAGCGTAGGCATCGCGGCTGAAATAGCAGGAATGAGCGTTCTCACCATGGATAAGAAGTACCGCACTGCGTATCTCGCTGCTGTATCGAAGGATCGGCTGATTGATAAATGACTCGCAGCCTATGACGTTCCAGCCGCCGTTGGAATTCAGCGAGCGGGGATGATAACCGCGCTCGGTTTTGTAGTAATCATAGTAGTCCTTCACAAAGAATGGCGCATCATCGGGCAGCGGATCGACCACGCCGCCGCCGAGCTTATACTCGCCGTTCTTCAGGTCCTCCAAGCGCTGTGCGCACATGGCCGCCTTGGCCCGGTATCTCGCCTCCTCGCTGTCCGCCGAATCAAAGTAGCCCTTTGCGTTCACACGGGTCATATCGTACATAGTGGAAGCAACGGTGGCTTTGACACGGGTGTCCAGCGCGGCCGCATTGATCGCCAAGCCGCCCCAGCCGCAGATGCCGATGATCCCGATCCGCTCCGGATCGACTCTTTCATCAAGGCAGAGAAAGTCCACAGCCGCCATGAGATCCTCCGTGTTGATATCCGGAGAAGCCATATTGCGGACGTTTCCGCCGCTCTCGCCTGTAAAGGACGGATCGAATGCGACTGTTAGGAAGCCGTGCTCCGCCATCGTTTGAGCATACAGGCCCGAGCATTGCTCCTTGACCGCGCCGAAGGGGCCGCAAACGGCTATCGCCGGAAGCCTGCCTTCCGCAGACTTTGGACGATACATATCGGCCGCCAGCGTGATCCCGTAGCGGTTCATAAATGTCACCTTGCCGTGTTCGACCTTCTCACTCCGTGGGAACGTTTTGTCCCATTCAAGAGAAAGCCTGAGTTCTTCTTTTTTGATCATATTAAGCAGTCCTCCCAAGATCCACGTTGATTTTTCTTCGGTGCCGTGGTACAATTGCAGTATAACACATGAACTTAACTTTAGGTCAAGTGCAATCTTTGATTCGGGGAGGTTATTTATGCATACGATAGGACGGGTTTCGGAGATGTTCGGTCTGCCGATTTCAACGCTTCGCTACTATGACAAGGAAGGGCTCTTCCCTTCGCTGCAGAGGCGATCTGGCATACGGCAGTTCGGCGAGACCGAAATCGAGGCGCTCCGCGTCATCGAGTGTTTGAAGGCCTCCGGTCTTGAGATCAAGGATATCAAGAGGTTTATGCAGTTGTGCGCGGAGGGTCCGTCCACCTATGCGCAGAGAAGGAAAATGTTCGAAGCTCGGAAAGCGGCTGTGGAGGCCGAAATGTGCCGGCTTCAAAAAACGCTTGATATGCTGAGCTTCAAATGCTGGTATTATGAAACGGCGATCGAGGACGGTTCCGAAGACAGGCTGAAGAGCATGATCCCCGACGGTCTGCCGGTTGAAATAAAAAGGCTGTATGATAATGCGCGCTCCTGAGCAAAGCGCTTTCCGAAAATAAAGGTACGCCCGCGGGAGGTACTGTAACACAAACAGCAGCCGAATTGGCAGATGTTATTAGGACTGTCGAAGAAATGAACTTTCAAGTATCGCACTTGCTGCTGAAGCACTGTTTGGAAATATCGTTAAGGAGCTTTGAAGCTTTTATCCTATGCCGTCAGCGATACGGATGATGCGGAAGGCGATTCCTTCGCTTGATTTCTCCATGAAGGTATCGCCACGATCCACGGACTTCTTGCGCTTGAAAACGCTTTAATGATATGATATTATTATGCCGAATCGGCTGATCGGAGGTGATGGAGCTTGTTCATAAACAGTCCCGAATTGCTTGAACGCATCAATAAGGTATCCGACGATATCAATAAAAGGAGCGGCGGGCTGGTCGTTTTTGAGGAGTATATCGCCGTTCCGATATTCGGCTTTGTGACGCTTCGCTTTGAGCTTTTGAGCGAAGAGGTCACCCTCGCCGAGCTTGACGGCTATGAAAGGCTTATGCAGGAAGCGGCGGGAGATGAATTCCAAGTGGATCTCATGGGCTCCGTTTATAAAAGAGCGGGCGTTTCGCTGCAAGCGATGCAGGCAAGGTTCGCCCGATGCTTCGAAGCGTATGAAGGCGAAACCATCGCGCCTTCCCCGTATGCCGATAGGATACGGGCCGATGCGGCGGCCTTGCTCAAGCTTTTCTCTCTGCCCGAGGATACGCCCGTTTGGGAGATTCAGGTCAATGACGAGCTCGATGTGCTCGTTTTCGGTGACGAGCGTAAAGAACCGAGGCGGTATAGATCGGACGGGCTTGCAGTGAACCTTTTCACGCTCTCCCCCGCCGACAGGCTCGAGAGCGAGGGGCTTGTTCGCGCTCTGTTCTATGCAAAGAGAAACGGCATTTCGCTTGCAAGCGCCGTGATGCGCGTTTCGGAGCCGAACGGGTAGGCGCATTGGCGGCTGTTTTACTTCAAAGCATGCAGCTGATTGTATTTAGTGACAAAACGGATAAAATATGGTATCATGTTATCCGTTGATATTCTGCGCGGAAGCGCAAAAGGATACCGAGATCCATTCGCCGAACCCGGCGGATATGAATAAGGAGTTTAAAATGACTGTTCGCACACGCTTTGCACCTTCGCCCACCGGCTTTATGCACGTTGGCAACCTTCGCACCGCGCTCTATACATGGCTTTGGGCCAAGAAGAACGACGGCGTTTTCATGCTGCGCATCGAGGATACCGACCAGGCGCGCTTTGTAGAGGGCGCCGAAGCGCTTGTTTACAAGACCCTGCGCACCGCCGGTCTCAATTGGGACGAGGGTCCCGACGTGGGCGGCGACTACGGCCCCTACGTTCAGTCCGAGCGCAAGGATATGTATCTGCCCTACGCAAAAAAGCTCGTTGAGATGGGCAAGGCGTATTACTGCTTCTGCACCAAGGAGGAGCTGGACGAGCGCAGAGCCGCCGTTGAGGCCGAGGGCGGCACCTATAAATACGACAAGCACTGCATGAGCCTCTCCAAGGAGGAGGTTGAAAGAAGGCTTGCCGCCGGCGAGCCATACGTTATCCGCCAGAATATGCCCACCGAGGGCACGGCTGATTTCGACGACGCGATCTTCGGGCATATCAGCGTTAACTGCGCCGATTTGGACGACATGATCCTTATCAAGGCGGACGGCATGCCCACCTACAACTTCGCAAACGTTATCGACGATCACACGATGGGCATCACGCACGTTATGCGCGGCGTTGAATACCTCTCCTCCACGCCCAAATACAACCTGCTTTACGAGGCATTCGGCTGGGAGAAGCCCGTTTACGTGCATCTGACAACGATCATGCGCGACGCAACGCATAAGCTGAGCAAGCGCGACGGCGACGCGACCTTCGAGGATCTGATGAACGCGGGGTATCTGCCCGAGGCGGTTATCAACTACCTTGCGCTCGTTGGCTGGAATCCCGGCGACGACAGGGAGTTTTTCACGCTCGATGAGCTCAAGGAGGCTTTCTCGCTCGAGGGGCTGAGCAAGTCCCCCGCCATCTTCGATCACAACAAGCTGCGCTGGATGAATGCGGAGTACATCCGCAAGCTGGACGGTGCCGATTATTTCG
The DNA here is from genome assembly GCA_017523925.1 of Clostridia bacterium. Taxonomy (GTDB): domain Bacteria; phylum Bacillota; class Clostridia; order Christensenellales; family CAG-138; genus PeH17. The sequence continues at coordinate 41,298 of JAFWVQ010000050.1, forward strand.
AGAAGGCGCTGCCGTGGCTCGAGAAGGCGGGCGTTGGAGAGATCGCATCGCGCGAAGGCAACGCGGATATCCTGATCCGCATCCTTCAGCCGCGCACCGAGATCTTCTCCGACATCGCCGAGACCGTAGGCTTCCTTGCCGAGATGGACGAAGGCTACGACGTTGAGCTTTTCACCAATAAAAAATCCAAGACCAACCCCGAGATCTGCCGCGGCATCCTTGCGGACGTTATCCCGCAGCTTTCGGAGCTTCCCGAATGGACGGAGACCGCTCTGCACGATTTCCTGATCGGCTATGCCGAAAAGAAGGAGATGAAGAACGGCACGCTGCTCTGGCCCGTGCGCATCGCGCTGAGCGGCAGGAGCGTCACCCCCGGCGGAGCGATCGAGATCGCCGCACTGCTTGGGAAGGACGAGGCAATGCGCCGTCTTGAGCTCGGGCTTGAGAAGCTCGGGAATGCGTGATTTATCCATACATTTGTAAGTTAGCGAAAACAGGATCATGCGGCGGGGCATTCCCCGCCGTATTTTAAGAAAACGGACTTGATACCGAACGGATCGGGAGCGAAAAGGCATATGACGCACGATGAATTTTGCGCGCTGGCGAAAGAATACGGCTTTGAGCGGGTCTTCTTCCTTGCGCCCGAAAGGTTCGAGCTTGCCGAAAACCCGCATCATCTTGTGACCGACGTGTGCGCAGAATTTCCTTTTGCTTCAAGCATAGCCGCGCTCGTTTTTCCCTATGCGCCCTTCCCCGATGGCGAGCGCATTCCCCCATACTATCTTGCATCGAACGCCGCCTATCACGGCATGAAGGCGCTCATCAAGCGTTTGAATGAGCTTGGAATACGCGCCGAAAATGCCGATATACCGATAAGACCCGCGCTGCTTCGCGCGAATATCGGCGCGGTTCTGCGCACGGGCTTTCTTTCGATCGCACCGTTCGGAACGCGGATAGTGCTGATGAGCATCGCGGTCTCGGAGCTTGGGCCGCTTGGGTACGAGCTGACGGAGAAAACCTTCTGCTCCGGCTGCCGCAGATGCATCGACGCCTGCCCCGCCGGCGCAATAAGCGAGAGCGGCGTGGATTATGCCGTTTGCCACCGCTCACAGATGGAGACGGCGGCGCACCCGGACGCTATACGCGACTGCCAGAGCACCTATATCGGCTGCGAGGTATGCCAGCGCTGCTGCACGATGAACGCGGCGCTTGAAAAGGCGGAGCCCTCGAGCGAAGTGCTCGCGGCCTTCGACACCGAGAGGCTGATACGCGGCGACGCTTCCGCCGCAAGAGCGCTCGTTGGCAAAAACATGACCTCAAACGGCAAGCTCACCGCCGAGGCGATCGCTTTTGCTGCGCGCGACGGGCTTTTTTCCGAGCTGATCGCGGAGCAGGCCGCTTCTCCTTTTGAGGCGGTGCGCGACGCCGTACGCTACGCCAAGAAGCTTTCCCGGGATGACGGCGCATGAGATCTGTACGATCCGCACCGTTAAAAAATATACTTTGTTAAACTCGGCATACGGGGTTGCTTTTTGAGATCATGAGTAGTATAATGTAATGCGTTCCGAGGAACGAAACGAATATTCCTCCTTAGCTCAGTCGGTAGAGCATGCGGCTGTTAACCGCAGTGTCGTTGGTTCGAGTCCAACAGGGGGAGCCACCTAAGAAACCTCTTTTGTCTACCAAGATAAAAGGGGTTTTTCTTCGCTTTTTGGACGAAAATCAGGCAAAACAAGCGAAAAAAGGCTCCGGAGCGGAAGATCGGCCGCGCCGGAGCCCCATTTTTTGTTTTCAGAGGCTTCCCAAGCCCGAAAACGCTGGTGTACTTTTTGCGTTTCTTTGCTCTGCAAAGAAACTGAAAAAGTGTCCGTACTGTTGGACTCGAACCAATTTCAGACCGGCTTCCCTCAATCATGCAAGCACTGTTTTACCTTGCGGTAATACAAGCAATCATGATATAATGATCCCGCCATTATAAACGGAGGTTAGTATGAAAAGGATTTTCAGCATAATGACGGCACTGCTTCTTGCATGCGCAATGCTTTGGGGCTGCGCTCCGAAGAACGATACCAAAGGCGCCGCCGAGTCGATGGCGGACGAGTATGCTTTCAATACCGAAAACCAGGCGTACTGGCGTGAAAGGCTTCAGTACTACCGCAAGGATGAC
>JAFWVQ010000051.1 GCA_017523925.1 Clostridia bacterium
GACTTTCTACGAGCGTAGTCGGTATTTTTAACATTCCCTCTACCCGGCTCCTGCCGACAGGATCCAAGCTTCAGTAGTCCCTTGATCCCACCGCGGGCGGAACGGGCCGCGGCTGGTTCCCCACTTTAATGACGCCCGTGGCCGCAGTCGTGGGCAACTGCGGGCGGACGGTCACCGATTAAGCGGCGACAGGTGCGAAATGATATTCGTCGTTTATGTTTAAAAGTTTCCCGCTTTTAACGAAGCTCGGGGCTTCGGCTCGCTTATCCGGCATCCACGATCCCCGTCGAAACCATGTACGCCCCCATGCGCGTTTGAAGATGTGCCAAAGCCTTAGGCACAACTCCACACCTATATTATAACCGCAAACGGCGGGTTTTGCAAGACGGATGATAAAAAAACTGCACTCCATCTGGCGCGATGCCGTTTTTTGCGTCGGCAATGCTCGCTCTGCTGCGACTATTTATCGGCGGAGGCAAGCTCCGATTCAAAACTCATCCTGCGGCATTCATCGCAAAAACGGCGGTTGCCGATTACCAAGCACGCAGCGAGTTGGCGTGCATTACGATCCGATATGCAGATATGAGCTTTGTTAGTTTAAATTAATTCCGGGTGAAAACGGATAACGATCCCTTTGGCGCGGAAAGTTGACAGGCAGTTTCGTATATGATATTATGTTTTTGTAAGCGGCAGCCTCCGGTTGCGGCGCGGATGGCTTTTACGCTTTCATAATTTGCCGCAGCATTTCATTCATCAAAGGAGATACGGAAAAATGAGCAAAAAGACCGTTTCGGTATTCGCGGCTGTTTTGGCCATGCTTCTTGCGCTGACCGCGCTGCCGCTGTTTCCCCCGGCCGCCGAGGCGGTCGAGCCCCTGTGGACCGTGCCCGACGGTTACAACGCGCATGATTACGACAAATGCGCCGCTTTCCTTGAACAGACCAATGAAAACGGCGAGAAAAACGGCGAGGTGCTCGCTCGTTGGACGACTTTTATGCACAACGATTACGACGTGAACGATCCCTCCACCTGGGGAAACGATTATATGATAGACGGCGGCGAGATCGTTTATATTTATCCTTTCGAATGGGTGAGCATTGGCGGCGAAATGAGGATAAGCAAGATCACCTTGATCTACGGGGACTCGCTCGTGGGCTGCGGCGATTTTGCGAACTGCACGGAGCTCACGCTTTTCAACTGCTACAACGAAAGCTTGAGCACGCTGGACTTTTCCGGCTGCACCGCGCTTGAGACCGTTTACGCAGCGTATAACGAGCTGACCGAGCTTGACGTTTCCGGCTGCGCCGCGCTTTCCGAGCTCTGGTGCTATGAGAATCCGCTCGGTGAGCTGGACGTATCCGACTGCTCTGCGCTCACCAAGCTCTACTGTGACAACGCCGGACTCACGAGCTTGGACTTATCGAACAATACGCATCTTCGGGAGCTGAAGTGCCCCCGAAACGGACTGAGCGAGCTTGATCTCACCGGCTGCAGCGAGCTTGAGATGGTTTTTTGCGAAGGCAACTCGCTCCCTTCGCTTGATCTTTCCGGCCTTTCGTCGCTCAGATGGCTCGACTGCTTCGATAACGAGCTGACGGATCTAAATCTTTCCGGCTGCACGTCACTCGAGCACGTTTATTGCTACAACAACATGATCACCGGCAGCCTCGATCTTTCCGGCTGCTCCTATTTGTACGATCTTGAATGCTATATAAACCGTATTGAGCAATTGGATCTGAGCGGCTGCACCTCGCTGAGAACTCTCGACTGCCGCAGCAACTGCATCTCGGAGCTCGATCTTTCGGACTGCCTGCCTCTTGAAAATCTGTGCTGCTTTGACAATTTGCTGACCGAGATCGATCTTTCGCACAATCCCGAGATACGGTTTGAACTGATCCGTGCAGAGGGCGGCGGCACTGTCGGCTGCTCCTTTGGCTATTCCAATGAGTACAGCGGATACTATTGGCTGCTGTCCGCCAGCGAGAATCCCGGCTGCTCGTTCCTCGGCTGGTACGCTCCTAACGGAATACTTTTGATCGACCATCCCGATATCGAAGTTGGGGAATACTATGGCGAGGTGCTTATCGCCCGCTTTACCGGCGGCGGCACGCTTCCCGGCGACGTGGACAGCAACGGCGGCGTTACCATTTCGGACGCGATCCTCACTCTGCGCGCTGCAATGCATCTGATCCAGCTCAGCGATGTGCAGTCCGCGGCGGCAGACGTATCCGGCGACGGATCGGTCACCGTTTCGGACGCGATCCTCGTGCTGCGCATCGCGATGGGGCTCATGGATTGAAAAGCGCTCTTTCATCAAGCGAAACACGATACTAACGAAATAAAGCCCGCTAAGCTCGCGGGCTTTTTCGTTTATGCCGATCGAAGGGGTGTTTTTGATACGCCGTGATCCGGCGGGGCTCGAAGCCGCAGCTTATCCGTGCTGCGGGTGCGCTCTCCCCCGTCAGTTCTCCTGCGCGACAGCGCGCGCTGCGGCGAGCGCGCTCTCGAAATGGTCGTACCGCATCTGCTTCGTCATGCGCCATTCCCATTTGCCCGCGTTTTCCTCGGTCGGGTGCTTATCCGAAGCGATCAGAAGCGCGGCGGCGCTTATCCCGAGGCATTTTGAAACGGTGAAAATCGCGCTCGTTTCCATATCCACGCCAACGGCGCCCTTTTCGCGCCAAAGCCGCTCCTTGAAATAGGTTTGGCGGTAGATGGAGTCGGTCGAGACCAGCTCCGCGCGCATGGCTCCGGTGAGCTTGGCGAGCTTCCCCGCAAGCGCCTCATCCGGAAATGCGTATTCCGGTTCCGGGAGATAGTGGTGCGATGTGCCTTCCTCGATCAGGACCCTTGACGGAACGATCACATCCCCCGTTTCGACGCTTTCGCCGAACGCGCCGAACATTCCGACAGTTATTATGCGCTTCACGCCGAGCGCTGCGAGCGTTTCGACCGTGTCCACCGCCTGGGGTGCCCCCCTGCCACCATCCATGAAGCAGATCCTTTCATCGAGCGCGTACACCGGGCCGCCGCGAAGGAAGCGCGGCAGCTTTTCCATCAGCAGCCTGCCGCCGTGGTTTTCGATCAGATACTCCTCGCCGCTGTGCATATAGAACAGCATCGCCGTTTCGGGGAAAGGCCGAAGCGCCTTCTTTTCGATATGCATCGAGGCAATATGCGCATCCGCCGTCAGGATCGGCTGCGTTTTGTCATCTTCAAAGAACCATTTCATTATAGTTTCCTTCCACTGCCGTTTTTTTTGCGATAATTATATTCGCCTCCTCCCCCGCTGTCAAGTTTGACACGAAAATTTAATAATTTGCCATGAATTATAGTAAAGCGGCAGGTAATTTCTGTTTTTATTGTTTCACGTTTATATTTCGTTTTCATTATGCATTATACCGCTTTTTTCGGCGCGGAAAGGGAATTGAACTTTGCTCTTTTTTCATGTAAAATATAATCATTCAAGCTCATTCGAAGAAGAAGGAAAGGTGTTCAAAATGCGAAAAAACAATTCCCGCTCCGCTCTGATCGTTCTCGGCATACTCGCAGCAGGTCTGATCGTGCTCATTCTCGGGCTTTTGCTGACTAAGCCCAAGCAGGAAACGCCCGAAAAGAACGCAGGCACGCCCATGTTTGCCGATTCCGGACTGAGGCTGCTCATGCAGGCCGAGATCATCGAAAACAGCCGCTCTCTTGAATCCGAATCGCGCTTTGTCTGCGCCGACCTCGAGCCGATCAGCATTGAAAGGCAGGACGATACGGCGAAGGTATACGCGCTGACGTATTACGCCGAATACGAGCGCGGCGAGGGTGGCAGCGCCAAGCTTGCCTTCTCGGAATCCGCGCCCGCCGTTTTCATCGCCGAGAAGGACGGCGCAGCCCCCACCGGCTGGCGGCTCTCCGACTTCCTGCAGCCGGGTCTCGGCTCGAACTATTCCAAGGACGTTTCGGAGCTTTTCCCGAAGTCGCTTGAAAAAGCCGCGCTTGAATGCGACACCTCCAAGCTCACCGCCAAGTGCGAAAGGCTTGCTGAGGAATACTGCGGCAAGACCGGGCTTGTTTACCCGCTCTCCGATTTCGGCGAGGCGCAGAGCGTTAAAAAGAGCTATTACTGCCCCGATCCCGCGCACTATGCCATCGAGAGCACGCGCATCGATGCCGCCTTTACGCTCGACTTCAACGCGCTCAAATTCCTTTTTGCGGACGACTACTCCCCCGTTAATGCGGACGGCGGCAGCTTCCGATACCGCGAGCGGACCGGCGAATTCGCGCTGACCTTCGCAGGTGACGACGGGGAGACTGCCGGTGAGCTCATCTTCCGCTCCGTTGGCGATATCCTCATCTTCGACGGCGAGGCGAGCACGCTTTCCTCGGCGCTGTTTGAGGACGGCGCGGTGTTCTATCCGGTGAACTTTGCTTTCACCCAGTCCGCCGCCTTCGGCGAGGCGAGCGCGGATATCGACGGCGACGGCGCGGAGGAGAACTGCTATCTCGGCCTTGGCGCATCGGTGAAGCGCGATATCCTGACCATTTATTCAACGAACGGCGCGAGGCTTGAATGCTACAACAGCTTTGCCTGCGAATTCTCCGAGCCCGAGTTCGAGCTTTTAAACGGCGTGCTGAAAGTCAAGGCGACGGATATGAACGGCAAGCTGCATCGTTTCGCCGTCTCCACCGCCGTGAACCGCGTTTTTCTCACCGAGGACGGCGAGGATCTGCCGGTTTACCTGCCCAAAGAGTACGTGGAGGCGCTGCGGCTCAGCCCGTACACCTACCGCGAGGGCACCAAGGTGAGCAAGGTGTTCTACTGCGTGGATCCCGGCGACAAGCTCGGTTTTTACCTGGGCGCCGCGAACATCGCGCTTGCGGACGACAAGGAGAGTTACACCTTCTTCTACTCCCCCGCTGCAAACACCTGGGGCACGGGCAGCTTCCGCTATGAGGACGACGGCAGCAGGCTGATACTCGATGCCGGCACCTATCACTACACCTTCGCTGTGCACGGAGATATGCTCGTTTTCGATGAAAACCTCTCCAACGCCTACGAATACTTCGGCAGCTTCACCAACGGCGCTATCTTCACTTGCACGCCGCCCGAAGCGCCGATAGTCGGCTGATGCGGCCTGCGCGCGGGCCGACCGGCTCAAAGCTTTTTCGAGCGATAAGCTTTCCATCTGGAAAAGTACCGATAAAACATAGATAAAAGCATAGATAAAACATAGATATAAACATAGATAAAAACACAAGCAATACAAGAAAACAAACCCTTCGGAAGCCCGTTCCGGAGGGTTTGGTTTTTGTATTGGCTCTACTCAGATATTCTCGTTTCTGAGCGAATCGATCGGATTATCCTTCTTGATCCTGTTCGTTTGATACAGCATCGAGGCGAAAACCACGATGAAGATGCCTGCCACCGCGATGCCTATCGCCGCCCACGGCAGCTCGAACCGCAGCACGGTCATGATGCCCAAGGCCCGATAGATCAGATAGGTCAGCACGAACGCGATCGGAAGCCCGATAAGAAGCGCTTTGCTGCCATAGAGCAGGCACTCGTAGTTCATCATGCGGTTCATACCGCGCTTGGTCATTCCCATCGAACGCAGCATAGCGTAATCCCGCCTTCTCAGCGCCACGTTCGTGGTGATGGTGTTGAACACGTTCGCCGCCGAGATCAGGGTTATCAGCACGATGAAGCCGTAGGTGAACACGTCCATCACGGTCACAAGGCCGTCGATCATGCGGCTGTTCTCATGCGCATCGAAAAGCGAACTCGGATTGAACTTCATGCCGCGCTCTCCGAGCATATCTCTGAACTCCACAGCCGCAGTACGGCTGTCCGAACAAAGCATATTGACCGGGACCAGCAGTTCGCCGTATTCCCCTTCAAACATCGACAGGGGGAACGCGAGCTGTATGCCTTGATGCGCGTCCATATACCTGCGCAGTCCGAGCGGAGCGGTATCGAGCAGAGCGCCGATCCTGACGCGCTTGAATTCGAGCGGTTCGCGCGTGCCGCCGACAAGGCCGTTTTCATCGCATTCGGTGCTTCTGATCACAACGGGCTCTCCGCTGCCGAACTTGCCGCCGCTCCAGCGCACCTCGGTGTATTGCCCCTCCTTATAATAATCGGCACAGTTTGCAAGCAGCAGGCTTTCCGCCCCGTTTTTGAAGGCGCCGAAGCTCGAGATCTTGTCGATATGTCCCGCATGAGTGTACTGCACGTTTCTGCAAACGTTGACGACGAGCGCCGTTCTGTTCTCGGGATCGGTGAAAGCCTTCATATCGAGCCCCAGCTTAGCGACCAGCTTTTCAAAATAGGCGTCGTCGATATAATACACTTGCGCATTCGGGGAAAACAGCGTCCGCTCACCCGATCCGAGCGAAGCGGTGGCCTTTACGTACTCGCCCGTAAGCGCATCCTCATCCGCGAGAAAGAACGATTCGCCGTTCTCGTTGATGACCGCGTTTACCTCATCGGTGAAGCTCTCTATCGCGGGTCTTACCGATTCGAACTCCGAATAGCTCATACCGAAAAAGTACATGAGATCGTAATTCGATCCGTCGCCCACGAGGTCCGATATCGAAAAGCTCTTTTTGAGGTACATGCTGAAGGCGCTTGCGGTTATGAACAGCACGAGGCTCATAACGAGCGAGAACACCGTTGCGCGATACTTCTTTTTACTGCGGTGGTAATAGTTTTTCGAGAGCATGCCCTCAGCGCCGAAGAGCTTCAAAAACAGCTTCGACGTGCGCGGCTGCCTGCCCTTTACGGCAATATCGCGGGTTTGACGGATGGCCTCGAGCGGCGAAACGCGCATGGCTCTTTTGGAGGGTATCCACGCCGAGACCAGCACCGTTAGGATCGAAAGCAGCGCGGGCGCGATCAGCGTGTAGGGGTTCACGCTCAGCCTGAGCGCCACGCCGTCAAAGGAGTTTGTTCCGGTCGCGGCGATGATATCCTTGAGAAAATGCAGGGTGAGGCCCGTGCCGAGAAGCCCCGCCGCGATCCCGATCGGAACGCCGATGAGCGCAAGCACGAAGGCTTCATAGAAAACGGTTGAGCGAAGCTGCTTTTTCGTTGCGCCGACCGAGGAAAGGATGCCGAACTGCTTCGTGCGCTCCGAAACCGAGATCGCAAAAGCGCTGTAAATCAGCGACACCGAGCCCGCGAAGATGAGCGCGCAAAGTATCGCGCCGAGCGAAAGAAGGGTTTTTTTGAACGAGTCGTTGCTGATTGCGCCTTCGAGCGCCAGAAGTTCGTTGTTGATACCGGCCTCCGTTATGAGCCCGCGTTCCTCCAGCATCGGCTCGAGGTTCTTTGCCGGGGAATCGACCCTGAAATAGTATCGGTACGCCGCGCCGCCATCGAGGGCGTTTTTCCTCGCTATCGCGGTATAGCCGGGCGCGCTGTACCCCTCGAACGAGGGACGCTTTATGATGCCCACAACGGTGAAGCTCGCGGTCTTTTTTTCTATAAACTCCTCGCCGCTTTCTCCGGCGTACGGGGCGTCCTGATATGCCGCCGCGCCGAGGGTGCGCCTTTCACCGAGCTTGAGCTCGATGGTTTCGCCTATATCAAGCTTAACGCCGCCGTTGTAATCGAGATGCTCCGAAACAACGATCTCGGTCTCGTTTTCGGGAAGCCTGCCCTCGATCAGCTTCACCGGCATATTATCAAAGAACGCATCGTTTGCGCCGAGCACGCAGAGAAAGGGCTTATCCTCATTCGCCGAGCCGATATTCGCATAGCCGAGGTATTCCGCCCACGCGCTCATCGAAACGCGCTCATCGCCGCGCAGCTCCTCGATCCTGCCGGCATCGCAGCCTTCCAAAAATGCGTGATAGTTTCCCCCGTTCACGATCGTGCCGCGAAGGGCAAAATCATGCAGGCTTGTGATTATCGACGCCACGGCGGTGAACATCGCGGTCGAAAGAATGATGCCGATGATCGTGACGATGGTTCGAACGCGGTTCTTTTTCAGCGTTTTGGCCGTTACGTTTGAAAGCACGCTCATCTTGCGATCATCTCGTCGCGCACGATGCGCCCGTCCTCGATCGCCATCACGCGCTTGGCCTGAAGCGCGATGTTTTCATCATGGGTGATGATGATAAGGGTCTGCTTATACTCCCTATTGAACCTTTTGAGCAGCTCCACGATCTCGCGGCTGTTCCTTGAATCGAGGTTGCCCGTGGGCTCGTCCGCAAGCACGATGCTCGGCGAGTTCATAAGCGCCCTGCCGATCGAAACGCGCTGCTGCTGGCCGCCCGAGAGCTGGTTTGGAAGATGCTTCTCGCGGCCCGTGAGCCCGAGCAGCTCCGTCAGCTCCCGAAGTCGGGCTTCATCGACCTTGCGCCCGTCGAGCAGCACGGGAAGGCACATATTCTCCGTCACGTTCAGCACGGGTATCAGATTATAGAACTGATAGATCAGCCCCACCTCGCGGCGGCGGAAGATGGCGAGCTTTTCATCGCCGCTCGCGTAAACGTCCTGCCCGTTCAAAAGCACCCTGCCCGAGGTGGGTCTGTCCACGCCGCCGAGAACGTGCAGAAGCGTGGATTTGCCGCTTCCCGAGGGGCCGATGATCGCCACGAACTCGCCCTTTTCGACGGAAAAGCTCACGCCGTCCAACGCACGAACGGTGTTTTCGTCCTTGCCGTAGACCTTGGTCAGATTTTCAACCTTCAATAATTCCATTTTGCACTCCTTTCGGGGAAGCTTGCCTGAATTTGCGCCCCTCCCGCTTTTCGTGCATAATTATAGCCTGTCAAGATGACAGGCGCGTGACAGTTTCATTACAGTTCCGTCACATTCGACCCCGCGCAATCGCGGAGGGCTCAAACGGTCCCCTTATAGAAGCGAACGGTGAACCTTGCGCCGCCTTGCAGTGCATTCTCTGCCTTGACGGTGCCGTTCTGCTTAACGATTATGCTTCTTGCAAGCGCAAGCCCGATGCCCGCGCCGCCCTCGCTCGCGTTTTTGCCTCTGTGGAACCGCTCGAAGATATACGGAAGATCGGCGCCGTCGATGCCGCCGCCGCAATCGGTGATCACGATCTCGGAATAGAGCGGGTTTTCCTCGGCTTGAACGCGCAAAACGCCCTCCCCCATGCTCTCGGAGCAGTTTTTCATTATGTTCATCAGCGCCTCGGCCGTCCACGATGCATCGCAGATCGCGCCGCCGTTTGCGTTTACCTCGAGCTGCTGCCCCTTCAGCTCCATCATGATCTCGAGCGGAGAAGCGGAAAGGCGGATCAGCTCATCGAGCGGAACGCATTCCGCTTTGAGCTTCACCGCGTCCGCATCGAGCCTTGCAAGCTTCAAAAGCGCGGAAACGAGCCAATCCATGCGCTCTATCTGCGCGCGCATGTCGGAAAGCGTTTTTTGGCGCGAGGCCGCGGCAGCCGCTCCCTGCTCGCCGTCCGCGCCCTCCACCGCGTCCTCTGCCGCGATCTGCCGCGCAAGCGAGGCGGAGAGCAGGTTTAGCGAGGTGAGCGGCGTTTTTATCTGATGCGAGATATCGGCGATCGAGTCCGCAAGCAGGAGCTTATCCTTCTGAAGCACGTCCGCCTGATCCCGCAGGCAGGAAACGAGCTTTGAGAGCCTGTTTTCGAGTATGCTGAGCTCGCCCTCGCTGTATTTCGAAAGATCGACGCTTTCCCCGCCGCTCATCAGCCGATCGAGCTTCGTTGAGAGCTCCGCAAGGGCCGAGTATCGCTTCGCCGTGAAGAAAAGGAACGCGCCGATGAGCAGCAGCGTCAGCACCGCGCAGACGAGCGCGCAGTACGGATGCAGCAAATACGCCCCGGCGCAGGCGGCGGCGCCGATTGCGGCGCAGACGAAGGTGAAGCGCCGAACCTCCTTATTTTTGAAAAGCCTTGTTTTCATACGCCCCTGCCCGTCATTCTTCGCCCGCGAGCTTATAGCCGAGATTGCGAACGGTCAGTATCAGAGTTGGGAACTGCGGATCGTCCTCAAGCTTGTCGCGCAGGCGCTTGATATAGACCGTCAGCGTATTGTCGTTCACAAAATCACCGGAGGCGTCCCAGATATGCTCGAGCAGCGCCGAGCGCGTCATCACCCTGCCGCGATTGTTTATGAAGCTGAGCAGCAGGCGATATTCGAGCGCCGAAAGCCTGATCTCCGCGCCGCGCTTCGTGATGACGCCCTTTTCGGTGTCCACCGTCACGTTTCCGAGCGCGATGATCGAGCGCGCCCTGCCCGTTCGCCGCAGAACGTTTTTGATGCGCAGCACGAGCTCACGCGGGCGGAACGGCTTTGCAACGTAGTCCTCCGCGCCAAGCTCGAGCCCCATCAGCGTGCTTTGCTCATCGCCAGAGGCGGTAAGGAAGATCACGGGCGTATCCTTGATGCGCTTGAAGGCGGAGCAGAGCACGAAGCCGTTGCCGCCGGGCAGCGAAACGTCCATCAAAACGAGATCGTATTCGCCGTTTTCGAATTTTTCAAGCGCCGAGGCATGGTCGCCCGCCGTTTCGCATAAAAAGCCCTCGGCTTCAAGAAAGCTCTTCAAGCTTTCCGATATAGCAAGCTCATCCTCAACGATAAGGATCCTGTTCATTCCCGCCTCCCAAATATCAAAAGGATTCTTGACAGATAGATCTGCGCGGGGCTCTGAGTTCAAGGCTCCGCGCTCATGGTTCTGCGTGCGGTTCCGCACAAAAGGTTCTGCGCTCAAGGTTTCGCGCTCAATATAGGTCCATTATAAGCGCAAGCGCTGCGAATTGCAACGGCGAAGCTTGAATATTTGATCCGATCAGGTGGTTTCACGTTCAACGAGCGTGGATGAGAAGCTCGTGTTTCTTTCGGAGGGCTTGAATTTCGGATCCGCCTCGAGAAAATCTATGATGAGCTGCGCGGCCGATGCGCCCATATCGAAGGCGGGCATCTCCATCGAGGTCATTGTGGTTTCGAGCATCCTGCCCACGCGGTGCCCCGTGAGGCTCATTATCCTCAGCCGCTCGGGTATCGCGAGCCCGCGCTCGGCGGCGGCACGGATCGCGCCGAGGCCCTGAACGTCCACCGCAGCGATGATCGCGTCCAGCTCGGGGTTGTCGTCCAGAAGCAGATTCGCGCTGTCGTAGCCGTAGCCGAAGGAATTCACCTCGCGCTCGCAGCTTCCGGTGATCTCCTCGAGCCCAAGCTCCGCTACCGCCTTTTTATAGCCCTCGTAGCGCCCGCGATAGGGCATGAGGTGCTGCGCGCCCGCGATCAGGCCGATGCTCCTGCAGCCCTTTTCATACAGATACTTCACCGCATCGTATCCGCAGGCCTCGTAATCGGCGATAACGCTCGAAAGCCCTTGCTCCTGGCGGCGCACGAGCTGGACCACCGGCACGCCTGTCGCACGGATATCCCGAAGAATGCGCCCGTTCCTGCCCGTTGCGGCGATGATTATGCCGTCCACCCCGCTGTCGCGCAGGCGGGCGAGCCTGTCCCTTTCAAGCTTATGATCGTCCTCCGTGACGCAGACGGTGGTCATATAGCCGTGCTTCTGCGCCTCATCCTCTATTCCCTGCAATATTTCCGAGAAGATGGTGAGATGAAGCCTCGGCAGCACCACGCCTATCACGTGGCTGCGTCCCTGCCGCAGCGCGCGGGCGATGACGTTCGGCCGATAGCCGAGCTCCTTTGCGGCGGCATAGATGCGTTCCTTAGTTTCGGGGTGGACGTAGGAGGTGTTGTTCAGCGCCCTTGAAACGGTGCTTACGTCCACGTTTGCAAGCCTTGCGACGTCCTTCAGCGTTGCCATATCCGTTCTCCTTTGATGCTTTATGCAATCATTTGCATAAACATATGATAGCATATGCCGCGCCGCAGTGCAATACCCCAAAGCCGCGTATTTAAGAAAAACCGCTCGAAAAACCCGTTTTATTATATGTATTTCATAACCGTATGCAAGTTTTTGCAGGGCGTGTGCAATTCGTTGCAGGCGGGCGAAAACCTATTGACACAGGTGTGCCAATATATTAAAATGCAGTTGTGTTAAGCAAACGATTGCAGCACGGCTCCGACCCGGCGCGCGAGGGAAGGGCGATGCGGAAAGCGATCGTAAAATAAAAAAACAACTCAAAGGAGATCAATATCATGGCTAAGGTCAAGAACTTCAAAACCATCTTCCCCGCGGTATCCGTACCCCTCAACGACGATTATTCCATCAACGAGCCCGAGTTCCGCGCCTATCTGCGCTGGATCAAGAGCTTCTACGATCAGGGCATCGAAGGCCTCGTCTGCAACGGCCACACCGGCGAGATCACCGGCCTTACCCGCGCCGAGCGCAAGAGAGTTACCGAGATCTGCGCCGAGGAATGCGGCGACAAGATGACCATCATCTCCGGTCTGAACTGCGAGAACACCCACGAGGCCATCGAAATGGCGCGCGAGGCCAAGGAGGCCGGCGCGGACGGCATCCTGCTCATGCCCCCGCATATGTGGCTCCGCTTCGGCATGAACCCCGACGCTCCCTTCAACTTCGTTAAGGACGTTGCCGAGGGTGCCGATATCGACATCATCATCCACCTCTACCCCGCCACCTCCAAGGCGTTCTATCCCGTTGAGACCCTTATCAAGATGTGCAACGAGATCGAGCACGTTAAGTGCATCAAGATGGGCACCCGTGTTACCTCCATCTACGAGCACGACGTTCGTCTGCTGCGCGAAAAGTGCCCCGATATCTCCCTCATCACCTGCCACGACGAGACCCTCTGCGTTTCCTGGTTCCCCGGCATGGACGGCGCTCTGATCGGCTTTGCGGGCTGCGTTCCCGAGCTCATCTGCCCCGCCCGCGAGGTGTTCGCGCACCCCGACAAGCACACCCTCAAGGAAGCTCAGGATTGGTCCGACCGCATCTATCATATCTCCCAGGCCATCTACGGCGGCGGTCAGCCCTCCGGCGAAGCCCATGCGCGCCTGAAGGAAGCGCTCTATCAGCGCGGCATCTTCTCCAGCGCCCTCATGCGCAAGCCTGTTCTGCCCCTCGATCAGGAGGAGAAGGATTGGGTCGCTCTGGGCCTCGAGCGCAGCAAGCTTCCCAAGGTGGACATGAGTCAGTTCAAATAATCCTATCCGGACGCCCTTCGCCCGGAAGTCCCTCCCGCGGCGCTCCACCCTGCCACGGGAGGGTTTTTATAGAAGGGTTATATTAAGGAGAAACCGTTATGGAAGCAAAACAAAAGCAAGCTCTCATCGGCGAGGACGTTAAGGTGCTGCCGATCGGGCAGCTATTAAAACGCGTCGGCCCCGGCCTCATCGCAACCGGCATAGTTGTTGGCCCCGGCGCAGTTACCACGGCTTCGATGCTCGGCGCGAACTACGGCTACGCACTGATCTGGCTGATACTGCCCATCATCTTCATGGGCATCACCTTCGTTATGACCTCCAACTGGCTTGCGATCACCACCGGCATGCCCACCATCCACGCGATCCGCAAGTATTTCGGCAAGATCGGCGCGGGCATAGTGGGCGTTGCGCTGTTCCTCGCCTGCCTTTTCTTCACGATGGGCAACATCTCCGGCACCGGCGCGGGCATGAACCTTATCTTCGGCATCGACTGGAAGATAGGCTCGGCGATAATGATAGTGGTCGTTGTGGCCGCATATTTTGCAAAGAACGTTTACAGCAAGGTCGAATTCCTTATCACGATATGCATCGTGGTGATGATAATCGCGTTCTACGTAACGCTCGTCGGCGTCGGCGGACCGGACGCTAAGGAGCTCGGCAAGGGGCTCGTCGGCTTCAAGATCCCCGAAAACAGCCTTGCGACCGCGCTTGCGTTCATCTCCACGAACGCCGCCATCACGACCGGCATCTACAACACCTATCTCGGCAAGGAGAAGAAGTGGAAGAGGGACGATCTTTTCAACGGCGTTATGTTCACCGACTCGCTCGTTCACGTTATCTCCGTTGTGCTCATCACCGGCGCGATCGTCCTCGTTGGCGCGATCGTGCTGTTCCCCGAAGGCAAGAGCATCAAGGCTCCCGCTCAGCTTGCAAGCATGCTCGAGCCCATCATGGGCAGCGCGGCAAGGTACATCATGGGCTTTGCGCTCGTTGGAGCGGGCTTCTCCTCGCTGCTTGCGAACACTCAGCGCGGCATGGTGCTGCTCGGCGCAGGCATCAACAAGGAGACCGGCATGGAGAGCAAGTTCGTTCGCTACGGCTGCCTCGCCTGCCTCGTTTTCGCAATGATCATCTGCTACAGCTTCAACGGCTCGCCCACGCAGCTCATCCTGCTTGCAAACATCGCCACCTCCATCGCAACTCCTGTCGCAGGCCTGTTCGTGGTGCTTCTGATCTGGAGGAAGGACGTGAACAAGGGCTACAAGACCCCCACCCTGCTTCGGATCTGCATGACGCTCAGCTACGTTTTCGTTTTGATCATGACCGGCTTTGCGTTTGCGACCAGCATCATCCCGAATATTGCGAGCCTTTTCGGCGGCGCATAAGATCGCCGGAAGCCCGCTTTGCGAGCTTCACTCTCAAGTATAGCGCAAGCCCCTTCATCGGTTCCGAGGGGCTTGCGTTTGAGCGAAGCATGCGGTATAATACAGTATCCGAACGAACGACGGTGCTGACTGCTGCCGGCACCGCGAAGGGCAATACAGACTCAATATACTGCGGAGGGAGCGGCATCTGCCGTTCCCTTTTGACTTAGGAGGATCGATCGTGAAGAAAATACTTAACGGAGGCTTCGTGAAGCTTCTCCACAGGGCGCGCAAATACGTTTTTTATCTCGGCGGGGTGATCGAGTTCATCATCTCGCTTTTCGCCGTTGCCGGCATCGTGATGCATCTTATCAGCCACGAGCCGTTCTTCGAGTTTTTCAAGGTCAACGGGCTGCTCGAGTTTCTCAGATACCTGTTTGACGCGATGATCGGCATCGAGTTCATAAAGCTTCTGTGCCGCAACGACCTGTACTCGATGATAGAGGTGCTGATGTTTGCCGTTACAAGGCATCTTGTGATCCAGCATCTTGAAACTTGGGAGATACTGATCGGCACGCTCGCCATCGCCGTGCTTTTCGCGATCCGCAAGTTCCTTTTCCTGCATAAGGAGACCTATGAGCAGATGCAGCGCAGAAGGGAGTATATGGACTGACAGAGCGTCTTGCGGCGGCCCGCTTCGCCTATGCGGGACGGGCGCGAGTTAATGCTTCAATTCACCCCCTCGGCATACCGCGTTTGGATCGGTGTGCCTTTTTTTCGATCGAGCTTGCATATGCGGGCAAAATGGTTTATTATTGTTTAGTAAAAAGAGATGCTCTCTGAGGAAGTATGGACTGGAAGCACATCAAACAGATCCTTGAGACCAACGGCGTGAAGCTCGTTTTCGGCGTCGGTCTGCTGATCGTCGGTTTTATTGCGGCAAAGCTTATCGTGAAGCTCATCAAGCGCGGCAAGGGCTTTCAAAAGATCGACCCGACCGCGCGCGGCTTCTTCGAGGGGCTGATAAAGGCTGTGCTGTATGCGCTCGTGATCGTCACGGCGGCTGGCGTTATGGGCATTCCGCTGACCTCGTTTGTTGCGCTCATCGCTTCGGCCGG
Source organism: Clostridia bacterium (assembly GCA_017523925.1). Taxonomy (GTDB): domain Bacteria; phylum Bacillota; class Clostridia; order Christensenellales; family CAG-138; genus PeH17. The sequence goes on from JAFWVQ010000051.1 coordinate 15,560, forward strand.
AGTTGCGGTCAGCCTTGCCGTTCAGGGCGCGCTCGGCAATTTCGTCGGCGGGCTGATGCTGCTGATACTCAAGCCCATCCGCGCCGGCGAATACGTCAAGGTGGGCGAGCATGAGGGCACGGTTCGCGCCGTCAAGAGCTTCTATACCGAGCTTGTGACCGCCGATAACCGCAATATCTCCCTGCCGAACAGCAGCCTGACGAACACCGCCATCGTGAACTACACCCGCGAAGGCACGCGCAGGCTGGATATCGAGTTCGGCATCGCATACGGTGCGGATATCGCCTCCGCACGCGCGGCGCTTATGGAGCTTGCGGCGAATACCGACGGCATCTCACGCGAACCCGCGCCCGCCGTGCTTATGAGCGAATGCGCGGACAGCGCGGTGAAGCTGATACTGCGCATATGGTGCGATCAGAAGGATTACTGGCGGCTCAAATTCGAGCTGACCGAGGGCGGCAAGCTTGCGCTGGATCGGGCCGGCGTGGAGATCGCGTTCCCGCAGATGGACGTACATATCAGGAATTAAGTGAATAGTGAATAGTGAATAATGAATAGTGAATAGTTGAGGTTGAAATCCCGATGGGATTTCTTCTGAAATTATTCTGTATTGGGAGGGGTCGTGTTCGCCGAAGCGGCGCTGCATATAAGCAGGCTGAGATATGGTTATAGTGATAATTATGCGCCCCGCGTTATCATCGCAAACGCCTTGATGGTAAGATGAGCGAATAATTATAGTGATAAATGGTATAGGTAAGTGAAAAAAAGTATGGAAAGCGAGATCATTACCAAAAGCTTTAATGAGTTTACCGTGAGCGAGCTGTACGAGCTGCTGCGGCTTCGCGCGGAGGTGTTCGTTGTGGAGCAGAACTGCGTTTACAACGATATCGACGGCGTCGACCGCGATTCCGTCCACCTTTTCACGCTCGATGAAAGCGGCCGCTGCGCCTGCTGCGCCCGTATCTACCGCGATGAAGCCGACGCGGGCGTTATGCGCATCGGCAGGCTTATTGCGAGGGAGCGCGGGAAGGGCAACGGTATGCGCCTGCTTCGCGCATGCATCGACGAATGCAAAAGGCGCGGCGCGAAGGAAACTCGCCTGCACGCGCAGCAGTACGCGATAGGCTTTTACGAAAAAGCGGGCTTTTCGACCTGCTCCGAGGTGTTTCTTGAGGACGGGATACCACACGTTGAGATGAGGCTTTATCGCTCTTCGCTCTGACGGCGGACGAAACGATCCTTTCCGCTCGCGGCTTCGGAGGCCTCCGTTTTTCCCGAAGGCGC
>JAFWVQ010000052.1 GCA_017523925.1 Clostridia bacterium
TGATAGAAAACTTCTTCGGTCTATTGAAGAGCGAACTCCTTTACCTGAAAGAGTTTGACTCTATTGAGCAGTTCAAAGCAGAACTGATCGAGTACCTTGACTACTACAATAACTGCCGTATTAAAGCTAAGCTAAAGGGCTTACCTCCTGCTGTTCACAGGAAGCAAGCCCTCGAAGCTGCCTGATTTAATTCTTTTGTCTAACTTTTTGGGTTCAGATCAGATCAAAGCCTTCCCCTTGAGGGGAAGGTGGCTGATGCGGAGCAGCGCTCCGCGAAGACGGATGAGGTGGAAACCTCATGAACGCCGCGCACGGCGTTCTATCCGCTTTCGCCCTTTCCTATCCTGCAAGCAATTTGTTTGCTGATTGGCTTAGGGAAATCAGTTCAAATCCCCAAAGGGATTTGTGCAGGTGTCCACCTCACCCACCGCCTGCGGCGGTCCCCCCTCCCCTCAAGGGGAGTGCTTTTGGTGTGTCGTTCTCATTCTTGCAAGTGAATACTGACACGCCAACGGGCTTCTCTTCAGCAGAAAAGCCCCACGCGGGGCTTTCCTATCAAGCTGTACTTTTATGCGCCTCAACCCTCAAGGCTGCGAAACTCCCAGCTTATGCCGCCGTCAAGGCTTTCGAGCCAGCCGAAGGGCGCGGACTCGCCGTTTGCCATAATGCCGCTGTCGAGTATGATAACGCCGTGTTGGCCGCTTGCATCGAAAACAGGCGTGAGGGGCGCATAGTAGTTCATATCGACGTAATAGTAAGGCAGATCAATGTCGAGCCTGCCCCAGCTTTCGCCGCCGTTAACAGTGCGGTAGATATGGAGCTTGCCGTCCTGAGCGCCTTCGGCAAAAATCCATTTGGTGTAATAGCAGAGCAGGGCGGTGTTCTCGTCGAGCACACAGGCGCCGTATATGGTGTAGGGCATGCGTTCATCGACCGAGTCGGTGTAAAGTCCGGGACAGCCGGTTATCTCGCGCCACTCGCTGCCGTCGAAGCAGAAGATGCAATGCACCTGCAGATCCTGCATGCTGTCGTCGAGCGTAGCGAGCACGAAATAATCTTCGCCGATGAAGCCCTCGAATTTGGGGACGGGATCCTCGCCGTGCTCGAGGGGGTAAACGTATTCGTCCCAATACTCGTTCAGCCTTTGAGCGGCACGCTCGCCCACCTCGCGCGGAATGATCGCAACGGTAATCTCCGTTTCCTCGCCCGTTGCGTTGTCGATAACCGTGACGTAAGCCTTCAATCCATCATCTTCAAGACGGAAGGATACGTATTGACCGCCGTAGCTGAAATCGGTCCTTTCGGGAACCTCGCCCGCAAGCAGCGCGTTCGCCGCCGCAAGGTACTGATAGCGCTCGCTTGTGTAATAGCTATCCGGAACCAAGGCATCCGTCCAAATTATGCCGCTGCCTAAGAGCGGGCTATTGGAAAAGCCCGTGACATCAGCCTCGGAGAAATAGTCGTGGAGCACTGTGCCATCGGGGGCGATGGTGACGGTGTGCATGATATCGAACATGATCGAGCCTCCGCCGGTGCCGGAGCCGGAGACGTGATCGACCTTCGTGCTCTCGAGGTATGAGCCGGTGAAGCTCTCGATAGATCCGTTTACATCGTAAGTGGGAGCGAGATCGATCCATTCAACGGCAGCGCTCGCGCGGGTTATTTTGCCGATGCGCTTTTCCATCTCCTCGATGCAGCGCTGCCTTTCCTCAAGATCCGAAAGCACGTTTTCGGAGAGCTTCAGCTCGCCGATCTGCGCCGAGCGGGTGAACTGCGCGGCATGATACTCCGCAAGCAGGCTGATGATATGCTCCGCCTGCGCCTCGTCGACGGTGGACTGAGCATCGTTTACAAGACACCAGAAGCCGACGAACCATTCTTCTGCGTTCTTTACGAGCAGAACGATTTGATCGGTTTCGCCTGTTTCATCGGCAAAAGCGCCTGTGTTGTCGTAAACGCTCATATCGAGCTTCACTCTGTAAGCCGATCGAGCACCGTCAATTCCTACGTACTTTTCAAGCGACTTAGCGAAAACCATATCGTCCGTCAGCTCATACGGGTTCATTTGCTTAACGGTTACCGAGGAAATATTGCGAACTCCCACTCTGCTGCCCTCCGCAAGCGCGGCAATGGCTTCGTAGCCCGCGCGTTCCTCCGGCGCTATAAGCTTCGCAAGATCGTCAAAGCGTTCTTCATCAATGCACCTGAAGAAGTCGATAACAAGCTCTTCTTTTTCATCGGCGGCAATATGCCAGGTCTGCGGCGCTTTCGTGGGCTCCGGCGCGTCATCGCGATTTACGGTAGGCGTGATGATATAGGCAAATTCGGGCGAAACGGGGAAGCTCAAAAGCTGATCGCGGGTAAGCAGGCAGCGAAGCCTCATATTGGGGTAAATTCTGCACTCGGGTTCGATATAAACGGAGCTTAACGACGAGTCAAACGGGTGCCCGTAAGCTTGGTATTCCTCCACGATAAGTCCGAGGCTTCTAAGCCGCTGCACCTCGGCTTCATTCCTTGCTTGAGATAGTTTACTGTAATATTTGCGCTCCGCCTTGCTGTAATCGTACAAAAACTGCTCTTGGCCGGTGCTTGTAAGATGATTGCGGAACGCCGATGAGAACACAGAGTCTTCAACATCGCGCGTAGGATAACCGCTGTGGAATGAGCTTAGAGAAGGATGATACCGTGCAACGAATTCATCGTAGCGATCGGCATTTTCCTGAACGAATTGCTCATAAAGCTCATTGTAGCGCACAACCGCAGGATCGTTTTGAAACTCGGCATAGAGGCGGTCGCTTTCTTCGGAGGGATCATCATAAAGATAAGAGTAAGGATAAGAGTCCTGTATGTAGATATCCACGGCGAAAATGCAGTTATTATACTGCTCATCCGCAAGCATCTCTCTAAGACCGCCGTAAAGGGTAACGGTCCCGGGCTTATGCACAATGTCATCTATGCCGTAAGCATCGCCGCTGCCGTAGATTATGCGCATATTGCTTATATCGGGCGTGGGAACGGGGGTGAAGCTTGCATCCGGCGTGGTCTGCGCGGTTTTCGTAGCCTCGGGGGAGGCGGTGACCTTTGACGCCTGTCTGCGCTCGGTCATGGGCTTAATAAGCAGAATCGCGGCGGCGGCGAAGATCAGCGTGAAGCAGGCGGCTGCCGCCCAGGTCGAAGCGGGGCTTCTGCGCTTTTCAAAGGTGTGGTTCGCGGCCTCGCTCAAAATGCGCGAGTCGATGGAAGATCGAACCATTTCGGCGTATTCCGTCTTATTCGTGGTTTTATTATCCGTTTTCATACAAAATTCTCCTTTACAAGATATTTGCGAAGCTTTTCGCGCAGCCTGTGAAGCTTTTTGGACACGCTCGCCGCGCTTTGCCCCGTTTCCTCTGCCAGCATCGAAACGGGATCGCCGATTATGCAGCGGCGAACGAACAGCGCACGGTCGTCTGTTGAGAGCGTGCCGAGCCAGCGCTCGATCGCCTTGGCGGTCTCGCGCGCCTCCACCTCCGCTTCAACGCTTTTCGGGGAGGGCAGGCAGTCCGTAAACTCCGAGAGCGCAAGGTCGTATTCGCCACCGCCGCGCCTTTCGGCGGAGGAGGAACGAAGCTTCAGCAGCGCATAATTGCGCACGATGGTGATAAGATATGCGCGGAGCGAAACGATAGGCTCGCTCGGGAAGCTTTCCCAAAGCTTGTGCAGGCCGTCCTGAACGCATTCCTCCGCATCCTCGCGGGAGCCGAGTATGCCTCTTGCAACGCTGTTCATAAGCTTGCCGTAGCTTTTCGAGCATTCCTCGATCGCGCGCTCGTCGCGGCGGCGAAAAAGCTCGATGATGCGTTTATCGTCCATACAGGACTCTCCTTTCGACAGAATACCGGTATTTTTGCCTTCACCTATTAGGATACATTTTTTATGCGGATATTCCAATAGTCGAGAAAATATATTAACAGGATTTACCCTGAAAATGCTTTTTGCCCGTGAACGAAGCCGAACACGGGCGCAGCGCAAAAGGAAAAGCCCCGCACGGGGCGGGGCTTTCGGCATCGGAAACTCCATCAATAGCCGCTGATATACGCAAGCTCACAGCTCCAGCCGTCTGCCGTTTCGCTTATCAGCACGTCGCCCGTGAAGGTTATCCAGCCGGGATAATCCGCGTCGTCAAGTGGGATCATGCTGCAGCCGATATCCGCGTGAGCATCTGTGAACAGCTTGGGATAGGAGGGTCGGAAATAGTAGGTTACCCAGTAATAAACGGGATTGGTTCTTTCCATCACATAATCGACAGTATTCCTTTGGGCGTTCCCCGCATCGGCCTTTATGCAATGGTTATAGTGAAGCTCATTGCAGCTCATAAGCGCCGCCGCCTTGAGCTTTCCGCAATATTCGGCTATCTTAACGTAGTCCTCGTCGGTGCCGTCGAGCGTGTAGCCCGCCCGAAGCATATCCTCCCGCGTTACGCTGTAGGTTGCGAACAGATTAAGCTGATCATACAGCGCTCTCAGTTCCTCATCGCTCGTGGAAGCGTATTCCTCGGGCTTGTCGGAGCTGTCGCCGAAGATATACACGTGTGCGACCGCCTTTGCGTCCTTCTTGAAGAAGATCATGATCGACTGCGCGTTGGCAAATTCCTCGCCCGAGCTATACGCGAAGGATATGCATTTATCGTAGTTTGAGAATTTCGCTTCGTCCTTTATAAAGTTGAAGCCGTACTCGCGGTTGGCGAATTCCGCATACTCCCATGCCTTTTCAAGGTACCAGGGGTCGGCGACGATCTCGGGCTCAAACCTTGCGGTGCCGGTGAAGTCGTGAACGCCCGTACCGTTTTCATCGATGTAGGATATTTCAATAGTTTCCTCGGTGGAGATAAGGCTTCCTTCGGCATCGTACCAGCCGATGAATTCATTGCCCTCTTTAGGTTTCGCATAGACCTCTTCCGATCTAGTGATGCGGATCCGGGTGTCCGAAAACGCCAACATGTCCGCTGCCGTCGGCCGTCAGATCGGCGGTAAACGCAAGCGCGCCGCCATGCTCTTCGTCGGTGCTTTCGTAACGGCAATGGGAGAAAGAACCAATGTGGAAAACAGTTATGAAATCCGCGATCAGAACATTTTCTCCCTCGCATCCGAACATCAGATATTCATCCGATTCATCGATTGCGTTGAAGCTGTTACGCAAATCCCCGTTGAAGGATTCAAAAATCATGCGATTCGCACTGAACTCCTTAAGCGAGCCGAATATATCCAAACGGATGCTTCCCACAAGCTTTGTTTCATCACTCAAGCCTTCTAAAATGATACTGCTCAGCTTGCCGTCTTCCCAAATCAGCCTTGATTCCTCCGCATCTTCCTCGGGATCCTCGCCCCAAAAGTCGACCTGATTCGGATCGTAGTCATTAAAGCACTTCTCACCGTTCTTAACGCCGTTTTCATCCTTTAGCTCGAAGAACGCGAGCAGGGTGTCGTATTCCTCGCGGTTGTAGGGTATGGGCGCTTGGCTCGGCGCGGGTGCGGGCGTTTCGCCCGAAGCCTCGTTCAAAAGCGCGAAGCGAACGCTTTCGGCGATCTGAGTGAGCTGCTCGTTTGTAACGGCGTTCTCGCCGAATTCCGTCACGATGCCAACAAGGAATTCAGTGTCGTAGGATATGAGCGCGGGAAGCGCAAGCGTGCGCCTGTTTTCAAGGTCCGCAAGCTTCTCGGCGTACCGTGCGCGCCCGATATAGGCTTCGCCGTTTTTGCCCGAGCCGACCTTCGCGGTCTCCTCGTCGTTGAAGCGGAAAGCGCCTTCGCCCATCGTTATTACGGCAAATGCCTGATCGAGCCCGGGGTATTCCGCAGAAGTTGCCGCAAGGCCGATCGAGCCGACGCATTCGCCCTTTTCGTTATACACGCTCATAATATCGTTGCCGGGGCGCGAAGCGATGCAGTAGGAAACGAATTCCTCGGCGGGGTAGTATCCAAGACCCTCGAACAGGCCGTTTCGGACCGTCCA
>JAFWVQ010000053.1 GCA_017523925.1 Clostridia bacterium
AAGCAGGTCGGCAACGGCATCTATTCGCTGTTCACGCCCGCAAAGCGCATCCAGAATAAGATAGAGCAGATCCTCCGCGAGGAGATGGATCTTATCGATGGTCAGGAGGTGCTCTTCCCGGTCGTTATGCCCGCAACGCTCTGGCAGTCCTCGGGCAGGTTCGAATCCATCGGCAGGGAGCTGCTCCGTTTTAAGGACAGGAGCGGTGCGGACATGGTGCTCGGCATGACCCACGAGGAAGCGGCCGTTCAGCTTGCAAACAACGTGGCGGGTACTTATCAGAAGTATCCCTTCAAGATCTATCAGATACAAACCAAGTTCCGCGATGAGCCACGCGCAAGGGGCGGCCTGATCCGCGTTCGCGAATTCACGATGAAGGACGCATACTCTTTCCATACCTCCCAGGAGGATCTCGAAGCCTACTATGAGCGCGCCTACCGTGCCTATGAGCGCATATACGCCCGCTGCGGCCTGCCCGAGGTAATCGCCGTCAAGTCCGACAGCGGCATGATGGGAGGCAAGGTCAGTCACGAGTTCATGCTCCTTACCTCGATCGGCGAGGACTCGATCGTGTTCTGCCCCGAGTGCGGCTTCAGAGCAAATATGGAGGCGTGCGAGGCCATCATCGAAAACGAGACCGAAACCGAGCTGCTTCCGCTCACCGAGGTGTTTACCGGCGAAGCCAAGACGATCGATGAAGTCGGCGAAATGCTCAAAATTCCCAATGAAAAGTCCTGCAAGGCGGTCGTCTATCAGAAGAATGACGATGATTCCTTCGTGCTCGTCTTCATCCGCGGTGACCTTGAAATAAACGAAACCAAGCTCACAAACTACCTCAAGGCCGAGATCCACCCCGCTGTGGATATCGAAAATGCAAATCTTGCTGCCGGCAATATCGGCCCGGTCGGGCTCGATACGAAGGCGACCGTGCTCTTCGACCGCTCGCTCATTGGCGCAACAAATCTCGTTTGCGGCGCAAACAAGGCGGAATACCATATCACCGGCTTCAATCCCGCCCGCGATCTTCCTGCCGAAACCGAGTTCATCGACCTTGCAAAGGCGGTCGAAGGCGGAATTTGCCCGAGCTGCAGGAAGCATTCGCTGAGCATCAAGCGCGGTATCGAGGTCGGAAACATCTTCCAGCTCGGCAGGCGCTACACCGAGGCGATGGGCATGACCTACGACAATGAGAACGGCGAAAGGGTAAACCCGATCATGGGCTGCTACGGCATCGGCGTCGGAAGGCTTATCGCGTCCGTTTGCGAGGAGCATCGCGACGACTACGGCCCCATCTGGCCCATCACCATCGCTCCCTGGCAGGTGCAGATCTGTGCGCTGCGCATAGACGACGAAACCGTCAGAACTGCCGCCGATAAGCTTTATGCGGAGCTGAAGAATATGGGCGTGGAGGTCATCTATGACGATCGTCCCGTTTCCGCCGGAGTCATGTTCTCCGATGCGGACCTGCTTGGCGCACCTCTGCGCGTGGTCATAAGTCCCAAAACGCTCGGCAGGGGCTGCTTCGAGTTCTCCGCAAGGGATAAGTCCTTCCGCGAGGATATCGATGCGCAGGGCGCAGCGGAAACCATCTACAGCAAGATCGCGGAGCTGATCGCGGCAGTGAACGCGAAGGTTCCTGAAAGCATCTGAGATCAAGAATAATATCGAAAACGATCATATGTTGGGAACGCTCGCTGACGGGCGTTCCTTTTTTGAGTTTTTTGAAATTGCTTATTCATTTTGACCCGCGCCTGTGCTATAATATAAAAAAGCAAAATGATACGCTTTGGGAGGTAATACCAATGGGCAAGAAAGAGAATTGCGTTGATAAGAGTTCGATGCGTATTCGCGTGGACTATAACAATATGCTTTCTACTGCGGTGGGAGAGCACGGAATAACGCTCGAGGAACTCGAAGGAATGCGCGAAAGGCTGAAGGCCGCGCTTGCATCCGCGAATTCGAAGCGGGATTCAATGCGTTGGCGCGATCTGTATAAGACCGAGCGCGATAATCTGTCCAATATTCTCGAGGTCGCCGAATTCATCCGATACAGGGCCGAAAACTTCGTGGTGCTCGGGATCGGCGGCAGTGCGCTCGGACCTATCGCGGTCCAGCAGGCGATCGCGCATCTGCATCACAACGATCTTGGAAAGGCCGTAACGGGCTGCCCGCGCATTTTTATCGAGGACAATATCGATCCCGAGCGAATGGCGGCGCTTTTGGACGTTATCGACCTTGATAAAACCGTATTCAACGTCATAACAAAATCAGGCAGCACTTCCGAAACTATGTCGCAGCTTCTGATCGTTACAAGGATGCTGCTCGACAGATTCGGCGAGAAGGACCTTCGCGAGCATCTTGTCGTTACAACGGATAAGGAGAAGGGAAATCTCGTCGGCATCGCAAGGAAATACGATCTGCACACCTTTGTCGTTCCGGACGGCGTTGGCGGCAGATTCTCGGAGCTTTGCCCGGTGGGATTGCTTCCTGCGGCGGTTGCAGGCATCGATATTTCCGCCATGCTCGATGGCGCGGAGCTGATGGATCACCTGTGCTCACACGAGGAGCCCGAGAAGAACCCCGCGCTGATGCTTGCGGGTATTGAGGTGCTTGCAATGGAAAAGCACGGCGCAAATATCGGCGTTCTGATGCCCTATGCGGATTCGCTCAAGTATATTGCCGACTGGTATGCGCAGCTTTGGGCAGAGTCCCTCGGTAAAAAGAAGCTCGAGGGCGGCAAGATGCTGCGATTCGGGCAAACACCGGTTAAAGCGCTTGGCGTTACCGATCAGCATTCGCAGGTCCAGCTTTATACGGACGGACCATTTGATAAGACGGTTACCTTCATCGGCGTGGAAAACTTCAGAAAAACGGTCGAGATACCCCATGTTTTCGATGATATTCCTGCCGTTGCGTTCCTTTCGGGACACACTCTGAATGAGCTTATAAACGCAGAGCGCGTTGCGACCGAGCATGCCGTGACCATCAGCGGCCATATGAATAAAACCATCCTGCTTCCGGAGGTGAACGAGTTCACGCTCGGTCAGCTTCTGATGCTGTTTGAGATGCAAACCGCCTTTGCTGGCGAGCTGCTCGGCATAGATGCGTTCGATCAGCCGGGAGTTGAGGAGGGCAAGAATGCAACATATGCTCTGCTCGGTAAGCCCGGGTACGAGGAGAAGCTCCAAGAGCTTAAGTCGAGCTCCGCAAAGAGCGACAAATACATTATCTAACCAACGAACGAAAGGGCGCCGGGCGGATAGCCCGGCGCATTGACCGGCTTGTTTCAGAATTTCAGCCTCAAAAAAATAGATTGGTTCACCGTGCTGCTCGCTGCCGCGATAATCGGCTTCGGGATCGTTGCGCTTGCCTCGGTTATGAGCAAACCGTACGACGGCACCGAATCGAGTCTTTCGGATTATCTCAGCCACTTCAACCGCGAGTACCTCAAAAAGCATATAGTGAATATCGCCGTCGGCGTTGCCGCTATGATCGTGTTTCTTGTGGTCGACTACGATATGTATCGTCACTTTGCGCTTTTGATGTATGCCGGAATAATCGGCCTGCTGTTGCTTCTGTTCGTATTCGGAGCGGTTCGCGGCGGCGCGCTCGGTTGGTTCGTTTTCGATTCGCTTGAGAGGGCGATTCAGCCGGGCGAGCTAAGCAAGATCGCCGTGATCATAATGGAGGCAAAGATCGTTTCAAAGGCGATGGATGAAAACGGAGGTCTTTTCCGCTTTGTGGACGTCATGAAAGCGCTCGCATTTACCGCAGTGCCGTTTCTTTTGATCGTTCGCCAATCGGACTACGGCACCGCGATAGTGCTGCTTGTGATAACCGTTTCAATCTTTTTTGCTGCGAGGATACGATGGTATTATATCGTCGGTGCGGCGGGTGCCGCGGCAGTCGGTCTGCCGCTTGTTTACAGATTTATCCTTACCGATACTCAGCGCCAGAGGATCGACGTTTTTCTCGATCCCTCTGCGGTGAGCGATGACGCAAAGTACCATGTTGAACGCTCGAAGATGGCGATAGGCTCCGGCAGACTGAATGGCAAGGGGCTGTTTGGAGATACCACGCTCTCACAGCTTCGCTACGTTCCGGCGAGGCATACTGACTTTATATTCAGCGGCATTACCGAGGCGATAGGCTTCATCGGAAGCGCAATATTGATCTGCGCATACTTTATCCTGATGATCCGCTGGATCTACATCGCAATGCGTGCAAAGGATAATTTCGGCATGCTTTTGGTCGTCGGCGTTGTGGGCCTGTTTACGGCGCATATCTTCGAGAATATCGGCATGACGATGGGCATAATGCCTGTTACCGGCATTCCGCTTCCTTTCATCAGCTACGGCGGCTCGAATATGCTGGTGAATCTTATCGGCGTGGGCATCGTGCTGAACGTTTATATGCGAAGGATACATCGAACAAGGCTTCATCCGAACGGCTGACAGAGGCGCAGATAAGGGGGAAATATGGAGATAATCCGCTTTGCTCTGGGGTTCCGATTCGCCCCGATGAATATGAATAGCATAGATGATGAGGAAGCGCAAGTGCTTTCCCGCATCCTTTCCGAGGTTCCGAAAAAACGCCTTGCCGGAATGCAGCTCCATGCGGGTCATTGCGCGCTGGACGAGAATGACGATCCGCGCATTTTTACGGTCGTAACGATGGGGCAGGGGATAAAGCGAACGAAAGCGCTCTATTATTCCGTGATGCGAAGCGCTGCGCTCACGGGCATGCTTGCTTTGCATCGGCCGATAATTCTTACAAACGTGATCGCAAGGCTCGAAGGCTTGAAATTTTGCGGTGAATTCGATAAAAAAGGGGAACTTCAGCCGCCGGTTCAAGAGACCTTGCGCTCCGATGATAGGCTCGATCCACAATAATATATCGCGCTTTGACCCGAAAATACTTGACAACGCACACGCAATGTATTATAATAGCAAAGCCGCTTAAATGAAGCGGTCAATCGGGAGCATAGCTCAGCTGGGAGAGCATCTGCCTTACAAGCAGAGGGTCATAGGTTCGAGCCCTATTGTTCCCACCATGTGGTCCGGTAGTTCAGTTGGTTAGAATGCCAGCCTGTCACGCTGGAGGTCGAGGGTTCGAGCCCCTTCCGGATCGCCATTTGCCTCGGTAGCTCAGTTGGTAGAGCAAGGGACTGAAAATCCCTGTGTCGGTGGTTCAAGTCCACTCTGAGGCACCATCCCGCGGGAATAGCTCATTTGGTAGAGCGCCGCCTTGCCAAGGCGGAGGTGGCGGGTTCGAGCCCCGTTTCCCGCTCCACTATGCAAATGCTCCCCACAGGGAGCGTTTGCATAGTGGGGAATAATACGGCACCATAGCCAAGCGGTAAGGCAGCGGTCTGCAAAATCGCCATCTCCAGTTCGATTCTGGATGGTGCCTCCAAAAAAAGCACGCGCGAGCGTGCTTTTTCATTTCACATTGTTTTGATCGGCCCTGCGTTTTGAGCATTCTTGCCGCATGGCTCTGTTGTTACGGCATAACCTCGATTCGCAGAGTCGTGCCCAAGACTGCGTCAAGCAACGTTATCTCGATCACATACGGAGTATCCTTCTGTATGCCTGTTAGGATCGTATCCAGATCCAGCTCGATCTCCGTATCCTCCGCTGCCTTGAGCTCGAAGATCTCCGTACCGCCTTCAGCGTAATAGCCGCCGTCCTGCCTGCAAGCGGTTAAGACCACAACGGTTTGATCGGTCGGGGAAGTAAGCTGCAATACCATTCCGTTATCGGCTTCGTGCCCTTCATTTATCTTGAGTATTTCAAACTGCAAGCCGGATATATTCGAGAATCTGCGCTTTAGAGCGAGCTCCCCGTTTTCGCGGTGATAGGTAAAGTAATATTGATCCTGCATTGAAACATATATCTCAATCCGCATATTTCCGATGGTGATCGTAAGATAATTCGTGCTTTCCGGCCATCCGTCGAACGCAAGCTCGAGCTCCGTGCCTATACCTGCCTTGAGCTCAACTCTTTTGCTGTCAAATTGCGGAGTACCGCCTATGCTTTCAGTGCATCTAAGCTTGATATCCACCGTCAGATCCACAGATGAAACGAGCTCCAATATGATAGCGTTTGCGGGTTCGACTTCACCCCTTGTTTCGATCGATTTGATATTGACGTCTATCGAACCGCCGTCGAAAGTATGATGAAAACTCTCGATGATCGGCCTATCGTACTCGCTTTCCGGGGTGAAATCAAATTGATAATCTTCATACCACGCATTTTTAATCAGATTGTAGGCGAAGCCCGCAGAGAGCGCTGTTCCCTCGCCGAAATGGCCGTCGACGCGCCATATCTTATCAAAATCGGGTGAAACGCGGTATATGTCGGAATACACCTCAAGCCACAGCGTGCCGGGCTCCACGGGCATATAGCTCGCGTTCTCGTCAAACGCTTCATCGGAAAGCTTCTCGCAAACTTCGCCGCTTCCTCTATTCTTTGCCAGGTAGTCGATTATGGAAGTGGTGAGCTCGCTCGGAGGCAGAGTCATGACTTTGGTTCCAAAGCCGTACGGGTCATAGCGAATAAGCTTTATTGAGGTGTCGATTGTCTGTTCTTTGCTCAGATCATACTCTTTGACCTCTCCGTCATGGTACTCATAAACTGTTGCGCCGCGCACTCCTATATAAAGCTTTCCATTGAAAACGGTTTCGGAGAGGTAGTAGGAGCTGAAATAATCGCGCTCGTTCCATAGGCCGTCCATTATCTTTTCACGCTCGCCGTTTGCAACATCAAGCAGATAAACGCCGTTTTTATCATAGCAAACGAGCCTGCCGTTATAAACGGTGAAATCGCCGAAATATTGGTTATTTTTCCTGTCCTTGTCGTTCCAATAGCGGTTGAATTCATATTCGAACAGCTTTTTGCCGGAATGGTCAAAAGCTTCAATTGCATAGACGGAGATATCGGAATCATGATCATCGGGAAAGGATCTTTCAATGTATACGGTATCGCCATCGACAGCAAAATTTTGCACCGTTTCGACGTTTTCCGGCAATATTGAGTGCAGATACATATCGGGCGTTATGTAGAAAACGCCTTTGTAATATGAGCTGAAATACAGATTTCCGTTCACACATTTAAGATCGGAGATGGAGTACGAAGCGTTATCGATCAGCACCTTTATCTCGCCTGTTTCAACGTTTACGCATTTAAGGGAATAGGCTGCATTTTCGTCGTGAGAGTACCAAGAGCCGGTGCGCGATGAGTAATAGATATTCGGGCCGTCTGCGGCAACGGAGATCACAGTTTCATCGGTGCTGACAAACCTTTCCACCTTTCCCGTTTTAAGCTCAAAGCGATACAGCCCGCTGTCATTACCCCAGCAATACCAGCTTCCGGGTATGTAGACATAACCGCCGTAAGCGCCGCTATTGAAATACAAAATGTCCGAAAGCGCGGGGCCGGTTCTTGTGAAGGAGCTGCCGTCAAAGCTGAATATGCCGCTATACTCGCTCGTTATCGTATAGACTTTGTTACCATCCTCGAAAAACCTTATGTAATAATAAGGAGATCTGTCGGCACCTACGAAGATCGACACGGCATCTGAAGGCAGGTTCCTTACATCAAGCTTATCGTTTGTATTCGTGCTTACCTCGAGCTTCACGGCTTCACCATTGCCCATATTCGCGCTCTGCGCTGTATCGGGTTGATGGGGAACGCCGCTATTTGGTTTATTGAAAGCTCCCGCCTTATACGCAACGCCAAGACCGATCAAAAGGCAGGCGGCAGCGGCAAGCGCGGGTATCAGCCGCTTGAAGCCGCGCTTTTTGGCGGGCTTCTTCACGCTTTCGCCAAGCACCTTTTCACGCAGCCTTGCAAGGCTTTCATTGGGCATCCGTTCGCCCTCATATTTCTCAAAACAGCCGTTAAGCCGTTCTATCTCGGCATTTTCAAAGCATTTTTTTATCGATTCTTTCATCATTCATTTCCTCCGAATTTGGTTCTAAGCTTGGCGATGGCACGGTGCGCGCGCGTGTCCACGTTTGAAACGCTCATGGATAGCTGCTCCGCGATATGCTTCGAACTCTGCTCAAGATAATACTTCCTGAAAAGTATCTGCGAATCCGGCTCGCCAAGTGCTTCAATCTCCCGAAGAACGGCGGCAAACAGCTCCTTCTTTTCAAGCTCATCTTCAAAATTGCCGCCGTCGGGTATTTCGATAAAAGCATTGTCAGCATCAAGCGATTGCGGCACTATCCTGTTTCGCATGAAATCAAGCGCGGTATTTCGCGCCGCAACTCCGATATAGGTCTTGAGCGAAGCTCTCGGCTCAAAGCTTGATAAAGCGGTTGAAAGCTTGATAAAAACCTCCGAAACGCAGTCCTCTATCTCACAGGAAGTGCAGCTTTCGCGCATTATGCCGCGAGCTATGCCGAAAACAAGCCCGGAGTATTGCGAAATAAGCCGATCCATGCCGGCATTCGGATCCTTCTTCAGCAGTTGAAGCAAACTTTTGTCGTTCATAGGCGACCTCTTATTGAATCGATTCACTATTATAAACGCAGTTTGAAGGAAAATCTTACATTTGAAACGCAAATCAATGAGAAAAAAGCAAAAAAGGCACTTTCATAATAGAATCGATTCCGCCGCCTGCGGTGCACTCGACAGAATACGGCAGCAGGAAGCGGAATCGACTGAAAACAGCTCTATGGATTGATGGTGATGGACAGCCTGGTATTATCGGCGGTTATCGTGATCCAATAGGAAAAATCTTTCCATCCGCCGAAGCCAAGCTCGACCTTTTTCGGCTTATTAGCTTGCAGCTCAACCTGCTTACTGTCGCCGAGCGCAAGATTATCCAGGCTTTGCTGACAATTGAGCTTAATTTCAAGCGTTTGATCGACTGGAGAGATCAATTCCAAAACTATTCTGTTTTTGGGATTGGAAGATTTTTGGATCTTGATACGCTTGATTCTGATCTCAACTGATGAAGCGGCGCTGTAACTGTTCTTCATCTCCAGCTTGCCGCTTGCGTTGTCATAGTGTCCTGAGAAAAAATTATACGGATAATAGAACCATGCGGCAGAGATGGATCTCATAAGCTCGTCGGATGCTTCAAGCTTGCGCCCCGCGCCGAGATGCCCTTCAACGCGCCATAACTCATCCCTATCGGGGGAAACGCGATAAACATCCGAATTAACCTCGATCCATATCGTTCCGGGCTCTGCGGGCAAAATGCACGAACCCTCGATGATCTCGCCATCCGAGAGTTTTTCCGAAACTTCACCCGTTTCGTCTGCCGCTGAAATCCCGTTTATAATCATCGTTGAAAGCCGGCATGGAGGTATGGTTTTGAAAACCGTGCCCCAGCCGTCGGGGGCGTATCGAATAACTTTGATTGGCGTATCGATAACAGCTTCATTGTCGGAATCGTCTTCAGCTTCACCGGGAGGGCATACAAACAAACAGCTCTTACCGCTGCTATCGACCTGCGTTGAATCTCGAGCGCATCCGAACAAAGCCGAGAGAAAGAAGACTGATGTAAAAATAAATAAGAATAATCGCTTCATTAGTTCACCTCTTGATATGTTTGAATTTTGCGAATTTAAACTATAAAGAACGGCGCTGCGGCGAAAAGCGGGGGGAGAGTATTCCTCAATTTTCAGCCGAGCGCCGCTGATTATCGATCGTCAGATAAGCTTCGGATCCTCGTATTTGACCGTCAGCACCTCGGTATTCTCGATCGCCTTCTCGATAAGCTCGGTGAAGTCCACAAGCGCTTCGCTTGCACGAATGTCCGCAACCTCGGGCTTTGTGACCGGGTGCTTGGGAACAAACACCGTGCAGCAATCCTCAAACGGAAGGATGCTGGTTTCATAAGTGCCGATCTTGCGCGCCCAATCCATGATATCGTCCTTGTCGAAGCCGATCAAGGGGCGAAGAACGGGCATGGTCACCGCGTCGTCGGTGGTGCAGAGGCTCTCAAGAGTCTGGCTCGCGACCTGACCGAGCGCCTCGCCCGTGATAAGCGCCTTTGCGCCTTCGCTCTCGGCAATGCGCTGAGCGATCTTCATCATAAGGCGGCGCATGATGACTGTGGTCTCCTTGGAGGGGCAATCCTCGTGTATCTTCATCTGAATATCCGTAAACGGCACGAGATGCAGCCTTATCCTGCCCGCAAAGCGTGAAACAAGGCGCGTGAGCTCCACGACCTTATCCCTTGCGCGCTCGCTCGTGTACGGGTAGCTGTAGAAATGCACGGCGCTCAATACGATGCCGCGCTTCGCCATGAAATAGCCGGCCACGGGGCTGTCTATGCCGCCCGAAATGAGCAGCGTCGCCCTTCCGGAGCTGCCCACGGGCATGCCCTTGGCGCAGGGGATCTCCTCGGCATAGATGTACGCCTTCTCGCGTATCTCAACGCAGAGAGAAACCTCGGGCTTGTGGATATCCACGTGAACGCTCGGGAAGCGCTCAAGCACGAGATGCCCGAGCTCACGGTTTATGCCGTCCGAATTCATGAAATAATGCTTGTCGGAACGCCTCGCAAACACCTTGAAGCTGAGATCGGACTTTTTTTCGACCTGCTTTTCCATAAGCTCGAAAGCGGTGTTGGTAACCGTTTCCCAATCCTTGTCCACCGCGTAGGCTGGGCTGATGGAGTGGATGCCGAAAACAGCCTTGAGGCGCTCGATAGCTTCATCAAAATCGCTTTCGGGTATCCCCACTATATAGATGCGCCCCTGCTCGCGCTCAACTCGGCTCGGTATGCCCTTGAGCGCGTGGCGGATGTTCTCGATGAGCTTCTGCTCGAAGAAAGGGCGGTTCAAGCCCTTGAGGTGTATCTCGGTGTATCGAACAAGTATTACTCTTTCCATATTTTACCTTTCGTGTTGTGAATATAGGTTTATCTTCTTCTGAATCTGCGGAGGATGCTGAGACTGTCCTCGATCATCTGGGCTGCGGTATCTGCTTCCGCCACGGTGTTATCGGGCGAAAAGCTGAAGCGGATGGCGCCTTCCTGCCTTGCGTCCTTTATGCCCATCGCGGTCAGGATGCGGTTCTTGCCGCGATGACGCGCCGCGCACGCCGAGCCCGTGGAAACGAGCAGCCCTTTCTCGCTGAGGGAGTTGAGGAGCACCTCGCCGCGAACGCCGAGAAAGCTCATATTGAGGATGTAGCATGCGCTTTCCTCGGGGGAGGGGCCGTTCAGGACAACGTCGTTGATGCGGCTTAAATTTTCGTAGAGCCGCAGCTTCACATCACGCATAGCCGCCATATACTCGCTAAGATGCTTCATATAGATCCCGGCGGCGGTGTCAAGCGCCATTATCGCGGGAACGTTCGTGGTGCCGGAGCGCAGGTTGTTTTCCTGACCGCCGCCCATCTGGCCGCCGGCAAACTTAACGCTTCTTTTAACGAAAAGCCCGCCAACGCCTTTGGGAGCATGTAGCTTGTGGCCACTGAAGGAGTACATATCGCAGCGCACGGCGGGCATCTTCAAAAAAGCTTGAACTCCGTCTGAATGGAATACCGCCGAGGGAGCGCGGGATTTAACGATGGAGTAGAGCGCGCTGATATCGTTTATCGCGCCCACCTCGTTGTTTACGTGCATAATGCTCACAAAGCCTGTATTCTCCGTCAGCGCCGCCTCAAGCGCCTTTGCATCGACCCTGCCGAATTCATCCACACCGACGATAACGACGTCGTATCCGCTCGATTTGAGCGCATTTACGGGCTCATACACCGAAGGATGCTCCACGGCGGTGGTGATGATGCGGCACTTGTCCCTTCTTTGCGCAAGCGTACCCGAGAGCGCGATATTGTTGCTTTCGGTGCCGCCGCTTGTGAAGATAAGCTCGGAAGGATCGGCCCTGAAGTATGATGAGATCCGGCCGCGGGCGAGGTTGACCTCACGCTCAACCGAAACGGCGGGTGAATATGCGGCGGATGGGTTGAAATAACCCTCTTTCATGTAGGAAACCGCAATTGTTGCGGCTTCATCGAATACGCGCGTCGTCGCGCTGTTGTCAAAATAGATCATAGCTATGAGTTGCCCCTGATCGGGATGCCTTTCTGATATGGATTTGCAAAGCGGCTTGCCGCCGGATGGCTGAGCATGCCGCTTTGCTTATACATTATATGCAGAAAGCGCGGATCACGGGAAGATCGGAGGATTGACTGGCGAAGTAGGCATCGGAGTCGGTGCGGGTGTAGGCTCCGGAGACGGGCTGGGCATTCGCGTAACGATGGGCTGGTTCGTCTCAGGAACAGGGGTGCCCGGGACGATGGGCGGGACAGTATAGCTCGGAGGCGGGGGATACTGGCTGCTGAGTATGGTATAATTTCGCCTCAGCTCGGAAAGATATCTCGTTATCCTCGAAGCATCCCTCGACCAAACGGCTTCGCGAAGCTGGATTATGCCGCCTTCAAGCAGCGCTCTGTCAATAAGCGGCAGTGTCTGCACGTTGTCAAGATAATTGCGCACGGTCTCCATGAGCTCGTTTGCCTGTGCGATCAGGCTGTCGACCGAGTCGGAATGACCTCCGCCGCCACCGCCGCCGTGCACCGTACAGGCCGAGGGGCCGCGCATGACAGCCGCCATGAATGCGGTGGGGGACAGATCGCTTCTGATGGCATTGGGTATGTATGAATAGAGCTTCTCATCTTCAAGCGAATTGTAAACGGAGTCGCTCCTGATGAGAACGAAGCATTTCTGATACCTTGAGGAGCCGGTGCATTCAGGTCCCGCAAAGGTGTTTGAAGCGCTGCAATAATCAACGAGGCAGTGCATATCGCAATAGCCCGAGGGAAGCTGATCCTCTCTGCACCAGTCGTAGATCGGGGTGTTATAGGTGTCGCCCATGCAGTCGTCGGTGGCAAGCTTGCCAGATACGGGGCAGATCGCCGCTTTGACGAGTCCGAGCTCAACGGGAGAAACGTCGATCAGCGGTCTGTTGGAGTAGCCCCGGTGGATCACGCTCATAAACGCCTGCCAGAGCGGTGCTGCTGAACTGCCGCCGGTTGAGCCGGTGGCAAGCTTTTCAGCATACTTGTCGTGACCGATCCAAAGCGAAGCGGTATAGTAACCGGTGAAGCCGGCGAAGCATACGCTGGTGTAGTCTTCATTCGTACCGGTCTTGCCTGCAACTGCAATACCGGGGATCTGTGCATTTGTACCAGTGCCGTGCTCTACAACGTCGCGCATCATGTCGGTAAGCATATAGGCGGTGGTTTCGGAGAAAACGCGGTGCGTTTCGCGAACCTTCGAGGCATCGAGGATGACCTGGCCGTCGTCCGAAACAACGTAGCTGAACGAAAGCGGCTCAAGATACATTCCGCCGTTTGCGATGCAGGCATAGGCGGCGCTCAGCTGAAGAGGGCTGATGCCCGAGGTGCCGAGCGCAAGACCGGGACCGTCCACGTTGATCCTCGAACGATCGATGCCGAGAAGCTCGAGGTATTTTGCGCTGCGCTCAAGCTTAACGCTGTCAAACAGCACCCTAGCAGCAACGATGTTCAGCGATTCTTCAACGCCGACTCGCATGCTAACAAGTCCCTCATAGCGCCTTGAGCCGATCTTGGGATAGCCGCGCTCGCCGCCGTATCCATCGATCGGGATCTCGGAATTGAGGATGTAGGTTCCGGGGGTAAGACCGATATCGAGCGCCGGACCAAACACCGAGAGCGGTTTGATCGAGGAACCGACAGGCATATAGCTCTTATACGCCCTGTTGAACTGAAGCTTCTGAACGGGCTCCTCACGTCCGCCTATCATTGCAATGATCTCGCCGGTGTGCTGATCGATGATAACTGACGCTGCCTGAGGCTGGGCGGAGGTGATGCCGGAGGTTGGATCGGTAAGCTCGCTTGCATTCGAATTGCGAAGCGCGGGATAGTTTTCCCATTCGGTAATGATGTTCTGAACGGATTGCTGTATGCTCGGATCAACCGTCAGATAAATGTGATAACCGCCGGTGCGCAGCTCCTTCTCGATCGCATTTCGATTGGAGTTGTTGTCATCAAGACCGCGCTGCTTGAGCATATGGGTAACGACGTCGCGAATACCGTATTCAACGAAATAGGCCATGTCGTAAAGCTGCTTCTGTTCGCTGACCTCAAGGATCGTCACTTCCTCGCTGAGCGCCTGCTCGTATTCTTCAAGCGAGATCTTGTTCTGATTGCGCATAGCTTCAAGAACGGTGTCGGTACGGTTGTTCGTAACGTCCATTTTATTCGTGCCGTCCTCGTAGAAGCGCTTATAGGTGTTCGCGCGGGGATTGGTCACGTTGGGCTTTTGCACCATTCCGGCAAGCATGGCACATTCGCGGATCGTAAGCTCGTTCAGCTCCTTGCCGAAATAGTCCTTGGCCGCGGTTTTGAAGCCGTAGTTCGAGTCGCCCAAATAGACGTCGTTCATATAGGCTTCAAGTATCTTATCCTTGGGAAGCTCATGCTCAAGCTCGTACGCAAGATAGGCCTCCTGTATCTTTCGCTTATAGCTCTGGATATTGGAGAGGACCTTTTTCTTGATGAGCTGCTGGGTGATGGTGGAGCCGCCGTGCGTGCGCGAGTTCATAAAGGTGTTTACAACAGCGGAAAACAGGCGCTTGAAATCAAGGCCGCCGTGCTCGTAGAAGCGAACGTCCTCTATGGAGATCAGCGCATTCTTGAGCATTTCGGGGAATTCCTCGATCGAAGCCCAATCGCGATACTCCATTCCGGCATAGGTCGTGATCATATCGCCGTTGCGATCGTAGATATAGCTCGTTCTCGCATTGACAGTAAGCGCGGAGATGTCGAGCGAGGGGGATGTGTCAACGTATGCCTTGGCTATGCCGAGGAAGAAGCCGAATATGGCAAACACGCCAACTATCGCCACCACGATGAATATCTTGATCACGGTAAAGAGGATGGCAAGCAGCGTGCTGCGCGGCCGTTTGCGCTGCACGAAGGCTCGCGTATTGTGTTTCTTCTCGCTTTTATTATTTTTGCGGTCAAATCTTTTCGTTGCGCCGTCGGAGGACACGCCCTCGTCAACGATAACGGGATCGACCATCGGGTTTTCGGTGTTTGTAGCCATTGCGCCGAGGATCCTTTCAATAATGAGCATGGGGTAGACGCTTGCTCAAATATTCTGTTTATTATAACACATTTTCTCCGCATTTACAAACAGGATATGAACAGTTAATAAAATTGTACCATTTTTGCCGGTTTTACGCTTCTGTAAGATCGATAATGCGGATAGTTATAATGATTCACACAGCGGAAGCAGAGAGAATATGAATGATCATAACGATGATATAACCGGATACGCCGCAGGCAATTGCAATCTTAAGGAGGTAGAAGATGGAGAATGAATGCTGTATGATCCGAAAGAAGGCGCCGGGCGGTTCAAAAAGGCAGCATAGACCAAGGCTCAAGCTTGCAGCATGCATATTGCTTTGCTTCGCAGCTGTTATTATTGCATTCAATGCACTTGCCGTGCGTCCGGCCGAAGCGCTTGCTTCAAGGAAGCTGTCCGCGACCGCATCCGAGCTGCTCAATTTGTCGGTAAAAGAGATAATGGATGAATACGGGGGAGAGTTCGGCTGCTTTGCCGTAACAAAGCTGAACGAGGACGGCAGCGCGGTCGTAAGCATGAATACAGCAGCGCTGAATCTTGTAGCCTCGAGGGTGCTTGAGCGCGCACAGGCGAAGTTTGCTGCGCTTACGCAGGAGGGGATCAGTTTCCCGCTCGGCAGTGCAAGCGGAATTGCGATACTGAACGGCGTCGGCCCAACGGTCAGATTCGGCATCGATCCTGTTGGCGAGGTGAGAAGCAAGCTCAGTTCGAGCTTTCAGAGCGCAGGTGTTAATCAAACAAGATTCAGCGCATCGATCGAACTTGAGGCACAGGTGGAGATGCTGCTGCTTGGAGGCGCGAAAAGCGTTTCGGCGAGAATAGACGCGCCGATCGTGGATGCTGTGATAGTTGGAAACGTTCCGGCGGCCTATACGAACGTGGAGAGCCTCGAGGACGCGCTCAACCTTATACCGACAGAGGCTGATTGAGAATAGAAAAGAGCGGCGCGAAGCTGCGCCGCCCGTCTGCATGAGGCTAAACGATCAAGCATCATGCTCATGCATGAAATCGGGTCGCGTATGCCTTCTGAAAAGCATTGTGAAGCCCCAAATGCCGGCAAGACCCACAAGGGTGTAGATTATCCTTGATACCACACCGCTCATGCCGCCGAAAACAGCAGCCACAAGGTCGAACTGGAAGATACCAATGAGTCCCCAGTTTAAAGCTCCGATCACAATAAGGATCAGTGAAAGCGTATCCATTTTCTCACTCCTTTTCTACGGCGGTGGGCTTGAAGCCGACAAAGCCGTTTGATGCGTTTATTATCTGCACAAATTGGTATTAAATACGCATCGGGAGCGGAAAGATTATCCAAATGATCGAAGCACGGCGCACTCTTAAAACAACTCTACCTCAAGCCTGTCGAAATCGATCTTTTCGATAAAATCATCGGCTCTGAAAACGGTGTGGCCGAAGCTGAGCAGCTCGTTAATATGCTTATTCATTATGATCGGCCGTGCGAGGTTCAGCGCTTGGCAGGCTTCGCCGATCGGCTCATTCCAATCAGGCACTTCGGATGCTTCCTTCTGCGAAAGCTCCACAGTGAACTGAGCAAGCGTTTTATTGTTTTTCCTTTTCCTTATCCAAACCTTCATCGAACGGCACCTCTAATCAATAAATCATGGAAGAAGCCCATAGAGCTTCAGTTGTTGAGTAATTATACACTAAAACAGCGGATTTGAAAACTGCTTTATGAAAATTGCGTAAAGCAGCAGCACTGAACATGAGGAATCGGAAAAGGCGGCCATCCTGCGACGACCGCCTTTTCCATAGGGTAGCACATGTGTGCAGAGTCGGTTGAGTTGTATCCCGATCGGCTTATTTCCAAATAAGCCACAATATGAGAATGAGAAGGCATACGCCGCCTGCAATAAATCCCACAACGGTGAGACCCGCAAGCACTGCGTACAGGCCGTAGCGCACGCTCTCACGAGCGGTAAGCGCATCGCCTCTTGCAACGCGGTCTGCAAGCTCGGCACGGGCCTGAGCGCGGCTGACGCGCTTGGCTTCCTTATCGTACCACGGCATGCCTTCGACGTTCATATTGGCTATCGTGCGGCCGTCGTCATCTTCATATTGTTTCGGTTTCTTTGCCATTTCTTAATCTCAGTCGTAGAGGTGGCAGGCAACGAAGTGGCCGGGCTCGACCTCTTTGGCAACGGGGGGAACCTCTGCGCAAATGCCCATGCACTTGGAGCAGCGGGTGTGGAACTTACAGCCCGCGGGCGGATTTGCGGGGGAGGGGATGCTTCCCTGGAGGATAACGCGGTTCATCTTGTAGTCCGGATCCGGGATGGGGATCGCGGAGAACAGCGCTTCGGTGTAGGGATGCAGCGGATGAGCGAACAGGCTCTCCTTATCCGAATACTCGACCATATTGCCGAGGTACATAACGCCGATCGTATCGGAGATATGCTCAACAACGGAGAGGTCGTGGGAGATGAACAGATAGGTGAGACCGAGCTCCTTCTGAAGATCCATCATCAGGTTGATGATCTGAGCCTGGATCGAAACGTCAAGCGCGGATACGGGCTCGTCGCAGATGATGAAGTCGGGCTTCAGAGCGATGGAGCGCGCGATGCAGATACGCTGGCGCTGACCGCCGGAGAACTCGTGCGGATAACGGTCCTTGTGGTAGGGCTGCAGACCGCACTGCTTCATGACCTGGTCTAGGTACTCATCCATCTCGCCATCGGGGATGATGTTGTGCTCGCGAACCGCTTCGCCGATGATCTCCGCGATGGGAAGACGGGGCGAAAGGCTGGAGTACGGATCCTGGAAGATCATCTGGATCTTCGGCCTGATCTTGCGAAGCTCGTTCTTGGGCAGATCATGGATCTCGGTGCCGTTGAAGAGCACCTGACCCGCGGTCTTTTCGGTGAGCCTGAGGATGGTCTTACCGACGGTGGTCTTACCGCAGCCGGATTCACCGACAAGGCCCATGGTGGTGCCGCGCTTGATGTTGAACGAAACGCCGTCAACAGCGCGAACATAGCCGGTTACACGGGAGAAGAGGCCGGTCTTGATGGGGAAGTACTTGAGAAGGTTGTGCACCTCAAGAACGTTTTCGGGATCGTGGGTGATCGGGGGCTCGTTCTTGATGGTCTGGATCCTCTCCTCGAGCTGTTCGAAGGTGGTCTTCCTTACTTCGTTGACCGTTTCCTTAACTTCTTCAGCAGCTTTCTTGGTTTTTTCGACAGCTTCCATGGTTAGTCCTCCTTCTTATCCCTATAGTCCTGATAACGGTAGCAGGCTACCATGTGGGTCGGGCTGACGTAGACCTCGTGCGGATATTCGCCTTTGCACTTATCCACGCACTTCTCGCAGCGATCGCGGAAGTAGCAGTAGTCGGGCATGTTGACCGGGTTCGGAACGGAGCCCGGGATGCTGTAAAGGCGGTCAACGCGGCGGTTGACAACGGGCTTGGAAGCCATCAGACCGATGGTGTAGGGGTGGCAGGGGTTGTGGAATACTTCGCTTGCAGTACCGCGCTCAACGATACGGCCGGAGTACATGACCACAACGTAGTCCGCCATCTCAGCGATAACGCCGAGGTCGTGGGTGATGAGCATGATGCTCGAATTGATGCGGTCCTTAAGGGTGCGCAGCAGGTCGAGGATCTGTGCCTGGATGGTAACGTCGAGCGCCGTGGTGGGCTCGTCTGCGCTGATGAGCTTCGGGTCGCAGGCGAGCGCCATAGCGATCATAACGCGCTGACGCATACCGCCTGAGAGCTCGTGCGGATACATCATGTAAACGCCTTCGCTGTTTGCGATACCGACCATCTTGAGCATCTCGATGGTGCGCGCCTTGACCTGCTCATCCGACCAATCAGGGTAGTGGAGCTCGAGAACCTCGTTGAGCTGCTGACCGATACGGAAAACGGGGTTGAGCGAGGTCATGGGCTCCTGGAAGATCATCGCGATCTTGGAGCCGCGAAGGGTCTGCATGACCTTGGTGGGGGTGTTCGCTATGTCGTACACGTTGCCGTCGCCGGCGTTGAAGCGGATCTGACCTTCAACGGTCTGAC
>JAFWVQ010000054.1 GCA_017523925.1 Clostridia bacterium
CGAATTAGTCCCCGAATAGGGGGCCTTGCAGTGCGAAAGGAGCAATCAATAATGATTCGGTGCCCCCTTTAGGGGGCGACTGCTGGAAAAAGCCCCTTATAGGGGCAGAGCAAACCACCGGTTGAACCGGTGGTTATGATTGCCGCTTTATAATAATTTTATAATCGTTTTATGATCATTTCAGAACGATATCCGCGCATTCGCGCACAGCGCAGCCGTCAAAATAGAGCTCCTCGAGCGGGATCCATCTTTCGATGAACTCCTCGAGCTTCTCTTCGCCGTTTCGCATATGTATGCGCCTGCGCTGCTCGGCAGGTTCGATATCGAGAAACACCTTCAGGTCGTAGTGCTCCCTGAGCGCAGGATGCAGGCTGTACGACCCCTCGACGATCACGACGTGCGATTGCGGAACGCTTACCGGCTCGCCGAGCTCCATCCTTGCGCAGTCGAAGGGGCGGTAAGAAAACGCCTCGTTCACCTCGAGCTTTTCAAGCACTTCAGCAAGGAATCGCTCGTGATCGACGTTGCCGCCCGGGGACTTGAAGCGTTCATCGGTGCGCTGATCGGGACGCGGGTAGAAATCATCCATATGTATTACAGTCACCACCGGCTTTGGGATCCTTCTTTCGATCGCGTTGCGAAGTGCGATCGAGAGCGTGGTCTTGCCCGCGCCGCAGCGGCCGTCGATCGCAATAAGAAAGGGTCTGGAGGGAAACCCGCCGCGCAGTTTAACGTCCTTTGAGGAAAACAGCTCGATAACGCTGTTTGTTTTATGACGAATGGCTTCGATCATATCCATGATAATCCGTATAATCTCCTTAACAGATAACTCTTATAGAAAACTCTAGTGGAAAGCTTTTGATCTTGATGATCCTTGCCGCGGAATGAAAGCCGGCACGGCTCTGCGCTTCAAAACGCGGAGCGCGTCAGTAGTTTCGCTGAGTGGGCTCGGTGTTGATGCGGCTTTTTTCGAGCGAGAGCATCATGGTCGGCACCAACACGATCTGCATTATGATGCCGGGCAATGCGTTCACAACGGCATCCGCAAGGAACACGCCGAAATCGAAAGCGCTTCCGCTCAAAACGCAGAGCACGACGCGCACGATGAGGAAAACGATCCTTCCGAAAACCATCGCCGCGATCAGCGCCGTGAAAAGCGAAACCACCTTGCCGACCTTGAGCGCGAGCAGCCTATTATAGATGAAGCCGGCAAAGAAGCCGTAGGCCGCAAGCTCAAACGCCATTTCGACTGCGGTGGGGTAGAGGGCGGGCATAATGAAGAGCAGTGAGCGGACGAGCGGCAGCAGAAAGCCGATCGCGAGCCCATAGGGCCAGCCCACGATAAGCGAGCAGAGAAAAACGGGAAGATGCAGCGGCAGAAGCATCCTGCCGATCTGCGGTATCTGCCCCGTCAAAAACGGAAGCATAAGCCCGATCGCGAAAAACATAGCGGTCAGAACGAGCTTTTGAACTGAAGGTTTACGCATTATTCCATCCTTTGAAGACTCGATGAGTCAAACTCCGCCGAAACAGGATCAGCTCTCGGCGGCGGTGCGCAGCTCCTCCATGATGGAGGGTATGTCGATGTTCTGCGGACAGTGCTCTGTGCAGGCGCCGCAGCAGATGCAGTCCTTAGCGCTGTGCTCGTGCTTTTCGATAGCCTTTGCCGCGAATCTGCCGTTGAGCTTGAATTTATTGTAGATCTCCATCATAACGGGGATATCTATCTCCATCGGGCAGCCGTCCGTGCAGTATCTGCATGCGGTGCAGGGAGCGGAGATCTGCTTTTTGAACTCATTGCAAACCTTGAACAGCAGCTCGGTATCCTCGTCACCGAGCGGCTCGGCCTCGCTGAAGGTCTTGATATTGTCGTCGGCCTGTTCAACGGTGGACATGCCGCTGAGAATCAGCTTAACGTTTTCAAGCCGCATAAGGAATCTGAATGCCCAAGACGGTATCGACCAATCGGGATGCGCGGCCTTGAGCTGCGCATCGGTCTCATCGGTGAGCTTTGCAAGCCTACCTCCGCGCACGGGCTCCATAACGATGATGGGCAGCCCCGCCTCGGTCAGCATCTCGTACTGCGCCTTTGCGTCGTGCAGAAGGTAGTCGAGATAGTTGAGCTGTATCTGAGCAAAATCCCAGCCGCCGAAGTCGAGCACCTTGCGCATCGTTTCAAGCGAAGCGTGGAACGAGAAGCCGAGATGCCTGATCTTGCCGAGCTTTTTCTGCTCGCGGAAAAACTCAACGCAGCCGTTCGTCAGATAGGTATCCACGGTGTTATCGCCGATGGCATGGATGAGGTAGTAGTCGATATAGTCCATATCGAGCCTTTTGAGCTGCTCCTCGAAAACGGCCTTGAAATCGGGGTTGGCAAGGCAATGGTACTTTGTGGCAATGTGGAAGCTCTCGCGCGGGTACTTCTTGAGCGCCGCGCCGACGAAGACCTCGGATTCGCCGCCGTGGTAAACGTAGGCGGTGTCGTAGTAGTTAACGCCGCTTTCATAGAGCCTGTCGATTATCTCGGCGGCCTTGTCAAAATCGATTTTGCCGTCCTCGCGGGTGGGGAGGCGCATATTGCCCATGCCGAGCATGGATATCTCGTTTGCGCAAAAAACGTTCTTTATCATAATATTTACCTCTTTTCGATTATTTTGAGCGTGGGTGTTAAGGCTGATCGAAGGGAACTCTTATCTGCCGAAATTGCTCCCGGGCATATGGCTCCATTCCTTATCGGTTTCGTCTTTGATATAAGTCTTGATGATCGCCTTGCAGTCAAGGCAGAGATCGGAATAAACCGGCGCAATACCGCTCCAGAGCGTGCCTCTGGTGAACTTAAGGCCGATGGCGCCGTTTTCCGAGGCCTTGCCCCAAGTGACGCCTTCTTCGATGCGTTCGCTTCCGCAATACGGACATTTCATACGTGCATCCTCCTATGAACAGTTTGATTATATTTTAACATATTTATTGAAATTGTCAATAAAAATCGGCGCATTTGTCCCACTGCGGTCAATTCATGGGGCAGCCTATAGCGGAGCAGAGGCCGCATTCGAGCCTGTAAGAAACTATATTCGTGGGTCAGCGAAAAAGGTTAAATGCGAATTTATATTTTCCTTTTATGCAAAGAATCATGAAAGCCGTATTGCAAGAAAGCTTTTTTTGTTTTATAATTAGCACCGTACAATAATTAAAACATGGAGGCATCCAAATGATCCAGTTTGATCTCATTCGTAAGAACGATCCCGAGCTTTGCGGCTATATGGAGGAGGAGCTTGCCCGTCAGCGCAGCCACCTCGAGCTCATCGCATCCGAGAACTTCGTAAGCGAAACCGTAATGGCGGCCATGGGCAGCCATCTCACCAATAAGTACGCCGAGGGTTACCCCGGAAAGCGTTACTATGGCGGCTGCGAGTGCGTCGACAAGGTCGAGGATCTTGCCCGCGATCGCGCAAAGCAGCTCTTCGGCGCCGATCATGCGAACGTTCAGCCCCATTCCGGCGCTCAGGCGAACCTCTCCGTTTACTTCTCCCTGCTCGATCCCGGCGACACCATCCTTGGCATGAACCTTTCCCACGGCGGCCACCTCACCCACGGCAGCCCCGTGAATATGAGCGGCAAATACTTCAACGTGGTCCCCTATGGCGTAAGCGAAGAGGATGAGCAGATCGATTACGACGAGCTCCGCAGGATCGCTCTTGAGTGCAAGCCCAAGCTCATCGTTGCCGGCGCAAGCGCATATCCCCGCGCCATCCGTTTCGACCTCATCAGCGAGATCGCCAAGGAAGTCGGCGCGATCTTCATGGTGGATATGGCTCATATCGCGGGTCTCGTTGCGGCGGGCCTTCATATGAACCCCGTGCCCTATGCGGACGTCGTGACCTCCACCACCCATAAGACCCTTCGCGGTCCCCGCGGCGGCCTCATCCTCTGCAAGGAGGAGTACGCCAAGGCGATCGATAAGGGCATCTTCCCCGGCACCCAGGGCGGCCCCCTGATGCACACCATCGCGGCAAAGGCAGCCTGCTTCTATGAAGCGCTTCAGCCCGAGTTCAAGGAGTATCAGAAGCAGGTCGTGAAGAATGCGGCCGTGCTCGCCGAGGAGCTCCAGAAGGCCGGTCTGCGCATCGTTTCCGGCGGCACCGACAACCATCTCATGCTCGTTGACCTCAACGCCAGCGGCAAGAGCGGCAAGGAGGTCGAGCACCTTCTCGATGCGGCTAATATCACCGTCAATAAAAACACCATCCCCAAGGAGACCCGCAGCCCCTTCGTCACCAGCGGTATCCGTATCGGCACTCCCGCGCTGACCAGCCGCGGCTTCAAGGAGGATGACATGGTCGTCATCGCCGGCCTCATCGCGAAGATCGTTTTCGAGGGCGAGGACGCGATCGAATACGTCAAGTCCGAGGTTGCAAAGCTCACCGAGAAGTATCCTCTCTATCCCGGCAACTGATCCGCTTTGATCTGATGATAAAGGTCCGAGAGCCCACGCTTTCGGACCTTTTGCTGTATCAACGGTTTTATTTACGCTTTTTCGTATAAAACCTGTTTTTGGATTCGAAGCTGCAGATCGGGCGTATCCGCTTCCGGTTTTCGACTGTATCGCCGATTCGGGCTCAGAAAGCAGTTGGATCACGCTACCTGCAACTGCACTATTGAAATGATTGTCGGATAAGGCAAGTCCATGATGTCCGCTTTTGCAGCGTAAACGTTCTCAAAGCTTCTAAGCTTCCTTCTTGCGCGGCGCAGCTTCCCGTCGGAATAATCGGAAACAGCCCGCCCTGTTTCGTTATAGACATTATTATTATAGATGTTTTCTATAAAGAAAGACATAAACAGGTAATACCCTATCCCAAAACACCGATGTGCCTCCTGTGCGATATTTGAGTATCATTCTATCAAGGATGTCTGTTACTGTTAATTAAGCAAGAATTATTGCTAAAGCGTATTGAAATAATATCGCTGTATTTTGCCCTGATAAAATGCTTTCTATTCAAGAATACGATCAGACGATCTGCGTCTTGCTGCAGCTCCATAATAGTTTACGGCGATCATAAGAATAAGCACGAAAAGCTGCGTAAGTCCAACGGGAAGCTCGCCGTAAAAGAGCATCCCCGAGGTAAACAGCAGCGGCAGGGGAGTGAAGGGGTAGATTCCTTCTGCGCCCATCGCAATAATGCAGGCGGGCAGCGCGAAAACGGCAACCGAAAGCACCATGGCGGAATTCACCCTTTGAGTGAAGCTTGAAAGCAGGCCGACAGCGCTTCCGACGAGGAAGATCGCGAGGAATCTTCCAAGGTACAACAGCACCGTAAGCGCTCCGACCGAGAGCGGCAGGCGACTTTCCCTCGCGATATTCAGCCCCTGCATCGGGTAGTCGAAGTAGGCAAAGCCGTTGTAAAGATCGTTTGCGGCAAGCGCTCTGATCTCCGAGATATAGACCGCGATAAACACGAGCGCGCTTGCTGCAAGTGTCAGAAGCTCTTTTTTGAAAAACAATCTTCCTCTTCCGTTCGGAAGCGAGCGCAGAAGCTTATTCATGGATGACTGCCGCTCGTATGCGTACAGACCCGCCGAAAGAAGTGCAATGCACAGAAGCGCCTTCAAGCCTTGGTTTATCGCGAATTTCCGCGAATTCTCGCCGAAAACCGTCATATAGGTGAACGGCGGAAGAAGCTTTATCTCGCTCGGATACTCTCCCGACTCATTTCTTGCGATAATATCCTGCACCTCAAAGCGAAGCATTTCAAGCCCCCTTATGGTGTCCTGAGCGACAACCCTGAAAAAAGCCTCTTCTTCACCGCCGCCGAGTCGAGCCTCAAGCCCTGCGATCTCCGCGTCGATGGCTTCAAGCGTTTGCTCCGAAACGGCTCCGGCGTATTTCTTGTAGTGATCGAGCGCCTTTCGCTGTTCATCGCTCACGCTCGGCTGCGGCAGCTTGTCCATCGAGGTGAAAACGAACGCCAGCACCGCAAGCACCAAGATGCCGCGCTGAGCAAAGAGCAGCTTGCCGGTTTCCTGCAAAAATACGCGGCGATAGGTCCTTTTGCGTAGTCCGTCAACGAGCTTTTCTATCGGGTTTTGCCTGCCCGCCGGGCGCTTTTTGATATGAACCAGCAGTATGCCGACTGCCGCCAAAACGGTTATGGCGAGCATGACGAGCGCAGTTGCCGCCCGCGCGTTTACCGGATGCTCCGCGATATTCAGATTAACGTAGCTCAAAACAAAGTTTTCGGGCAGTATGAGCTGAAACAGGTTTACATACTTGAGCGGAACGAGGATGCTGCTGTCCCTGATCGTGGTATAGAGCGTGAATTCAACGGCGAGCACCGCGCCCGTTATCGCTATCGCAATATTTATGTTTTTGACCGATGAAAGGATAAAAAAGATGATGACGCCCGCAAAAAATGTGGTAACGATCTTTATGCCGCAGTAGAGAAAAACGAATGAATTGATTTTTAAAGGAAACGGTATGCCGTTATAGCCCTCGATGGATTGGATCAGGCGGTTTGAACTATTGAGCCCGTCGAACACGGCGTATGAAACGATAAAACGGCTTGCGAAAACGAGTAGAACCGCCAAAATGGAAGCGATAAGCAGAATAAATATGCGGGAGAGCGCAAGCGTTCCCCGGCCGCTCGGTGTGGCGCGAACGAGCTGCCACAGCCCGCTTCTGCGCTCCTTGAGCATCAGCACCGAGACCGTGAGCATGAAGATCAGGATCAGATAATCGGAGGTCGGGTCGCTCAGCACGCTTGTTATCGCGCGGTCGTCACCGAGCCTTCCCGCCGCGCCGTCGATCGCGGCAAAATCATTGACGGTTTTGATCGTGTTTCTGTATGCAAAGCTGTTTGGGTCGCCGAAAAGCGTAGTTCGCTGCATACGCTCGGCGTTCTTTTTAATGGCCTTATAGAATCCGTTGAATTCCTGAAGATATTCTATCTGCCTTCGCACGGCGTAAAAAGCCTCCCGCTCGGCATCAGCCAGCAGGGGTTCATCCAAATAACGCTGAAAATAGCCGCTGTTCAGCCTTTCAAGCACCTCGGGCTTGGATTCGAGCCAGCTTGCGAACGAGTCATCCATGCCGATCAATGTGATATGAGATGAGATCGAGTCCGCGCGCTCTATCCAAAGCAGCTTTTCATCGAGCTCCTCATCCGTTATCTCCTCGGGTTTCCTATCGCCGTATTCCTCTATAAACGCGAGATAGGCTTCGTTAAAAAGTCCCTTTGCGCCGTCCTCATCGCCGCCCTTTATCGGCAGAATGAACAGCACGACGGAGAGCGCACTCAGGAGCGCAAGCATGAAAACGGCGGTTTTACTCGCTAAAACCCTCCTCAATTCGCGCATATCACTCATCCTCCCCGAGAAAGCACATATACACGTCCTCAAGATCGCGGCCGCCCGCTTTCTCAATAAGCTCCGCAGGCGTTCCGTGCGCCACAAGCTTTCCGTGCTTCATAAGGATAACATCATCCGCTATGGTCTCGATATCGCTCACTATATGCGTTGTCCAAAGCACGATGCACACCTTTGCAAGCTCGTGAACGTAGCTTCTTATCCGTATGCGCTCCTTGGGGTCGAGCCCCGCCGTTGGTTCATCGAGAATGATGAGTTCGGGCTTGCCGAGCAATGCTTGGCAGAGCAGCACCCTTTGGCGCATGCCGCCCGAAAAGCCGCCCAGCTTTTTATGCGCGGCATCCGAAAGGTTAACAAGCTCAAGAAGCCTGTTTACCTGCACCTTGGCTTCCTTCAACTTTATTCCCTTTAGCTTTGCTATGTAAACAAGGAACGAATACGCGCTCATCTCGTCATACATACCCTGCTGCTGCGGCATATAGCCGAGCTTTTCACGAAAAGCTTTTCCGAGCGCAAGCACATCCTTGCCTTCGAAAAGTATCTCTCCGCCGTCGCGCGAAACATTGTCTGTAATGAGGTTCATCATTGTGGATTTACCCGCGCCGTTCGCGCCGAGTATGCCGCAGATGCCCTTTGAAAAGGTGTATGAAAAATCATCGAGCGCAAGCTTCGTCCCGTAGCGCTTGGTAAGGTTTTTCAGTTCAAGCTCCATATTCACTCCTTCTTCGAAACAGCATTTTCGGTTTGCGTGTAAGCTTATTTCAAAAAGCGTTAATCATCCGTCGCCCAGCGGTGCCAACCAAAGCTATCCGTGCCGAGCTCCTTAATATCAAGATACCATCCGGGAAGTGCGGTGGGATCATAATTCGCAGCACCTCTTTCGTATCCGAAAACGAAATCACCGATTATCTTGCTGATGGTGATATCCGCCTCGCCCTCAGAATGGGGCAGCTCTATCACAAGGTTACCCGAAAGGTCGCTCACCTCGGTTCCCGCAAGTGACGGAACCGAGCTCGTATTGCTGCCGAAAATGTAATCTCCATATGGATAATACCATCGGCGGGTCTGCGGTTCGGCGGAAGCGATCGTAGACAGCATCCCGCTTTCGGTGTCAACGCGCAAGATTTTCCCAAGCTCCCAGCCTTCCGCAAAGATAAGGGAGCCATCCTTAAGCATACACGAAAACAGATCCGGTTCAAACGGAAGGGTGCACAGGAGCTGAGCCGAGCCCGCATCGAGATCGGCTTTTATAAGCTCGTGTCCTTCCGTTCCGCAAACGCAGTAGAGATCGCTTCCTTTTCCGGCTATCGGATTACCAAGTGAAATTTCTTCCGGGATATCGAGCCGAACCGGTTTCAGATCCTTTGAGCTCAGATCTATTCTATAGGTCTCGGTTGTAAACCCGCCCCGCTCAAGATCCATCAGATGATACATAACAACGGCGTATTTATTATGAAAATACCATTCGTATGCGTATGCCGCTCCGGTGTTCTCCCTGTCCTCAAAATAGGCGCAAAGCTTATCGTGCGCGCTGCCGTCAAGCTCCATTCGCCACAGCTCCAATGCGCTCGTTCCGTCGATGTCGGTCCCGATCAAATAATAGATATGCTCTCCGTATAGCCACACCTTGTTTGAAGCATCGCCCTCAAGCATTGATGAACAATCCTCGGTCGTATGTGGGCAATTTGGCTTTCCGCAGAGCGGCAGCCACTCTTTATCGCGCTTATCGCTGAAAAACAGTTGATAGTCATTGTCCGCTGTGGAGCACAGATAATAGACCGATTCTTCGGTCTCAAAGATATGCTCCATGCCTGCGCTGGCATAAACGGAACATAGGTCGACCGTATGAAACGAAGCCTGTTCCGGTTCCTCGGTTATGGAGCCGGACGGAGTGCAGCATAAATTGAGGATCATAGTGCCTAACAGCAATATCGCCAAAGCCATTCGTGCCTTCATTCTCGTTTTTGCCTCCTTCACACGATACATTTTCGCATTTCAAACCACCACGCTGCCGATTGTAAAATGCTGGCGTGAATGATACGCTTTACGGCGCGGATGCTGTTTTCTGCTTGAAGAAAAACAGGATACTTAATCCTCCGGCGCCCATCTGTGCCACTCGGGCTTTCCCGCCGCTATCTCGCTCTTATCCAAATACCATGTGGGTATCGAACAGGCAATTGAGATGCCCCCGTCCTCACCGGGAGGCCCTGCAAAGATGTAGCTCTCGGTTTGAAGAATGAACCATGTTTCAAAGAAATCCTCCGGCATTTCCTCATAAAGGTATTTCGAGACCACATTTCCGCTCGTATCCGTAACATACAGCCCCCAATTCGGCCGCGTTTCCTCCTCGGGGCCGTCGTTATAGCCCTTGTAGGATTTAAGATAGTAGCCGTTCGTGTAATCAAGATACGGATGCCACTTCGAGCCGTAAATATTATCCGTTGAATAGAGGAGTCGTTTTTCCCCCGTTTCTATATTCATACCCCAAAGCCGCATCGCGCTTAGATCCGCCCGATCCGCGGTAACATACAGTATCTCCCCGTCCTTAACGCCGTAGCACTCATTCAAAGCGTAGAACCACTCCCGTTCGGTGCCGATCTGCCTTGACTCATCGGTTTGCATATTGTATTCATAGAATCGAACTATGTACTCATCGTTTTCATCACTCTCGGGCACAAAGGAATAGACGATATCGCCGCAAGCATATATCGGCGCAAAAGAACCGTGCCTTTGCTTGACCTCCATCGTATCAAGATCGATGCCAAACAATGCGGTATCCGGGGTTCCACCCATTGCAGCGCTCTTTTTATATGCAACATGTGTTACAAACAGGTATTTGCTTGAGAAAAACATACCCCAGTCCGTGTACTGCGGCGTGTAATCGAGCTGCTGCTCGGGAAGGCGCATGACCTCCTCGTGCCGAGTGCCGTCGAGCCGCATCCGGCAGAGCGACGGATGGGTAACCTCATTGGGTTCGCCCTCTGCCGCATTATCAATAACATAGTAGATATAGCGGTCGTAGATCCAGATATGCATATTCATGGCGTCTATCTTCGCATCGCAGTTTTTGCTTTCATGATCGCAGTTCGGCTTGGCGCATAGCGGCAGAAACTCCTTGTACACCTTGTCACTGAAATACAGAGTGCCATCAAAAAGATAATACACTGCTTCATCGGTTTCCAAAATGGGCGTATATGCGGTAATAAGCGAGCCCTCCGCCGTGCGGCGAAAATCGAAGCAATAACTTTTTTCGCCGGATGGGGACTGCGCATCATCGGTGGGAGCTGTTGTTTCCTGCGTGTCGGTTTCATCCGGCTGCATTGTTGTTTGGGGTGAGCCGCCTGTTCCGCCGATGCACGAAACGCTCATCAGAAGCACTATGGACAACAAAATGCACGAGAATCTTTTTATCATATTCATAAGTTTCTTTTGACCTTTCTGTTTTTCTTTGCTGCGGCAAGGATGCCTTTACTCATCAATAATACGCACGAGAAATCGAAAACCCACGCTTGCGTGGCGAAAAAACGCGATGACCGACGCCCTGTCGAATGCAAAAAACAAGTTGTGAAATTAACAAGTGATGCATGATATAACTTTGCGTAGTTTTCAATTTAGAGATTATTCGTGCTAAAAAGAACAAAGCAAA
Source organism: Clostridia bacterium (assembly GCA_017523925.1). Lineage (GTDB taxonomy): Bacteria > Bacillota > Clostridia > Christensenellales > CAG-138 > PeH17. The sequence goes on from JAFWVQ010000054.1 coordinate 11,006, forward strand.
AGCGAGCATCGATCAACTCAGTTATCATTGCTCGCAATGTGTTTTTCTGCTCAAAAAGTTGTTATGCTTCGATCATCCACTTGATAAACTCCATCTTAACTTTACATCATAACAGAAACAGTGGGGCATTTTCAGCGCATAAAAAGCCCGAAACTGCAGCTTCGGGCGAAATGCGATATGCATATTACTCGTTCATTTTTTCTTTTTCGTATAAAACCTGTCGCTCGATTTGAAGTTATAGATCGGGCGGATCTGCTTTTCGATGCTCGCGGTATCGCCGATAGCGTCGATGATCGTTTGCGGGTCCTTGTAGGCCATTGGGCATTCGTCGAGCGTGTCCGCGCCGACCGAGGTGGTGAAGATGCCCTCCATGCTCTTTTTAAAATCGGAGAGGGTGAAGCTGTTCTCCGCCTGAGTGCGGCTGAAAAGGCGCCCCGCGCCATGGGGTGCGCTTTGGTTCCAGTCATCGTTGCCCTTTCCGATGCAGATGAGAGCGCCGTCGCGCATATTGAGCGGGATAAGCAGGCGCTCGCCCTCGCGCGAAGAGACCGCGCCTTTGCGCAGGATCATATGCTCCAAATCGATATAGTTATGGATCGTGGTGAAAAACTCCGCCTCGTGCAGCTTCAGCGCATCGAGTATGCACTCCTTGATTATTTGGCGGTTCAGCGCGGCGAAGCGCTGCATGATCGCCATATCGTGAAGATAATCGTCCCGATCCTCGCCCGTCAGATACGCAAGCTCGAAGGGTATCTCGGTCTGTTTTCTGCCGCCGATATTCGCATACGCCTTGTTTTGATAATGCTCCGCAACCTGCAAACCGAGATTGCGGCTGCCGGTGTGGATAACGAGATAGAGGTTCTCCTCGTCGTCGCGGTCGATCTCGATAAAGTGGTTGCCGCCGCCGAGCGTGCCGAGGCTCTCCTTGGCACGGCGCATATCGAGCCTTTTTACGCATAGAAGCTCGTCAAGATCGATGCGCCCGTGGCTGCGGTGCGGGCGTTCGCGCACGTCCCGACCGTGGGGGATATTCTTGCGGATAAACGAATCGAGCTCCGGCAGGTTGATGCGCTTTTCGGAGAGCTTAACAACGTCCATTCCGCAGCCGATGTCCACGCCCACAAGGTTCGGAACGACGTAATCACCGATAGTCATTGTCGTGCCGATGGTGCAGCCCTTGCCGGTGTGAACGTCCGGCATGATGCGTATCTTCGAGCCCGCCGCGAACGGCTGATCGCAAAGCGCGCGGATCTGACCCTCGGCGGAAGGCTCGAGTTCGTCGGTGTAGATTATTGCTGTGGCATAGGTGCCGGGGATCTCAATCATTATCTTTTTTAATCCTTTTCTATCTTTGCTTCTTCTAAAACGTCTTGATTGTTATAAGCATTTGCCGCTTTCGCAGCGGTATAATTCCGCTCACTTCATCCCAAAGAACTCCGCAAAGCGTTTTATAACGTGATCCATCTTCGCGGGGTCGTGAAATTTATGATCCGCGCCGTCCACGGCTTCAAACTCTATAAAATTATTGCCCGCAAACTCCCTGCTCGCTTCAAAGGGCGCAACCTCGTCCTTCGTTCCGTGGATAATGAAAATATCCTCCGAATACTCAAGAAAATCCCTTGAAGCAATATCCGCATCCTTCAGGCTTGCGATAAAATCCTTATCGATCTTGATCTTTCCATCGAAGCCCACGAGCACCGGCTTGCCCTTCTCGATCTTTTTGAGGTCGTCCTCGGTCATGATGGTTTTGCTCATGATATCATACATGGGAACGGCAGGGCAGCGAAGCGCAAGCTTTTTGAAGGGGTTGCCGTTTTCGGAAACGTATTTCAAAAACAGATACCCGCCGAAGCTCGTTGCACAGCCGTAAAGCGCCGCCTCGGGGAACGCCGAGCGCACGTGCTCGAGCATTGCGCCAAGATACGCGCCGCAATCCTCAAGCCTAAGCGTTTTGCGCACGTCGTCGCCGTGGCAGGGCCAGTTGAAGATGATGAGCGCCGCGCCTTTATTCTTGGAGATAATGCGCTTTGCGAGCTTCTCGGCGGACTTGTTGTCCTTATTGCCGCCGAAGCCGTGACCAAATAGGATGACGCTCTTCACCCCTGAGGGATCGTCCGCATAAAGCTTGCAGCTTATGCTGCAGGCGTTTGAATTAACGTTGAAATATTTTACCATACTCGTTCCCTTAGGTTTTGCCATTTCCATTATATTTCTCTCCTATTTCTATTATTAGTAATCTTCTCGCCACTCTAATGGCAATCCTTATAATAACGATTACATCATCCAATAAAACTCTGCAAACCACATTATAATGTGCTCCGAATTTACGGAATCTTTAGTTGCTGAAGTTATCCTTATATACCTCCACCGTTCTCACTGCGGTTTCCACCACCTTTTGCGCCAGGTTCTTCGGCTCAAGCACAACCACGTCCGGCGCAAAGCTTCTTGCGAACTGCAGCATCGCCATTTCGTTCACCATTGCGCTGACGGTCACGGTTTCGGCGGTTTCATCGAAAAAGCGCACTTCCGTTCCGAAAACGTCTATCACGTCCGATATCATGGGCTTGACGGCGCGGAATTTCACCCGAACGCTCTCGCTTGAATACATATAGATATGCTCGCGCATATACTCCGCAAGATCGAGACGGCGGCTCTTTGCCCAAGGCAGGCTTTCAAAGGGCTTCGCTGGCTCGTCCAGCAGCTCTATCTTCGCGATCCTGTCTATACGGTAGTTGGAAATATCGTCGTACTTATCGTAGTTGCAAATGAGGTAGTATTTGCCCTCCTTCGCCGCCATCTGATAAGGACTCACGACGTATTCGCGCGCGCTGCCGTCCTCGCGTGTGCGCTCGTGCAGCTTCTTATCCGTGCCGTATTCAAGGTAGCGGAAGCGGACCTTGCGCCCCTTGGCGATCGCCTCGTCGAGCAGCTCCACCGTCCAGAATAGCTGATCGTTCTGCGGCAGGGTGTTCGGCGCGGTATAGATATGCTTCATGTGCGAACTGAAATACTTATTTGAAAGCCCTTCAAGCTTTTTTATAAGCTCCATGCGCTGCGCATTGGGAATATGCCCCGAAAACAGCACGCCGTCGATCAAAAGCCGCAGCTCGCTGTCCGTAAAATCGCGCACAAGGTAAAAATCGGACCAGATATAGCTTTCCTCCATTTCGCCCGTCTTGGCGTTCGGCACCATGCGTATGGATTCGCTGTACTCGATCTCGTAGCCCGCCTCGATAAGATCGATTATGTTTCGCCTTATCGCCTTGCGGTCGGCCGTCATGCCGTACTCGCTTTTAAGAATATCCGCAATATCGCGCTGCGAAAGCGTGTGCTCCGCATCGGTGTACTTGCGGAGTATGTCCAAGATGTTGACTATCAGGAGCTTTTTCGGTTTGTTGGAAGACATTATATCACCCCCTGATTGCATTATACCATGATCAACGTAATTATACAATAAGCGGTGGGTTAAAAATGGCGCATCATTCCCCATGGAATACGTTTAGATCGTCCAGCCGCAGCAGCGCGGGCGGCAAACCGTGCGAGCAGGCAGTGTCGATATTTAGCCATGAGTGAGTCTTTGTATGAGCGCCAATTAGGATACTCTGTAAAAATTGCATCACTTGAAAGAATCGGGCCAAATCTGTATAATACCTTTGCATAAATAACAGCCGAGGTGACCGATCATGGAATACGAGATCAAGCCATTAACGCCGGAGGATGCCGGGTATATTGAAGATAGAGTGAATGACTGCGTAAAGCTTAGCTCACCGATGTGGCATACGGCTGATGAAGAAGAGCTCGTTCTGAAAGCGGAAAACGATGAAGGCGAGACCATAGGCGGCAGTATTCTTGAATTCGGTGGTTCCGTAGGCGCAAGAGTGCAGCTCTCAATGCTTTGGGTCGATGAGCGTTACCGCGGAAAGGGGCTCGGCTCAATGCTGATTTGCGAAAGCGAACGCATTGCGAGGGAGAGGGGCTGCTGCATTTCCAGCCTTTGCACGCTGGATTTTCAAGCGCCGGACATGTATAAAAAGCACGGGTATTCAGTGTATGCGGTGTATGAGGATCGTCCGCGAACGCATTCGGTCTACTATATGTCCAAACGGATCGACGGTGATGATTCTGTATGCAGTTCAAAAAACGGCGGCACAGAAAAGCGTTTTGTAATCAAATTCGGAAGCGAAGACGATGCAAAAATTATCGCCCGAGGGTTGAAGCGGCACGACGATCTCTTTGCACCGAGTCTTCATAAGACTATCCAACTCAGTAAAAAGCTCGTTGATGAGAATGGCAGAATGATAGCGGGCATCGTCGCAGGAGTTGACGGCTGGGACGGCTGCTATATCGCCAATATGTATGTGGAGCAGGCGCATCGTGATCGCGGGCTGGGTTCGCACCTGCTTCATGAGGTCGAGCGGGAGGCTCGCGAAAACGGCGCGTATATGCTGATTGCGAATGCTTTTGATTGGAATGTCGGCTTTTTCAAAAAGAACGGCTGTGCCGAAGCGGGCGCTCTTAAGTGCGAACCCCAAGGTCCGATCATCTATGAGCTTGTGAAACAGCTTTGATAAGGTTTTAGGGAGTTTTATCGATGATATTGAATCACGACTGAAATTGTGGTCGATGGGACTCGTTTTTGCACATTGCTCTCACTTGCTCGCTCAAACCGCTCGCCGCTCGGCGTGTAAAAACCCAGGGCGGCAAAACGATTCACAGAATCGTTTCGCTTCGCCCTTAGAGTCCCTCCGTAGAATAGCTGTACATATTAACCGGCTGAAAACATAAGCTGGCTGCAAATATAAGCGGTTGGAAACATACGCCGGCGGTGGGACTCGTTTTTGCACATTGCTCTCGCTTGCTCGCTCAAACCGCTCGCCGCTCGGCGTGCAAAAACCCGGCTGCTAAAAAAGCCACACCGTGGCTTTTTTTACGCAGCTTCGAGTCCCTCCGAACAACAATACCAAAAATGACGGGACATCTACGATGCCCCGTCATTTTTGGTGCCGGCGGTGGGACTCGAACCCACACGGATGATTAGTCCAACGGATTTTGAGTCCGCCACGTCTGCCAATTCCATCACGCCGGCAATTCCAACAGCGCATATTCTAACACAATTCGAGCGCGATTTCAATGCTTTACAAAAAGTTTTTTCTAAAGCATACCTGCACGCTGGAAAGCTGCCCTCCGTGCCCGAGCTGAATAAGCCTCAACCATGCCGAAATGGTGAATATAGGTAACGCAGTGCAATTTTCGCGTTAGCAGAATATCAAAGGATTTCACGCGAATACCGCGCTTTCGATCGCTTGAAGCGTTTCATATCATTTTCGGGAAAAGCGAAAAGGAAAGGCACCCCGATAAAGAGGTGCCTTTCGTTGTGGTTTGGTTAGCGTTCAGCGAAACACGGATCAGTTGCTGCTGTCGTTAAGCTGATTGAGCTGTTCGATGATCTCGTTGATGCTTGCCTCATCCTGGGGCAGACCGGTGAGGATGCCCATTACTCCGAGATAGGGCTTATCCATATACTGGGCGATCTTGAGATTCTTCTCGGTGGCCTGCTGCTTGAGCTCCTTCATGAGCGAAGCGGTGCCGAGGGTCATCGCAACGGCGGTAACTATCGCGATAACGCCGAAAACGATAGCGGTGATACCCTTGCCGCCGGCGCCCTTCTTGCGTGCGCTGATACCGAGAAGCACGGCGATGATGCCGAGCAGCAGTGCGATGCCGCCGGCGATCGCGCCAAGCAGGAAGCCCAGCAAAAGGACAATGATGATACCGATGATTGCCAGAACGATGCCCAGAATGGGATGTCCGGTGCCGGATGAATTGTTGCTCATTTGTTTTTCCTCCACAAAAATAGTTTAGACAGTAAATATATACAATAATTACCATCGCACCTAAATTATATCACTTTTCGGCGGAAAAATCAATACCATATAAGTGCATCCGAAGCTTCGTCAAAATCTATTTTGGAGCTTCTCGGCCTTCCTCACTTTGATTTGCCTGCAAAAAGAAGGAATCGGTGCCGGTCTGCCTTTTCGCTCTATATCATACCGGCATCGTCTTCATCATTATAACGTTGGTTTGGTTCACAACGATATCTTATCAAGGATCCCGTTTGCATGAGCAAGGAAGATGCCGTAATTCGTCATCGGAACGCCCTGCCGCTTTGCGCGGTTGATGCGCGAAAGCACGTATTTGCGATTGAACATGCATGCGCCGCACTGGATAACGAGCGCATAGGGCGACAGATCCTCGGGGAAATCCGTGCCGCCGAGGATGTCAATTTTAATCCCGCTTCCAATGAGCTTTTTGAGAAGCTTCGGTATCTTGACCCTTCCGATATCCTCGGCCTGCGGGGCGTGGGAGCAGCATTCGGCGATCAGCACGCGCGAGTCCTCGGTGAGCTGCGGGATCATCTTCGCGCCTTCCAAATAGTAGTCCATATCGCCCTTGAGCGCGGCGAACAGCACCGAGAACGACGTAAGGCGGCTGCCTTCGGGCTTTTTCGCATAAACTTCGCCGAAAGCCTGCGAATCGGTGATGATAAGCGACGGCGCTGCCTTCAAAGCCGCAAGCGCATTCTCAATCCCCGCGGGCGTACAGCCGATAACGGTGCAGCGGTTGTCGAGCAGATCGCGTATCGTCTGCACCTGCGGCAGTATCAGCCTTCCTTTGGGAGCGGAAGCGTCCTGCGGCATTACGAGAAGCACCGTGTCGCCCTCCTTAACGAGCGCACCGGTGATCGAAGGCAGCTCGAAGCCCTCGGGCATGAGGCGCACAAGCTCCTTGATGAGCAATTCGCGGGAATCAGCATTGAATGGATCGATGCGTATAAGCTCCGCTCCGATCTCGGCTTCGACCTTCACTCTTAGTGCATCTGGAGCGCCGTCCGTCCTGCCGATCAGCGGCAGAATAGGCGTTTTCTTCGCCTTGAAGGCATGGTATCTTCTGATATCCTCCTCGGTGTCCGAATCGGAGAAAAGCAGCACCGCTATGTCGGCTTTCTCAGCAGCCGCATCGGTTTTTTCAACGCGAAGCAGCCCGAGCTCGCCCTCGTCGTCGTAGCCAGCCGTGTCGATAAGCACGCATGGGCCTAGCCCCTTGAGCTCGACGGGCTTGCTCACAGGATCGGTCGTTGTGCCCTTGACGGGGGAAACGATGGTGACCTGTTGACCCGCAAGCAGATTGACAAGCGTTGATTTGCCGCTGTTGCGCGCGCCGAAAAAGCCGATATGCAGACGGTTTGCGGATGGAGTTTTGTTCATATCATTCATAGCAGTTCCTCGTTTGGGGATCACGGCTCAGAACCTGAAATCCCTTTCGCCCTGTTCTATCTTAATTAGCCTTTCAGTCGCGATAGCGCGCACCTTGTCGCTCGCAACGTTCTTCATCTCGTTTTCGATCAGCCTTTCGCCGACCTCGCGTGTCTTGGGCGAAGCATAATCCATAAGATATTCTTTCAGCGTCATAAGTGCGTTCGGCTGGCAGCAGTTCTGTATCTGCCCGCTCTTACATAGGCTCATGAACCTGTCGCCCGTGCGCCCCTCGCGGTAGCAGGCTGTGCAGAAGGAGGGGATATAACCCTGTTCCATCAGCCAGCGCACCACCTCATCAAGAGTGCGGTTGTCGCTTACGTCGAACTGCTCGCTTTTCTCGTCCTCGGGCTCTTCCTCGGCGTAGCCGCCCACGCTCGTTTTCGATGCGCCGCTGATCTGCGAGATGCCGAGATGCAGAAGCCTTTCGCGAACTGATTTGCTTTCGCGGGTGGAGATTATCATGCCCGTGTACGGAACGGCGATGCGGATGCAGGCAACGATCTTTGCAAATGTGTCGTCGTCGATGCCGTTGTCAAAAACGTTCGGGTCGATGTCGTCCGCACGCTTGATGCGGGGAACGCTTATCGTGTGCGGGCCAACGCCGAACGCCGCCTCAAGATGCTCCGCATGCATGAGAAGCCCCGCGAACTCGTAGCGGTACAGCTCAAGGCCGAACAGCACGCCCAGACCAACGTCATCTATGCCGCCCTGCATCGCCCGGTCCATCGCCTCGGTGTGGTAGCAGTAGTTGTGCTTCGGTCCGGTCGGATGCAGCTTTTCATAGCTTTCCTTATGATAGGTCTCCTGAAAGAGGATATAGGTGCCGATGCCTGCATCGCGCAGCTTGCGGTAGTTTTCGACCGTCGTTGCGGCGATATTGACGTTCACTCGGCGGATCGCGCCGTTCTTATGCTTGATCGAATAGATTGCCCTTGATGGATTCGAGTATGTACTCGATAGGATTGTTCACGGGATCCTCGCCGGCTTCGAGCGCAAGGCGCTTATGCCCCATGTCCTGAAGCGCGGTCACTTCGCGAACGATATCCTCCTGCGAAAGTTTCTTTCTTGCGATATGCTTGTTTTGATGGTGATACGGGCAGTAAACGCAGCCGTTCACGCAGTAGTTTGAAAGGTACAGCGGCGCAAACATAACTATGCGGCTGCCGTAGAAATCCTTCTTGATCTGTTCGGCAAGGCGATACATCCGCTCGGTTCGGTCGGGAAGCTCGCACGCAAGCAGCACGCTTGCTTCACGGTGGGAAAGCCCTTTTCTAAGCTCCGCTTTTTCAAGAATGGAGTCGATAAGCTCGGCATTATTCTTGTTTGCGTCGGCGTAGGCAAGGGTCTCAAGGATCTCATCATGATCGATGAACTCGGTGGCGTTGTGGGATTTGGGTTTATACATATTTTGTCCTTTCTTCGGGGTGAGGGCGAACCTTGCCCCTTAGCTTAATTATTGAATAATGAGTAGTGAATAGTGAATATTGAATAGTTGAGGTGGCTTTTGCAAGGCAAAAGCTTGATAAATTTATTCATTACTTCGTTAGCGAAGCGACTTCATTCGCCGAAGGCAGCTTCATTTATCAAGCTTGCTGTCCCCGCGAACGAAGGCGATATTGCAGCCGATGGTTTCAAGCCGCTTTTCAAGCTCGGTAAGGCTCTGCGCGGCTTCGCTGCCGGTATAAAGCTTGTTGTCATATAAAGAATACTTCCTTCGCACGTCGGCGGGGGAGAGGTTGGGCATACATACGTTCGCTCCCGCAAGCATACCCAGCTCGCGCCCGGTCGGGTGTATCGTGCCGAGCGCGGTCGTGGCGGGAAGCAGCACCTCGGGAAGCAGTATGCGAACTATGCTCAGCATAAACAGCGTTTGCTCGAACGTTCCCGCTTTTTCATTTGCAAACGGCGTATCGTGCGCGGGGATGAATGGGCCTATACCGACCATCTGCGGGCGAAAATCGCGGATAAACACAAGATCCTCGGCAAGCGTTTCATAGCTCTGATAGGGCGAACCGATCATCATGCCGCAGCCAGTCTGAAATCCGAGAGAGCGCAGGTTTTTAAGGCAGTCCATGCGCGTTTCAAGCTTCATCTCGGCGGGGTGCAGCTTTTCGTAATGCTCCGCATTGGCGGTCTCATGCCTTAAAAGATATCTGTCCGCGCCCGCCTCGCGCCAAAGCGCATAAACCTGCTTCGGGTGCTCGCCGAGCGAAAGTGTTACGGCGCAGTCGGGATAATTCCTCTTTATCTCGTGCACTATATCGGCGACCCTTTCGGGTGTGAAATGTGCATCCTCGCCGCCCTGCATCACAAACGTGCGAAAGCCGAGCGCATAGCCCTCGCGGCAGCAGGCGAGTATCTCGTTCTTATCGAGCCTGTACCTTTCGGCGGTCGGGTTGCCGCGCCTTATGCCGCAGTACAGGCAGTTGTTTTTGCAGTAGTTTGATATCTCGATAAGCCCGCGCACGTAAACCGAATCGCCGTAGTGAAGCCGCTTGAGTTCAAGCGCCCTTTTCGCAAGCTTTTCTCGAAGCGCGGCAGCTTCATCCGCCGCTAGCTCCCTTTCGGCGCGGATAAGCATGGCGAAATCTTCTTTTGAAAGCCGTTCGCCCGATATCAGCTTATCCGCAAGCTCAAACGCTCTTTTTTTAAGTTCGTTAAGGTTCATTTTATCTTCGAGTAAACTGCGGAAGTCGAAACGCCGTCAAGCATTCCGATCTTGCCGGAAAGGGTTGAAACAACGTCCGCAGGCGCGTCCAGCACCACCGAGATGATGTTCACGCCGCGCTTGTGATAGGGTATGCCCATGCGCCCGATAACGTATTCGCCGTACTGATGCAGTATCGCATTCAGCTTTTCAACCGAATCGGGGTTTTCAACAACTATGCCAAGCTGTGCAACTCTGGTGTTCGTTTCCATGATTCTTTTTACCTCCTTAAAGTATTAATTGTAAATAAAAACCGCGCTCCCGTTGAAGAAGCGCGGAATAGATCAAACAACAATGCCGCAATAAGCAGGCAAGTATTCCACAGCCCCTTCAATCAGAACTCCCTTTGGGGAAAATCTTTATGTCGGAAAACCGATGCTTTTGTTTTTTGCCTGCCGTCGGGAAAAGGATCGTCATAAACCCTCGCCCCTTCGGTTCGGCAGATTAAGTATAGCAGAACCGCAACCCAAATACAAGTGATTTGGTCGGAATTAAAGGAATATAGTTTTTGGTATAAACCGAGCCGCTCAGCCGAGCGGACCCTTCCTCCATTCCGGCGGCTCACCGTCATCGCCCCAATATTCGTCGAGGCGAACTATCCGCTCATCATCAAGCGTGATAAACGAGCAGCAATGGAAGGAAAGGGAAGGATCGTCCGCGGACCATACCCTTGCCGCAGCGATAACGGTATTTTCGATGCGGTATACGCGCTCGATCTCGCCCCGCCACTGCCCGGGGTAATCGCAGTTGGCGTGAATGAACCCGTCAAGCGTGAACCTTTCGCGGGTGTTATGCCAAAAAACCTCCGCGCTTTCATGAAAGAATGGGCGCAAAGCGGCGGCATCCTTGGAGACCACCGCCGCAAAATACTCCTCAAAACAAAAGTCTTTTTTCATATTAGACCACAACGCCTTTTCTCAGAATCATCGGATAGCTGTCGTACCCGGCGAGCCTTCTGCCGCCGAGCACCTGACAGCCCTTGTCGAGCACCATGTAGTCGAGGTCACAGTTCTGATTGATGACCGAAGCCTGCATTATGATGCTGTTTTTGATCCTCGAGCCCTTGCCGATGTACACCCCGCGGAAGATGATGGAGTTTTCCACCTCGCCCTCGATTATGCAGCCGTCCGCAATGATGGAATTTCTTGCACAGCCGCTGCCGACGTACTTTGCGGGCACCTCGTCCTTTACCTTGGTGTAGACGGGGTGATCGGGATTGAACAGATCGGCCGCGACCTCGGGCTTCAAAAGGTTCATATTGTGGCGGTAGAACTGCATAACGGAGTTGAGGCGTGCAACGTAGCCATCGTATTTCCAACCGTAGAATTTGAACTTCTGCTGATTCTTGATGAGAACGCCCTGCATGAAGTCGAATTCGCCGTGCGCCGCCGCATCCTCAACGAGGTATTCAAGCAGCGTTTTATCCATAACGTAGGCGTCGCAGCCGGTGAACGGAGTGCCCGGATTCAGCGGATTGAAGGTAAGCTCGGTCACGCGGCCGCTTTCGTCCACCTTGAGGCGCAGATCGTCGTACTGCTCGCTGCGGTCAAAGTCGTTTCCGCTCTCGTCGCTGTACATTATGGTTATATCGGCACCCGTCTCGATATGACGGCGTATCATCGCGTCGAAATCGGTGTTGTAGATGGTGTGGCTGCCGGTCAAAACGACGTAGCGCTGAGTGTTGCGGCGCACGAAGCCGAGCACGGAGCGGATCGCGTCCACCGTGCCTCTGTAAACGCCGGTGTTGTCCTTGGTGACGAACGGGGGAAGGATGAAAAGACCGTCGCGCTTTCTGTGCAGATCCCATTCCTTGCCGCTGCCGAGATGGTCCATCAGCGAATGGTAGTTTCTCTGCGCGATGAGTCCCACGCTTGAAATGCCCGAGTTGACCATGTTTGAAAGCACGAAATCGACGGCGCGATACCTGCCTCCGAACGGAACGGCCGCAACGGAGCGCGAGAAGGTGAGCTCGCGAAGCTGTGCGTTTGCTTCGCCCGTATAGATAAGACCGAATGCATTGCTTGACATTGTATTTCGCCTCCTCACTTTATTCTGCGCGGTTCTCGGGGTCGAATCTTATGACCTTGCCGGCCGGCACGCGAGCGCCGCCTGCGATCTCCATCGAGTTTGCAACGAGCGTGATATCTCCTGTAAGCTTCGTGTCGTAGGGCTCGTCCTCGGGCAGCTTTTCACAGCCAACGAGTGCGCCCTCGCCGATGAGCACGTTTTCGCCGATTATCGCCTTTTTGATAACTGCGCCGGCACGAATGACCGTATGCGGCATGATAACCGAATCCTCGATCACCGCGCCCGGCTCGACGGTAACGCCCGCAAACAGAACGCTCCGACGAACGCAGCCGTGGACGACGCAGCCCTCGGTGATGAGGCTGTTTTCAACCTCGGCGTCGCTGCCCATATAGTGCGGCGGCATGACGGGGCTTCTTGAATAGATGCGCCATTCCTTTTCGTTCAGATCGAAGGGCGGGGTAACGCCAAGAAGATCCATATTCGCTTCCCATAGGCTTGCGATCGTGCCAACGTCGCGCCAATAGCCGGTAAACTCCCATGCATACACCTTCTGCCCGCCGTTGATCATAGCGGGAATGACGTTTTTGCCGAAGTCGTGCTCGCTGCTGACGCTGCGCGTGTCGTCCACCAGGTAGCGGGTCAGCACTTCTCTGTTGAAGATATAGATGCCCATTGAAGCCTTGGTGCTCTTGGGCTCCGTAGGCTTCTCCTCAAATTCGATGATCCTGCCCGAATCGTCGGTGTTCATGATGCCGAAGCGGTGCGCTTCCTCGATGGGAACGTTCAAAACGGCGATCGTTGCGTCCGCGCCCTTGGCAACGTGTATTTCGAGCATTTTGGAATAATCCATCTTGTAGATATGGTCGCCCGAAAGTATAAGAACGTAGTCCGGATCATACTGCTCTATAAAGGGCAGATTCTGATAGATGGCGTTCGCCGTGCCGGAATACCATTCGCCGCTCTGCTGGCTGACGTAGGGGGGCAGCACGAAAACGCCGCCGTTCATGCGGTCCAGATCCCAGGCTTGTCCGCTTCCGAGATACGCGTTGAGCGCAAGCGGCTCGTACTGGGTCAAAACGCCAACGGTGTCGATACCGGAATTGACGCAATTGGAAAGGGGAAAATCAATTATTCGATACTTGCCTCCGAAGGGCACGGCGGGCTTGGCCATGCTTTTGGTAAGCTCGCCCAAACGGCTGCCTTGGCCGCCCGCAAGCAGCATTGCAACTATCTTCTTTCCAAGCATATAATAACCTCCCTTGCATTATCGCCGCATGGAACGAAGCGGCAATAATGAATATATTCATATTGTACCAAATTTTTGAAAAATGGCAAGGGGGTTTTGGGATATTCGTGCATTTTCATGTAAATTCGATTCGCTCAAATGCCGATTTAACTATCAAAAAAGCAAACAGCGCATGCAAAAACAGCGGATCGCAGCCTCCTTGCCGAAATTCGAGCATATTCTTATTCGGTGCGTGTGAGTATTGAAATAAGCTGCGTAAAATAGTATAATGTAACATGGAAATATGTGTGCGGTCGATACTGCCGTCCGCCGGAAACGGGATAGCGATGAGAAGAAGCGCTTCAAATAAAAAAACACTGATAATAACCGCACTCTCGGCGGCGCTGCTTTTGGCGCTCGTTATTCTGAGCGCGGGTGCAAAGCGTGCAAATTTCTTCGAAAACGCCGCCGGCACGGTGCTCACGCCCGTGCAGCGGGTCGCTTCCTCGGTTTCGGGCGCGATAAGCGCTTTCTTCCGAAATCTTTTCAACACGACCGATGCGGATATCGAAAACGCGCGGCTGCGCAGCGAGCTTGCGCTCAAGGATCGCAGCCTAATCGAGATGGATGAGCTTCGAAGGGAGAACGAGCGCCTTCGCGAGCTGCTCGGCTTCGCTCGGTCCGCCGGTATCGAGCAGGGAGTGACCGCACGGGTGATAGGCCGCTCATCCGAGATACACTATCGCACATTCACGCTCGACGCGGGCAGCTCGAGCGGAATCGACCTGAATATGCCCGTTATCTGCGCCGAGGGGCTGGTCGGCATCGTAAGCGAGGTCGGCTCCGGCTGGTGCAAGGTGACGGCTGTCGTCGATCCGACCGTGGCCGTTCCGGTGATGGTGGAGCGCACGAGGGATACCTGCATGGCGCATGGCGTTCTGAATGCTTCGGGCGATAAAAACAGAATGGAGCTCTACTATCTCCCTGCCGATCGCAGCGACCTTGTTCCCGGGGACGTGCTTATCACGAGCGGCATTGGAGGCGCATATCCAAAGGGCATACGCCTCGGCACGGTGACCGAGGTGATGACGAGCGAGAAAAGCTCGATAAACGCCTATCTTTCACCCTTTGTGGACTTTGCGCATCTTGAGGAGCTGATGGTCGTTACAAGAGGAGGTGAAACAGGCTGATGCGAAAGCTGCTGCTTGCTCTGTTCGTCCTCGCCGCCGTTCTGTTCGACTATCTGCTTTTTCCGGGGCTCGGGCTCGATCGCGTTGCTCCGTCGGTGATGATCGCGCTGTTTGTTTCGCTCGCGGTGCTGCGCGGTGCTTTGCCCGCTGTCCCGATCGCTGCGGCCGTCGGCCTGATCCTCGATATTGGCTTCAACCGCTTCGTGGGCATGAGCGCGATACCATATCTTATCGCAGCGCTTGCAGGCGCCTTGTTCTATAAGCGCTTCTATGCCGACAACATCATCATCCCGGCAGTGACTGCTGCAACCGCCGCCTTTGCAAAGGAGCTTTTCCTGCTTGCTTCGCTTCTTTTATCCGGCGGAAGGGTCTCGGGCTTTTTCGCCCTCTTCGCGCTGCACATGCTTCCCGTATCCCTGCTGACCGGCGCAGCCTGCGCGCTGATACATCTTCTTTTGAAGAGATATCTGCTCCGCTCCTCGTTCAGGCTCGATATAGACTATCTCAGATAGCATAGATCTGCCGTGCGGAATGCGCGGCATACACAGTCCGACGACCACCGACCACCGAACACCGAACCGCCGTACCGCCGACCTGCGAACGCCAAAACAACCGCCAAAACCTTTCCATCCGCAAACGGAAGATAAATACTCCAAGATTAATACTCCAAACGGAGAAAACCGGAGAGAATCGGAGAAAAGATGTCCGAAACCACTCAGAAAAAACCGATATTCCGCCTGATAGTATTCATGCTCGTTCTCGTTATGATGGCGGCGCTGCTCGTCAAGGCGCTCTACGATCTCACCGTCATTCACGGCGATGAGTATTACAGCATAGCCAAAAGCGAGTCGCTGAGCACGATCAAAACCAAGGGCAGCCGCGGCAGGATACTCGATCGAAACGGGCTTGTGCTCGCGTATGACGAAAGCTGCTTCAACGTTTGCTTCATGCGCGACGGAAACAACCGCTCCGATTACGACAGCGCCGTGTACACCGAAGCGCTGATCAAGGCGATCGGCATCATCAACGAGGGCGGTCTCGAATCGATCGACACTTCCTATATCCGCATGGATGAAAACGGCGAGCTCTATTACGATTTCGGCAGCAAGAACGAGCGGACAATTAAGGCAAGATACAAGAACTTCTGCAATGCCTGCGGCTTTGCGATGAAGGATGAAAACGATATGAGCACCTGGATAAGCGCGGAGGACGCCTATCTGAAGCTTCGGAAAGCATGGTTCATACCCGAAGAAATGCCGTTTTCGGAGGCCGTAAAGGTCATTTCCGTGCGTCAGGACGTGCTTTTGAACGACTATCGAAGCTATGAGCCCGTCGTTATCGCGGCTAACGTCGGAGAGGATATAGTCGCAAGGCTCGAGATGGAGCAGCTTCCCGGCATCGAAACGCGCATCAGCACGAGACGCGTCTATCCTTACGGCGTCACTGCGGCGCATATACTCGGCTATTGCCAGCGGATGACCGAGGAGAACGCGGAGACCTATCTCGCGCTCGGCTACGGCTACGATGACCCGATCGGCGTTTCGGGCATTGAGGCCACCATGGAAAGCTATCTCACCGGCGCCACCTCCGATAAGCAGGGGAGCACCGTGATAAAGACAAACGCGAATAAATCCGTTATCGAGGTCATATCGGTGGTGCCGCCGACCGACGGCGGCGACGTCACGCTGACCATCGATCTCCCGATGCAGACCGCCGCGGAGTCCGCGCTCGAGGAGATCATCAAGCGCATCCATGCCAAGCAGCTCGATCGCATCGACCCGGATGGCGACGGCAAATATGATGACAAATACGCAGAATACGAGAGCCTTGAGCTCGCAAAAACCGGCGCGATAGTGGTGATGGACGTGAACAGCGGCGAGGTGCTCGCGCTTGCGTCCTACCCATCCTTCGACCCGAACTGGTTCGTAACGGGGCTCACCGCCGAGCAGGCGGAGTACCTTTACACCGGCGAGGAAGCGGGCAAGACCACCCCAACGCGCAACAAAGCTATCTCAATGAAGCTTGCGCCCGGCTCCATCTTCAAGATGTGCACGGGCATAGCGGGGCTTCTTGAGGGCGCAGTCGGAATAGACGAACGCATCGACGATGAATCGCCCTACTACGTCAAGGACCCGGAAACGGGCGAGATAATCAACCAAAACCCCGTCAAGTGCTGGACCTCCCATCCCGAGAGGCATGCGGGGCAAACCGTCGTTGAGGCGCTCAAGAACTCCTGCAACTACTATTTCTGTGAGGTCGCCAGCCGCATAGGCATCAACTCCCTTGCAAAATGGGCGCAAAGGCTCGGTCTTGCCGATAAGACAGGCATAGAGCTGACGGGCGAGGCTGTGGGCATAATCGGCGGCCAGAGAGCGCTTTACGACAACACCAGAGCCTACGATAAGCAGGATACGAGCCTGCCCGTGCTGATCCACAGGGCGCTCGTGACGCGGCTTCGCGGCTACCAGCAGTCTAGGGGCGTTGAATCGAGCGACGAAGCCTATTCGCGCTGCGCCGAGCGCCTAATGCAGCTTCAGGACGGCTCACTCGCGGGCAAGGGCGCGGACGTGCGAAGGATACTCAGCGAGGAGCTCGGCATACCGGACGGCATCTCGCGCGCGCAGAACTGGGTAAACGAGATAATGTCTCTTCTGAACGAGATCCAGTGGAAGCCGACGCTCACCATTCGAACCGGCATCGGCCAGAGCATCATGCTCGTGACCCCGATCGCCGCAGCGCGCTACGCTTCCGCGATCGCAAACGGCGGCACTGTCTACGATGCGCATATCGTAAAAAGCGCCGTTTCCTCCAATGGCGAATCGCTGCTAAGCGTTGAGCCCACGGTATTCGATAAAATCGACGCACCCGATGAATACTGGGACGCGATAAAACGAGGCATGGCTGAGGTCGTTTCGCCGGAGGACGGCGGCACGGCGGGCGAGGCGTTCGGCGAGGAATTCAAGCAGAAGGGCTATCTTGCGCGCATAAGCGGCAAGACCGGTTCGGCACAGGTCGGAAACGTTACTGTGGACGTGCAGAACACCGGCTGGTTCGTTGCCTTCGCTCCGAACGATGATCCCGATATCGCCGTATGCGTCTGTATCCCGAACGGCTATTCCGGCTCAAGCACTGCCGGCGCGATCGAGGACGTTTTAACCTACTATTTTTCAAAGCTCGAGGCAAGGAGCCCCGAAACGCTTGCTGATCCGGACTCGGTGCTGCCGTAAACTGAATGATCGGAGAACAATATGAGATCAAAGTATGAATACTGCCTGTTCGATCTGGACGGCACCTTGACCGATCCCGCGCCGGGCATCACCGCGTCGGTCGCATATGCGCTCGAAAAGTTCGGCATAGAGGTTTCGGACCGAGCCGTGCTCAATAAATTCATTGGGCCTCCGCTCGTGTATTCCTTCAAAACCTTTTACGGCTTTTCCGATGATATGGCAAAGCAGGCGCTTACATACTACCGCGAACGCTTCTCGGCAGGCGGCATCTATGAAAACGAGATCTACCCGGGCATAGCCGATCTGCTGCGGTGCATAAAGTCGAGCGGGGGAAGGGTCATCCTTGCAACGAGCAAGCCAGAGGAATTTGCATCGATGATACTCGAGCATTTCGGCATACTCGAGCATTTTGAGTTCGTTGCGGGAAACACGCTCGACGAAACACGCCCCGAAAAGCGTCAGGTCATCGAGCACATCCTTGCGAATTATCCCGGAATATCCTCTGAAAACGCCGTAATGGTGGGCGATAGGGAATACGACGTGCTCGCCGCAAAGGAGTTTGCGCTCCCCTCGATCGGCGTGCTCTTCGGCTACGGCTCCTTTGAGGAGCACACGAAGGCAGGTGCGGATGCGCTCGCAAGCGATACGGCGGAGCTGCGTGCGCTTCTTATCGAGGAATAAGCAGATATAATCTAAACCTTACTCAATAGAAACAGGCGGAGAAACCAATTGAACCGATTCGAACTGTTGAAAACCGAGGGAAACGCGAGGCGGGGAAGGCTCTCGACCGTTCACGGCGTGATCGAAACGCCCGTGTTCATGAATGTCGGCACGGCGGCGGCAATACGCGGCGGCGCCGGCACGATCGACTTGAGGGAGATCGGCTGCCAGGTCGAGCTTTCCAATACGTATCATCTCCACCTTCGCCCGGGCGACGAGCTGATCAAAAGGCTCGGCGGCCTGCATAGGTTCATGGATTGGGATCGTCCCATCCTCACGGACAGCGGCGGTTTTCAGGTTTTTTCGCTTGCACACCGCAGAAAGATAAGCGAAAAGGGCGTGCGCTTCTGCTCGTATATCGACGGCAAGATGGTCTTCATAGGTCCGGAGGAATCCATGCGCATCCAGTCGAACCTCGGCTCCACGATCGCGATGGCGTTCGATGAGTGCATCGAGAACCCTGCGCCGTTTGAATACGTTGAAAGATCCATCGAGCGCACGACCCGTTGGCTTGTGCGCTGCAAAGAGGAGCTTGAAAGACTGAATTTGCTCGAGGACACCGTAAACAAGGATCAAATGCTCTTCGGGATCAACCAGGGCGGCATCTTCCCGGAGCTTCGCATAAGGCATATGCGCCAAATACGCGAGATTGAGCTTCCGGGATATGCGATCGGCGGTCTTTCTGTCGGCGAAACGGCTGAGCAGATGTACGGCATACTTGACGCGGTGGTGCCAGAGATGCCGAAAGAAAAGCCGCGCTATCTTATGGGCGTAGGCACGCCGCTGAACATACTCGAGGGCGTTTATCGCGGGATAGATTTCTTCGACTGTGTGCTGCCGCTTCGAAACGCGCAGCACGGCAACGTGTTCACATGGAACGGCAAGGTGCGCCTGCTCGCGGAAAAATCCCGAGAGGATATGCGGCCGATCGATGAGAATTGCGGCTGTCCTGCTTGCAGGCACTACGGCAGGGCGTATATCAGGCATCTTTTAAAGGCCGATGAAAGGCTCGGAATGCGGCTCTGCGTGCTGCACAATCTCTACTTCTACAACGATCTTACTGCGAAGATGCGTGCAGCGCTCGAAAAATGCGAGTTCACAGCGTTTTATAATAAATATCGGACGATACTCGGAGAGTTTGCCGAATAAACAATTATGGAATAATAAAGAATCGGAGGATAACCCAATGGCTTCAACGAAACAGTTTCTGGATCGCATTCTCGACGGCCTTTCGCTCGTTGAGGGCGTCAGCAGCCGCAAGATGATGGGCGAGTACCTGATATATGTTCGCGGCATTTTGATCGGCGGCATATATGACGACAGGCTCCTCGTAAAGCCCATACCGTCCGCGCTCGACAGGCTTCCGCACGCAAGCTTCGTTGAGCCCTACCACGGCGCATCAAAAATGCTGATGGTGGATAAGCTCGACGACAAGCTCTACCTTAAGGAGCTCGTGGAGGCTGTCGCCGATGAGATAGAGGAAGAAAGGGAAAAGGAGACCGGTGTGGACAGCCACTATGAAAGCTGATGCTCAGCGGCGCGTTCATCAGGCTTGAACGGTTCTTTGCGCATCTGTTGACATATGGCTCCAAAAAGCCTATAATCATATCAAAATCAAAGTTTCGACTTTATGGCTAAAGAGGCAGAACAGTGACCGAAGGCAGGATCTCCAAGCGAATAGCTCTCTTTGCGCTCCCGATATTCATCGGGCAGCTCTTTCAGCAGATGTATAACATAACGGACTCGATCGTGGTTGGCAAGGTGCTCGGAACCAAGTCCCTCGCCGCCGTCAGTTCTTCCGGCAGCCTTATCTTTCTTATAGTAGGCTTCATATACGGCGTTTTCGTCGGAGCGGGCGTGGTCATCGGCCGCTACTACGGCGCGCAGAAATACGACATGGTGCATCGTGCCGTCCATACCACCGTCGCCTTCGGGCTTGCGGCAGGCTTGTTTCTTATGGTGTTCGGCATCATCTTCACGCCGCATATCCTTAGGCTGATGCGCACGCCTGCGGACGTTCTGCCCGAGTCGACACGCTATTTCCGCTTCTATTTCGCAGGCTCCATAGGAAACGTTATGTACAACGCCTTCAACGGCATCTTCCAGGCGCGGGGCGACAGCCGGCATCCGCTGTACTATCTGATGATCGCCTCGATAACGAACATCGCTCTTGACCTGCTGTTTGTAAGGGACCTCGGCTTCGGCATCGCGGGCGCTGCGATCGCAACGGCGATATCGCAGTTCTTGAGCGCAGGCATCTCGCTCTATAAGCTCACGCACGTTGACGACGTTCACCGCATCACGCTCAAGGATATCCGCTTCGACCGTCCTCTCCTCAAGGAGGTGCTTGCAACGGGGCTTCCAACGGGCGTTCAAAACTCGGTGATCGGGCTTGCAAACGTCGTCGTGCAGTCGAATATAAACGTGTTCGGTGCTGATGCGATGGCGGGCTGCGGCGCATACTCCAAGATCGAGGGCTTCGCTTTTCTGCCCGTCACGAGCTTCAGTGTTTCGCTGACCACCTTCACAAGCCAGAACCTCGGCGCGAAAAAGTACGATCGAGTCAAAAAAGGCGCCGCGTTCGGGCTTGCTTCGGGTGTGATACTTGCGGAGATCATCGGCGTGATCTTCATTCTTCTTGCGCCAATATTGATCGGCATATTCGATAAATCGCCGAATGTGGTCGCTTTCGGCGTGAAGCAGGCGCGCACCGAGGCGCTTTTCTACTGCCTGCTTTCGTTCTCGCACTGCATGGCCGGCATCATAAGGGGCTCCGGCAAAACCACGGTGCCTATGCTCGTGATGCTGATCTGCTGGTGCATAATCCGAGTGACCTATATCACGATCACGACCCGCTTCATACCGGATATCTCCGTGATCTTCTGGGCGTATCCGCTGACCTGGTCGCTCAGCTCCATTGCCTTCGCCGTCTATTTCTTCAAGGCTGATTGGATGCATAATTTCGAGCGGCAGGAACAGAAGCTGCTGAACAGGAATTGATAAGTAAAGTATAAATTTCAAATCCAACCGAAAGGAAAAACCAAAATGAACAACGAAACCGTATCAGCAAAGAGAGCCTTCGCTCTGATGGAAAAGCTCGCCTACGTTCGCCTGAGCTGCAGCGAGGAGGAAAAGCGCGCCGCAGAGGAGCTTCAAAAGGAAGCGGCCTCCTTCGGGCTTGACTGCACGATCGAGGAATTCGAGGCGGCGACCGGCGAAGTGTCCAAGGCCACCTTCAAGGTGATCGCTCCCTACGAGAAGGAATACGAGGTAACGGGCTATATCCGTTCCGATTCCACCCCTGATGAAGGGCTTGAGCTCGACTTCGTCTACGTTGAAAACGCGCTTGAAGCCAACCTCGTCGGAGTTGAGGGCAAGGCGATTTTGATGAACGGCAGGTTCAACATGGATGCTTACGAGCGCATCCAAAAGGCAAAGCCCGCCGCGATAATCACCTTCTCCGGTGCGGTGGACGACGACCTTGCAAAGACCGACCTTGAGATCAGAAAGATCCGCGAGACATATTCCGAGCGTCACGGCTCGACTGTTGCGCTGACCATCCGCGCCGTCGATGCGCTCGAGATCGTAAAGTCCGGCGCGAAGAAGGTCCATATCTGCGTCAAGAGCGAGGTCAAAAACGGCATCTCGAGGAACGTCTGCGGCGAGATCAAGGGAACCGAGTTCCCCGATCAGATCGTGTCCTTCGGCGCGCATTTCGATAGCGTCTATTTCTCCACCGGCGTTTATGATAATATGTCCGGCTCGGTCATCATAATGGAGATCGCGCGCTACTTCATGGCCAATCCCCCGAAGCGCACCCTCAAATTCAACTGGTACGGTTCGGAGGAGCAGGGGCTTCTCGGCAGCAAGGCGTACGTTGCTGCGCATAAGGACGAGCTCGAGAAGCACCGCTTCATGATAAACGTGGACGTGGCGGCGCCCATACTCGGCAAGGAGCTGATTTTCTGCATGGGCACCGAGGCGCTCAAGAGCTATGTTGACGCGATGATGAAGGAGCTCGGCAGAGCCGCCGTCGTTGAGGACGATATCTATTCGAGCGACAGCATCCCGTTCGCCGATAACGGCGTTCCCGGAATCAACTTCTGCCGCTTCGGTGCGCCCGGAACCGCCTTCATCCACGACAGGCGCGACAACCTCGCTCTCGGCTATATGTCCGCAGAGGCGCTGGATATCACGCTTCAAAATGCGCTCGATTTCTCAAAGCGCGTAATAAACGCCCCCGTTTTCCCGATAGAGAGGAAGATATCCGACTCCATCAGGGGCAAGGTGGATAAGTATCTGTTCAGGAAGAAGGACTGAAAGCAAAATTGAATTATATCGCCGCGTGATACATTTTGCGCGGCGATTGCTTTGTAAACCTTGTTGTAAACCAAAGGTAGAGTGAACTAAACCCCTTGTAGGTTGAGTAAATTGGGAGGAATATGCTAATATGAGCGCATCCAAAACACAAGGAGGCAATCTTAAAATGTCTGAATTAACGATGGGCGGCTTCATCGCCGCAAAACGGCAGGAAAAGGGGCTGACACAGCTCGAGCTCGGCGAAAAGTTGGGCGTTACCGACAAGGCGGTTTCAAAATGGGAGCGGGATATCTCCTGCCCCGATATCGGCTCGATACCGAGGCTTGCCGAGGTGCTCGGAGTTTCGGTTGAGGAATTGATGCGCGTGGATAAGGAAGCCTCGGCCGCCGCAGCCGAAAAGCCGAAGAAGGATCTTGGCTCAATGCTCGCCATGCCGTTCAAGGCGGTCGCTCTTGCGACGGGCGTTGCTGTCGCGGTGCTCTCCGTGCTTGAAAAGATCGATGCTAAATCCGCATTTATCATGCTCGGCATAGGGCTTGCTCTTTTGGGCATAACAAGCCTTGGGGAGGATAAGTAAAGAGGACAAGTAAAACGGAATATGCTTTTTGACCGGGCGCCTTGCGGCGCTCGATTTTATACTTCATACACTCCGCAGTATCGAAATATGATGAACAATGCGGCATGCTGAAAATATAATCCGTGCATTTGCCGCATTTTCCGTCATTTGTGCTATAATGGAGAAAATGAGTTTGAATCGAGGTTTCGTTTTACTGTGAGCGGCGTTCAGGCAAAGAAGAGCATCATAGGCCGAAAGGACGTTGACATGACGGAGGGCAATATCTTAAGCCATCTGATCATGTTTGCGATACCGCTTCTTCTCGGAAATATTTTTCAGCAGCTTTACAACACCGTGGACAGTTGGGTGGTCGGAAATTTCGTGGGCGACGGCGCATTTTCCGCAGTCGGCACGGTCGGCCCAATCATGAACACGCTCATAGGCACCTTCATGGGGCTTTCCGCCGGC
>JAFWVQ010000055.1 GCA_017523925.1 Clostridia bacterium
AGTACTACGCCGCAAAGCGGGTCAGTATCCAGGGTGTAGCCGTTAAGGTCATCAAAAACTTATAGTGGAGGGAAATAGAAGATGAAATCGTATGGAAGCTTCTGCCCCATTTGTGGCAAGCGAAACGAGGGCCTCATGCTAGAGGAGACCGATGGCTGGATGGAGTGTATCCACTGCCAGCAGGACGTCCGCCTGATCGATCTGACTGAGCTGCCAAAGGCACTGCCCTTCCGGAGAGTCCCGGCGATCCGGCTCGTTACCCAGGTGGGCTGATTAGGAGGAACTGGAAGTGAGTAAGACAAAACTGAGTGATTTTGTTTCGAGACGTAACGACGCTTTGTTCTCCCTGGACTATAATAAGATCGTAGACTTTTATCAGGAGTACGGTCTGAAAACGCCCAAGGACCCGCTAGTGTTCTGGCTTGTGGTTTTCAAGGCGATCTGCAATATCAAAGGCCCCGACGAGAACGTGCTTCAGATCGCGCAGGATTGGCTCCGGATGAACGGCTTCTCGGAAGAGATCAAGGTTCACACGAACCGTATTGCCAGCTATGTTTATTATGCGCATAATACGTCGTTATCTCCATTTGAACACTCCGACAAGTTAGCGACTCCAAGTTGCGAGGAAGAATTGTTGTTTCAAGAAGAGACTTTGCGCGATATAAAAGAAATGAAGAATAAAACGAAAAGGCTTAAAACGGTTGCCATAGAGCGTGCAATAAAGACATACATTGAAAGCTTTGATGGAGATCTATTAAGTAAATTGGAAGTCCACAAACAAAGCTAATACTCCCCGCCCCTCTCGGGGCGGTTTTCTTTTTCCCGCGACCGGCTCGAATGGATCCGCGCGATGAACTCCTGCCGTGCCCGCGCCGAGGAGATCGCCGTCCGCGAGCTCATCCTCTCGTGACAAAAAGGACCGGGGCCGCTCCCCCGCGGCCCCAATGAAAGGAGTTTTATGAGTAAATTCAAAGCACATTCGCACTCTCAGATGTACCGCTCGGACTTCGTGTTTGCCGACTACAGCTTCATCGACGAGGAGGGCACCTTCCGCGCCGTCCTCGACAACAAGATGTGGGGACGGATGAACCTCACCGCCTTCTTCACCTTCGAGGATGGACGCAGGATCATGGCCTCCGCCTATCAGAACAACGATTACTACCTCGGCCTGCCGGATATCGACGTCGGCTCCACTCTGGAGCTCACCTTCCTCAAAGGCAAAAGGAGCTCCCGCATCTGCCTGCGCGGGGTCACGCTGATCGCCCCGCCTCCCACGGAGGATGAGGAGTAGAATCGATGACAGGGCTGCGTCCTTCGCGGCGCAGCCCGCCCTGCTTAGAGGTTTTTGTTGAAATGTTGTATTCTGCGTTCGGATGTGGTATAATACTTTTCGGATACAGATTTATATTTCTGTATGCAGAAAGTGTTAGTATGAGCAAAACCGAAATTGCAGAAAAAACGATAGCCGAAAACGGCGGGATAGCAAAGACCGCGGAACTTCTTTCGGCGGGGCTCTCAAAGTCCGATATCGGACGCCTCACCGACAGCGGCGTCATCGTGCGCATCCGGCATGGCTTCTATCGTCTGCGCAGCGGGAAGCATCTTCCCGAAGCGCTCAGCATCGCCGTCATGCTGCCCGACGGGATAGTCGCCGTCGAGTCCGCGCTCTTCCTTTACGGTTACAGCGATTTCACGCCGCGCGAGTGGAGCATCGCCGTGCCTCGTTCCATCTCTCTCGGCAAGCTGAAGATCGACGTGCCGATCAAGGCGTATTTCATTC
>JAFWVQ010000056.1 GCA_017523925.1 Clostridia bacterium
GCTCCACAGACCGCCGGTCGTCTCAAAATTACTTTTGCTTACTCGGCTCCCTTTTCAAGAAGCCTTTCTGCGCGTGTTACTATGTCTCTCAACACAGTAACGGTTCTTGGTCTCACTATACGGTTTTCAAGGTGCTGCGCTCTTTTTGAGAGCTTGATTATTATACCTCTTTCGCCAAGCTTTGTCAAGCATTATTTTATGTTTTTATTTTTCGATCGAAAGCATGTAATTTACGCGTTTTTCCTTTATAAATGCTTGCTTTTTTACAAATTCAAATCGCATCGAAATGAAAAATTAAAAGATACTATTTTGTATAAAATCAGCGAAATCAAAATCCGCCCCTGCTGCAGAGGCGGAAAATGACGATAATATTCGGTTTAAGGCTTACTCGTTAAAGCTTACTCGCCATAGACGCGGGCATCCTCCTCGCCGGAGAGCACGCGGACAGCGCCGCCAACAAGCGCTTCGAGCTCGCTCTCGCCGGGGTAGACGACGACGGGCGCGATGAAGCCGACCATTTCCTTTATATAATTGCAAAGGGGCTTACTGTATGCAAGGCCGCCGGTGAGGATGATCGCCTCAGCGGTTCCTTTGAGAACGGCAGCCATTTCGCCGATGGTCTTGGCAACGTTATAGCCAAGCGCTTCGAAGATCATCTTTGCCTTCTCATCGCCTGCAAGCATGGCGTTCTCAACGTCGAGTGCGGAGTTGGTGTTCATATGTGCAACGAAGCCGCCCGCCTTGGAGCAGAAACCGTAGAGCTGCTCCTTGGTGTACTCACCGCTGAAGCACATATCGAGCACGAGCTTCATCGGCATGCTGCCGGTGCGTTCGGGGCTGAACGGTCCTTCGCCCGCGATACCGTCGTTCACGTCGATTACAACGCCCTTCTCATGCGCGCCGACGGTGATGCCGCCGCCCATATGCGCCACGATCAGGTTCACTTCATTATACTTCTTGCCATGTTCCTTGCAGTACATGCGCGCGCTCGCCTTTTGATTGAGGCAGTGGAAAACGCAAGTGC
The DNA here is from genome assembly GCA_017523925.1 of Clostridia bacterium. Taxonomy (GTDB): domain Bacteria; phylum Bacillota; class Clostridia; order Christensenellales; family CAG-138; genus PeH17. Next base: position 1,025 of record JAFWVQ010000056.1, read on the forward strand.
GCTCGACCTGCGGAAGACCTGTGATCTTTGCAATATCGTTGCGCTCGTCCACAACAACGGGATCGGCGATAAAGCAGGGCTTACCGTACTCGTCGCCGAGCTGACGCGCGAATATGCCGCCGAGCGCGGAGGCATGGCGCTGCGCAGAGGGCAGATTCTTAAGGTCGTCGAGCAGCTTATCGTTTACGGTGTAAACGCCGCTTCTCATCGGGCGAACGATGCCGCCCCTGCCGATGAAAGCATCGACGGTGGCAAGGTCCACATCGTGCTCCGCGAGAAGGCGCTTGATGAGTTCCATGCGCATGGGCGCCTGCTCGATGATCGAGCCGCACTTGGCGAGCTCCTCCGCAGTGTGTCGAACAACGCCCTCAAAGACCTTGTTTTCGCCGTCATAAACGCCGACCTTGGTGGAGGTGGAGCCGGGATTGATAGCAAGAATACGGAATGCCATGTTGTTTCTCCTTTGATCATTCAGAATGTTTTGGTTTTATTATCGGTATGCGCAGCGTCTGCGCTTAGCTGATATTCTTCATCAATTATAAATCATGCTAGGTATTAGTTCAAGTATATTGCACCAAAGCGCATCACTTACGCTTGCCGGGCTTTACGGTTTTTGGGTTATTCAACCCCTTCTTTGAACCGCGCTGGAACATTGGTCTGCCGAGGATCAAGTTTGCAAAGGGCTTCTCAATCAGATACGTAGCAAGGATCGCGGCGGCAAAGGCGGCAACGGTGATTATCAGCGCGTAGCTGTTCATCCACGGGCGGTCGAAGCTCTGGTTCGGCGGAGTGGTGCCCTCCCATGCGGGAATGCGCCATTCGTATTTGATCTGAACAGCAAGCCACTGATGCCAGATATAGAGGTTGTACGAGATGCCGGCAAGGAATCGCATCAGAGGGTTTGAGAATATGAAGCGATACCATTTAGCGGCAAGCGCGGTGGAGAGAATGAAGATCGAGAAAGCGGCGGTGAGCCTTGCGCGCTCCGAGACCTGCCAAAACTGCGCATCGGCGGCCTGCAGCTTTGCGCATTCGTTTACCATTGAAACTATGTACACTATGCTCAAAACGGAGAGCACTGTGCCAACGAGGGCAAGCACCCAACTCCTTCGGAAATACCTTGCGATCAAAACGAAGATCAGCGAAGCGAGCATGCCGTTTGCATACGCGCCCATGAACGCCGGAAGCTGATTTATATACATGGAAACGTAGATGCCGGGGCGGCGGACATAGGTATGCTCCCACCAAATCGATATCAGATGGAATATGATGAAAACTGCGGCGATAATGATGTATGATACGGTCTTTGCCCTGCGGCTCTCAAGCTTTTTGGAGGGGCGGATAATTGTCGCAATAAGCGGGAAGAGCACGTAGAACCAGACCTCTATCGCAACCGTCCAAAGCACAACGTCGCACTTCGTGCCGATATAGGTTTTGACGAAGAGCGTTTGGGTGAACGTAAGATGCGTTACAAGGTCGCGGATAGCGTCCCCTGTGTTTGAATATGAATGCTGCGGAAGCGCAAAGAGGAAGAAAATGAGCAGAACGGCGAAGAGATAGCTCGGAAGTATCCTGGCGACGCGCCTTCTTGCGTACTCCTTCCAACTCGAGATCGGCTCGCCCATAACAACGAGCCTCATGAGCGGCAGGAAGAGCAGGAAGCCGCTCATAAGGACCATCATATCCACGAACAAATAGCCGACCTTGGCGATCGGAGTGAAGTCGATCTGCTTTAGACCGATGAAGCTCAAAAAAGGAGTTTGTACGGTCGGAAAGATCCATGTTTGCTGCCAAAAATGGAAGATAAGAACGATAATAACGCTGATGGCGCGTATTCCGTCCAGAACGTCGATATATTTTGCGTCGATACTGCCGAGAGGCTTCCCGGCATCAGCCCGATCGGGCTTCGGATTCAGTATGCCGGAACGGCCGCCCGCACCTTTATCACGCGGCTTAACCTTTGCTGTCATCAATATACGCCTCCTCGACTGATATCATTATGCATAGATAATACCATTAAAGAGACTTTTTTTCAATAGTAATTAACGATCTCTGGCAGGCGCCATTATCCAAACGCATTGATATCATACCTTTGACGCATGCAGTGATCGCATCGAAACAGCACAGGCATCTTCAAGCCGTTTCAGTCTATCCGTTTAAGATCGTTGAGATCAACAAGGATCACGTCGTCGCCGATCTTCTGTATCTTGCAATACGGGATCACGAGCTCCTCCGAGTTTTTGATAAGGCCGAGCATTCTCGATGGACCCGGCACAACGATGGAGCAGATAGTGCCGATATGATCGTCAAGCTCAAGGTCGCAGATATACCCGAGCCTTGCGCCGTCGCAGATATTGATTATCTCCTTCCTGCGAAGCTCGTTATAAGTGGTAGTCGCCATTATTATCGCCGCCTTTCCCTTTTTTTCCATATTATGACAGAGACTTGTTCGATATTCTTCCTTTGCTTTGTTCTCCATTTGCAACAGACAGGCGCTTTCGGCATATGTATGGTATGAACGGAGGGAAGGTTATGGTTAGAACTATCGCACTCAAAGGAAGGCTCAGCGGCTCCGCCGTGCTGCGCTCAACAAGCGGCAGGACCGAGATAATACTCAAAACAAGACAAATGAGCGTCTGCACTACGGAAAACGGCCTGAGCGCCGTTTTGATAGCGCCTACGGCAAGCGGAAGCTTTCGTTTCGCCGCTGCCGAGCTAAAAAACGGCGCAGGTTCTGCACAGATAGACGATGCGCGCGGTATTATAATAAAATGTGGCGACGAAACGCTGTGCGAGGGCGCGAGCGGGCTGAGTGAAGCGGCGTTTGACAGTGCTAAGGTGCAGCTTAGGCTGCAGCACTCCGGCGCTTTCACCGAGCCAAGCGGAAAACATGCGGCCGGAGCTGACAGGTTGGACACTAATGTGTCCTCTTCCGCTCAATCCGAGCCGACGAAGGCGCTCAATAGTGTGAACCAAGCAAACCGAAGCGGGAATGCTTTGGGCGAATCACAAATGCAAAGCCCAGAGCAGGCTCGTCAAACGGCCTCCCCCGTTACGAAGCGGATACTGAGCCAAGCCAAAGCGCTGTTTGGCGAAAATGCAGGCATTGGCATAAACGAGGTTATTTCGGAAATGGATGAAGAAGCATCGCACGCATCCGCTCTGCCTTTCGATGACGTGAAGATGAAGGACCGCTCAAGCGCCGCAAAGCCTGCGCTGCCGGGCAGCGAGGCGATAAAGAACCCCTTCCCAAGACTTTTTCCAAACTCATCATGGCGCAGGGAGGCTGATGAGCAGATCCTGCGCGGCAAGGCAAAGCTGCGAGGAAAGCTCTACTCGATAGAAGCCTACCCACGCGAAGTCGGCTTTCCGGCGGCAAAGGCGGGAAGTCTGCGAAGAGCCGTTTCCGCAGACGGGAAGGCGTATTGGCTGATAATAAATAGAATGTGACGGAGTTGCGAGCGATCGCGAAAAACTGTGCAGCTTTAATAGAAATGCGGCGGTTCGATCGTAACTCGCAAATTTTGCGGAAAAGAGCATGGTTAATCCGCACTTTGAGCATGTTGACAATTCTTACCCGCCGTTATACAATGAAACTCAGAAAATCATTGTTTCAGGAAGGAAAACCATGCTTAATATCAACGGATTCACCAAGAGCTACGGCAGCAAGAAGGCTGTGGACGATATCAGCATCCATATTCACAGGGGCGAGCTTTTCGGCTTTATCGGGCATAACGGCGCGGGAAAGACGACCACGCTGAAGGCCTGCTGCGGCATCCTTAAGCCCGACGCCGGCGAGATATTCATCGACGGGATCCCGCTTTCAAGCGATCCCTTGGAATGCAAGCGCAGAATAGCGTATCTTCCGGATAATCCCGATCTTTACGAATTCATGAGCGGCATCCGCTATTTGAACTTTGTTGCGGACGTTTTCGCCATTCCTTCAAGCGTTCGACTCGAGAGAATAAACAGGTACGCTGAGCTTTTCGAGATCAAAAAGGATCTCGCGCAGCCCATTTCATCGTATTCACACGGCATGAAGCAGAAGCTTGCCATTATTTCAGCGCTCATCCACGAGCCAAAGCTGCTGCTGATGGACGAGCCCTTTGTGGGTCTCGACCCGAAGGCGAGCCATCTTTTGAAGGGTATCATGCGCGATATCTGCAACAGCGGCGGTGCAATATTCTTCTCCACCCACGTGCTCGAGGTCGCAGAGAAGCTTTGTGACAAGGTGGCGATCATCAAGGGCGGCAAGCTGATCAAATGCGGCACGATGGAGGATGTTCGCGGCGATGCTTCGCTCGAATCGGTCTTCCTTGAGCTGGAGGGCGAAAATGTTTAAGCTGCTTGTTAAAAAACAGTTTTCCGAGGTCTTCTCGTTCTTATTCTTTAATAAGAAGAACGGAACGAAAAGGACCGGCGGCGCGGTCGTGATGAGCGTGCTGTTATACGTCCTGCTGTTTGCAGTGGTCTGCTTTAACTTCTATTTCGTCGCAAGCACGCTTTGCAAGCCGCTCTGCGATGCTGGCTTCGCATGGCTGTATTTCGCGCTGTTTGGTTTGGCGGCGCTGCTCTTCGGCGTTGTTGGAAGCGCACTTGCGACGTACAACTCGCTTTATGTTGCCAAGGATAACGAGATGCTGTTCTCCATGCCCATCAAGCCGCGAACGATCCTGAACGCAAGGCTTGTGAGCGTTTATCTGATGAGCCTGCTGTACGTTTTGCTCATGTTCCTGCCCGTGGTCATCGCGTATTTTGTGAACAACGCACTCGGTTTTCGCGAGGTGCTGTTTGCCGTGCTTACGCCTTTTGTGCTGGCGCTGCTTGCTTCGGCTATCTCCTGCCTGCTCGGATGGATCATCTCGCTATTTGCGCGCAGGTTGAAGAACAAGAGCTTTATAACGATCGTGGTATCGGTCGTTTTTCTCGGGGCGTATTACTATCTTTCATTCAATATGTCCTCCTTGCTCGGCAAGATCCTCGAATCCCCTCTCATTATAGCGAGCGCTCTCAAGCGCTCGGTCTATCCCGTCTATATGATGGGAATGGGCGCATCGGGCGACACGGTGAATTTCATTCTCTTTGCGCTTATCTGCTTTGGCGCCGCCGCGATAGTTTACACGATCATCGCGCTCGGCTTTGCAAAGACGGTGATCGCCGGCGGAAGCGCTTCTCATACGCGCTCAAGCGCCGTTTACAGCGACAAGCCTGTTCGCGAGGGCACCGTCTACGCCGCACTTTTCAAAAAGGAGCTTGCGCGGTTCACCTCGAGCGCGAACTATATGCTGAACGCGAATCTCGGCCTGCTGTTCATGGTCGCGGCCGCCGTTGCGCTCCTTATCAAGGGCGGACTCGTTCGCGAGCTGTTTTTCTCGGTTCTTTCGCCTTCAAGCGACGCAGCAGCGCTCATCGCTTGCGCCGCCGTATGCCTCATTTCTTCGATGAATGTCACCACCGCATCCTCCGTTTCGCTCGAGGGCAGAAGCCTGTGGATCGTTCAGAGCCTTCCGGTTCGGCCGCAAACGGCGCTTAATGCCAAGCTTAAGCTGCATCTCGTTCTTATATTGCCCGCGCTTGCGCTCCTGCTTGCAGCGGTTCTGATCACTCTGCGTCTGCCCGCGCTGCACTCGATACTGATCTGCATCGTTTCCGTGCTGTTTCTGCTGTTTCTTGCGGAGATCGGGCTTATATTCAACCTCAAGTGGGCAAACGTAAACTGGACCAACGAGGTGATACCGATCAAGCAGAGCATGTCGGTATTTCTCGCGATCTTCGGCGGCTTCGTTCTTTTGATGGCATTCGCCGCGCTCTACTTTCTGATGTCAAGCTCCGTTTCCCCTCTCACGTTTCTCATGATTTCGGGCGCGATCCTTGCTCTTGCTTCGCTGCTTGCGTACAGAGCGATCGTGACCTGGGGTGCGGAGAAGTTCGCAGAACTGAGCTGAGCCAAAAGGCGGCCACATTCCCCCGCCATATACCTTTAACCGAAACTATCGTCAATACTGGCTGCACTCTTACTAAACAAACTCGGTCCCTTCTTTGCGACGGGATCGAGTTTGTTTTTATGCGGTATTCCTATCTTGCAAGCGGCTTTCTTTGTAAAGCTCAGCTCCTGCGATACACTTCCCTGCCCCCGAGATAGGTTTTCTCGATCGGTATCGTGTGAAGCATTTCGGGCGGCTCGGAAAACGGGTCGGTACCAAGCACCACGAAGTCCGCGAGGAAGCCCGGTTCGATCCTGCCCTTGACCTGCTCCTCGAAGCTTGCATACGCTCCGAAGAGCGTGAAGCTGTCCAGCGCCTGACGAACGGTGAACGCCTGATCGGGAAGGTACGGACCCGTGCCGTCCATCGAGCGCCTTGTTACGGCGCACTCCACTCCCTTCATAACGTCCGGAAGCTCGACCGGACAATCGGAGCCGTTGGATACGATGAGACCTCCGTCAAGCAGCGTCCTCCAGTTGTAGCTTGTTTTACAGAGCTGCTCGGGAACGAGCTGTTCAACGATATGATTATCATAATCAAGAAAGATGGACTGCGCGTAGATATGCAGTTTGAGCCTTATCATGCGCTCGAGCTGATCTTCCCTTGAAATTTGACAATGCACGATGCCGTGGCGATGATCCGCGCGCGGATGCTCGGTAAGTGCATTTTCGATCGCGTCGAGCACGGAGTCAAGACAGGCGTCGCCGATCGCGTGAACGGCGATCTGCATGCCGTGTGAGTTGGCATAGGAACACAGCGAAGCAAACTGCGCCGGAGTGAAGAGCGAGAAGCCGCGATTGCCTTCATCCCCAAGATAGGGCTGAGACAGATGCGCGGTCCTGCTGCCGAGCGAGCCGTCGCCGAGCAGCTTCAAGGGCCCTATCTTAAATAGCTCGCTGCCCTTGCCGGTTGTATTGCCGGATGCTATGAAGCGCTCGAGTTCGTCAAGCTCTGTGAAATTGCACTGCTCATAGATCCGAACGCTCAGCTCCCCCGCTGCTTCAAGCTCTCTGTACGCATCGTTCACAGTTTCAAAAGGTATCTGCCTGAAAACGCAGTAATCATCGGTCTGCACGCTCGTGATGCCGTATGTATTCAGTTCGCGGCAGGCAATGCGGATCATCCGCTTGAGCGCCTCCTTATCGGGAATGGGCATACGGTCGAAAGCAAGCTCCATCGCATTATCGTAGAGCCTGCCATCTGGCTCGCCGTTCTCTATGCCGATCGCGCCGCCCTCGGGTGCCGGCGTATCCGCAGTGATGCCCGCAATCTCAAGCGCCTTTGAATTCACAACGCAGCAATGCCCGCAGGCGCGCGTGATCATGATCGGGATATCCACGGATACCGTATCAAGATCGTATCTGTTCGGCATGCGTCGGCAATCAGTGAAATAGTCCTGATTCCAGCCCCTGCCGCGAAGCCAAGCGCCGTTCTCAGGCGGGAAGGCGGCAAGTTGAGCCTTCATGCATTCGAGCACAGCATGCAGACTTCGAGTATGCTCATGGAGCTTGGCGGACAGCAGCGATTGGGCGAAATTCACAAGGTGCATATGCGAATCGTTGAAGCCTGCGCATACGAAACGACCTTCAAGATCGATCTTTTCGCTGTTTTCATCCAGAATTGCGAGCATCTCTTCGTCCGAGCCGACAGCAGTAAAGCGGCCGTTTTCGACAAAGAACGCGGAAGCGAAGCGCTCACCCGTGTAGACCTTTCCGTTATAAAAAATGCTTTTCATATTTCCTCTTTTCATAAAAGCACCCGCAAGCTCCTTTTGAAAAGCCGCGGGTGCATTTCGGTTGATATTGAGCCGTTCAGCGGAGAATGCCGCAAGTTGCTATCTCGTGCTCTTATCGTACGGTATGCCCTCCGCCTTGGGCGCATGGGAGCGCTTGGAGGTGAAGGCAAGCACGATCAGCGAGATGATGTACGGCAGCATGTTGTAGACCGGCTGCGGCAGATTGAGCGCGGCAAGGAAGTCGAAGCCGCTGTTGACGTTCGCAAGCGCTCTGAACACACCGAACAGCAGCGCAGCAAGCACGATGCGATGCGGCTTCCACTGGCCGAAGATCATAACTGCGAGGGCGAGGAAGCCGAAGCCCGCAACGCCGACCTCGAAGTTTGTCTTGCTGACGCCCGCCGTGATGTACACAAGGCCGCCGATGCCGCCGAGCGCGCCGGAGATAAGCACGCCCGCATAGCGCATCTTGGCAACGCTTATACCCACGGAGTTTGCAGCCTGGGGATGCTCGCCGCAAGCCATAAGCCTGAGTCCGAAGCGGGTTTTGTAAAGAAGGATGTATGCGGCGATCAGTATGATGGCAGTGAGCACCATGAACATGCTGAACTCCGTGCCCTGAGCGAGCAGCAGCTTTTCACGGGTGGCCGTGTATGCGATCTCGGCCGAGTTGTTCGATCCGCCCGAAGCGGCGATGTTCAGCGCCTTTACGATAACGATCGCGAGCGCAAGGCCGAGCATATTCATCGCGGTTCCCGCAAGGGTCTGATCCGCCTTGAAATTTATCGCCGCAACGCCGAGGAGCAGCGAGAAGATCATTCCGAAAACCATCGCGGCAAGCACGGCGAGCAGGAAGATCACGATACCGGGCAGCTCGGGAGAGATATGCCCGAGCACAAGCGCACCGCCGAGCGCGCCCATGACCATGATGCCCTCAAGACCGATGTTTATGATGCCCGAACGTTCGGAATAACAGCCGCCGAGCGCAACGAGCGTGAGCACCGAAGCGTACACAAGGGTGTATTGGATAAGAAGCATTACCTGCTGCATTACTTGTCGCCTCCCTTCTTATTGTCGGCATCATGCTTGATCTCAGCCGCCATATCGGGGCGCTTCTGTGGGATGGTGCCGGAGGCCTTGATCATCTTGAGCTTGATGAAGAGCACAAAGCCGCAGAGATAGATGATTATCGCGGAGATAAGATCGGCTATCTGCACGGGATAGAACCTCGTATCGAGGGAAGAGCCGCCGTCGGTGATGTGCTGAATGAAGTACGATGAGAAGATAGCGCCGATTGGATGCAGGCCGCCGAGGAAGGAGGCCGCAATGCCGTTGAAGCCCATAGCGGGGATGGAGCTTTGGTTGATATCCCACTGCATATAGTCCGAGAGGAAGAGCAGCGCCGACGCAAGACCCGCAAGCGAACCCGCGATGACCATTGTCAGAATGATATTCTGCTTCTCGCGCATGCCGCAATACTTGGCGGCGTTGCGGTTGTAGCCCGTTGCCTTGATCTCATAACCGAACTTGGTTTTGGTGAGGATGATCCAGATCGCAACGGCGATGATGATGGCGATCGGGATCGCGATCGTAACGCTCGAATTGCCGAAGATACCGTCGAGCCCGAGCGTGGGCAGAACGGCGGAGGGGTTCATGGAGGTGAGCGTATGCGTATCCTTATAGCCTACCGGGCAGAAGTCCTTCAAAACCGAGTTTACGGTGTATAGGCTTATCCAGTTAAGCATTATACAGGAGATGACCTCGTTTACGTTCAGATACGCCTTGAGCGCGCCCGATATCGCGCCGAGCAGCGCTCCCGCGAGCACGGCGGCGACGAGGCAAACGTACCAGGGGAGGTTCAGACCGAGCGCACAATATAGCGCAGCGCCCGCTCCGAGAACGTACTGACCTGCAGCGCCGATATTGAACAGACCCGCCTTATAGGCAAAGAGGATCGAAAGACTGCAAAGAAGCAGGGGCGCCGTTTTAACGAGCGTGTTGCCAAGCGCCTTGAGGCGCAGCCTTTCGGAGTTGCGCGTCATGAAGTTTTTGAGGATCGTGCCGATCGCCTCTCCCGCATTGGCGGGATTGATGATCAGAAGCACGATGTAGCCGATCAAAAGGCCGATCAGAATGCATAGAAGCGCCGCCGTGAACGAGCGGAAGCCGGGGTTTGCGAGCAGTCTTTTGAAAAAGCTTGAGTGTTTTTGTTCGTTTTTCATTTCCATATCAGTTCGCCTCCCCATTCTATTCGCGCTTTGCACCGGCCATATACAGGCCGAGCTCCTGCACGGTGGTGGTCTTCGGGTCGGGATGACCCACTATCTCGCCCTCATACATCACGAGGATGCGGTCGGAAAGGTTCATTACCTCATCGAGCTCGAGCGAGATCAGAAGCACGGCGTTGCCCGCGTCCCTCTGCTCGATCAGCCTTCTGTGAACGCCTTCGATCGCGCCGACGTCGAGACCGCGCGCGGGCTGAACCGCAACGAGGAGCTTGGGCCGCTTGTCCACCTCGCGGGCGATGATCGCCTTCTGCTGGTTGCCGCCGGACATGCTCCTTGCGGTGGTTATGGCGCCCTGACCCGAGCGGACGTCGAACTGCTCGATAAGCTTGTCCGCATATTCGCGGATCGACTTTGATTTAAGGAAGCCCGCGCCGCTCGTGAAGCGGGGCTCGAAATAGGTTTGAAGGATGAAATTATATTCAAGCGAATAGTCGAGCACAAGGCCGTGCTTATGCCTGTCCTCGGGGATATGGCTCATGCCGAGCTTGGAGCGCTTTCTTATCGGCAGATGGGTTATCTCGGAAAGCGGGATATCGTTTCCGTTTTTATCCCTGCCTGCCATAAAGAGCTTTCCGCTCTCAAGCGGCTCAAGTCCGGTTATGCCGTAAACCAGCTCGGTTTGACCGTTGCCGTCGATACCGGCGATACAGACTATCTCGCCTGCACGCACCTCGAAGCTGACGTTTTTGACCGCGAGCCCCTTATGCGCTTTGGATGCGACCGAGATATTTTCAGCCTTGAAGAGCACCTCGCCGGGAGTTGCTTCCTTCTTCGGAACCACGAACTCGACGTCCCTGCCGACCATCATTCGGGAGAGCTCCTCCTTGGTGGTGGAGGGGATGTCGACCGTGCCGATATACTTGCCCTTGCGAAGCACTGTGCAGCGATCGGCAACGGAGAGGATCTCGTTCAGCTTATGCGAGATGAAGAGGATGCTCTTGCCCTCGGCGGCGAGATTGCGCATTATCTGCATCAATTCGTCGATTTCCTGCGGGGTGAGCACCGCCGTGGGCTCATCGAATATGAGTATCTCGTTGTCGCGGTAAAGCATTTTGAGGATCTCGGTGCGCTGCTGCATACCGACGGTGATATCGGCGATCTTCGCGTCCGGATCGATGCGAAGGCCGTATTTTTCGCTGAGTGCAACGACCTTTTCGCGCGCCTCGTTCTTTTTGAGGAAGCCTGCGGTATTCGGCTCAACGCCGAGAATGATATTGTCCAGCACGGAGAAGATCTCGACCAGCTTGAAATGCTGATGCACCATGCCGATCCCGAGCGCGTTTGCGTCGTTCGGATCGTTGATCTTGACCTCCCTGCCGTCCTTTTTAATAACGCCCTCCTCGGGCTGATACAGACCGAAAAGCACGCTCATAAGCGTAGATTTTCCGGCACCGTTTTCGCCGAGAAGCGCGTGGATCTCGCCTTTTTTCAGGCGCAGGGTTATGTTGTCGTTTGCGACTATGCCCGGGAAACGCTTGGTGATATTCAGCATCTCTATGGCGTATTCGCTTGAACCGCCGACCGCAGCACGATTTGCCTGCATTTTGTCTTCCAAAAATACTACCCCCGATCGTCTGTTTTTTGCCGCTTTCTCTTATGAAGCGAACCGCATATATAATTCTACCATAAATCCGGCTGCGTTTCAACAACAAAATGAGAAAAGTATGCCATTTTTTCGCCATTTTTGATTGATCTGTATTCTTCAAGCAAAGCTTCACGATCGGTTGTATGATGAAGTGCGACTATATAAAACGCAGCGAAGCATTGCTCCGCTGCGAGAAACATTTTGATATGCTATGCGCGCTATCGGCATGCCGTCGTGATCATCTTGATGCAAGCTCCTCAATAAGCATCGGAATGACCTTATGAAGATCGCCGACTATGCCGTAGGTCGCGGCCGAGAAGATCGGCGCGTCCGGATTCTTGTTTATCGCGATGATGCACTCGCTGTTCTGCATTCCGGCAAGGTGCTGGATAGCGCCGGAGATGCCGCAGGCAACGTAGATCTTGGGGCGCACGGTCTTGCCGGTCTGCCCGACCTGATGATCGGCACCGATATAACCGGCTTCGACGGCCGCACGGCTTGCGCCGACCACGCCGCCCATTGCCTCGGCAAGCTGCTCGATCAGCTTGAAGCCCTCGGCGCTGCCGACTCCCCTGCCGCCCGCAACTATCACCTCGGCATCTACGAGGTTGACGGTCTGCTTCAGGGATTTGACGGTCTCTATCACCTTGGTATGGATATCGCCGTCGGAAAGCTCGACCTTAGCCCTGTCCAAAATCGCCTTATGCGCCGTATCGTATGCTGCCTTCTTCATAACGCCCGGACGGACGGTGGACATCTGTGGGCGATGATTCGGGGTGACGATGGTCGCCATAACGTTGCCACCGAATGCGGGACGGGTCTGCAGCAGTCCCTTGGTCTCGGGATCTATCGCAAGGCCGGTGCAGTCCGCAGTGAGGCCGGTGTAGAGCCTTGCGGAGAGGCGCGGCGCGAGATCGCGGCCGATATTGGTTGCACCGATAAGCATTATCTCGGGCTTACGCTCGCGGACGAGGTCGCAAACGACCTTGGCGTATGCCTCGGTATTGTAATCGTTAAGCAGCTCGCTTTCGGCAAGGATCACGCGATCCGCACCGTATGCGCCGAGCTCACCCGCCAGCGCTTCAACGCCGTTTCCGAGAAGCAGCGCCGAAAGCTCAACGCCGAGCGTATCGGCAAGCTTTCTTCCTTCGCCGAGAAGCTCGAAAACCGTGGGCATCAGCGCACCGTCGCGCTGCTCTGCGAACACCCAAACGCCCTTGTATTCGGCGGTTGTGGGCTTCTCCTCGATTTTCTCCTCGGCGGCCTCGTCCTGCTCGATCGCCTCGCAGGGGCAGTTGCCGACGCAGGCGCCGCAGCCGATGCATACGTCGTAATCTATTTTAGCAGTGCCGCTCGCAGTGGAGATCGCACCTACGGGGCAGCCGGCCTCGCAAGCGCCGCAGCCGATACATTTTTCACTGATTATCTTGATCATATTTCCTACCTCCGCTTACAGCAAATGCTTTTCAACGAGCTTGTCGACGAGCGACTTGACGGTGTTCCTGTCCGCTCCCTCAAGCATCTCGCCCTTGGCCTTGGGTTCGGGGCTGAAGGTCTTGTTTACATTCGTAGGCGAGCCGGCAAGACCGATGCGGGCTTCATCCACGGGAACATCCGCAAAGCCCCAGATTTTGACCTGCTTCTCATAGGCTTCGAAGATGCCCTGCGGGGTCATGTAGCGGGGAGTGTTCAGCTCCTTTATCGCTGTAAGAAGCACGGGCATTTTCGCGCTCATCACGGTGTATCCGTCCTCAAGCTGACGGGTCGCGATGACCTCGCCGCCCTCGATGCGCATATCCTGCACGTAGGTGATCTGCGGTATGCCGAGCTGCTCGGCGATCTGCGGACCTACCTGCGCGGTGTCGCCGTCGATGGCCTGCCTGCCGCAGAGGATGAGGTCGTAATCGCCGATCTTTTTGATGGCGGAGGCGATAATGTAGCTGGTGGCCCAGGTGTCCGAACCCGCAAACTCCCTGCCGCAGATGAGGATGGCTTCATCGGCGCCCATTGCAAGCGCCTCTCGCATTGCGACATCGGCCTGCTGAGGACCCATGGAAACCACGGTCACGGTAGTGCCGGGGTTTTGATCCTTGATGACGAGCGCCTGCTCGAGCGCGTTTTTATCGTCCGGATTGATGATGCTCGGAACGCCGTCGCGAATGAGCCTGCCGGTTTTGGGGTCGAGCTTTACCTCGGTGGTATCGGGAACCTGCTTGACGCAAACGATTATCTTCATAACACTTTCCCTCCTGCCTTATTTGAAGAGCTGGCCGGTTATGACCATCTTCTGGACCTGCGAGGTGCCCTCGTAGATTTCGGTTATCTTCGCATCGCGCATCATTCTTTCGAGCGGATACTCGCGGCTGTAGCCGTAGCCGCCGTGAAGCTGCACGCATTTGGTGGTAACGTTCATAGCGGTCTCGGCGCAGCGCAGCTTAGCCATCGCCGCATCCATGGAATACGGCTTCCCGCTGTCCTTGACCATCGCGGCACGGTAGAGAAGCAGCTTTGCGCTTTCGATCTCGCACTTCATATCCGCAGCCATCCACTGGAGACCCTGGAATGCAGAGAGGGGCTTTCCGAACTGCACACGCTCCTTCATATAGCGGATGGTCTCATCGAACGCGCCCTCGGCGATGCCGAGCGCCTGTGCGCCAACGCCGATCCTGCCGCCGTCGAGCGTGGTCATGGCGATCTTGAAGCCCTTGTTCTCCTCGCCGAGAAGGTTTTCCTTGGGAACGATGCAGTCCTCGAAGATGAGCTCGGTGGTGGAGCTTGCGCGGATGCCCAGCTTATGCTCCTTCTTGCCGATCGAGAAGCCCTTGAACTCCTTTTCAACGATGAACGCGGAAATGCCCTTGTTGCCCTTGGCTTTATCGGTCATGGCGAAAACAATGTAGATATCCGCCTGGCCGCCGTTGGTGATGAAGCATTTGCTGCCGTTTAATACGTAGTGATCGCCCTCAAGCACGGCAACCGTCTGCTGGGCGGCGGAATCGGTGCCCGCGTTGGGCTCGGTCAGGCCGAATGCGCCGAGCTTCTCGCCCTTTGCAAGCGGAACGAGGTACTTCTGCTTCTGCTGCTCGGTGCCGTAGGCAAGGATAGGAGCGCAGGAGAGAGAGGTGTGCGCCGAGAGGATGATAGCGGTGGTGCCGCAGACCTTGGCAAGCTCCTCGATTGCAAGCACGTAGCTGAGCGTATCCGCGCCCGCACCGCCGTACTGCTTGGGGATATTGATGCCGAGCATCCCGTACTTCGCCATCTTTTGAACGGTCTCACGCGGAAAGCGCTCGGTTTCGTCGATCTCCGCCGCGATGGGCTTGACCTCATTTTCCGCAAATTCGCGCATGAGCTGTATCATAAGCTGCTGCTGCGGAGTGAAATTAAAATCCATAGCTGCTCCTTTCGTAATAAAAAAGCGATGGTATAGTTTCGATTTCGGAATTTATCCAATATTGAATTATAGCATTTTCTAAATCGTTTTCAAGCGGTAAAACGGCTTTATGAGCGCCGAAATGCAAATATATTTATCAATATTTTGTTGGATTTTTTGTAATTATCATTATTGATATAGCACCCTGTTTCGATTGATATAGCCAAAGGCTGCGAACAGGGTGCTTTCGTCGAATTTGATATATTATCGCAAGGCGTATCAGCTCGCGCGCCCAACGCGCATCGCGCGCATAGCGTTCAAAACGGCCGCGAGGCAAACGCCAACGTCCGCAACTATTGCCATCCACATCTCGGCATATCCGAGAGCTCCGAGCAGCATAACGGCGAGCTTGACGGCAAGCGCCAGGATGATATTCTGCCACGCGATGCCGACGGTGCGCTTCGCTATCCGGACAGCAAGCGGCACGCGCTCGATATTATCATCAGTCAGCACGATATCCGCAGCTTCAATCGCCGCATCCGAGCCTAGCGCGCCCATCGCAAAGCCTATATCCGCGCGCGCGATGACCGGCGCATCGTTGATGCCGTCGCCAACGTATGCAACGGTTTTTCCCTTCGCCGTTTCAGCCATTATGGATTCAAGCGATTCGACCTTGTCCTCGGGAAGAAGTTCCGCGAAAACGTCGTCGAGCGCAAGCTTTTCAGCGATACCTTCGGCTATCGGCCTTCGATCGCCCGTAAGCATGACGGAACCGATTCCAAGCTCGTTTTTAAGGCGCGCCACCGCCGAAGCGGAACCGGGCTTGATCTCGTCCTCGATCTCGAGCCTGCCAAGATAGCGATCGTTCTCGCAAACATAGATCACGGTCGAGGCGTTTTCGGATTTATCAGGAACTACGCCGGCCTCCGCCATGAGCCTCTCGTTTCCCGCGCGAACGAGCTTACCCTCGATCAGAGCCGAAACGCCGAAGCCCACTCTCTCAACGCAGTTTTCCGCAGCAGGAAGCGGGGAAGCATAGCCGCCGAGCTCATATGCGCCGGTTACACACTCGGCGAGCGGATGAGTCGAGTGCCGTTCGACGGCAGCCGCCTTATACATAAGCTCGAGCTCGCTCACACCCGCAGCAGGCACGATCCGCGCGATATGGAAGCTGCCTTTTGTGAGGGTGCCGGTTTTATCGAATACCACGGTGCCGCATTTGCTGAGCGCTTCGAAGCAGTTGGAGCCCTTTACGAGTATGCCGTTTTTGCTTGCGGCTCCGATGCCTCCGAAGAATGTGAGCGGAACGGAGATCACGAGCGCACACGGGCAGGAGATAACGAGGAAGTTCAGAGCACGGTAGATATGTTCTTTCCATTCTCCGCCGAAAAAGAGCGGCGGAACGATCGCAAGCAGCACCGCAAGAGCAACCACGACGGGTGTATAGATGCGGGCGAATCTCGTGATGAACTTCTCGCTTTTCGATTTATTTGCGGCCGCTCCCTCGATCAGATCGAGCATCCTTGCCGCAGTTGAATCCGCATATTCGCGATCCGCTCGAACACGCAGAACGCCCGAGGTGTTAATCGAGCCCGAAATGACCGCATCTCCCTGTGCAACGTCCACCGGCAGGGATTCGCCGGTGATTGCCGCCGTGTTCACCGAGGAGCTTCCCACGACGACAGTGCCGTCAAGCGGCACCCTCTCCCCCGCACGAACTACAAAGATATCTCCGATCTGCACTTCCTCGGGCGATACTTCTTCCACGCCGTTCTCGGTTTCAAGGTTCACGCTTTCGGGGCAGATGTCGATCAGTGCGCTGACCGAAGCGCGGCTTTTGCCGACCGCTATGGACTGCAGGAGCTCGCCAAGGCGGTAAAGCAGCATGACCAGCACCGCTTCGGGCTGCTCCCCGATCGCGAACGCGCCGAGCGAAGCCACGGACATGAGGAAGTTTTCATCGAGCAGTTGCCCATTTTTGATGCCGTGAGCCGCTTCAAGCAGCACTTCGCCGCCTGCAACAATGTAAGGCACGAGGAAGATGAGCGCAGTAACATACCACGGCAGATCGGGGAAGAGCTTGCTTGCCGCAAAAGCGAGCGCAAAGAGCGCCGCCCCGATTATGATCAGCTTCAATTCTTTTTTTGCACTGCCGCTCATGCTTTCACCCCATAACGAATCAAGAATCAATAGAAAAGTTTACTCTCAAACCGACCCGATGGTGCAGCGATCATGCCAGGATCTCGGCATGACGGTCGATCTTTCTGCAGATGGCCGCGGCCTGCTCGATTATGCCGCCGAGCTTATCAGGCTCCGCATCGATGATGAGCTTTTGAAGCATGAAGTTCACCGAGCAGGACCTTACTCCGTCAAGCTTCGAGATCTCGCTTTCCATCTTTGCCGCGCAGTTTGCGCAGTCCACTCCGCTCATTTTATAGGTCTTTTTCATTAATTTATCCCCCTTCGATAATTCATATTTTCGTTTATTCGCACACATGCTCCATGCCCTGAGCGAGGATGTGGCTAACGTGCTCGTCCGCAAGCGAATAGTAAACGGTTTTTCCATCGCGCCTGAATCTGACGAGCTGCGCCTGCTTTAAAACGCGAAGCTGATGCGAAACGCCCGAAACGCTTATTCCCAGAAGCTGTGCGATATCGCAAACGCACATCTCGCTTTCAAAAAGCAGATACAGTATCTTTATGCGCGTGCTGTCGCCGAAAACCTTGAAAAGCTCGGCAAGATCGTATAAAAGCTCCTCATCGGGAAGCTCGTCCGTAACCTTTTCGATTATCTCCTCGTGCGCTGAAAACGACGCACAATGCGGTGCTGTATCCCTCATGGCGATCACCTCTCTGCAAACATTTGAACGATTGTTCAAATGTTATTATATCACTTTTTTCCGCGTTGTCAACCCCTGCAACTGCTTGTCAAAACTTTTTTATACCGATAATGCTCGACAAAACAAACAGCCCCGGACATACCGAGGCTATTTGTTTTATGCAGTTAGTACTCTTCGAGGATATAGGCTGTGCCGAAATCACGGTAACCGATCGACAGAGCGAGGCGGTATGAAGCAACGTTGCCAAAGTCTGATTCCCATTGAGGGCATACGCCCGTTTCAATGAGATGCTTGGCGGACAGCGCGGCTGCACGTTTCCCGAAGCCCTGCCCTCTCCGTTCTTCGAGCGTCATTATGCCCGTATGCTGAACCTTACCCTGCATATATGGTACGTCGGGCGCGTCGCAGACTGCAGCAAGCTGCCCATCATCGAAGCAGCCCGTAAACAAAGACTGTTCTGTTTTCTCACAGAAGTATTCTTTAAGCCAGCCCTCGGGATCGGCATCCGGCTCCGTTTCGCGGAAAAAGCTCTCGTAATGGGAGTAATCCGCCGGTTCAAGCAGTCTTGCGCCATCAAAGTTCGACACCTTTTCTCCATCGAAAATAAGCAGCCGCATCTTGCGAAGGCGAAATTGCTTCTGCGCAGCCTCTATCATCTCTTCGCTCGTGACTTCACCGAGGCTGTCGAAAAAGCCACGGTGCTTCGGCGAATATGCCGCAACAGCGTTCCCGCTGCCAAGATCAAGGATATAGATCGTATAATTACAGCCAAACCCGGCAAGGATCTCATCACGCGCAGAAGAGCAGACGAAGCTGACGCCGCTTTTGACGGTTGTAAGATCGATGCACGCAAAATGCGAGTAAAACTCAAGCGTCAGCTGCCGGATCCGATCCGCCGACAGGGAAAGGTCTATATTATCCATAGTATTCTTCGTATCGCACATATCGTTCACCTAATTGGAGATTGTAACAGGAGTGAGAATAAAAGTCAAGCGAAGACGGCAAAACAGCGCCACAGGCCTGTTGACCTGTGGCGCGATAGTGTACGCGAAAGCTCATTCGCCGTCCGCGTTTTCAGTCAAGCTTCTTTTACCCGCGCTCCCGAAAGGGAGCGCGGAGCATAAAGCATCAGTTCCAGATCTGCCAGAGATCCATGGTCAGGTAGTTCATGTTGTAGGTGTTGAAGTGACGCAGAGCGATGCGCACGTTCTGGCCGGCGTACTCGCTGAGGTCAACGGTGAACTGCTGATAAGCGTTCGTGGCCACGGTCTCGGGGAAGATCTCCACGTAATCGTCCACGCTGGGGGTGCCAACGGGTGCGATATAGACCGCGAAATGCTCCTCATAAGCGGTGGAGTAGTTGCCGCGAGCCATGAAGGTGAGGTAAGGTGCGCCCTCGGGAAGCTCGATAGCGGGAGCAAGGAGCCAGTTGTCGGGGGTGCGCTGATAGGAGACGGAGCTCATGCAGCGGTCGCCCTCGTAGATGTTGCCGGAGGAGCGCATGCCCCAGTTTGCACCGTCGCCATCCTTATCCACAACGTTCCAACCAGCGAGATCGTCGGTGGTGTTGAAGCCCATGGAGTAGACGAGCTGGGGCCCAAGCTCCGGAGGATCGATGGGAACGAGGGGACTGCCGACAAACTCGAACCACTGCTCGTTGCCCGCGTAGTCGGCAACGATAACGTACTGGCCAACCTCGAGCTGAACGGTCACGTTGGTGGAGGCACCGCGTTCGGTCTCAAATACGCCCTGAGCGGATACGAGCTCGCCGTCCTCGTCCATAACCATTACGGCCGCAACGTAGTGATCATCGGTCGCATCGAAGGTGACGCCGTTGCCGCTTACGTAAACGTTGCTGATGGTGGGAGCCTGGGTGTCAACGTGGATCGGGATATCCCAGAAGGAATGCTCGTTCGCCTCGGGAGTGAACTCGTTGGTGGTATAGTTGCCGTCATTGTCGAGATCGGCGGTGATGCGCACCACAACGTCCTCAAGCTGGAACTGGGTGAAATCGAAGTTGCCGGGGAAGCTCTGGTAGGTAACGCCGAGCTGGCTGCGGTCGCCGCCGTTGGTCCTGTGGCCCTTCGGGTCGATGGTGGCCTCGAAGATCTCGTGGATCTCGTTGCCCTCGGTGTCGCAAACGGTGTAGCGAACCACGGAGTTTCTGAGAAGACCTGCGTAAACGAGGTTCAGAGTGTCGAGGAAGCGGTCGCCGTTCGGGGAGATCGCGTTGCGGTCCTCGAGATAGTAGCTGAGGTCCTCGGTCTCAACGTAGGGGTTGATGCCGAGGCCGTAGACGGTGCCGTCACCGGTCTGGAAGCCGGCGGTGTTCGGGAAGTTGTTGCTGTTCCACGGGGTATCCTCGTAGTAGTAGCCGATGTCGAGGGTTGCGGGATAGTTCCAATCGCCGAAGTACTTGATGAAGGGAATGGTGAGGCTGTTCTCGCCGAGAGTGGGGATCAGCTCAACGAAGCCTTCGATCATCGCGCCTGCGGTATAATAGGTGTCAAGATACTCCTTGATATCGTCGGTAACGGTGAAGCTGAAGGTGAAGTCAACGGTCTCGCCTGCAGGGACCTTTACGGTCGCGGGCATATCGAAATTGACTTCGCCCTCGGTGGCTTCGCTGTACATGGGCTCGGCAACGCCGAGAGCGATACGGATCGCGAGGACTGCGTCATCCAAGCCGATCTGACCGTCGCCGTTGACGTCGCAGAAAGCGATGTTGTTGATCCTGGCGATATCCATAGAATAACGGGTGATCAGCAGTCCGTCGAAAGCGGTGATCTCGCCGTCCATGTCAACGTCGCCAAGCAGGCAGCCGGGCATGCCGAGCTCGAAGGCGTAGGTGTTGCCGTTGTAAATGATGACGGGCTCGCCGTCAAGGTAGCTGAGAATGGAGATGTCGTTCAGAAGAACGGTGGGGGTCACAGCATAGCTGAGATCGGAATCGCCGAAGTTATGCACGGTGAAGGTGCCGGTGTATTCGCCGGTCTTCTCGGGATCGTCGCCGAGGTTGAGCTTCGGACGGTCGCCCTTGGTGCCTTCAACGGTCAGATAAGCCGTGGTGGTGGTGGCCTTCTTGAGGTTCATCTCGCCGGCGCCCTGCTGATGAACGGGAGCGTATTCGCCGCTCGGTCCATAGATGGGAGTCGCGGTGCTCATAAGGATCGCATTCACAAGCGCCTGTTTTTCGGCCATGGATGCATTGGGGAACTTATTGTCCACATATTCGGAAACGATGGCCATACCGCCGCCAACGTGGGGAGCGGACATGGAGGTGCCGTTCCAGGTGTCATAGGAAACGCCGGAGATACCCGGGTCGGTGGAGGAGTAGATCTGGCCGCCGGGAGCGGTGATCTCGGGTTTCATAGCCATGTTCGCAGTGAAGCCGCGGCTGGAGAACGCGGTGGTCATATGACCCGCAGAGACCTCCATGAGACCAACTTCATCGGAAACGAACATCTGCTTATCCTCGACCTCGGCGATCGCAAGACCGTCCGCCTGGGTGAGCGCAACGTGCGGGATATCGCCGGTGTAGGCGACCATGCTGAGGGTGCCGGAGGTGTTGTTGTAGATAACGCAGGCAACCGCGCCGGCCGCCGCAGCATTGTCAGCCTTGATAACGAAGCTAATGCCGCCGCGGATAACGACAGCGATCTTGCCCTCAACGTCGACCTGCTCGAAATCCTCGGGATTACCGACGCCGGGGACCATGACGTATTCATAGGTTTCTCCGCCGAGCGCATCCGCCAGCTTGACGGGGTTCGCGCCGTTCTCGGAGTAGGCATACTTAACGCCGTCTACCTCGATATAGTAGCCGCGGCTCATGGAATTTTCAACAGCCGCAACGGAGAGACCGTGGGGCCAGGTGGAAGGCGAACCGACAACGCCGAAGTCTGGGGTGTTTACAAGCGCATAGCCGGTGGAGGAGAGATTTGCGCTCGTTACCACGCCGAAGTTGCCGCCCCAACGGTTGCACTTCGCGGAATCGTAGGCGTTGCCGGCGCTGATCGAAAGATTGACGCCCGCATCGACGCAGCGCTCGAGGGTCTCCTCATAGGAGGGATCGTAGAAGGCTTCCCTGCCGCAGGTGGAGCCGAGCGAGAGGTTCGCAGCGGCCACGCCGAGAATGGCGCAGTCCTCAAGAGCGGGAAGGATGTTGTTCCAGCTTGCGGTGCCGCCGGGAGCAAACACCTGCATTACGGCGAGCTGCGCGTCGGGTGCAACGCCCTTTATCTCGTCGTTGTTCCCGGTCGCGATACCGGCAACGTGGGTGCCGTGGTCGCTCGTTCCGGGATGCGCGGCATCGGCATGCTGATAGTAGTAGTTCCAGCGGAAGGGGATCTTTGCGTTGTAGTAGACTTCGCTTGCATCCATGCCGCCTTCGGAGGTGGAGCCGTGGAAATTGCCCTCTTCGATGAGAACGGCGATATCATCCTGGGTGAACTGAACTGCGGATTCATCGGGCATTACGCTGAAGGCGGGGTGGTCGACCTTGCAGCCGGTGTCGAGAACGGCAACGGTGTAGCCCTTGCCGGAGTAGCCGAGATCCCATGCTTCGATCGCGCCGACCATGCTGGTGGAGTTATACAGGTCCGGGCTTTCCCATTCCATGGAAACGAAAGCATGCATGCCTTCAAGCGCTTCGATCTGTTCAACGAGGCGGTATTCGCCGTCGAAGGAGAAGCCGTTGAAGAGCACGGAGTAGTTGTGCTGAACGTTGACCTCAACGCCGAGCTTGGAGCTGATGAGTGCAGCCGCCTGCTTCTGTGAAGCAACGAGCTGCTCGCGATAGCTGCCCGCGTTCCTGAGATTCTCCACAACGTCCGCTGCGGGAGCCTCGGGAAGCTCGACCATGATGGTCACGATGTCGGTGGGTTCGATGTCGTCGCTCGGCTGAACGTCGGCCGCAGCGAAGGTGCGTCCCTGTCTGAGAGCGGCGGTGCCGTAAGCAGCGGTTCTGCCGCTCGATCTTGCGTCATCCAATGCACCGGATCTTACTTCACCGGTGTGTTCGGAGACGGGGAGCTCACGGGCGATCTCTGCCAATGCGCCACTGAATGCGGAAAGCACCAGTACGAGAGCGAGGATGCCGGAGAGAATGCCTTTGAGAGTTTTTTTCATGTCTTCCTCCAAATAGTTTTTCAGCGCGATCCGTCGCAGGGCAGCGCCCCCGCGAGCACAGTTTCCACCCATGCGCTTCACAGATGCGGTATACATGCAGTTAGATCGCGTCCGATAACAGTATAATATCGAAAAGGTGCTGTGTCAATAGCAAATTGATATTCTTTTCCAATACATATATTTATCAGTATCATCAATTTTTCAAATTTGCTTTTTGCAGGATTTTGAACCTGTACTTACACCGCTGTTTGACCCGTATTTGATTCACAGGCCCCGCCCTGCCTCCCCGTCTGCGGAAAAACGCTGAGACGCACAGTAATGGAGCAAAAAAGAGTGCGCCGTTAAGCGCACCCTTGAGCAGTTTATCTTTGCGGCAGCATAGTGTCAATAGACCTCCATGCGCGCCATATACATGTAAGTATTGGCTATATACAGGCCGCCCAATATCACAAACAGCAGAGCCGTCTTCCATTTTCTGTTTGCAGAATGCGCGATCGCCGCCGTGACGGGAAACGCCGCCGAAATATAGCGCATGGCGGACAGAAGCCAGGTGCAGCCGATCGCGACCGCAAAATACGAGAGGAAGTATGCGGTGTAGATCGCGGGCATGCGCCTTGCCTTGGCGCCGATAAGCAGCAGCGAGCCGAAAATGGCGATAAACCCGGGAAGCCACAGGGAAACGAACTTCGAGACCTCGCCCTTTTGCAGATACATCTGTGAATAGTGGATCATGTAGCGCGGCGTATCGAAGAACGGGCTCGCGTTCTGATACCAGTTCGTAGACTGGAACTCAAAGAACTTCAGCGCATCGCCGTGGATGGAATAATTTATATAGAGGTAGCCGAGCGTGCCGAAGGTGGAGATGATGAGCGAGATAACGAGCACGATCAGATCCGGCAGGAACGGCAAACGCTCTCTTCTCAGGCGCACGACGTGACCAATGCCGAGTATCGCAAGCGGGACGGCCGATAACACGCCGAGCGAGCGCGTAAAGCCCGCAAGCGCAGTAAATATACCCGCAAGGATGAAGCGCTTTCTTTGAGTAAAGAACAGCGCGCATATCGTGAACAGCAGAAAGAGCGGCTCGCTCATCGGGGAGTTCATGAAGATCATGCCCGGAAGCAGGATGGCGGTGAACGCCGCGACCTTGCTGCGGCTGCTGCCGATTATCGGCATCATGGTGAGATAGATCATGCCCGAAGCAAGCGAGGTCGCAACGGCGTTAATAAGCTGCGCGGAGTAGAAGCTGTTGTTGATGATTATATTGAAGAAGCGTATCAGCAGCGGGAACATCGGGAAGAAAACGATCAACAGCCTGTCGTTCCCCTCCTTGACGTACCAGTTTTGGGCGATATTGATGTAATGCCCCGCGTCGGTATTGGTCTTCATCCACGAGGTGCGCCAAATATCGAGCAAGCCGGCGTTTGAGCCAACGCCCTTCCCAGCATACTTGAAGATAAGCGTACCGACAAGACCGGCGAGGATGTG
The DNA here is from genome assembly GCA_017523925.1 of Clostridia bacterium. Classification (GTDB taxonomy): domain Bacteria; phylum Bacillota; class Clostridia; order Christensenellales; family CAG-138; genus PeH17. The sequence continues at coordinate 25,445 of JAFWVQ010000056.1, forward strand.
GATGCCGAGCGCGGCAAGGCAGATGATCAGGAAATTGCGTTTTGCGCGCGGCGCGATCTCGCGTTCGACCTCAAGGATGCCGCTGCTGCCGAAAAGCGTGTCGACGAGCTTCGGCACAAAGATGAAGACGATGCAAACGAAGAGCGCAAGCGTGACCAGCGGCGCGGCAAGATCGAGCAGTTTATAATTATTATTCGTAAAGAAATAGAAGTAAGCAAACCAGCCTGCCGCCGCAGCAATCGCGGAGATCCTTATGATCGTGCTCAGCAGCTTTTTAACGCGATGCTGCTTGTGCGAATGATGCTTCGGCGATCCGCCGTCGCCATGGTGACCCGGTTCATCCTCAAAAGCATGCTCCTCGGTTTCTTGAAGAGCAAGCTCCGAAGATCCTTCAAGCGCCTGCTCCGCAGCACCTTCGGCAGCAGGACCAAGCTCGGCAACGGTGTCGGCCGCGGTCTGTTCGAGGCGCTCTGCGTTTTCATTATTAGGTATTTCCATCGTTCGATCGTAATCTCCTGTTTTATTGGCACTCGGCCGCTGCCAAGACGCTACGCTATTTTATCATAAGCAAGGGAACAATTCAACCTCGAATGCCGCAGGCTCGGCAGCCAAGGCAAGCCTGAGCTTCTTTGGACCGAGGCCGATCATGCCGCCTTGTGATATCACGCCTTTTTCTCGGTCGGCGAGGGCTCATCCTTAATGAGCCTGTATTTATCCCAGTTTGCCTTGAAGAAGTATATCAGAGTTATGGTCGAGCAAACGAGCCAGCCCGCCGGATAACCGAGCGCGATCGGCTTGATCGTGTTGCTGATAAAGTTCGCCATAACATAAAGGTATATCTGGCGGAAAACCACGAAGCTTCCGAGCATTATGAACATAGGCGTTCGGCTGTTGCCCGCGCCGCGCAGCGAGCCCGCAAGCACCTGATTAACGCAGCAAAGCACATAGAACGGCGAGATGAGCCTTAGAAGCATGGAGCCGTATTTTATAACCTCCGGCTTTTTATTGAAAAACTCCACGAGCTGCGGGGCGAAGATCAGCACGGGTATCATCAATATGGCCGTGGAAACAACGGAGATGGTCATGGCTATGCTGATGCCCTTTTTGGCGCGCTTCGTGTTTCCAACACCAAGATTCTGCCCAACGAAGGTGGTGCAGGCAAGTGAGATGCTCTGCATGGGCAGCAGCAGGAACTGGTCTATTTTGGAATACGCCGTCCAGCCGCCCATGCAGTCCTTTCCGAACTGATTTATGTAGCCCTGCACGAAGATATTTGAAAAGGAGGTGACCGCCATCTGAAGCGCGGCGGGCAGACCAACGGCAAGTATCTTTTTTAGCATTTCGCCATGGATGCGAAGGCGCTTGAACTCGAGCTTGCAGCAGTTGTCGGAGCGAAGCAGAGTCAGAATTACGAGCGCCGCCGAAACGAACTGCGCGATTATCGTTGCAAGCGCAACGCCCTCCACGCCCATCTTGAAAACAAGCACAAATAAAAGGTCGAGCGCGGTGTTCGTGCAGGCGGATACCATGAGGAAGAAGAACGGCCGCTGCGAATCGCCGACTGCACGCATGATGCCCGAGCCGATGTTGTAGATCATCAGCCCGAGGATGCCGGAGAAATAGATCTGAAGATAGCGCGTTGCTTCGGGCAAAACGGTATCCGGAGTTTTCATCAGTTTGAGCATATGCGGCGTCATGAAGATGCCGAGCGCGGTGAACACGGCACCGAGGATGAGCGTCAGCGTGAGCGCCGTATGCACCGTATCACGCGCCTTGTCGAGCTGTTTTGCTCCGTAATACTGGGAGATGACAACGCCCGCGCCGGCGGAAAGCCCCATGAAGGTGCCTATGAGCGTGTTCATGATTGGGCCGACCGTGCCGACTGCGGAAAATGCGCCGTCGCCCACGAAATTTCCGACCACCCAACTGTCCACGGTGTTGTAAAGCTGCTGA
>JAFWVQ010000007.1 GCA_017523925.1 Clostridia bacterium
CGGCTCGTATCCTATCAAGCTCTCCGACGGCCGCTATGCGCGCGCCGTCCACCGCGACCGCTCCGCAGTCGCTGTCGACCCCTGCCGGATCGAAGGTGATCAGTTTTCCGTTTCCTACGATGTACATTGGTCTATCTCGGTATTAGCGCCGGTTTCATGCCGGCTCTGTTCGGTCTTAACTCCGGTTTTGTTCGGGTTTGCTCGGGTTTTGTTCGGTTTCGCTCCGGTTTCGCTCGGCCTTAACTCCGGTTTCGCTCGGTATCAGCCCTAATTGAGGCCGATTCGTTTATTCGCCGGTTTTAGCCTCCGTGCCGCGCAGCCCGGCGCGCATGGCGGCTGAGGGGTTGTGAGGGCGGTTTCTATTATAATTCTACAATCTTTTTCAGGTAAAATCAACCTCTTTTTACAATTGATCGCAATATTCATCGCAGACGGACAATTTTGTACACGATCTGCCAAAACAGCACAAATTCACGCGAATTCGCACAAATTTCGCATAAACCGCACGGGACCCGCATAGGATTCGGCACAGAGGATACGGAAGGGGGTTCAAAAAATGCTTGAAGCGATAGTGGGAATGCTGAAAAGCATCTTCTTTTTCGCGGGGACCGTGCTCAAAAAGAACGGCTTTCCCCCGCAGCTCACCAAGGCCGAGGAGGACGCGCTGATCGCACGGCTTGCCGAGGGCGACGCCGAGGCGCGCGGCAAGCTCATAGAGCATAATCTGCGGCTTGTGGCGCACATCGCGCGCAAATACGTTTCCCCGGCGCGGAGCATGGACGATCTGATCTCCATCGGCACCGTTGGGCTGATAAAGGCGGTGGACACCTTTGACGCCGAGAAATGCCGCTCCGTGGCGGGCTATGCCTCGCGCTGCATCGAGAACGAGCTTTTGATGTATATGCGAAGCGAGAAGAAGCGCCGCGGCGAGATCTCGCTTGAGGATGCGATCGGCAGCGACCGCGACGGCAACGAGATCACGCTTGCGGACGTGCTCGCGGGCGACGACGCGCCGCTTATCGACAGCGTTATCGATTCTTCGAATGCACGCCTGCTGCGCGAGGCCGTGGCTCGGCTTCTCAGCGAACAGGAGCGCCGCGTGGTGATACTGCGCTACGGGCTCACAGACGGCCGACCCCTCGCTCAGCGAGAGGTCGGAAAGCTGCTCGGGATATCGAGATCGTATGTTTCAAGGATAGAGAAGCGCGCGCTGATCAAGCTGAACGCCGCGCTCTCGGGCATGCTTTGAGGCTTCGGGGCCGGGAGTCAAGGTTTGCAATGCGCAATGCGCAATGTGCAATGGCTTCGGAGTCCGGTTTCACGGCTCACGGCTTACGGCTCAAAGCTCAAAGTTCAAGGGTCAAACGCCCCAGTACTCCTCGTCCGTCATAAAGCGGGAGGACGGCCCGGATCTTCCGCCGCCGGGCGCCTGCCCTCTGAAAAGCAGGGGCATATTCGCGATGATGCGCTTGGGGTTCTCGTGGAAGAGCAGCCCCGCGTAGTTCGGCGAGTAGTTGGCCGCAACGAATTCCGCAGCGTCACGCATATCGGGCGAGCGCGTGTCGGTATCGTGCGCGTCGCTTCCAACGAGCTGCACCGCGCTGCTGTCGAGCAGCTCGAGCGCGACCGAGCGGCAGCTTCTGCCGAAATCGCCGGTTATGCTCAGGCTGTCGAGCTGGAGCGCGCAGCCCATGTTTACAAGGTCGTAGAGATAGCGCGTGCTGTCCTGCGCGAAATAATACCTTTCGGGATGCGCGATCACGGGGCGTATCCCGCGCTGAATAATACCGATCAGCACGTCCCTGAAGAACCAGGGATCCTCATCGAAATCGCATTCTATCAGCATATAGTTCGACTGCGCGAGGCAGCAGATCCTGCCCTTTTCAAGGTCCTCCACCGTGGATTCGCAGGCGAACACCTCCATTCCGCGATGGATATTCAGCCGCGCCGTCGCTTTTTCGGCGCGAAGCAGCTCGCGCAGCCTGTCAAGGCGCGCATCGAACCCGGGCCCGCAGTAGTTTTCGGCGGCTCCCGGGATGCAGTGCGGCGTGGCGATGATATCGGTGATGCCCGCAGAAACGGCTATCGCGCCCATCTCGAGAGCGACCTGCTCATCGTGTGCGCCGTCGTCTATTCCCCAAACTATGTGATTATGAATATCTATCAACTAAGCTTCCTCCGGATGCGCGCAAAGCGGTGCTCCAAGCAGCGGAGCCGCAGCCGCCTTCAAGCGCATACACATTTATTTTATCATTTTTTTCAATCAAAAGCAATTGCCGGCGGGGCTCATTCCGCATTTTTTCACTTTTTATGCTTTTGCGGCTTTCGCCGGCGTCCTGCGCTCCTTCATCCGCAGGGCCGCTTCCGAGCGCGGACAGCGGAAAACGCCCTTTCGGCGGCATTCGGAGCCCTTGCGCGCATTTATGTGATATTGTCACGAAAAACGGGCGCTTTTAGGATATTCTGCCAGAAACGCTTATTGACATTTTCTCCCGTTGTGCTAAAATATACATGAAACCAAAGCAAGGCGGCCGCCGCAAATGCAGCCCCGCCGTGCAAATATTATCAATTGGAGGATTTAGAAATGAAAAAGTTTGTATGTTCAGTATGCGGCTACGTCTATGAAGGCAATTCCGCTCCCGAGTTCTGCCCCCAGTGCAAGGCTCCCGCTTCCAAGTTCACCGAGCAGTCCGGCGAGATGAGCTGGGCGGCCGAGCACGTTGTCGGCGTTGCCAATGGCGCACCCGAGGATATCATCAACGATCTTCGCATGAACTTCCAGGGCGAATGTACCGAGGTCGGTATGTATCTTGCGATGGCTCGCGTTGCGCACCGTGAAGGCTATCCCGAGATCGGCCTTTACTGGGAGAAGGCGGCCTTTGAAGAGGCCGAGCATGCGGCGAAGTTTGCGGAGCTCCTCGGCGAGGTAGTCACCCCCAGCACCAAGAAGAACCTTGAGATGCGCGTTGAAGCCGAGAACGGCGCGACCGCAGGAAAGACCGACCTTGCAAAGCGTGCAAAGGCGCTGAACCTCGACGCTATCCATGACACCGTTCACGAGATGGCTCGCGATGAGGCTCGCCACGGCAAGGCTTTCGAGGGTCTGCTCAAGAGGTATTTTGGGAAATAAGCCAAAAGTTAAGTGAAAATAAGGCCGAGAGCGAAACGCTCCCGGTCTTTTGCATATCGGGAAACTCCATGACAGATCAACGGCTTTCATCTTGTTGCTATTGCATGAACAAGATAGTAGAGTATCGGCACCGCCACGGCAAAGATATCTATCCACGTTACAACGCTCACGAATACGCTTTTCATCGACCTGTTCAGCACCCTTGCGACGATCACGCAGGGCAATGCGTAAAGCGGATACCAAATAAGCAGTACTGCCGAGATCAGCGAAATGAAATGCTCACGCCAGTAAATCGGATCATTTTTAGCACATACATGGAACGTGAGTTCCAGTATAAAGCCTGCTGCGAGAAGCACCAAAGGAAGAACCGCAAGGATATGCGCTGTAACTTTTTTCACTTTCACGATCGTTTGATCCTCCGTTTTTCTATTCATGCTTCATTCTACTATGCCCGCTCGGGCAAGTCAAGCGAGCAACTGCGGGAAAGCTGATGGCAAGTCTAAGCAAGGCTTTCGAGGGTCTGCTCAAGAGGTATTTTGGGAAATAATCAATGGATGAATTGCGGCATCGGCTTTCGGGTCGATGCCGCTTTTTGTTTGCCGTATCAAGTTTCACAAATGCCGTAACTTGCATATTTGTATTGTAAATCGCGATACAAAGTGCTATAATAGAATCAAACCAAAGCTTTGGAGGTGAAATAATGGCAACAAAGACCGCGAACGTGACCGCAAGGATCAAGCCCGAGATCAAGGAGCAGGCGGAAGCGGTGCTCGATAGAATCGGCATCCCCGTTTCCGTGCTTATAGACACGCTCTACCGGCAGATAATCATGACCGGCGGCGTGCCGTACCCCCTCACCCTGCCCCAAGTGCCGACGCTGGACGGCATGAGCGCAGAGCGGCTCGACGCAATGCTGCAAAAGGGCTATGCTGAGGCTGTGAACGGCGAAGGGATGAGCGTGGAGGATGCGTTTAAGAAAATACGAGAGGGCATTTGACAATGTGCTATTCCGTAAAACTGACTCCGAATGCGATCGAGCAGCTTCAAACCACGATGGAATACATCTCAAAAGACCTGCGCTCTCCGCAAACCGCGATTGCATGGGCGGATCATCTTGAAAAAGAAATTTCCGCTTTGGCTTCACTCCCTATGCGCTTTCCTTTGATCGATGCCGAGCCTTGGAAAGCGAAGGGGATCCGCCGTATGCCCGTTAAAAATTTCATCGTTTATTATTGGGTAAACGAAGATGATAAAACCGTTTGGATAACCGCTGTCGTTTACGCAAGAAGGGATCAGCTCAATGCGCTGATGGAGATGCCGAAAGAATAAGGTTTGGCTGTATTGCTTGTAATGATCGCCATAAAGCAAAGGAAACCCATGACACAGTTCACCAGATGGCCCGCGATGAGTCCCGACACGGCAAGGCATTCGAGGGTCTGCTCAAGAGGTATTTCGGGAAATAATCAATAGATGAATTGCGGCATCGGCTTTCGGGTCGGTGCCGTTTTTTGTTTGCCGTATCAAGTTTCACAAGTGCCGTTATTCGCATATTTATATTGCAATTTGCAATGCAAAGTGTTATAATATAATCAACCCTTTGCTTTGGAGATGAAATTATGGCAACAAAGTATCCCGCCGCTCCGCTCATATTAGGATTGATAACGGACTTCTTTATTCGTTATTTCTTTCTTAGCGTTCCCTCGATAATTCTGCTCATAATCGGAATATGGCTCAAGCTGTGTCTTTACATAGCGTTTGGTTTGATTCTGCTCGACTTGGCGCTTTGCATAATCGGGTGGCTTAAGATCAAAAGAACTTTTGAAACAGAATCCGACAATCCGGGGTTCAAAGCATTTCAGGATGCAGTCGGCAGTCACGGTTGGAGGGAAGGCTCAAAGCTTTTTGTTGATAAACGATTAAGTCAGCACCATTCGGATAGCGAGTCCGACTGAAAACTCATCATCGTGTCGCTCCCGCCGCGGGAGATTGAATTTTACTTGCCGATATGCTATACTTCATTCGGATCAAATCTTTGCTTGGAGGAAAAGATGCTTACTCTTAACTGGCTTAAAAATGAGGACAACGTGGTTTACGGGACGGACGAGGAGCTTATCCCGATGCTTTCAAAGGATCTGGCGATACCCGATCTTGAGCGCAGGATAAAGCTTTTTCGTGAAACACCGTGCAAGGAGGGCGTTACACTCAAGGGTGCGCGGCGCTCGAGCGCGCTGATGTTCATCCCCGATATGTATTTCGATACGGATATGGTGATGGGCGCGAACGTTTGGCTGTATCTTGGCGAGATGCGCCCCGCGTTCTGCATCTACGTTCCCTGGCAGGAGGTCGAGACCGCGCCCGCGCAGAGCTGAGGCGGCTTTCGGCGCACGGCGTGCGGGAGGAATGCGCTTTGCGGCGCGGCTATCCGCCGGTTTTCGCGGCTGAAGGTGACTTTATCACATTTTTCCCTTGAATGCCGCGAAGGATAAGTGTATAATCAAAGTGCAGATCAGGTAGGTTTGCGTTTCATAAAATTTTTACAGAATATTTCGAAAGGAGATGCTTTTATGAAGTACGTTTGCAACGTTTGCGGCTGGGTCTATGATGAGGACGAGGCCGGCGTAAAGTGGGAGGATCTTCCCGAGGATTTCGCATGTGAGCTCTGCGGCGTCGGCAAGGAGGATTTCAGCCCCGCCGAATAAGCTCGGTTTTTAACAAACAGATCGCTTTATGCGTCAAGCCCCGGCAGCAGCCGGGGCTTGATCGTTTTTGGAACAGTATTGAATATGACCGTTTAAGGGATCGCGCCTGCGCAGAGGCTCGGTTTTTCAAACGCCGAGCGCATTTCTTCGCGCGGCTCACTCGGTTCTAAGCGCCGCAACGGGGTCCTTCCTCGCGGCAACGCCCGCCGGGATCAGGCCGGAGATCAGCGTCAGCAGCATGCTGATGCCCACGAGCACCGCCGCCGCCCTCCAGGGCAGCACGGCGCGGAGCGTTTCGATGCCGGTCAGCTTCTGAAGGATCAGATTCAGCGGGATGCACAGCAGCACGGTCACGCCTATGCCGATGAGACCCGCGAAGAAGCCGACGATCAGCGTTTCCGCATTGAACACGCTCTTCACGTTGCGCTTGGAGGCGCCGATCGAGCGGAGTATGCCGATCTCCTTGGTGCGCTCGAGCACGGAGATATAGGTGATGATGCCGATCATGATGGAGGATACCACGAGCGAGATCGCAACGAACGCGATCAGGCCGTAGGAGACCGCGTCTATCATGGTGGTAACGCCGCTCATGAGCAGCGCAACGTAGTCGGTGTACTCGATCGCGTCCTCGGGGTCCTCCACGGAATCGTTATACGCCTTTATCGCGTCCGTTATCTCCTCCTTATCATCGAAGGACGAGGTGTAGATGCTGATCGTTGCGGGCTCTGCCTCGTTTATCTCGCCGAACTCCACGAGCCTTTCGGCAAGCGTTGAGCCCGAAACGCCCGCGGGCATGAATTTATCGTGGTAAACGGCGAGCTTTGCTTCGCTCTCCCCCGCCATCTGCCCATCGAACATCGCCGCGACCGCCTTATAGCCCGATACGCCGAACAGGTCGCCCGGCTGCGAGCTTTCGCGCACGAGCTGTGCTATCTGCAGCTTCGCGTTTTCCTCATACTGCGCCGAAACGATGGACTTTATCTGCTCCACCATAAGCTGCTTGAGCTCCTCATCGGTGTAATCCGCAAGGTAATCGCGCATTTCATCCGTCGAGAAGCCGAAGGTGGAGGCGGCAAGCCCGATCTGCGCCTCGCGGTCGGGATACATAGAAAGATAGCCGTCCACAAGCGCCATCAGCTCCGCTTCATCGGGCATGGCAAGTATCTTGGTGTAGATATCCACCTTCTGCGCGTCGTTCAGGGTGGAGAAGTATTCGCTGATGAGCCTTGCCTTCTCGCTTTGGGACGGTTTATCCTCATCCGAAAGCACGAAGGGCAGGCCGGTTATGAGATCGAGATTCTCGTTTTCGGGCTTTTTCTGCTCCGTTATCAGCTCGGAAGCGGCCGATCTTTCGATCAGCTTATCGGTCAGAAGCGTGGTGTAGCCGAATGCGCCCGTGAACTGCATCGCGCTCGAGGAATCGGGCTTCACTATGCCCACGATCTCGAGCTCGAGCCCGTTTTTGATTATCAGCTCCATCGCCTTTTCGTCGTCGCCGATATACTCCCATTCGCCCGAGCCGCTCTCGGATCTGCGGTATTTTTCATAATTGAGTATCAGCTTGAAGCGCTTTCCGATTATCTCCGAGAACTCGGCGCTGCGCTCGGGTTCCTCGAGCTCCTCGCCCTTGAACACGGCGCTCATCAGGTCCTTGAGCTCCTGCTCCTCGATGTAGCCGAGGGCGTAGAAGGCGTTGTCGATGATCTCGCCGCGCTCATCGAGCAGCAGCACTATCTCCTCCGCACGCTCGGGCCAATGCCCCGAAAGAAGCTTATATTGCTCGGTTATCATCGGGGCGACGGGCTCGCCGTTTCTGCCCCCGAGCAGCTCGGAGAAAAGGTTCATGCCGTTCATGCGCGATGAGACCATGTTGAACATGCTGGTTGCCGCCGAATCATCGCCGCTTTCGCCGCCGAATAGCGAGCGGGAGAGGTCGGTATTCTTATATGCGCCCTCAGAATTCCGGAAATAGACGTTCAGCTCCGGCTCATAGCCGTACTGCACTGCGGAAACGAGCGAAGAGAGCCTTGAATCCGCGTTTTCAAGCTCGCCGTCGAAATGCTCTTTGAACGCCGCGATATTGTTTTTTTCGTTTGAACCGGTGAACGCCGCGTTGAACATCCTGTATAGGCGGGGGCTTGAATAGACCCGATCCTCGCTGCGGCTTGCCCGCGCCTCCCGATCGCCCTGCCGCGCCGTGAGCAGCTTTTTGAGCATATCGTTCGGTTCGCGCTCGAGCACTATCGGGTATGAAGCGAGCGTTTCGCGCTGGATATCCGAAACGTAGTTGTGTATGCCGGTCGAAAGCGAAAGGATCATCGCGATGCCGATTATGCCGATCGAGCCCGCAAACGCCGTTAGAAGCGTTCTGCCCTTCTTCGTTCTAAGGTTGTTCAGGCTCAGCGAGAGCGCGGTCAAGAAGGACATGGAGACCTTCTTTTTCTTCTTATGCCCGTTCTTTTCCGCGTCCGCAGCCGCTTCGCCAAGCTGTGCCGCAGCGCGCTCCGGCTCGGGCACGCTCGGGTCGAAGGGGTCGGTGTCCGATATTATCCTGCCGTCCTTCAATCGAACGGTGCGCGTTGCGTACTGCTCGGCGAGCTCGCCGTTATGCGTTACCATAATTACAAGGCGCGTTTTTGCGACCTCTTGAAGCAGCTCCATTACGGCAACGCCGGTTTCCGAATCGAGCGCGCCGGTGGGCTCGTCCGCAAGCAGCACGTCCGGATCGTTCACGAGCGCGCGCGCTATCGCAACGCGCTGCATCTGGCCGCCGCTCATCTGATTCGGGCGCTTATGGTGCTGATCGCCGAGACCGACCTTCGTAAGCGCCTCCTTCGCCCGCCTTCTGCGCTCGGCGCGGCTGACGCCCGAAATGGTGAGCGCAAGCTCAACGTTTGCAAGCACGGACTGATGCGGGATGAGGTTGTAGCTTTGGAAAACGAAGCCGATCGTGTGGTTGCGGTAGGCGTCCCAGTTCCTATCCGAATATTCCTTTGTGGAAACGCCGTTTATTATAAGATCGCCGCTGTCGTAGCGGTCAAGGCCGCCCACGATATTCAAAAGCGTGGTCTTGCCCGAGCCGCTCGGGCCGAGCACTGCCACGAACTCGCTTTCACGGAAGGCAAGGCTCACGCCGTCGAGCGCGGTCTGCACGAGCTCTCCCGTTTTATAGCGTTTGGTTATATTTGAAAGCTGAAGCATTATAGTTTCCTCCGAGGGTATCCTTTGCGCTTATTATATCCCCATCGGCGCAAACAATCAATGAATACCGCTAAAATGTCACATTTATGCCCAATTTGAACAAAAAACTAATATGAAATATAAAAAACCGCGCCCATTGAAAGGCGCGGCGGAATGATGAAAAGCGATGAAGGGCGGATGCGCCCAAAGGCGGAAGCGCCCTCGCCGGCTTCGATTTAATCAAACCATGCGTTCATATCGAGAGCGGGGCGCTCATACGGCTTGAACAAAGGCGCAATACTGCTTTCAAAGAAGCTTTTAAGCTGATCGTATTCCTCATTTGATGAATCGACCGATAGTATCGGCACGAGCCTTACGCAGTTGCGCTCGTATTTGGAGAGATCGGTTTCGGCAGTTGCCCCAAACCAAATTGAGCTCGACGACCATGAAAAGCCGTCTCCTTCGCCGCCGATCCAAGTGATGTCCGATAAGCTTGAACCGAAACCGGAATCCGGCACGGATGAATAAATCGAAGGATCTCGCCCCATATATCTGTATGCAAGGGTCCCCTTATCGTTTTCAACCAGCCAGCCGGCGGAAATAAGCGAAGAAACCTCCTCCGAGCTGTATGAGCCGAGCACGAGCAGCATTTCTTTTTCGCTTAGCGGCGCAAGCGAGGTGACGGGATACTTGCCCGCTTCATAAATTGAAGCCATCGGCGCGATGCCGTAAACGAATTCGCCGTCCTTCTTCCACGCAAAAACGTCCAGCCCCCTGCCCAGGCCAAGGTCGAAATACTCGGGAAAGTGTTTCTTTAACGATGCGTATTTCGCGGAATCGAGCAGACCCTCAAGCCCGTCCGTATCCTCCCCAGTTATCTCCATCCATTCGCCGCCCTCAAGGCGCAGATAGCGCTCGCCGAGCTGATAGACGGTGGCCCTTTTGCCGTTTTTATAGAAAAACTCTATGGAAAGCATGCCGTCCTCGGTGTCCTGCGGCGGCTGTTCGGCCTTTTTCAGCTCGAGCGAGTTGAAATGCTCCGCAAGACGCAGCAGCTCCGCTTCATCGGTGATCTGCTCGGCATTTTCGGGATCGTAGGCGTTTCGTGCGCGAACGCTTTCGATCTCCGCCGAAGGGATGAATTCCTTATTCCTCATCGAATTCAGAATAATAAGCAGTGCAGCTCCGAGCGCAAGCGCGGCTGCGGCGGCGATCAGCGCAACGAGTTTTTTATTCTTGAACATCCTTTCTCTCCTTTCCTCAGGCGGCTGCGTCCGAACGCCGGCAGCGTGCCATCCGCCCATGATCTTGTTTTTTGTTTTTTCAGTATATCATTTTCATATTAAGCTGTCAACAGCGCCGCTTTTCGCCCATGCGCACGCACACCGCCCCAAAACACGAAGGATCATCAGTGGACGGAAGCCCCCTTCGCCCATGCGCACGCGCTGCGGCCGCGGCGCCGCCCTTATCGAGCGGACATCGCGCGGGAAAGTTCGAAAACGTTTCAAATTATACAAATAAAAAGCTTGAAACACCCTTGCTCTTGGTGTATAATGCAAAGTGGATATGAATGTGATCAAAGACGGTCGGCCCGATGCGCGTCCGAGCGTTGGTTCATAAGTTCAGTGATAGAAGAAAAGGAGTATTTGAATTGAAATCGAGAAAGATCCTCCCGCTGCTCCTTGCCGCGGCAATGCTGATGATCGCCGCCGTGCCCGCTTTTGCTTCCGATAAAAGCGGCTCCGTTTCCGCGCCCTTTTCCGAGGGCGGCCCGGATGCGCTGCAGATCGGCGCTCCGAGCATATATGCCTCAGCGAATCAGAGCGGCGTTGCAACCATAGAATCGGACCCCTCGCGCCTCAGCGCTCCCGGCTACGTCACCGTTACGATCAAGCTGCGCAACACAAACACTTCAAGCAACGCAAACAGCATCGGCACCGTGAGCGAGCGCTTCGCTGCGCCGGGTGAAGATTCTGTTATGCTGCTGCCCCCGGTGAACACCGTTCCGCCCAAGATCACGCCGGAGCCCGAGCAGACGGGCGAGCCTGCCACCCCCGTGCCCACCACGGACCCGTTCGATCCCGTTCGGCCGACGCAGACCCCCGGCGTCACCAACCCGCCGGTCGTGACCCCTGTGCCCCAGAGCGGCAGATATACGCACGTATCCGTCACCAACCCCTACGGCGTTGCCTTCCAGACGAGCGACGTTAACCCCGGCTCGATCGGCGTTTTCCGCGCCTCGATGATGATCTACGATTCCATGATCGGCCAGTCGCTCTCCTTCGTCATCACCTGGTACGACACCGCCGCGAACATGACTTTCTCGCAGACCCTCGCGCTGATGATCCAGCGCTCCGACACCGCGTATCTTCGCATGACCCGCACCGTGAACGTGACCGGCGCGGCGATGGGCGAGGAGGTGGAATTCACCTATTCGCTCGTGAACACCGGCTCCAGAAGGCTGAACGATATCCGCGTTGTGGACGACAAGATCGCCGGAAACACCGAGATAGTTGCCCCCTTCTCGCTCGCCTCCGGCGAACGCAGGGACATCACCTACACCTACACGATGAAGGGAGCGAGCGTGGTTTCCAAGCCCGTTGCCACCTTCGTTCCCGAGGGGAGCAGCTCCACGCTGTCGGTCACCGTTTCGAAGATCACCATCGGCCTTATCAACGCGCAGGTCACAAAGAGCGTCAACATCGGCATGCAGACCCCCGAGGGCGTTACCTTCACGCTGTTCATGACGAACAACGGCAGCCAGAACCTCAGCAACCTCACCGTTAAGGACGATCTTGGTACCGTTCTTGCCGAGGGCTTCAGCCTTGCGATCGGCGAGAGCAGGATCATCGAGCATTTCATCCCGAATCCAGACGGCGTTCGCAACGTTGTGTTCTACGTCAGCGGCACGTACGACGAGGGCAAGGAGTTTGAGGACAATACCGAGAGCTACACCGTTCGCCCGTACATCAACCCGGCGCTGCTCGGGCTCAAATTCCGCGCGGAGGTGCGCAGGCAGCTCGATTCCGAAAACAATATCGGCCTGACCTTCACCGTTGAAAACACGGGCAGGCTCGCCTACACCAATCTTGTGCTCACCGAGGAGCAGCTCGGCTACACCATCCATGAGATCCACGGTCTCGCCGCCGCTTCCGAGCCCGTCAGCTTCGACGTGGACCTCAAGCTCGACGAGCCGCGCGAGCTGGTGTTCGTTCTCACGGCGCTTGACCCCTCCGGCAACGAGCATACCTTCGATGCGCGCATCAACGCGCAGAATATCGACGTGAATCCCGCTATCCCGAACGTAACGCCGCCGAACAACAGCGACACCTCGACCGATATCATCGATCTCGATCTTGACAAGCAGATCAGCGAAGCCGGCCAGCGGCTGAATCGGACCTTCAACACGATCAAGATCATCTTCATCCTTATCCTTGCGGTCATCGCCGTTCTTGCTGCGCTTGAATACTATCTCTACCGCCGCAGGAAGACTCAGGCCTCGGGCGAGCAATAAGCGGGGAGCTTCTACATGTCCTCCACGCCCATTCCCCGCTCCTCGAGCTCAGTTGCAAGGCTTGTTCAATGTGCGCTTCTTGCCGCGCTGACCGCCGTTGCAACGCTGATCTCCATCCCGATCTTCGGCGGGCACGGCTTCGTGAACCCCGGCGATGCAGTGATCCATTTCTCGGTGTATGCGCTCGGCGGGTGGTACGCGGTGTCGGCCGCCGCCATCGGAAGCGCGCTTGCCGATATCATGACCGGCTATCTCATCTACGCGCCCGCGACCTTTATCATAAAGGGGCTGACAGCGCTTGCGGGCGTTCGGCTCATCAAGCGCACCAAGCATCCGCAGGCGGCATTCTTCATCTCGGGCATCATAATGCCCATCGGCTATTTTCTCTACGAGCTGCCCGTCCTCTCCCCCTCCGCTGCACTGGTCGATATCCCATGGAACCTCATCCAGTACGCGGTATGCGCGCTGCTCGGCTCCGTTTTGGTGCTGATCCTGACAAGAAGCGGGTTCAAGCGCAGATAAACTCAATACCAACCTGCCGCGTTATGCGGCTTTTTTGTACCATGCCTTCATTTATAATGGAATCGTGAGGTGATAAATATGGAAAAATACCAATTCATTATCCTGCTCGTGCTCGCGCTGCTTTCGTTTGCGTTTTCGCTGATCCTGCTCATATACCTGCTGCTTAGGCGCTCGCACGGCGGGGGCGCGGAGCTTGAAAAGCTGCAGTCGGCGTTCTCCGAAGCGGAGAAGCGGCTCGGACTCAAGCTCGATTCCGCAACGGGCGAAAGCGCGCGCGATATCGAACAGCTCGGGCGCGCGCTCGGCGAGAGCATCTCCATGCGCATGGAGGCGCTCACAAGGCTCATGGAGCAGAGCTCGGACGCGCTGAACGACGGGCTGACCTTCAAGCAGACCGCGCTCGAAGGCAAGCTCAGCGACAGGCACGAAAGCATGCAGCGCTCCGTGGGCGAAAAGCTGGACGGCATGAGCGCGCAGCTTGCAGGCGAGAGCGCCAAGGCGGAGCAGCGCTTCAAGAGCTTCGAATCATCCATGCTCGAGCAGCTTCGCTCCATCGAGGCGGCGCTGCGCGTTATGCGCGAGACCAACGAAGCGCAGCTCGATTCGATCCGCGGCGTTGTGAACGAAAAGCTTCAGCAAACGCTCAACGAGCGGCTCGGCGAGAGCTTCAAGCTCGTTGAGGAGCGGCTCAGCGAGGTTTACAAGGGGCTCGGCGAGATGCAGAGCATCGCAAGCGGCGTTGGCGATCTCAAGAAGGTGCTCTCGAACGTCAAAACGCGCGGCACGCTCGGCGAGATCCAGCTTCGCGCCATCCTCGAGGAGGTGCTGACGAACGATCAGTTCGAGGTCAATTTCGATGCGAGGAAGGGCGGCAAGGAGCGCGTTGAGTTCGCGATCAAGCTGCCAAACGACGGAAACGCGCCCGTCTACCTGCCTATCGACAGCAAGTTCCCGACCGAGGCGTACATCAGGCTCTGCGACGCCTACGATTCGGGCGACGCTGCGGCGGTGGAGGCCGCGAAGAAGGAGCTGAAGGAATCCGTCACGCGCTTTGCACGCGATATCAGCACGAAGTACATCAACCCGCCGCGCACAACGAATTTCGCGATAATGTTCCTGCCCACCGAGGGGCTGTACGCCGAGGCGGTGCGCATGGGCCTGATCGAAACGCTCCAGAGCGCGTACAGGATCAATCTTGCCGGTCCCTCCACCATGGCGGCGCTGCTGAACAGCCTGCAGATGGGCTTCCGCACGCTTGCGATACAGAAGCGCAGCAGCGAGGTTTGGGAAACGCTTGCCAAGATCAAGAAGGAATTCCGCACCTTCGACTCCGTGCTTGAAAACACGAGGAACGCGCTGAACAGGGCGAACAAGGAGCTCGAGGATCTCGTTGGCGTTCGCACAAGGCAGATAATGCGGGCGCTGAGCAAGGTCGAGGAGCTGCCCGGCGATGCGGAGCTTGCCTTGCCCTCGGTGACGGCGGCAGGCGCGGCCGCCTCCGGCACGCATGGCGGCGGAGCGGAGGACGCTTCCGAGCAGCAGGAGGCCTGAGCCTGAGCACCGCACGGGCTCGGCCTGCGGCGGCCGGCACGCTCGGCGGAGCATATTCGCATATTAAAACGGCAGGGCCGAGACCCTGCCGTTTTGCGTGCTTGTAACCGAACTTCCGCACGCGAAAAGTTTTTGCGCGCCCGAGCATGCCTTTTAGGCGAAACAATGATCAAAACCTTGAACCTTAACAAATAATGAATAACCGAAAGTAATAAAGCAGTACCTTAACACTGAACGATCACTCAAAAAGATCATTGAAAAGTTCGATCGAAGATCGATTTTGGGCGCGGCGGAAAGCTTTAGTTTTCCGTTTTTCCGCTTTTCTCGTTAGTTCCGTTTGTTCCGTTTGTTCGGTTTATTCCGTTTTCACCTTGCCGTGCGCTCATGCATCACCGATTCACAGCTCTATCTCCATTGTCTCGGTGGTGTTCACGATGTCCAGCGCGTTCTGCAGCCTTGCAAGCAGGTCGCCCGCGGCGGTCATATCCACCTGCGCCGTCGCCGGGTCGTAGTTGGTGTAGCGGTAGTCGATGATGTTCGACTGCCCCATGCTGCGCTCGCGCACCTTCGGCAGCACGCTTGCCATGCCGCAAAGCCTGCGCTTTCTTTCGGAAAGCTGGGGCATATACACCAGCGCCTCGTCGATGGTCAGATCGAAGCCGGGCAGGCGGTGGGTGGTGTTGAAAACGTTTATCGCGTGCTTGACTTTGCGCATCTTTCCCTCGATCGCGTCGAGCTCGAGCTTCGTTTTTTCGTAGTCGTAGTCGGGACGAACGCTTTCCACGTCCTCCGACAGCGCCGCCACGAAGGTGGAGCTGCGCGATTCGAGGCTCACGAGCATATCGTGCTGCTCGCCAAGCGCCTTGAGAAGCTTTGCCGCTTCGGCTGAAGTGTATTTCATATTGTTATCTCCCTTCGGGTTGCTTTTTCGGTTTGTTTTTCAGGCAGCTTTTCGGTTTGGCTGTCATTTACTCCTCAAGGCTTGAGGCAACAAGCTCCGCGAGCCTTCCGTTTTTCGCTGCTTCGGCGGCATCGGCGCAAACGAAATTCCGCGTTTCGTTCTTCAAGCTCTCATCGAAGCCGAGGATATAGTTCGTTGCGATCTTGTAGATGATTTGCGTGGGCGCCATGCCGTAGACCTGCTTGCGCAGGATATGGC
This sequence comes from Clostridia bacterium, assembly GCA_017523925.1. GTDB lineage: Bacteria > Bacillota > Clostridia > Christensenellales > CAG-138 > PeH17. The sequence continues at coordinate 15,756 of JAFWVQ010000007.1, forward strand.
GAATGCGCTCGCCGCCGTCGGGGATCGCTTTTTTCATTCCTTCGCTGTTATAGAGGCGCTTTACGATCTCCGTGATGTAAAGGCCGCTCTTCATATAAAGGTCGGCAAAGGTCTTGGTCGGGTCGTCGAAGCAGCCGGGATTCTCCTTTTCGAGCATATCCACCATCATCTTCACAACGCGCTTGGGCGTGAAGATCTGATTCGTTTTCTGCGGCGGGATATAGTCGAAGATATCCTCGGTGTTCTCCTCGTCGAAGTAGTTTGCAAGCCTCGCGCGCAGGCGCAGGAACTCGCGCACCGAATCATCGAACACAACGGTGTCGAACAGATCGCCGTTGAAATGCTTCGTTTCGCCGCTCTGCTCGTCCACGTAATCGCCGCCGTCGCGCAGGAAGCGGAACTGCTTCATCGTGATGGACGTTACCTCAAGGAACACATCCTCCGGCACTATCGTATCGAAGCTTGCAAGCGTGGTGTTCTCGTCGCCGTATGCCATGAGGAAGGAAGGTATCGTGCGCGAGAAGCCGCGCAGATGGTTCCTTATGCCGTTCTCGATCGTGTCCTTCTCCTTCTCGCGCTTGCTCGTTTCAACCGTGCGGGCGATATCCTGCGCCGTCTCCTCGATGAAGGTGGGAACCGCCTCGGTGATGCGCTTTGTCAGGCTTTCGGCAACCTCCTTCTTTCTGCGCTCAAGCTCCGCGGCGGCATCGATGCGCTCCTGCTCGGTATCCGCCTGCTGAAGCTTTTCCTCATAATCGCGCTCCGCTTTGCGCGTTTCGATCGTGAATTCGCCGTATGCGCGCTCCACTATGCGCTCGGAGCCCGCCTCGATCCTGCGTTCAAGCCGCTTTTTATCCGCAGGGCGTATCTCGGAGCCGTAATGCTCCTTGGTGGTGGAGATAAGCGGCTCGGTCGCCGCCTTCTTGAAGATATCGAGAAGCTGCTTTTTATGCGCCTCCTCGCCGGTTTCGGGGGTAACGGGCGCATTCTCGACCGCCATCTGCACCGCCTCTGCAACGTCGTACACCTTATCGCCGAAAATATCCCGCGAAACGCCGATCACATAGTCGTCGCTGAGCGTGACCTCGCCGTTTTCATCTATGGAGAGCTCCTCGGCGGTCCTTTCGGATATCTCGACCTTCGCCTTGGATTCCTCGATCGGATCGAACCTTGAGATTATGTCTATGACCTCCTGCGGCGCGTGGAACACATTCGAGATATTCCGGAACAGGAAATCGCTCATAAAGCCGCGGCGGACGACCTCCTGAGAGCGGATCTTTCTCGGTATCGAAAGCACCTTCTCCGCGTCCAGCTCGATCATCTCGCCCTCTTCATCCTCGCCGATGACGGGGAAGAAGTTGAGCAGCGTGCGGATATTCTGCTTGCGCGTATCGGTATCGCCGCGCCCGTCGGAGGTTTCGGCGGAGAGGTCGTTTGCGAACTGCTCGAATATCGTCAGCGTTCTTGCCGGATCGAAATCGAACACATATGCGTTTTCCTTGCGCAGATATTGGCTGCACCTATGGAAAACGCAGGGATTCTGCGCGCGGAACGCCGCCTGCATATAGAGCGCGGGGCTTCTCATGCTCGAAAGCATCAGCACCGCCGTTCATTCGGGAACGGTGATGCCCGTTGTGAGCTGACCTACGGAAAGGGTTATCGTGTATTCATTCTGCTCTATCGCTTTTTTGACACGCCTGAACGAATCCTCGCTCGCGCGCTCGTCATCGAGGCTGCCGTCGCCTGCGGCAAGCACTATCTCATAAGCCCTGAAAACGGGATGCTCCTTGAGCTTTCGTGCAAGCGCCCTTGCGCTGTCCACGCGGTTCAGCAGCCAGAAGGTATGCCGCAGCTCATCCCGAAGCTCGGGCGTTGAGAACGGGAATTTCGGCTGAGTGGTCATCGCGTCGAGGAATCTATCCACGGAATCGTTATAGACGAAAGCGCCGCTGCCGTTCGTTTTGAAGAATTCATTCAGATCGAAGGCATATTCCTCGGTATCGCCGTTTATGTCGATGCCCTGCGAAACCTCCTCGCGGATGATCTGGCTCATCTGATAGGTGAACATATTCAGCCTCGGCAGGCTTTCATAGGGGTTCGAGCCCTCGCCGCACCAATCGCGCTTGGCGGCCTGCTCATCGGCATAGGTCCAGTTGAAGATGGCGCTTTCGGGGAACTTATCGTTTGCAAGCGCCTTGAAGGGCGTTCCCGAAAGATGCAGGGTGAAGCGCCTTCTTATGCGGTCGAAAGCAACGTCCGTTTTATAGGTGTCCACGCCCTCATGCGCCTCATCTATAACGAGCAGATCCCACTCGATCTCGGCAAGGTGGCGCAGCTTATCGAATTTGCCGCCGAACTCTATCGCGCCCTTCATATCCTGAAGCGAAACGAACTCGATCAGTCCGATCCTTGCCATATCGCTCCTCGATTCGCGCTCGCGGCACTCCGCAGCGTATTGCTCATAGCTGCTCACAAGCTTTTTATCCTTGATGGAATCGATGCTGCTTACGAAGGCGAGCCCCTTTTCGCGGGTCACGAACTTCTCGTAATCGCTGTACCAGCTATTCGCTATGGCGGGGCGATTCGTAACTATCAGCACCTTCTTTGCCCCAAGGCGCAGAATGAGGTCGTAGGTGGAGAGCGTTTTGCCGAAGCGGGGCTTTGCATTCCAAAGAAACTCCCCGTTTTTATGCTCGGAAGCGTATTGAACGGTTTGCTCAACTGCGCTCCGCTGCTCGGCGCGCAGGCTGTACGGCGTGGCGGGATCCACGTATTTATTCGGGATAACGCCGCGCGTTTCCTTGAATTCATAGAACTTGGCTTTTGAATCGGCGGGGCTGATATTGCAGTATTCGAGCCCATCCATTATCTCCACGCCGAGCTTACGCAGATAGGCTCTGAAATCATGATCGGTGAAGATATCGCCGGAGCCGTCGTCGAATATCGCGGTGCCCTGCCATTCAAGCCTTGCGATGATATCGGCGGTATGGGTCTGCTGCTTTATCCTATCCTCAACGCTTTGGCTGAACGCCTGACCGATCTTGAGCCAGCCGTCATGCCGCCTTATCTCGGGCGTGGAGTAGGCATAGATCATCGGGATGATGCGCTTTGCTGTTTGCAGGGAAATAGCCTTCATATCAGCTCATCTCCTTCACATGGGATTCGATAAACGCTATCTCCTCATCGGAAAGCCCGTACTTGCGGTAAAGCTGACCGTCTATGCCCGCAACGGACTGCGACCAGTCGATATCGGAGGCGGAGGTGAAGTTCTGGATGGGGACATATAACCAAACGTCTTTATTAGCCATTTGTGTGACTTTAAGGATATGAAGCATGGCTCTGCAGAATTTAGTCTTCAGATACATATTGCAGTTGTTAGCTTCTTGATTTGTGTCGAATGCTCCGATTCCAATGTAAGACCTTGTATATGCTTCGTTTGGCTTCTGGATCACAGGTGTGCTTAAAGCTTGTCCGATCTCACCAGAACCATTGGCAACAGATACAACAACTTTATACTTATCTAGGTTTTCGTGATGAAGATCAACGTACTTTTTGTTAATAAACCGCCATGTACGCTTGTTTTCAAACACGCCAAGCGTCCTTATTGACTGCGGAGTTTCTTCTTCTGTGAATAATGGGATTTTAACGAAAATGTTCTTCTCAAAACGGGAATCTCGTCCATCGCTCCCGATGAACGATCTCAAATCAGGATAATCCGCATAAAGAGCGGTTAGATTAAACCTATTCTGAATAAACACTATCGAATCAAACCAACCAGTGTTATTCTTCTGCTTGACTTTCCTCAGAATTGAGTTTAACTCATTGAATTTCGTGAAAATTCCTATTGCGCCAAACACAGTGTTTGCATCTCTGTAAGATATCGCAACACCTCCGCGCAGAGGCGTCGAAAGAGACGGAAAGACTTTTTGCCCATCTTCCTCATAGTAAAGGATCTTAAAATGCTCATCTTGAAGCATCATTTCATTCCATGCTTTAGGTGTTGAACCGGCGTTGAAGAGAAACCTCGCAGGATGAATTAGCTCAACCTTCTCGGCAACCTTAAAGGAAGCATCCATGAACTTGTTGTATATCGGAGGCGCAAACGTTTTATTTTCGCCCTCCTGTTCCTCCTGGTACGGCGGATTGCCAATAATAAAATCAAACTTCATGCCGTTTCCTCCCTTTTTCAATGAGTTGAATTCAATGCTTTTTTTCGCCCGCCAGTCGTAGATCGTGCAGGGCGGCGCGGGCTCCTCCTCTTCCTCATCGAAGGCATCGAAGAGGCTGAGCTGGCGGTGGGTCTCATACAGCGCTCCAAGGGGTATCGTGCCCTTGAGCCCGTCCATCTGAAAAAGATTGCGGCTGATTATATTCGCGATCGGCCGCAGCTCCGCTTCATCCGCGCTGCGATGCATGCGCCGATAAAAATAATCATCAAAGCTCAGGATAAGATTCACCCTTGCAATAAAGAGGTTATCGCCCTGATACTCATAGCCGTAGACCGATTGAAACGCCCTTTGCGCCCATTTCAGCCATTCTTCATCCGTTTCGGCGTTTTCATTCACCACGCGCAGCTTGCGATCCAGAATGCCGATGCGCTCCTCGATCGGGATGAGCTCGCCGGTGGCCATATCATAGCGCGAAACGAGGTACGGCGCTTCGCCGCAGGTTATCTCAAGCCGCCTTGAATCCACGTAATCCTGCCAGCGCCTGCCGCCGGTGAAGGCGATGCTTTCCGAGGACGGCGTCCAAGCCCTATCCTCAAGCCGCCCGAACACGTGCTTTTCGCCGAACCACTCCTCATCCAGATGATCTATCATCATGCAGCAAACCCACGAGGGGGTGAAGACCTCCGCGCGCTTTTTCGTTCGAAGCTGCTGCTGCTCGCGATCCTTGAGCACGCGGGGCTGGATGATGCAGCTTCCGCCCCGCACAAGGAGCGATGGCGTTATCTCGAGCTTTGCACCGAACATTTCGCCCAATTCAAGATAGCTTTCTGTGGCGAAGATGATATTCTTTTTCGTGGTTTTATCCGAGAGAAGCAGGGGGAGCACGCCGCGCAGGGGGCGGAGCTGAGGATCGACGATAAGCCGGGATTCCATACTTCAGCCTCCTTTTAGATGGGTAAGGATCGAGAGCGGGCTTTCACCCGCGGGGCAAGCCGCCATCGGCGGGTCGTGGGGCGCAATAAAGCCCCCTGCCCTGTTATATTATATTACCACACGGCGGGGAGCAGGTCAAGGGCGGGAACAAGCGAAGTGCAGATTTTTGCGCCGCCTGGTGCAAGCTCGATCGGCGGGCGGGCTGTGCTCGGCAGGCTGTGCGGACGGTTTATCGGCGGTTTTTTGCAAAAAAACTTGAATCCGCGCCGCGATGGGATTATAATTACAGTACGCCCGCCGCGAAGGCTCCCGCGTTTTATCCCGCGCGGAACGACAGCGGGAATGCCCCCTTTAAGGCGGAGCAGATCAAATACGCCGCATCCCTATCGAGCGGCAGTAGGAGGAAAGAATGAAAGTTAAAAACAGGATGAACATGCGCGCCTTCACCATCCTTGCGCTTCTGACCGCGCTTTTGATGGTGTTTTCGTTCACGCCGCTCGGCACCATCCCCATCGGCCCGCTCTCGATCACGCTGAACATCATCCCCGTGGCGATCGCCGCCATCGCGCTCGGTCCCGTGGGCGGCCTTATCATCGGCTGCATCTTCGGCCTTTTGAGCTTCTTGCAGTGCCTTAGCATCGGCGTTCCGAGCGGGATGGGAATAACGCTTTTCGGCATAAACCCCTTCCTTGCGTTCGTTCAAAGGTTCGTTCCGCGCGCGCTGGACGGCTTGCTCGTCGGCCTCATCTACAACGCGATGCGCAAGCTTTTCGCCGCGCACAGCACGAAGAAGCTGACGCTCGTTTTCGGCTCGATAATCGGCATTATCCTTGCGGCTGCGGGTGCGCTCGTGCTCAGCACGGGGCTTGAAAAGAACAGGCTCGCGCAGGCGGAGGGCATCACCGAGGGCGCGGAAGCGAATCCCGGCACGGCGTTCATCATCTTCGGCATCATCGCGGCGCTGGTGGGCATCGCGCTGATCGTGCTTGCGGCGGTGAACTTCTTCGGCAAGAAGGAGCGCAGCAGCAAGCTTATGCCAGAATGTTTTATCGCGGGCTTCCTCTCCGCCTTCCTTAACACGGCGTTCTTCATGACCGCGCTGGTGGTGCTTTTCGGGCATACCGAGTACGTTCAGAAGCTCATGGACGGGCGCAGCTTCCTGCTGTTCATAATCGCGTTCGTTGGCGTGAACGCGCTGGTCGAGATGGTGGTTTCAACCATAATCTCCGGTCTTGTGGGCACGGCGCTGCACGGCGCGAGGGTGCTTCCGCTGAATAAAGAATCTTAATAAACCACAGAGGAGAGTTTATGCTTCTTGCAATAGATATAGGCAACACAAACATCACCATCGGCTGCATCAAGGACGACGAGCTGATCTGCGAGGTCCGCATCGCGACCGATAAAACGCGCACCTCGGATCAGTACGGCGTGGAGATAAAATCCATGCTCGAAACCTTCGGCTGCCGCATCGAGGATATCGAGGACTGCATCATATCCTCCGTTGTGCCGCCCGTATTCAACGCTGTGCGAAACGGCGTTTACAAGATCATCCACAAGCCCCCGATGGTTGTTGGACACGGTCTCAAAACCGGGCTCGACATTCGCCTGGACAACCCCGCTTCGGTGGGTTCGGACCGTATCGTGATCGCGGTGGCCGCGCTCGCAAAGCGCAAAGCGCCGCTTATCCTTATCGACATCGGCACGGCGACCACCATCGAGGTCATCGAGCCTAAGAATATGTACCTCGGCGGCGTTATCATGGCGGGTCCTCGCATCTCGATTGACGCGCTGACGAGCCGCACCGCGCAGCTCCCCGGCATCAACCTCGATCAGCCCGGCAACGTTATCGCAAAGAACACCGTGGACGCGATGCGAAGCGGCGTTATGTACGGCGCGGCGGCGATGCTGGACGGCGTTATCGACCGTATGGCGGAGGAGCTCGGGCATACCTCTACCATCATCGCGACCGGTGGTTCCGCGCCCTATATCATCCCCCTCTGCAAGCATGATATCATACTTGAACGCGATCTGCTGCTGCAGGGCTTGAACGTTATCTATAAGATGAACAAGGTGTGAAGCAATTAAAGACTCGGCATTAAGGGAGCGTATTTTACGCTCCTTATCAATATAAAAAGCAAAGGAACGCTCGACCGGATGCAGATCATTGCAAACAGCAAAATAAGTGCAGTATACTTCGCTCTGCTTCAATGCGGTTATGATTTTTTCCATATCGAACGCAGCAAGGATCATATAAACGCGCTCAAACGCTTTATATCTGCGGCTCAATGCCCGGAATTCTTCGATGAAGTTCGGCAGAACACCTGCGAGGTATACCCCTATTGGCCGCGCGCTTTTCTTCTTGAAACGGCAGCTCATTTCATCGATGACGCAAGCTTTGAATACCGCCATTTTGATTCTTTTAGAGAAAAGATTTTCTCCGCTTCCAATATTTCCAATGAAGAGCGCGGCAAAGCCTTTTGGGATTGGATCATTCGTTTTCCCGATGCGCTTTCGTCCGTTATGCACTCAAAACGATTCGCAGAGTACCTGGCTTTTGTAAAACAATGGGTGGAAAAACAGAATGCCCTTCACAAGGACGAATTGGACTTGATTCAAAAATGCCTTGAAAGCTGCGCGGAACAGTACGGTTCTGCCGTCCGGACGATCGAGATATGCCTTGATCCGATAAAATGCGTTTACTCGTCCGACTATATCATGCTCGACTCAAGGTTCGTTTTTACTTCCGGCGCGTTAAGAACGGACGCCGTTGTGCATGAGTTTTTGCATCACGTTGTTCATCCGTATATCGAGAAAAACAGGTCGGAAGTGTTGAAATTAAAACCGATTTTGAATGACTTGGATGGATCATACTATCTTGCGGGCGATGATGCGGGGATCCTAAATGCTTTTGAGGAACATTTAGTCCGAGCTTTGAGTGCGGATATGCTTGTGGGCGAGCTTCCGCATGATCTGAACGAATACATTTTCAAGCATAATTGATCGAAATTTGGTTTAGTTTTATCTTAAATCTATATGCAACGCGGGGAAGGCGCGCGCCTCCCCCGCTGTTTTATAAATCCCGCGATGCGCCGAACGACCAGGTTCGGCGCATCGCGACAGCTTTGTAATCATTCATCAGATAAGACCAATTGCGTGTCTCAACACAAGCAATGCATCGAGCACGCTGATGCTTCCGTCTCCGTTGATATCCGCATACTGCGAGTTATCAAGCACAATAAGCCCCAAAGAATGCCGCATCAACAGCAATGCATCGGCTATCGTCACAAAACCATTACCATCCATATCACCCTTCTCCGCATACTGCGCCGTGACTATCAAATCGCTTGTGACATTGCTGAAGTCGATATCCCAGCCGCTGAAAACATACCAATCGTACTCCGGCGCTTCAGGCGCAGATGCGGCGCTTCCGTGCGCGACCGTTACAACCGCCATAATCTCGCTGGTATGCCCATTTACAAATGTTACTGTATGGGTACTTGTTTGCCATACGGCATACAGCGTAATATCCGAATCTGCCGTGTATATGCCCCCGGGCTGATACGCCGGAGATTGCGCCGAGCTTGTTGCAGCCCAGCCGCGGAAGATGTACCCCGACCTTGTGGGTATTGACTGCGACAGCGTCAAGTTCCCCTTATAGTATTTTATCTGGGAAGGTGGAGCGCCATAACCGCCGTTTGCGTTGTATGAAACAGTATATTCTGCGGGAACGAAGCGCCATGTTTGAGCCGGACTTCCGTTGTACGGATATGATGATACATTCCTTCCGTTCTCAGCGACCCCGCCATAAACATCAAGCGTCATGCCGCTGCATCTTGCCCGCAGAACATAGCCATTGCCGTTTGGCGTGATAGCCCATTGCTGGGCATTGCAGCCGTTCACACTTGTTACAACAATGTTATTATGATAAGTCGATAATCCGTTTGCAATATCAAGCGACTTTCCAGATGCAGCATGGATAATGGAATAATACCCGTTTTCCAGCTTTGTTATATCAAAAGAATTGTAGCGGCTATCTGCCATATCATCCCAAAGCTGAACGTTTGCAGTACCCTCAAAGTTACCTGTGTTTCCTTCAACATCCAACTCCCAGCCATCCGCGATTCCGCTTAAAAGGATATAGCGTCCATTTTGAATCGGTTGGGATGGCTCAAAGGGGATAAAGAGCCATGATTGAGCATCGGTATCGTTATTCTGCCATTGCTGAACATTCGTTCCGTTTGCAGTACCGCCGCCACTGACATCAAGAGAAAAGCCGCTGCATTTTGCCTGAATTCGATAGCCGTTCTGTCCGTTTTTCGATATTGCCCATTTTGAACGGGCATGATTCGTCCAAATTTGCACATTCGCGCCCTCGGCTCGGCTTGAATCCGTAACCTCAAGCGCCCTGTCCGTTCCCATTTGGGTAATGGTGTAAAAACCGTCATTATAGGTAAGCTTCCATGCGTCAACATAAGTTGGATTTACGGCGTTCCATAGAGTAACATTCGTGCCGTTTGCTGCTGGATAATCTGCACCCATAATATCCAGATAGCAGAATTCGGATAAATTGGTTGATCCTGCGTTTGCAATTATATAATTCCCGTCAGGAAGAACTCTTTCGTAACCGGAGGTCATTTCTGAACCGAGTACCGCGGTGGTAATTGGCGGTCTATAACAGTATGTGGCATTCGCAAGTGGCGTATACCAAATATGTTTTGTGGTGTAAAGATGACCATTAAAGTTCGAGTCAACAACATAATGTCTGCCATCGCTACCCTTGCCGTAATAAACCATAACGTGACCGTTTGGATTAAATACTTCCACAATCAGATCGCCCATTCTGAAATTATCGGGGTTGCCGCCAACATTGACATTTTGCCAATTCGGAGGACAATGACCCACCCAGCCGTTGGCATTTCCGACGCCATAGATTCCGTTTTCACCCCAAAAATCAACAAGATAATGGTTGCAGAACCAGGTGCATTGACCATTGTTATATTGATTCTGCATTGCCGCTTCGTTGTCCAGCCATGCTCTGACCTCGTCCATAGTTCTTGAATAAGTTCTTAAGCCAAACGAAGCATCTGCAGCGTCAGCATATGGCTCGGTATAAACCGACGAATCATTCTCTATGGTTGCTTTGACAGTTGCAGTTTCGCCGTCTTCAGTTGAAACAGCCCAAACCGTCCCAACGAGCAGGCTTGTCATCGCCATCACAAGCGCGAGGGCGAAGGAGATAAGGGAAACGAGTTTCTTTTTCATAGTTTGACCTCCTGAAAAAATATTTTTTTGCACATTCGACCATAGGGACTCATGTGCGCTTGCGCAAAGATTAACTGCGGAGCGATCGTTTTTTCGCATGAAGATTTAATAAAGACGAAAATATGCTCCTGGTGTATTGAAACGGCAATTCTGTTAAAAACTTAACAAAAGACCGATGGATTCAGAAGTTAGATGATCCACTAATTCGATTATAGTCAATAAATTAGGCATAGTCAAGCTTTTGAGTATGATATATTATTCAAAAACAGTGGAAAGGGGCTTAAAATGATAACTTATCGTCCTTTTTGGGAAACGCTGCTTAAAAAGAACATGACTACCTATGAATTGATCTATAAGCAGGGCATCCCCACAAACACCATACACCGCATGAAGCACGGCGAGGCGATAACCACGAAAACGATAGACGAGCTTTGCTCAATACTCGGTTGCGAGGTTTCTGAAGTGATAGAGTATAAAAAAGATGAATAGAAAAATAAATAGTTGAGGATAAGGCATAAAAGCCGCCGCCCCTAATCGGAGCGGCGGCCGAGCTTTCATAAAGCTTCTAATGAAGCATTATCGGCGGTTAGGCGGACATTAGTCCTCCATATGCGCCTTATAGTAATTCATAAGGTTACCCTCAAGGAGGATCTCCTTCTCGTCCTGAGTGAGGCCCTTGATGTAGAGGGTGATATCCTTAACGCCAGCTTTGGTGATGACCTTCGCGGGGATCTCCTCGATGCCCTTTTCGACCGCCTCGCGGATGCCGGGAACGAATACGAAATCGCCGCAGTCATAATTGAACTCGGTGCCCTCCGCGATGGTGAAGGGAAGGATGCCCCAGTTGATGCAGTTGGAGCGATAGCGCTTGGTGGCGTACTCGTAGCAAATGTTTGCAAAGCCGCCGAGAACGCGCTGGCAGCTCGCTGCCTGCTCGCGTGCGGAGCCGTCGCCGGGCTTGTTTGCAAATACGCAGGAGCCGAAGCCGGTGGTGTTGATAAGCTCATCGGCGTTGCCGACCTGCTTCAGGGCTTCCATGATGCGCTCGGGCTTCTTGCCCGCGCGGCGCTCGAAGTCCATAGCCATGACCTGCTTAGAGCGGCCGACGTACTCGGGCACGCGGCGGGAGAGCGCGAACTCCGCAAGGCGGAGGGGGTTGCTGCGGTAGCTGGAGGTTTCGCCGGAGGGGATGAGCTCGTCCGTGGTGGTTACGGGATCGTGGATGACCGCATCCAGCTCGAAGAGCGCGTTTTCGGTGAGGGGGAACATCTCGGGCCAATCGGTGATGTTGGGACCAAGCTTGAGCTCAACGGAGGGATCGGGCTTGCCGAAGCCGTTGTAAACGCGCCTGTCGTAAACGCTCTTATCGAAATGATACTCCACATGGGTATCGTCGTAGTCGATATCGGTCGCAGCGGTGATAACGCCGTGGTTGCGCGCGGTCGCCGCGATGGAACGGGAGTCCATAAGGCATACGAAGCTGATCTGACCTTCGCCGGGCTTACTGCCTTCGCGGTTCGGGAAGTTGCGGGTGGTGTGGCGGAGGGAGAGGCCGTTGTTCGCGGGAACGTCGCCTGCGCCGAAGCACGGACCGCAGAAGCTCTGCTTGATGATGGCGCCGCTCTCGAGGAGCTTTTCGGTTGCGCCGATGCGGGTCAGCTCAAGGCTGGTGGGAACGCTGGTGGGATATACGGAGAGGCCGAAATAGCCGTCGCCGACGTCGTGGCCGTCCATGATATTGGCGGCTTCAACGATGTTGTCGAACAGACCGCCGGAGCAGCCCGCGATAACGCCCTGATCCGCGATGACCTTTCCGTCGACGATCTTATCGAGCAGATTTACGTGAACCTTTTTGAACTTCGCCTCGGCCTCGGCCTGAACGCCCTTGAGGATCTCCTCGGCATTGGCGACGAACTCCTTGATGGTGTACGCATTGGAGGGATGGAACGGAAGCGCGATCATGCTCTCGACCTTGTCCAGCTCGATGGTGATCATGCTGTCGTAGTATGCAACGCCCTTGGGAGCAAGCTTCTTGTAGCCCTCGGGACGGCCGTAGGTCTTGTAGTAGTTTTCGATCTCCGCATCGGTCTCCCAGATGGAGCTGAGGCATGTGGTCTCGGTGGTCATAACGTCGATGCCGTTGCGGAAGTCCGCAGGAAGTTCGGCAACGCCGGGGCCGACGAACTCGAGGACCTTGTTCTTAACAAAGCCGCTCTCGAAGGTGGCCTTAACGAGCGCGATCGCAACATCGTGCGGGCCGACGCCGTGACGGGGCTTGCCGGTGAGGTAAACGAGCACGACTTCGGGCGCGTTTACGTCGTAGGTATTCTTGAGGAGCTGCTTAACTAGCTCGGGGCCGCCTTCGCCAACGCCCATGGTGCCGAGCGCGCCGTAGCGGGTATGGCTGTCCGATCCGAGGATCATATTGCCGCACATGGTCATCGCTTCGCGGGCATAGCTGTGGATAACGCTCTGGTTTACGGGAACGTAGATTCCGCCATACTTCTTCGCAGCGGAAAGACCGAACACATGGTCGTCCTCATTGATGGTGCCGCCGACGGCGCAGAGGCTGTTGTGGCAGTTGGTCATCGCATAGGGGATCGGGAACTGCTTGAGACCGGAGGCTCTCGCGGTCTGGATGATTCCGACATAGGTGATATCGTGGCTCATCAGGCAGTCGAAGCGGATGCGCATCTTCTTCGGATCGTCCGAAACGTCGTGTGCGCGCATGATCTGATAGGCGATGGTGTTTTCACGGCCCTGCTCGGGGGTGATCCCGGCAACGGCGTCGAAGGTGGGCTTGCCATCTACGAGGTAGACGCCCTTGGAATGAAGCTGGATCATGTTTTAACTCCTTTAATGCGTTTTAAGCGGTAGTTGGGGGCGGTTAGCCCCGCTTCCAAATATACTACACCACCGCGCCGCCTTTTTCAAGCGAATTTTGGCAAAAATGTGCATATATAATGTTTTATATCGAATACTGCTTCGGCTTTTGCCTATTAAACGACGCTATAACATAAACCGCGCCTCGGGAGGGTCCCCATAGCGCGGTTTTTGCGTATTAAGTTTGCCCGTCAGGAAGGATCGGTAAGCGCGCCGATGAACAGCGGCAGGCGGGTCTGCATGTCGATTATCGCGAACATGAACGGGCGGTCAAGGGTTATGCGCACGGGCGCTTCGGCGGCGCTTTGGGGCGCGGGCATAACGCTCGTTACTGCGCCCGCCCTGGTGCCCTGTTCGCCGACCTCGATATAGGTCTTATGCAGCACGTTGGCGATAGCGATATTTCCGTAAACGCTCTCGCCGAGACCGGAGAAGTCGGCAAGCTTTGCGTCAAAAGCGGTCTGCATGCCCATCGCCTTGAGCGCATCGACAAGCGAAACCTCGTACTCGAAGGAGAATTTCGGCATCTTCGCATAGACCGCGCGCTCCCGCGCGTTATCGATGATATGCAGCAGGTTTTCGCCGTTCAAGCCGTCGATGAAGTCATAGATATCCACTCCCTCGTTCGGAAGCAGCGCCATAAACGCGAATCTTCCGCCCTTGTAGGGCTTGATAAAGCCCTCCGCATCCGAAAATTGGATGTATGATTTTTCCTCGGAGAACATGAACTTGACGTTTCGCTTCCGGCCTCCATAAGCGGTGAATTCGCCCTTGCTGATCTGATCCTCCTTGGTGTATTTCGTCCTCCACTCCGCATCGAAGGTCAGCGCGTTTATGATCTGCATAACTGCGAGCGGATCAAGCTCCTCTATTATGCCGTCGATCATGCCGTCCGTTTTTTCGTTCACCCAGTTGTTTATCTCGTTTACCGTAGCTTTATTGAACGGAGCGGCGTAGATATCCGCGCCGAAGATGTCGGCGTTCGTCTGCAGGAATTCCTTGTTGGGAGTGAAGGCCTGCGGCGCATCCGGGTTTGCCTTGCGCGCAACCGCGTTTTCCCTAAACCAGATAGAATTTGCGATCTCGATCTTTGCGGACTCATCGTTCACGATCTGTTCGAGATACGCCGCGAGATAGGCGTTCAGCTCCTCGCCCTCCAATCCGCGAGAAAGGGTTTTTCGCATTTCGGAGAGAGTTTCGCCCCTTGCACCGTTTGCGGTCATTGCAAGCGCGGTCAGCACCGATACAGGCGAAACGAGCGAGTTTTCGCCCTTTTTAAGCCCGTTTTTGAAGATATCGATCATGAATGCCGCATGGGTCCTCGTAAAGGTCTCATCGGGCTGCTTGATCTCGACCTCGTCCTTTGCTCTCGGCGCGGCGCTCAGCTTTCGAAAGCTGGCGGTCGGGTTTTTCGCTCCGCCATTGCAGCCGAAAGCGGCAAGCATAAGCGCGCAGAGAAGAAGCGCGACCATTCTCTTTACGCGGTTGATAATTGCGTTTTTCTTATTCATTTTGACCCGTCCTTTCTTAAGCTTGATATTTTGTTCCAATATGGTTTTCACCGAATACGATCGGTTAAAATCTTACGAAATTCCTTTGGAATTTCAACCACAACTATTCACTATTCATTATTCACTAACTCAATCAATATCCGTCAGCGCGCCGATAAACAGCGGGATATTCGTTTCGGTGTCGATTATCATGAAAACGAACGGGCGGTCGAGGGTAACGGTTTTGATCCTGTCCTCTCCCGGGAATGCCGCGCCATCGTTCATCTCAACGAGCGTTGCTGCGCCCGCCTTGGTGCCCTGCTCGCCGACCTCGATATGGGTTTTATGGATCACGCGGCTTATGACCACGTCTCCCTTTTTGCAGTCGAACATTTCCGTAAATTCGGCGCTTTCGGGATCGAACGCGCCTGCCATGCCCATGGCCGAGAGCGCATCGTTCAAGCCCGCGCTGAAATCAAAGTCGAACTTTGGAAGGGCGGCGTTCACGATATAGCCCGCGCCTGCGTTTTTAAGGGTGTTTGCAAGCTTTTCGCCGTTCAGACCCGCTATGTAATCATCGATATCCACGCCCTCATTCGGAAGCAGCGCGGCGAAGGCGTAGGAGCCGAGATAGGGCTTGATAAAGCCTGTGGCAAGCTCATCCTCAAGGTAGGTATGCTCCGTGGAGCGCATAAGCTCCGCCTTCCGCTTTTCGCCGCCGTATGCGGTGAACTCGCCCTCGGTCACATTGACGTCGAAATACTTTTTGACCCACTCCGCCTCAAAAAGCAGGGTGTTCACAAGATACATCACGGCATCGGGGCTCATTTCATCGAGTATCTTCTCGATCATGCCGTCCGTGCCTTCCTTGACCCATGCGTTTATCGCATCGAGCGTGGCTTCATTGAAATCGGCACGGAAGATATCCGCTTTATAATAATCTGCGTTTTTCTGAAGGAAATCCTCGCGCACTGCAAACCGCGAGTCATTCTTCGTCCAGATCGAATTTGCGGCAAGAAGCTTTGCCCACTCGTACGAATTCAGGCGATCCATATAGGAATGGAGATACTCGTTCAGCTCGTCTATCGTCAATCCGCCGAGCGCCTTTTCCATGCCGGAAAGGGTCTCCCCCTCCGCGCCGTTCGCGGTCATCGCAAGCGCAAGCATAACGGAGAGCGGCGACACGAGCGAGTTTTCGCCCTTTTTGAGTGCGCTTTTGAAAAGGTTTACCGCAAAATCGGTCTGTGCGTTGATAAAGGCATCGTCCGCGGGTTTTCCCGCAACGCTGTTCGCCTTAACTCCTGCGGAAAGGTTCACCACTTCCCCTCCCTCGCTCTTGGGCGCGGTCGAAACGGGCGCATCGGTATCGGTTTTCCCCTGCTGCCCGGACTGCTTCGGAGTGCAGGCGGGCGCAAGTGCCGCCATCGCAAGTATCAGCGCCATAAGCAGAGCGGCAGTTTTCTTTGCGCGGGTTTTGACGGTTCCGATTCGTTTATTCATTTTGCTTACCTTACCTTTCTTTTTATATTTTAAGTTGGGGTTTCATTACGGATTCGAATAGTTTTCGCACAGTCCGGCAACCAGCGCATCAAACGCCTCCGCGCTCGCCGCATCCGGTTTCAGCAGAATACCCGGGGTGAATCCGAAGCTGCCGTCCATAAACCTGATTATATCGAACTGAAGACCGTCCTTGAAGAGCCGCACCTTGTACTCTATCGCCCGAGGGTGCTCCGGATCGATCGTGTCGATCACCTCGAAGAACTTCGCCGAGTCGTGCAGCTCAAGGAAGAACGAAAACAGAGCCTTCGCATCGACGCCGCTGCCGATCTCATGCGTTTTGGTCTCGCCGTTTTCCGAAACAACGATCATTGCCCACTGCGGCTCGATCTCGTTTCGCGGAAAGCTTCTCCAAGCGCTGTCCCATACTCCCGTTTCGTCATACCAATAGAACATACCGCTTTCCGGATAGTAGTATCCGTCCGCAGCGATCACCCCATCGCCGCCCGATCCGCCGTTTGACGGTTCACCGGGGAATGTGGTCGGCTCGCTGTTTGCGGGTGCGCCGGGAAAGGCGGTCGGCTCGCTGTTTGCGGGCATGCCGTCCACCGATGCGCCGTCATCGTCCCTCGGGGGCTTGAAGTTATCCATGCCGTTCTGCGCCGCGTCGTCCGTGGGCTGTTCCGCGCTATTATTGCTGCCGCTGTACGCCGCAGTCATTGGCATCGGGCTGCCGTTCTTCGCGCTCAGCGCACCGCTTATCACGGGAACCGCCGCAAGCATCAGCACGAGCGCCGCGCCCGCGCCTATCGCGAGGCTCTTAACTCGCGATCTCCTTCTTTTTTCAAACTCCGCGCTCCTTATTTGGAGCTCGGTCTTGACCTCGTCAATGCTTCTTCTCATTTTGATCGCTCCTTATTCCATATCGGAAAGCTCCGCTTTCAGCCGCGCCTTGGCGCGTGTGATCAGGTTATCCACCTGCTTCGGGCTTTTTTTCATTACCGATGCCGCTTCCTTATAGCTCATGCCCTCGATATAAACGAGGTGTACCGCCGTTTGAAGCTCGCTCTCAAGCGAGGCTATCGCGCGGTGCAGCCGCCTCTTGCGCTCGTTTTCGATGACCTCGGTTTCAAGCGAGGTCCGATCCGCAAGCTCGAGCTCATCGGGCGGAACGAGCACCGTTCGGCGATGCTTTTTAAGATGGTTCAGCGCCTTATGCCTTGCTATCGCAAAAAGGTAGGTTTTCAGCGAGGATCTGAAAGCGTACCGCTTTTTGTGAACAACAAGCTCCAGCATCGTGTCGATCGCCACGTCCTCGGAGGCGTGAATGTCGTTCAGATACCCGTTTATAAACAGAGTCAGATTGTTAAAATACAGTTCGAGCACCTCGGTGAAGGCGTCCTCATCGCCCTCAAGATAGCGCCGATAGCTGTTTTCGCCTGCTTGCATAGACCCTCCGGATAGGTTGAATGCTTAAGCTTACACCCATTAGTCAAGCGAAAAGCGCCTTTTCCTTGCGCCATTCGCCCCAATATGAAATTATATTATTTCTTCGCCCCCGGGTCAAGCGAAAAGCCGGCGGGAGGGCAGTTTGCGGTATTTCGCGGTTTTCCTTGAAAAAACGCTCCGTCTGTGCTATATTCTATAAGGCGCATCAGTGCGCAGAAGAAAGGGAATGCTTCCGAATATGAAAACCGAGCTTTTCAACGCCAAAACTCAAAAGGAAAACGGCACCGCGCTGGCGGGGCGGGTCATCCGCTCCGGCGGTCTTGTTGTGTTTCCGACCGAAACGGTCTACGGCCTCGGCGCAAACGGCTTGGACGGCGAAGCTGTTTCCAGAATTTTTGAGGCGAAGGGCCGCCCGAGCGACAATCCGCTGATACTGCATATCGCGAAAAAGAGCGACGTTAAGCCGCTTTGGAAGCAGATACCCGAAAAGGCGCGGCTTTTGATGGATGCATTCTGGCCGGGACCGCTGACGCTTGTTTACCTCAAAAGCCCGATCGTTCCCGACGAGGTCACTGCGGGGCTCGACACGGTCGCCGTGCGAATGCCGGAGCATAAAACGGCGCTCGCGCTCATTCGCGCCGCCGGCGTGCCGATCGCCGCACCGAGCGCGAATCTTTCGGGCAAGCCCAGCCCAACCTGCGTTTCCCACGTTATCGAGGATATGGACGGGCGCGTGGACGTAATAATCGACGGCGGGGACTGCACGGTCGGCGTTGAATCGACGGTGCTTTCGCTCGTTGGCGAGCCCACGATACTGCGCCCCGGCGGCATCACGAAGGAGATGCTCGAGGGCGTTATCGGGAGCGTGAAGATTGCAAATGCGGTGCTGAACCCGCTCGGCGAGAACGAGCAGGCCGCCTCCCCGGGCATGAAGTATCGGCACTACGCGCCGGACTGCGAGGTCGCCGTTGCGCTCGGAAGCCCCAAAGCAGCCGCCGGTATTATCGCAAGGGAGTACCAAAAAGCGGAGGCGGAGGGCAAAAACTGCAAAATTTTTGCGACGGAGCAGACTAAAAACTACTATAAGGGCAAAAAATATGTTATAATCGGGGACAGGGATATGCCGGCAACGCTGCTTGCCGCGCTTTTTGGCGCGCTCAGGGAGGAATCCGTCGGCACGGATCTGATACTTGCCGAGGGCATACCGGAGAGCGGCGAGGGGCTTGCCTATATGAACAGGCTTCTGCGCGCATCAGGCTTCAAAGTGATAAAATATTAAGTTTAATATAATATTACTATTATAAAACCCAGGAGGAAAAAATGAAAATCGCAATCGGCTGCGACCACGGCGGCTACGAACTCAAAACGAAGATAGTCAAGTATCTTGAGGATCACGGCTATCGCTACTCCGATTTCGGCTGCTCCTCGAGCACCAAGAGCGTGGACTATCCCGACATCGCCTTCCCCGTTGCCGAGGCCGTTGCAAGCGGCAAGTACGATCGCGGCATCCTCGTTTGCGGCACCGGCATAGGCGTTTCCATCTGCGCAAACAGGGTCAAGGGCGTTCGCTGCGCGCTTTGCTCCGACCCCGTTTCCGCCGAGCTTACAAGGAAGCACAACGATTCAAACGTGCTTGCGCTCGGAGGCAGGATCATCGGCAGCAAGGTCGCCGAGGCCATCGTGAGCAAATGGCTCTCCACGGAGTTTGAGGGCGGCAGGCATGAGCGCAGGCTCACCAAGATCGCCGGCTACACCCCGGGCAGCTACAGCGGCCCCGACTCGTCGAGCGGAGGCTTCGGCTCGCACGGCGGCTCGCATTCCTCGGGCTCATCCCATCACAGCATCCACTCCTCGAGCGGGCTGCACGGCTCGAGAAGCGGCGCTCATTCGCATCACTCGGGCGGCTCTGGCCATGACGGCTCAAGCTCGAAATAAGCAGTAAACGCCAATCCCTTCCGCGGTTTGGCATCCGCAACCGATCAAATACCGTTCACTGAAACAAGGGGGTAAACATGGAAAATTACATGGAAAACGTTGTTGTTATCGATCATCCGCTCGTTCAGCACAAGCTCACCTTTTTAAGGGACAGGAGCACCGGCACCAAGGATTTCCGCATGCTTCTTCGCGAGCTTGCGACGCTTATGGCATACGAAGTGACCCGCGATCTGCCGCTTGAGGAGAGGGAAATCGAAACGCCCGTTGCAAGGACCACCGCGAAGGTGCTTGCGGGCAGGAAGCTCGGCATCGTGCCCATCCTGCGCGCGGGTCTCGGCATGGCGGAGGGCATCATGGATCTCATCCCCGCCGCGAAGGTGGGCCATATCGGCCTTTACCGCGATCCCGATACGCTCGAGCCCAAGGGCTATTATCAGAAGCTGCCCACCGACACGAGCGACCGCGACATGATCGTTGTGGACCCCATGCTCGCGACCGGCGGCTCTGCGATCGAGGGCATCCGCATCATGAAGGAGGCCGGCTGCAAGACGGTTCGCCTGATGTGCCTTGTGGCGGCGCCCGAGGGCATCAAGGCGCTGCATAAGGCGTATCCCGACGTAACGATCTTCACCGCCGCAGTGGACAGCCACCTCAACGATCACGGCTATATCGTGCCGGGTCTCGGCGATGCGGGTGATCGCATCTTCGGAACGAAGTAATCTTATTGTAGTGAAGAGTGAAGAGTGAATAGTGAATAATGAATAGTTGTGGTTGAAATTCCTGCGGAATTTCTTCGGAATTATTCATGGGATAAGATGGAGCTGAGTTCCCTTCGGGAGTCTCCGTAGGGCTTACCCGCGCCCGATATAACGATACATTCTGCATTCACCGACCGCGGCCGAGCTGCGGTCGGTTTTTGTTTGCCCTTGATTCTCTTGTTAATAGATTTCTATTTGATTGATTCTCTTAAATATGGTATAATAATAGTAGAGGCATTTTTACACGCGCGCCGGCTTCATTTGATCACATGAGAAATACCGCAGCATTTTCAGTCTCTATTCACGCTTTGCAATCCGAACGGGAAGCGGGAGGTGCCATCCGTATTTACCGCGCGCGGCTGCGGCAGAGGCGGCATTCCGTTCAGGCGGCAAAAGCAGATCGTAACCAAGCGGAAAAAGCGAATTCAAATTTTACGGAGGCAGGATGAACAACAGCAAACTTACCGTAACGGTCCGCAACAAGGTGCCCGAGATACGCTTCGGGGAATACCTCGTTTCGGACAACAAGCAGCTGAAGATCGTGTTCGATCTGGATTCCGAGTGGGACGCCTTCGCGCATAAGACGGCCCGATTCGATCTAGACGGATGGCAGTTCGACATCGCCTTCACGGGCGATACCGTTACCCTCCCCCTTCTGCCCGCATACAGCGGCGAGCTAAGCGTGGGAGTTTACGCGGGCGATCTTTCAACTACCACGAGCGTTCGCATCCCCGTGCGCAGCTCTGTGCTTGCGCGCTCGGGTGAGATCGGCGCGGAGGACGCCGCCGAGATAGCGCGGGTTGCCGCCGAGGCCGCCAGAGTGGATGCGGAGAACGCAAGAGCAGCCGCCGAAGCGCTGAGGGTGCAGGCGGAGAACACGAGAGTTTCCAATGAAAACGCGCGCATCCAGGCCGAGAGTGCAAGGCAGAGCGCCGAGCGCGGCCGAGCGGACGCCGAGAGCGCCAGAGTGAGCGCGGAGAACGCAAGAGCCGCCGCGGAAAGCGCAAGAAGCGACGCGGAGAATGAGCGAGAGCACACCGAAAACGCACGCGAGCTCAGCGAGTACAGGCGCAATCTCGCCGAGCAGGCAAGGCAGGACGCGGAGAGCGCACGCGCTGCGGCGGAGGCAGCAAGGGTGAGCGCGGAGGCGGCAAGAAGCGAAGCCGAAACGCAGCGCGCCTCGGCGGAGCGGACGCGATCGGGCGCAGAGAGCGAGCGCAATTGGAGCGAATCGCTTCGCCAGGGCGCGGAAAGCCTTCGCGCCTCGGCCGAGAGCACGAGGGCGGCGCAGGAGGCGGCGAGGCAGAGCGCCGAGACCGCAAGGGCGAGCGCGGAGCGCATAAGATCGAGCGCTGAGACCGCAAGGGCGCAGAACGAATTGGACCGCATCGCCGCCGAGATCCAAAGGGAGCAGCGCATCGCCGCCGTGATCGCGGAATTTGGCGAATACATGCAGCAAAACGACGTTTTCGACGTGCTTGCGCTGATACGCGAATACGGCACGAGGAACGCGCTGAGGCTGTTTTGCCTGGCAAACGCGCCTCTCATCGGCCTGGATACGGCCGTGCTGCGCTTCTTCGCGGCAGCCTCGGCGACGGTGGTGGAGACCTACACCTCGAGCTTCTACCGCTACTCCACCTCGACCTCGCCCGTCGGCACCAAGAAGGATGCGAACGCGGGTCTCGTATGCGAGCCCTCGACCAACGACACGGCGGGGCGCGACGACTACGCCGATCTGCCGCTCTTTGCGTGCTTCGACTGCAACTACACGATCGACGGCACTACGCTCGAGCCAGTTTTGCACGCGATAAAGGATGTTTACGGCGAATTCTCGGCTTCCCCTTCCGACAGCTTCGTCGGCGTTTTGCAGATGACGGGATGGGTACGCCGAACCGCCGATAACACCGAGAAAACCGTGGAATATGCCGCCTATCGCAAGGAGGCGGGCTTCGATCCCCTGCCCGAGGCGGTGCGCGCGAGCGACAACAGCGTTCGGCCGTTCGTTATCCACGCCAAATACGCGGCGGGTTACAATTCGGCAGGCAAGCTTTCGAGCGTTTCGGGCGCCCAGCCCGTTACCGGCAGACCCTCGAGCGCGGGCGGCAGGAGCGTCGGCCGTGACGCGCAGATAACGCTTTGGCGCGCATGGGGAGACCAGTACTGCGGCGCAAGCATCTGCGATCAGGCGTTTCTGCAGACGATGCTTGAGATAAAGTACGCCTGTCTCGGCAGCTCTCAGGTGATGAGGGGCGTTGACCTTTATTCGGCGTATGCCTCTATCCGCGTTTCGGAAACGGGAGTCAAGCGCGCAATAGTGAGCTATGCA
This sequence comes from Clostridia bacterium, assembly GCA_017523925.1. Lineage (GTDB taxonomy): Bacteria > Bacillota > Clostridia > Christensenellales > CAG-138 > PeH17. The sequence continues at coordinate 38,458 of JAFWVQ010000007.1, forward strand.
ACCAACTATCTTGTTGGCATGTGCGTTTCACTCGGCACTTCGCACGACCGCAGCGCGGCGGCATGCTACAATGTTTGCCCGATCGCGGCCATTACGAATGTTGAAGATATCAACGTGAACGGCATGGACTACAAAGCGCTGACGCTCGATACTCCGAACACCTTCGATACCGATGCTATGACTACCCGCTTGGTTCTGCATCCGTGGAAAACGGGCTCCACCGATGCGGTCAAGGGCAACGACGGCAGCCCCTACAACAACCTGAGCGGGAAGGAGCCCTTCAAGCTTCAGGGCATCGAGCTGATGCTCGGCGCGGGCGAAGCGATGGGCTCAACGCTGCTCAAAAACAACCCGGGCAGCATAGGCATCTACGAAAACCGCCGCGCTTCGCAGATCACGAGCGGCGGCGGCGCATCCGGCATGGCGAATCTCGGCACGATAAACAAGGTGAACGAAAACACGACCTACCCGTTTATCGCCGAGCTCAACTGGACGGGCGGTCCCGAGGCGTACATGCTGCCCGCGAGTATAGGCGGCTCGGCTAATTCCTCGCGCGGCTACTGCGCATCGCTGCATCAAACGAGCTACAATCGCGGTGGGTATTCGAGCGCTTACTCCGTTTACGGCCCGATCGGCGGCACGGACAACAACGGCCTCGCGTTCATTGAAGGCACTTTCGAGAGCCTCACCTCTCAGGGTTGGGAATACACCTGCCGCGCCTGCGGAACGGCGGGCAATCGCGGGGTCTACACCGTGAGCAGCGGATCGATCGGATAAGAAGGCGGAAGGAGGCAAAGCAAGCTATGATAAATAACGTTACATTCAACGAAATGCCCGAAACGGTGGTTTTCACCCCTCTTCCGAACGGCAAGGCGGATATCTGGATAAGAAGGAATATCCGCGAATTCGCTGCCGAGGAGGACGCGGACGGCGAGAACCTCACCGTTACGAAATGGGCGGCGGACGAGGCGTACATGCGCGCCGATACGACGCTTGAGGCGATCGAAGCGGATATCGAGGCGGCATTCGCACGCGCCGCCGCATGGAAGATGGGTGACGACGAAGAAAAACAGCTGAGCGACGGCGAGCGCATCGCGCTTCTTGAAAGGGAAAACGCGGAGCTGTTTCGCCAGCTCACGGACACGCAGCTTGCGCTCTGCGAGCTGTACGAAAGCCTGATCGAACAGGAGGAATGAGGATGGCAATTATCTATGCGGAGCTGATAATCAAGGGCTACAAGGAGCTTGAGGACGTTCCCGCGCGGCTTCGAAGCCGCGTTGCGGAGCTTATCGACGGGCTGAACGGGGAGGATGAAAATGTATAAGGTATTGGATTTTATTCGCCGCGCACTGTCGCACGCAAAGCGCGAAAGCATACCCGAGGGCGCGCTGCTTCCGGTCAAGCTCGAGGAATGCGGCACGGAAAAATGGGAGTATCTCTACGGAAGCGTTCGCGTTCAGACGAACAGGGACACCATCGACCGCTATTTTACCGACCATTACTCCAAGAGCATGAGCCGCGAGAAGTACGATTCCTACACCGGGAATTGGCCGAAGGACGGCTATGCGACCGACTGCCAGGGACTTCTTGACGCCTACATGACCTGCGATCTCGGCGAAAAGACCGATATAAACGCCGATATGAACTACAAGTATTGGTGCGAGGACAAGGGCGAATGCAGGTCCATCTCCCGCGAATTCGTGCTCGGCGAGGCCGTGTTCATGAGAAGCGAGAGCACGGGCAGGATGCACCACGTAGGCTGGGTCTGTGGCTTCATGCCGGACGGCGAACCGCTGATAGTGGAAGCGCGGGGCATCGCCTACGGCGTGGTCGTAACGAGGTTCAATTCAAGGGGCTGGACGCATCGCGGACTTATGAAGGCGAAGTTCGATTATGAGGACGCGCCGGGCTTTGCGGAGCTTAGTGCGAAAAGCGGCGATGGCGAAGGTGAAGGCAGTGGTCCCGAGCACGCCGCGCCGAAGGAGGGCTTTGCCGAGGTATGCGCCGTTTTGGGCGATTTCATCCTCGAAAGCGGCAGATATTCGCTTGCGGTGATAAGAAGCGAAAGGAAGTGAGCAAGATGAACGGGATACTTACCAAGGAATGGTTCAAGGCGGCGCTCGTTCGCGCGCTTCGCACCGTGGCGCAGTCCGCCCTTGCCATGATCGGCACGGCTTCGGCTTTGGGCGAGGTGGATTGGCGAGCTGTCGCGGCGACGGCGGTGCTGAGCGGCATGCTCTCCATGCTCACGAGCCTTGCTGGGCTGCCGGAGTGCAGATAACTTAGGCGGAAAGGCTTATTTCAAGATCCATATCGTTCTTCATCTTTCGGGAGGCGCGGCGCGCCTCCCTCTTTTTTGCGCCGTTTGGTATTTGATCCGTTCAAGCGGCGTATTTGAGCTTGTCAAGCGGCGTATATGAGCTTGTCAAGCGGCGTATTTGAGCCGTGCGGAAGCGGAGAGCGCATAATAAGCGCCTTGAATGGACATATCGGTGTGGTCTGTGTTATTATTTTTTCAAATTATACGGAGCAGGCCAAAACTATTCCCGCTGAGGCTTCGTATATATCAATGCATCCATGGGGAGGTGAAGCGCATGATGAGCGATGCGCGGCTGACGCGCCGTATGAAGCTCGGCAGCCGGAATGCGGCGGACAAGCTTTTCGACCGCTATTACCGCGAGATATACGCCTATATCTACCGCCAATGCGGCGAACGCGAGCTTGCGCTCGACCTTACGCAGGAGACCTTCACGGCGGCCTTTCGCGGGATACGGGGCTATGACGAGAAAAAGGCGGGCTTCCGCACCTGGCTCTACCGCATCGCGGGAAACAAGGTGACGGATCATTACCGCAGCAAGGCGTACCGCGCGGGGCTTTACGAACGGCCGCTCGAAGCGCTTTCGGTCGAGCCCGCGATCGAAAGCGACGGCGACATAACCGAAAGGCTCGAACAGCGCGAGGAAGTGCGGAAGATAATGCAGATCGTTTCGGAGCATGAGCTTTCATTGGTGCGCATATTTCAAAAGAAATGCTTTGAGGAGCTGACATTCGCCGAGATCGCCTCGGAGCTTGGGCTTTCGGAAGGCACGGTCAAAACCAGATATTACGCGATGATAAAAAGGATAAGAAAGGAGCTTGCGGAATGAGGATAGATTTTCCAAGCGAAGCCGAGATCGCGCGGCAGAAGAAAAGCATTATCGAAAGCGCGTTTCAAAGGAAGGTGAAGCGCCCTCCGCTTCGTGTTATCTTTCATAATTCGTGGCTGACGGCGGCGATAAGCCTGCTGGTTTACCTGCTTTTGGTGGTGATATGCTCGATATCGGGCTATGAGCACACGCAGAGCGGCTTTCTTGCGCTTGCGGTATTCCCGCTGACCTATTTTTCGTTTTTCTTTCTTTCGCTGCTCTCGGAGGAGCAGAGCGAGGTGATAGAGCTTAAGGGAACGATGAAATACGCCTTCGGCTATCTCGTGAGCCTGCGAATGTTTTACGCAAGCCTTGCCGCAGTTCCCGCAAATCTGCTGCTGCTCGCCTCGTTTTTCGGCAGGATCGACGCGGTTTGGAGCGTTGGCGCGGCGGGCGTTACGGCCTCGCTTCTTCTCGCGCTTTTCAGCCTCGTCAGCTACGAAAAAACGGGCTCGCTCGTGCCCTCGGCGGTGATGAGCTCGGTTTGGATGCTCGGCTGCATCGTGCTTATAAGGCACGGCGCGCCGCTTTACGAGCTTATCATCAGGGCGATCCCGCTTGCGGTGCATATTATCGCGGCGGCCGGCAGTCTTGCGGCATTTATCTCTTATATCGGAAAGGTGGAAAAACAAAATGCTTACGGTTTCTGACGTTACAAAATACTACGGCAAATTCAAGGCGATCGAGCATATCTCGCTCGATTTTGAAAACGGCACCTACGCCCTTCTTGCGCCGAACGGCGCGGGCAAGACCACGCTTATCAAGATGATAACCACGCTGCTTTCCCCAACCGAGGGCGAAATACTCTATGACGGCGCGGAGATACGCAGGCTGGGCGCGGAGTACCGCTCGCTGATAGGATATCTGCCGCAAAAATTCGGCTATTACAAGAATAATACGCCGATGCAGTATCTTGACTATCTTGCGGCGCTCAAAGGCGTTCCGAAGGCAGGGCTTAAGGAGCGCATAGGCGAGCTTATCGAGCTCGTTGGGCTTAGCGAGTCCGCGAATACCAAGATGCGCAAATTCTCCGGCGGCATGCTTCAGCGCGTCGGCATAGCGCAGGCGATGCTGAACGATCCGAAGATACTGATACTTGACGAGCCGACCGCCGGGCTCGACCCGAAGGAGCGCGTGCGCTTTCGCAACATCATCTCGGAGCTTTCAAGGGATCGCATCGTGATCCTTTCCACGCATATCGTTTCGGATATAGAGTCCATCGCGAACCGCGTTATCATGATAAAGGACAAGCGGATCTACAGAAACGACACTGTGGACGCCATCAGCGCCGAGCTTGAGGGCAGGGTTTACGAAACCTTTATCCCGAATGGGGAGCGCATGGATATCGGCGGCGGCTTCCTGCTTTCCTCAAGGCAGGAGCGCGGCGGAGCGAACGTGCGCTTCTATTCCGAGGAAAAGGGCTTCGGCACGCTCTGCACGCCCGATCTTGAGGACTATTTTCTTGTTACGTACAGGGACGCTGACGATCCCGCGAAATGGAGCTGATATGCGCCTGCTGTTTAAGGAACTGAAAAAGCTTTTTAACCTGCGGCTTTCGATAATACTTTCGGTGTTTACGGCATTATACTTCTGCCTTATCCTGAGCGCTTCGTTTTTGTATCTGGGTACGGGGCAGAACGATTATTATCTTTCTTTACACAAAGAGCTTCTTTCCGAATTCGGCGGCGAGCTTTCACTCGATGAATGGGATGCTTTCTTGGCTAAGCGCGAAGAAATTGCCGCCGAGTTTGCCGATAAGCTTGAGGAAGCAGACAGCGAAATTCTAAATAAATACGATATTAAAAGCTATGAGGATTACCTATGCGAGCAGGATCGCCTTCTTTCAGAACAGCAATTAAGCGAAGCCGACGCCGAGCTGTATCGTGAAATAAGCCGCATGATAGAGCAAAACGAAAGCACTTATAAGCTTCTTTTTCAGCTTCAGCTTATGGATCATGATTATATTTTGAAAAAGGAAGAATACCATTCCATTCTGTCAAGCGAAAACGAGTTTGAAGCCGCCTTCGCGGAAGGTCCCGGGGGCTTCGCGTATGAAAACGAGGCGGTTTTAGCCAGGGAAAAGGAGCTTGCAACGCGCGGCAGCGTTTCGCTGGTGCCCTATGCTTTGATTAGTCTCCCCGATAACGATTTCGGACATATGCTCGCGCTTGCCGCAATAATCAGCTTTGCTACGGTGCTGCCCCGCCCGATAAACGAGCGCCTGCGCAAAATGCGCCCGATACAGCTCGTGACTAAAACCGGGCGCTGGATCTTTGCTGTTCAGGCGCGCGCCTGTGCGCTTTTTGGGATCGCGGTCGGCGTTTTCCTAAGCCTTGCATACGGTGCGCTGCTTATCGGGCAGGGGCTGTTTGCTTTCTTTGCCTGCGATATAAACGGGGTGTCCTGGCATACCTTCGGTGTGGATATAAGCTATGGCTGCTACATGCTGATTCATGCGGGCGTGCTTATCTTGTTTTCTGTTTGCTGCTCGCTCGCCGCGTACTTTATCGGCAGGCTTGCAGGCAGCTATATCGCCGGAATCGGGATCGCTTTGCCGGTTGCTGCGGCGCTCGTTTACGGTTTTATAAAGCTCACGGGCGATTTGCTTTCAGCATATACGCTTACATCGCTCTCGGATTCGCTGACAAAGTACGGCGGCATGCTCGCTATTCTTGCCGCGATTGCTTTAGCGGTGCTTATTATGCTGAAACGGGATAAGGTGCGCGATATACTGTGAGGTGATAATATGCGACTTCTATTTAAGGAACTGAAAAAGCTGCTGAATCCGCTGCCCGTTCTGATACTTGCGGCATTTTCCGTCGCTTATACCTTCCTTTTCCTGAACTTCCCTTTCTCGCAGAGATGGACCGTTCGTCAGACACGGTTATATGAAGAGCTTCGCGCCGAATTCGGTCGCGAGCTTTCGAGTGATGAATGGGATGCGTTTTTAGCTAAGCGCGAAGCCGTTCTCGAGCGGATAAACGAGCGGATACGAAGCAGCGAGATCCTGCGAAAGAACGGTATAGATGATTATGAAACCTTTATCCATACGCCGCCCGTCGTTTTTACTCCAACAACGAGCGAAGAGGCGGTTGAGATGCAGAGGGAAAAGGATCGCATTTATCACGACGATGAGATCACATCTCCGCTGTTCGACTATTTGCACGAAATGGATTACCTTATCGGCCGCAAGGACGATCTTCACGCACTCGCCTACGAAAGGGATTATGATGAAGCAAATGGCGAAGGATACATTCCGAGCGATGCGCCGTATAGAAACGCGGCAGTCGCGGAGAGGTATCGGGAAACCTGCACCGGCAGCATTTCGCTTATCCCGCGTGGAGCTGCGGGCAACGTTCGGGATGGCTTAATGCGGCTCATGATTCTTTCGGCGATACTTTGCTTCGTTTTGATCCTTCCCTGCCTTATCAAAGAGCGGCTTCGCGGAATGCGCGATATTCAGCTTGCAAGCGCGTCGGGGCGCGGGATATTCGCCGTTCAGGCAAAAACCTGCGCGCTTTTCGGGCTCGGAGTCGGTCTGCTGCTTGACCTCGTTTACGCCCTGCTCCTTTGGCGCAGCGGCACGCTTGGGTTTATCGCCTGCGACATAAGCAGCTTTGATCGCTGGAGATTTTGGACGGATATCAGCTTTGGGAGCTATCTGCTTATCCATGCGGCGGCGGTGATACTCCTTTCCGTTTGCGCTTCGCTTTCGGCATACTTCATCGGCAGGCTTGCAAGCAGCCATATCGTTGGGCTCGGCATCGCCCTGCCGGTGGCGGCGGCACTTGTTTTCGGCTTTTATATGCTCGTGCGAAATCCGCTGTATCTGTTCTCCTCGCCTTCGCTCGCCGCTGCCGTTATCAAGATCTGCATAACGCTGCTTGTATTTGCCGCAATTTGGGCGGCGGTGCTTATAATGCTGAAACGCGATAAGGTGCGGGATATACTATGAAGATATTTATTTACGAATTCAAAAAGCTTTTGCGCTTTCCGCTGCTTTGGGTGCTTTCGGCGCTTTTCATCGCGTTGAACCTTGTTTTAACGCATACCTCGGTCGGCCATGACGATTTTCAGCGGAATCTGCACGAAATGCACGACGTGCTTCTCGGTAGGTCAAGCGAGGGCGGGGCTTTCGAGCTTTACGCGCAGTACCGCGAGAATTACGCGGGCGCATACGACGAGCTCGATATGCTCAAGCAGCTTGAAATGAAGAAGGAAAGCCTCGGCTTCGAGCCGACGGGCGGCTATGAGAAGTTCATTCGAGGCAATTACGAAAGGCTTCAAAAGCGCGTGGACGAGATAAAGCTGCGCGGCGAAGCGGACGGCCCCTTCTACCCGGGCGCGATGTTCGCAGTCCACAGCACGCTGTATTCCACTTTGAACTTCGCCATCGTCGGAATGCTTATAATCACCTGCTTTTCGGTGCTTTATCTGATGGACTACGAGCGCATAAATCATACCGATGATTTGGTTTTTGCAAGCGCCGTCGGGCGAAGGATCATGGGAATCAAGCTCGGCGCAGGGCTGCTTTTCGGAATGCTGCTTTCGCTTATCATACTTGCAGGAAGCCTTGCGGGCTTTCTCGCCCTCGTTCCGATGGAGGGGCTTTGGAGCACGCCGGTGAGCGCATTTACGGTGATGGAACGGGAGCTGTTCATAACCTTCTTCCCGCTCACGATCGCGCAGGAATTGATGCTCGGCATAGCCGCTGCGCTGATGCTGACGCTCATAATGGGCTTGATCGTAGGCGCGGCGCAGTATTTTTGCAGCAACAGCTATCTTGTTACGGTCTGCACCGCCGTGATCTTCTTCGGCGCGCATACCGTGATAAGATTTGTGAACAACGCGGGTATCTTCACCACCGCCATCCGCATGACGCCCGCCGCGCTGCTTAAAAGCTGCGGAAAATGGTTCATCGCGGATCACCCCGCGACCGCGTTTGCAGGCAGTGAGCTTTGGACGCTCGGGATATGGGGCGCGATCGCGCTTGCCGCGCTGCTCTTTGGGAAAATGCGGTTTATGCAGAAGGATATTTGATCATTTGCGCCAAAATACGGCTCGGGCCGTCCGCAGGTTTTGCGGGCGACCCGTTTTTTATATGCTTATTCACTTTATTCCGAGTTCTTCCCGTTACTTTTCGCTTTTCAGCCTGCTGTTCATTTCGCTTGCAAGCTTCTTTGCTTTTCTGTACTGAATGAACCAGATGATAAAGGCTATTGCGATCTGCCCCGCGATGATTGCAAGGCTTACCCAAATTCCGCCGTTTTCAACGCGCACCCAGCCGTTGACTATCGCGGCGGCGATCATCACGGCGCAGCCGATCCCCATGTGGATAAGCACCTTGACGGGCATGGAAAGCTCGGTTTCGTAGATAAGCGCTGGTATGCCGAACCCAAGACCTATTGCGAAGGTTGAGATGCAGTAGCGGAGCATTCCGCTTGTGGAAGCAAAGGTTCCTTCCTTCGCCGACAGCGCAACGAAGAAGCTTGAGATAACGAACACCGTGCTGGCGATCTTGATGCCGCCCCATGCGGCAGATAGAACTTTTTTCATATTTTCCCCTTTCACAGCCCGAGATATTTTTTAAGATCGGGCAGATATTTTCTTGAAATGTACTCTTTCGAGCCGTTTTTAAGTGTCAGAAGCATAAGCCCGCTGTAATGCGGCTCAACGAGCTTGAGCTTTTTAAGATTGACGATGCACGATTTTGAAATCCTCATAAAATCGCGCAGACCTTCAAAATCCTTGAGCGGCTTCGGGCTTTCGAAGCTCTTTTCTTTGCAAACGAGCTGCGTTCTGCCGTTTTCGCTCTTTATCGCGAAAAGCTCCTGCCGCTCGATTATGACGGTTCGCCCGTTCTCCATGCCCGTTATCACGGCTTCGTCCTCGCCGATTCCCAGTAAAAGCCTTTGCGCTTCGAGCACCGCTTCGGTGACCTCGGGGCAGGTAATGAGCGCGTTTATCTCGCTCTTTGAAATGCTCTTATCGATCCTTATTTCAACCTTCATATTCTCTCCTTTCAGCCGGCGAAATGAGTATAGCACGAACGGGCGAAAAAGTCATCGGTTTGGGAGCAAGAGGCGGGAAAGCGGCGGTGAGATGCGCTGTTTTGGCGGTAAAGTGAAATAAAGAGGTTCGCCGCCCGTATATATTTATCCCCGCGCCCTTTTTAAGTTGCCATTCGCAAAGAAATGTTGTAAAATGGCAGTTGGAACTGCCGAAAGGCAAGGCAAACTTATTATTCTTACGGAGGCCAAAATGAGCAAGAAGTTTGAAAACAATATCGGCATCAAGGTGCCGGAGCTGATGATGCCCAAGAAGGGCGTTGACCTTACCAAGTGGGCGGTCGTTGCATGCGATCAGTACACCTCCCAGCCCGATTATTGGAACGAGTGCGAGAGGATCGTTGGCGATGCTCCCTCCACCCTGCGCCTTATGCTCCCCGAGATCTACCTTGAGAAGCCCGGCGAGGCCGAGCGCATCGCGGAGATCCGCAAGACCATGGACGAATACGTTAAGACCGGCATCCTTGAGAACAGGGGCGAAGGCTTCGTTTTCACCCGCCGCACCGTGGACGGCAAAACCCGCAACGGTCTTGTAGTTGCGCTCGATCTTGAGTGCTACGATTACTCCAAGGGCTCCACCACGCTCATTCGCGCCACCGAGGGCACGATCGTTGAGCGCATTCCCCCGCGCCTTCGCATCCGCGAGGCCGCAACGGTGGAACTTCCCCATATCATCGTGCTTATTGACGACGAGAAGAAGACCGTTATCGAGCCCCTTGCGGAGCAGCTCGACAAGGCGGAGCAGCTCTATGATTTCGAGCTGATGCAGGCGGGCGGCCACGTTGAAGGCTGGCTCATCAATGATGAAGCCATGATCAAGGGCGTTATCGACGGCATCATGGGTCTTGTTGATGAAAACAAGTACGGCAAGAAGATGCCCCCCCTACTCTTCGCTATGGGCGATGGCAACCACAGCTTCGCCACCGCGAAGGCAAACTGGGAAAAGCTCAAGGCAACCCTTCCCGAGGAGGAGCGCGCGAACCATCCCGCAAGGTATGCGCTTGTTGAGCTTGAGAACGTTCACGACGACGGCATCGTGTTCGAGCCCATCCACCGCGTTATCTTCAATATCGATGCCGATGAGTTTATCAAGGCGCTTGAGGCGGAGCTTGAGAAGCAGAACGGCAACGCTTCCGTTCAGTATTTCGACTGCCCGCACTGCATGGCTTCCGCTATGAAGGAGCTTAAAAAGGGCACTCATGCTATCCCCTTCTGCATGGAGAACAAGCTCGGCATGATCGTGGTTGAAAAGCCCGCCGCTCAGCTTGAGGTCGGAACGCTTCAGAACGCGCTGGACGTGCTTCTTAAAAAGACCGAAGGCGCCGTGATCGACTACATCCACGGCGAGGACGTTGTAAACGAGCTCGGAAGCAAGCCCTCCAACATGGGCTTCCTGCTCCCGCCGATGGCGAAGGGCGACCTGTTCAAGACCGTTGTGTTCGACGGCGCGCTCCCGAGAAAGACCTTCTCGATGGGCGAAGCGCATGAGAAGAGGTACTATCTCGAGTGCAGGAAGATCAGCAAGTAAGCTGAAATGATAGATTATAAGGGACTGCTGCAAATGCCGAAAGCAAAGCGGCAGTCCCTTATTGAATGAAGCCGATAGGCGAACAAGCGTACTTTTACTGCGCAAAAACAGTTTACGAAAGGAGCTGCTTCACTATGGAACCCGAAATGGAAAAAAAGCTTCAGGCGGTCATCGAATTATGCGAGGAAGGCGACCCGGAGATGTGCGCGTTTCTCGGCAAGGAATTTTACTTCGGTATGAACATCCCGCAGGATCTTGACAGGGCGCTGCGCTACCTGACCACCGCCGCAAGCGCGGGGGATGCGATGAGTCAATTCCTCGTTGGGTTTATGCACTGGTCGGGAAGAGGAACACAGCCCGATCAAGACAAGGCGCTCGAATGGTTCCTGCTCGCTTCGGAGCAGGGCATTGCGGAAGCGATGTATAACGTTGCCAAGATTCTGCTTATAAAGAATCCCAAGGTCAACCAAGAGGAAGCCCTTTCATGGCTCGAGCGTTCTTCAAACGCCGGCTATGACGCCGCAACCGATATGCTCGGCGATGTGCGGGAATGGATAGCAGAAGGCGCGAACGATGAACCGCCGATCTGAGCATCCCGTTATATGCCAGTGTGCTAGCTTGATCGGCTGCTGTAGATCGGGATTTGTCGATATATTCCTTCTTGAACATTCTGTTGAGACAGTGGTATTGATAATCAGACAATAAACTGACAAATCTGTATTGAAGCTGTAAAGCGAAGGAGTTTAAGTATGATCCTTTTTTTGACAGGCAACACGTTCAGAGACAGAACGGGGTGCGAAGATAAATCCGAGATGATTCCTGACAACCATTTAATAGATGAAATGCAGAAAATGTTTCCTGATCCGTGCCGTGCGCTTTACTTC
>JAFWVQ010000057.1 GCA_017523925.1 Clostridia bacterium
GCTACGTCAAGGGCGCCCAGAAGGTGCTCGACGAGCTGGCAAGGGTACTTGACGTTGAACCGGGTCACACCACCCCCGACGGCAAGTTCACCCTCGAGCCCACCCGCTGCCTCGGCTGCTGCGGCCTTGCGCCCGTCATCATGATCGACGACGACGTGCACGGCAGGCTCGCGCCGAACATCGTTCGCGATATCATCGCAAAGTACTAAGTTCTATCGCAAGATATCGAACAATTCTTTTAACCGAATCGGAGGTTTAAAATGCAACTCAGTCAGGTCGCCGAAATCCTTGAAGCCAAGGTTCTTACCGGCAGCGAGCATCTCGATAAGGAGGCTCACTCCGCGTGCGGCAGCGATATGATGAGCGACGTGCTCGCCTTTGTGAAGGATCAGGGCATCCTTCTCACGGGGCTTGTGAATTCGCAGGTCATTCGCACAACTCTGATGATGGATATGGGCTGCGTCGTTTTCGTTCGCGGGAAGAATCCCACCGAGGAGATGATCGCGCTTGCCGAGAATATCGGCACCGTGCTCATGACCACTCAGCTGACGATGTATGAGTCCTGCGGAAGGCTGTATCTTGCCGGACTGGGAAGGTGATCGGATGGCGGAAAACGAAACTTTGACTTTCCATTTTGACGTGGACGGAAACGACTTCACCTCGGCGGGCGAGGCCTCGGTCAAGGTCAAGAAGCTGATGAGGCAGCTTGGCTTTTCCCCGGAGCTGACGCGCAGGGTGAGCATCGCCATGTACGAAGGAGAGATCAACATGGTCATCCACGCCAACGGCGGCACCGCCGATGTGTTCGTGGAGGAGGACTGCCTTCGCGTCGTGCTGTCGGACGAGGGCCCGGGCATTGCCGACGTTGAAACGGCGATGCAGGAGGGCTACTCCACCGCGCCGGATAATATCCGCGCGCTCGGCTTCGGCGCCGGCATGGGTCTTCCGAACATGAAGAACTACTCCGATGAAATGAGCATAGACTCGGTGGTCGGCAAAGGCACCACCATCGTGTTGAAATTCAAGGTAAGCTGAAAAGCTGAAAAGGAGACTGCATGGAAGGATACAAGCATTCGGTTTTTCTTGAAATGGAAAAGTGCAAGGGCTGCACCAACTGCTTAAAGCGCTGTCCAACGGAAGCGATCCGGATAAGAGACGGTCATGCGGTCATCAACCCCGCCGATTGCATCGACTGCGGGGAATGCATCAGGGTATGCGAGCAAAAGGCGAAGCGCGCCGTGTACGAAAAGCTCGAGGATCTCGATTCGAGCAAGTATCTCATCGCGCTGCCCGCCCCGTCGCTCTTCGGCCAGTTCAACGCGCTGACGGATGCCGACTACGTCATCCAAGGCCTGCTGGACATCGGCTTTAACGACGTGTACGAGGTCGCAAGAGGCGCCGAGATACACACGGAGTACACGCGGCATTATATGAATCGAAGCGATATCGTGCTTCCGCTCATCAGCTCCGCCTGTCCCGTTGTGGTAAGGCTCATCAAGACCAGGTTCCCGACCCTGACGGATCACCTGCTCCCCATTCTGGCTCCTATGGAGATCGCGGGCAAATACGCCCGCCGCGAGGCGCTCAAAAAGCACCCCGAGCTCAAGCCGGAGGATATACGCACCGTGTTCATCTCGCCCTGCCCCGCAAAGGTGAGCTGGGTAAAGAGCACGATGCAGGATCAGGAGGTCTATGTGGACAACGTTGTGTCCGTAAGCGAGGTCTACTTCCGCCTCATCTCCGCGATGAAGCGCGAAGCTTCGCCCAAGGCCGCCAGCAAGACCGGCATGATCGGACTGAGCTGGCCGTCATCGGGCGGCGAGTCCTCCAGCCTTCTCAACGAGGGCTATCTTGCGGCGGACGGCATCGAAAACGTTATCCGTGTGCTCGACAAGATCGAGAACGGCCAGCTTAACAACGTTTCGTTCGTTGAGCTGAACGCCTGCCCCGGCGGCTGCGTCGGCGGCACGATGACGGTCGAAAACCCGTACATCGCGAGGGTCAAGCTTCAATCGCTGCGCAGGTACCTGCCCGTTTCGATGAACAGGGTGCCGAAGACCGGCGAGGATCCCGAGACCTACGTTCCCGATGAGCTTGTTGACGCAAGACCGTTCACCTACATCAGCCCGGATCAGGGCGCGCTCAACCTGAGCCGCGCCGAGTCCATCCGCATGATGATGGAGATCGAAAACATCTACGACGCCACGCCGCAGATCGACTGCGGCGCCTGCGGAGCCCCCACCTGCCGCGCCTTTGCGGAGGACGTGGTTCGGGGCGAGGCGCAGATGGACGAATGCCTCATCCTCATGCGCGAGAGGTTCAAGGCGATGGTGAACCGTCAAAAAAAGAGCGGGGAAACGCCCGAATAAGGCGCTTGTCTTATAGCTGCGAAAACCCTGCAAATACATTAAATAACCGTTTCATTATTTGATTTATCCCCTATCTTTACAGGAGGAACACGATGATCAGCGTAAACGATCTTGCCGAAAGGCTGGCTCTCAAGTCCCATAATCTCGACGACGGTGAGCGAGAGGTCACCGGAGGCTATGCGGGCGATCTTCTGAGCTGGGTGATGGGCAGAGCCGTCAGCGGCGACGCTTGGGTGACGATAATGAGCAATATCAACGTCATCGCGGTCGCGCAGCTTACGGACGTTGCCTGCGTCATCCTCGCCGAGGGCGTTGAGCCCGGCGAGGACCTTATCGCGGCGGCCGAGATGCGCGGGGTGAACCTGTTTTCTTCCCCCGAGCCGACCTTCGCGCTCTGCGGCAGGATACACGGCATGATCTCGCCGCATGCGGACGGCGAAGCGGCCAATGAAGCCGCCGAAGCCTATACGGAAGCGGATTGATAATATTATGGAAGCTTTCAGCTATGATCTTCATGTGCATTCGTGCCTGTCTCCATGCGGGGACGACGATATGACGCCCTGCAACATCGCCGGCATGGCTTATTTGAACGGGCTGAAGATAGTTGCGCTGACCGACCATAACTCCTGCAAAAACTGCCCCGCGTTCTTTGCGGCCTGCGCGGAATACGGCATAACGCCGGTCCCGGGCATGGAGCTGACCACGGCGGAGGAGATCCACATGGTCTCCCTGTTCGAATCGCTTGAAACCGCAATGCGCTTCGACGAGGCGCTGCAAGCCTACAGAATGCAGCTCAAAAACAAGGTCGAGATCTTCGGCAACCAGTTCATCATGGGGCCGAAGGACGTTGTGACGGGGGAGGACCCGTGGTTTTTGCCCGGCGCCACCTCGCTCTCGATCGAGGACGCGGCGGCGATGGTGCGCTCCTATGGCGGCATCTGCTATCCTGCGCATATCGACCGCGAGTCCAACGGCCTGCTCGCCGTGCTCGGCATGTTTCCCGATCAGCCGGTCTTCGGATTGGCGGAGCTTCGGGAAAGGAAGAATATCGAGCTTGCGGAGGGCAGGAAGCTCGTCGTTTCAAGCGACGCGCACAGGCTCTGGGAGCTGAATCAGGCGGAGAATTTTCTCCACCTCGACGCCGCGGCGGACGATCCGCCCGAAGCGATCCGCGCCGCGCTATTCAGGCATCTGAACGGCGCGCAGCTCGAATGGCAAGGATAACGAAACGGGAACGCGCCGCATCCGCAGGCTTTCGTAAAAAAGGATCAGCGGATGGGTGCGCGGCAAAACCGATAACCGATAAGATGATCCGCAATAAGCGCGGATCGGAAAGGAGGCAGTATTGAAGGAATTATCCCTGAACATTCTCGACATAGCTCAGAACTCCATCACAGCGGAGGCCGATCTTGTTGAGATAACCCTCAATGAAACGGAAACGGAGCTTGAACTGTCCATCAAGGACAACGGCTACGGCATGAGTCCGGAGTTTCTTGCCTCCGTGCACGATCCGTTTTCGACCACCCGAACCACACGCAAGGTCGGGCTCGGGATACCGCTTTTGAAGCTCGCAGCCGAACAGACCGGCGGTCATATCGAGCTTACGAGCGTTCAGCGCAGCGTCGATCCCGAAAACTGCGGAACCGAGATCAAAGCTTTTTTTCGCAAGGATCATCTTGATTTCACCCCGATCGGCGACATCGTGTCGACCGTTACCACGCTCATTCAGGGCTTCCCCGAGGTGGACTATGTGTTCACTCATCGCATATGCGAAGCGGGAAGCGAGAAGCTCGTTGCGCTCGATACGCGCGAGATGCGCATCATCCTCGGCGACGACGTGCCGCTTTCGGACCCGATGGTGCTGATGTGGGTGAGACAAACGCTTGAAGAACAGTACGCCGGGTGATAAAACCGCGCTTAGGCTGCTGCTTTGAGATAATATTGATATCAAAATTCAAAATTAAATAAACCGAAAGGAAAACGATCCGTATGAAATCATTGGAAGAACTCGCAAAGATCCGCGAGAGAATGCAGAACAAGGTCATTCTCCGTGAAGGTCAGGCATCCACCCGCGTTGCAGTAGGTATGGCGACCTGCGGTATTGCCGCCGGCGCAAGGCCCGTTCTCAACGCTTTTGTTGAGGAGGTTGCCAAGCAGAACCTCAGCGACAAGGTCACCGTCAGCCAGACCGGCTGCATCGGCATGTGCCGCTTCGAGCCCATCGTAGAAGTTTTCGAGGGCGATAACGAGCGCGTTACCTACGTCAAGGTCACCCCCGAAATGGCGAAGGAGATCGTTGAAAAGCACCTTAAGGGCGGCAAGCCCATCGCCGAGTACACCATCGGCGCTGCTGAGAAATAATTAAGGAGAGTATTTTATGATTCGCTCACATGTTTTGATTTGCGGCGGTACCGGCTGCACCAGCGGCGGCAGCGTTGCCATCGGCGACAAGCTGCAGCAGGAACTCAACAGGCTCGGTCTTGCGGAGGAGATCAAGATCGTTCGCACCGGCTGCTTCGGTCTGTGCGCACTCGGCCCCGTTATGATCGTTTATCCCGAGGGCACCTTCTACAGCCGTGTTAAGGTAGAGGACGTTACCGACATCGCGGAAGAGCATCTGCTCAAGGGCCGTATCGTGGAGCGCCTTGTTTACAAGGAGCATGAAGAGCTCGATATGAGCCAGGTCCCCGCTCTCGGCGAGACCAACTTCTACAAGACCCAGCTTCGCGTTGCGCTTCGCAACTGCGGCGTTATCGATCCCGAGAACATCGAAGAGTACATCGCGATGGACGGCTATCAGGCGCTCGGTAAGGTGCTTACCGAGATGACCCCCGCCGAGGTCATCGACGTTATGAAGGCCTCCGGTCTCAGAGGCCGCGGCGGTGCGGGCTTCCCCACCGGCATGAAGTGGCAGTTCGCCGCTGCAAACCAGGCCGATCAGAAGTACGTCGTATGTAATGCGGACGAGGGCGACCCCGGCGCATTCATGGACAGGTCCATCCTCGAGGGCGACCCCCATGCGGTTCTCGAAGCTATGGCGATCGCCGGCTACGCGATCGGCGCAAGCAAGGGCTACATCTACGTTCGCGCGGAGTATCCCATCGCGGTAAGCCGTCTGCAGATCGCGATCGATCAGGCTCGTGAATACGGCCTGCTCGGCAACAACATCTTCGGCACCGACTTCTGCTTCGACTGCGAGATCCGTCTCGGCGCGGGCGCATTCGTCTGCGGCGAGGAGACCGCTCTTCTCACCAGCATCGAGGGCAACCGCGGCGAGCCGCGCAACAAGCCCCCGTTCCCCGCAAACAAGGGTCTGTTCGGCAAGCCGACCATCATCAACAACGTTGAGACCCTCGCGAATATCCCCCAGATCTTCCTCAAAGGCGCCGATTGGTTCGCTTCCATGGGCACCGAGGACAGCAAGGGCACCAAGGTATTCGCTCTTGGCGGCGCTATCAACAACACCGGCCTTGTTGAGATCCCGCTCGGCACCACCCTTCGCCACATCATCTATGATATCGGCGGCGGCATCCCGAACGGCAGGCAGTTCAAGGCGGTCCAGACCGGCGGTCCCTCCGGCGGCTGTATCCCCGCATCCCTGCTCGACACTCCGATCGACTACGGCAATCTGACCCGCATCGGCGCTATTTGTCGCGCTCACTTGGTTGCACGTTTCCGGAAGGGTGGTTGTGACAGAGCATCATTGCGGTGGCGTTGTTTTCCAATGCGATTTTGAATATGCGTTTTGGGTCGGCGGTGGTGCCGTTGACGCCTCCGTCGCTCACTTTCACCATTTTTATTACCCTGTTTGCCTGGTTGAGCAGCATCACCCAAAACTGTTCGTGTGTGGTGTCAGAAATCCGCATGTAGAAATACTCGAAAGCGTCTGCACTGTTGCGGATTTGTGGCTTGTTGGCCGTTTCGGCAAAACGCCGGCGCCGTCCTAGCTCAAGTGCTGCTGTTATACTGATGGCTTTCGCTTCGCCTATGCCTTTGTAGCTCATCAAATCATTGATACTCAGGCGTGAAAGATTGATAAGGTCGTCATCGACATCTTTCAATATATGCCTTGCCAGGTCCACTGCCGACTCTTCGTCGCTTCCAACTCTGATTAGGATAGCTATGAGTTCTGCATCGGAGAGGGCTTCGCGACCCTTCTCGAGCATTTTTTCGCGTGGTCGGTCGGCTTTTGCCCAGTTTTTTATTGTCTTACTGCTGTTTGGTTTCATATTTTCCGGTTTATACGACAAAAGTTCTCCCTACGAATAGGAAGAACTTTGTCGATATTTTTTTAATAAAATTATGCTAATTTAGCTGTGAAGTGTGCAAGCTTTGACTTCAAGTTAGCGGCTTTGTTGCGGTGGATGATACCACGTTTAGCCACGCGGTCGATAGTCTTGTACATCTCTGAAAGCTTTGATTCAGCTTCGTTCTTGTCTGTTAAAGCTCTGAAGCTTCTAACGGCTGAACGCATCGCTCTAGCATAGAAGCGGTTGTGTAAACGTCTGTTTTCTGTCTGACGGATTCTCTTTAATGATGACTTGTGA
>JAFWVQ010000058.1 GCA_017523925.1 Clostridia bacterium
ATCGCTCTTGATTATAATTTGGCGTGCGAATGGCCTCTCGGGTCCTCCATATTCCTCCATTGCAAAGGCGCAAAGGTCTTTACCGGCGGCTGCGTCGCCATCGATGAAGAACTGATGAAACTCGTTTTGCAGAACGCCGAGCCCGGCATGCGCGTCATCATTCACGAAGACTGATCGTTATGGACATAATTTCCCCGGCCGAAAACGCTGGTGTACTTTTTGCGTTTCTTTGCTCTGCAAAGAAATAAAAAAGTGTCCGTACTGTTGGACTCGAACCAGCAAAAAGCCTTTTACTGTATGCAAAAGCAGCAAAAAAGCTCACTTAGACCTTGAGCCTTCAAATGCTTTCATAGACCGGTGGGCAATACATACTCCGCTTTCCGATCCTTCCAGCCCGCAGAACGGCGAGGGTATGATACCACTGAAAATGGATGCGCAGAGTATTTACGGAACCGGCGGTCAGGCCTTCCTTGCCGCTGCGACCTACGCGCAGGGCATCGGTCCTTCAAACGAGGTTTCGGATGAATACGGCGACCTGTTTGCATATCACGGAAACGAAAAGACCAAGATCAAGCATTATTTTGACGGCTCCTTTAACGATTCCTGCTACAGCGATTCGGACGACCGGACCATCCCCGAGGAATACCGCTTTACAAGGGACTATTACCTGTAGGAATCCGTGCTTCTGCCCTCCCCTGCCAAGGCCGGCCCGATGGCGGATTACGATTATCATCCGGAATACAACGAATTGATCAAGCAGCAGCTTCTTGATAAGCGCGGCGTCAGCATCGGATTCTATGCGGACGCATCCCGTCCGGATCAGACTATCGATGCAAACGGTGTTTATATCGATTTCAAGAACTGGGCGCATTATACCTGGGACGAGAGCTTGATCGCGAATCATGCGGTCGTGATCATCGGCTGGGACGACAATTATCCGAAGACAAACTTCCTTAAAAATCATCAGCCGCCCGAAAACGGCGCGTGGCTCGTGCGCAACAGTTGGGGTTCCGCAGAATGCGAATTCCCCGATCATTCCGACGGCGATTGGGGCATCTTAGTGCAGAAGACCGATGAAAACGGCGAGCCCATGTTCGATGAAAACGGTGAGGCGATCATGGTGCATTCCGGCTATTTCTGGCTGTCCTACTACGACACTTTCATCATCACGCCGGAGTCGTTCGTGTTTACCGATTCCTTCGCGCCCGAACTCGTGGATCAGCATGACTATCTGCAGGTCGGCGAGGTTACGAACAAGACCTTCCCGGAGCTTGTTCGGATGGCAAACGTGTTCACAGCTCGGCATTCGCAGATCCTGACCGCCATCTCCTGCATGACTGCGGGGCTCGACACCACGGTTCAATATGATATCTATTTGCTCAGCAATGATTTCACTGCACCGGACGAGGGCATGCTCGCTGCAAGCGGAACGGAGGAGTTTGCTTACGGCGGCTATCACAAGATCGTGCTTGAAGAAGGCGTTGTGATCCAAAAGGGTCAGCCGTACTCGATCGTACTGACCGTAAAGGGCAATGACGGGCAGTACGCGTATAACGAATCGCTCGCATGCCGGCTTGGAGCCTTGCTCAATACGCGCGCTGTGATCAACCCGAAGGAAAGCTTCCTGTATCGAAACGGCGGCTGGGAGGATTATCGCAGCGTGGCCGACACCAACATCCAGGCTGCAAGGCTCATCTATGGCGACATTGATATCAGGTATGACAATTTCGCCATCAAGGGCTACAGCAGCAGGATAACCGGAGACGTTACGATGCTGTTCTCCTCTAACGGCAGGATGACGCTGGTGGATGGCTACGATACGACCAAGGTAACGCTTCAATTCGAAACCCCTGAATTCGTTCCGATCGGCAGCCCCGAGATCGAATGGAAGCTGCTGAACGGCTCGGAAGCGCTTGTCGATCTGGAGCCTCTGAATAACGGCACTCAGGTGAAGCTCATTGCAAAGCGTTCCGGCACGGTATATCTCGCGGCAAGCGCGAAGGGTCAGGAGTCGCTCGGAACGGGGATCATAAAGCTGGAGGTTCTCCGGGCAGAGCCTGCAATTGCGTTTGCGGCGAACGGTTATTACGTATATACCGGCGAACCGATCACACCGCCCTTCACCGTCTTCACTTTACAGACCATCGAGCTGACAGAAGGCGTGGACTATACGATCGAATACTTCAACAACATCCTCTGCGGCACCGCTGAAGCCGCGATCACTGCGATCAAGAAGAACCCAGACGATCCCGTTTCCGCTCCCATCAGATCGAGTTTTGTGATCATTCCGCCCAAAGCCGAGATCAACGAAGCAGCGGGCTCGGATCATGCGATCCATCTTGCGTTCAATGAGTTTTGGTCGATCGGCGCCGAGGGCTTTGACTTTGAATACCGCAAGGTAGGCAACATCGACTGGATCACCGAAAGTGTTGCGCAAGGCGCGGCGGAGCATACGATCCGCGGTCTCGACGACGGTGCTTCCTATGAGGTGCGCATCCGTACGTACGTGGTTACCGTCACGCTGCTTCAGACGGAAACGAGAGTCTACGGCGAATACAGCGACACGCTGACGATCGCCGTACCGTAAACGAAAGGCGCGAAAAGATGCCTTTTGAGGGCGCTTATCCTTATGCGGATGCGCCCAAATCGGCCTATTGCCTTAATAAGCGTTCCCAAAGCGGGGGCGCTTATTTATGATCCGGCGAAGGCAAGTGCGAACGCATTGGCGATTCGGGGACGCCTATAAGCGCGATCTGCGCTCTTAACCATAATATACCCGCGCAAAAGGCGTTGATCCGCGCTTGAAATATTGCAAAAGTCGGCTCTATGCTCTATAATTAAGAGTGGTATTTAATACCCGTATTTTAGTATTCTGCTGAAAGGGCCGCCCATTGCGGGCGGCATGTGCCAAAACCAAATGAAATTCGTTATCGATGTTTTCGGCGGAGACAATTCGCCCCAGGCCATTATCAAGGGCTGTGTGGACGCCATGCTTTTGAACGATGATTTCACGCTCATCCTCTGCGGCGACGAGCAGCGGATAAGGGAAGATCTTTCCCAATATGAATACGATGCTTCGCGCGTTGAGATCGTGCATGCGCCCGATATCATCTCATGCGACGAGCAGCCCACCGTTGCGATCAAGCGCAAGAAGGAGAGCTCACTTGTGAAGGCGCTGCAGATCACCGCCGACGGCGGTGCGGACTGCTTCATCTCCGCGGGAAGCACAGGCGCTGTGCTTGCGGGCGCAACGCTGATCGTTAAGCGCATCCCGGGCATCAAGCGCCCCGCGCTTGCGCCCATCCTTCCGACCCTCAAGGGACCCGTGATGCTCATAGACTGCGGCGCGAACGTGGACTGCAAGAGCGAATACCTCGAGCAATTCGCCATCATGGGCAGCGCCTATATGAAAAACGTTCTCGGCATCGAGCAGCCGCGCGTTGGACTCATCAACAACGGCGCTGAGCCGAGCAAGGGCAACGAGCTCACCAAGGAGGTATATAAGCTGCTCGAGAAGCTGCCCTGCATCAATTTTGCAGGCAACTGCGAGGCGAGAGAGGTAATGAGCGGCGATTTCGACGTGCTCGTTTGCGACGGGTTCGTGGGAAACGCCGTGCTCAAGGCGCTTGAAGGCACCGCCGGAGCGATAATGACGATGCTCAAGGAGGAGCTGATGAGCCGCAAGCGCTCCAAATTCGGCGCGATGTTCTGCCGCAAAGCGTTCAGGGCGCTGAAAAAGAAGCTGGATTACACCGAATACGGCGGAGCGCCGATGCTCGGCATAAACGGCGGCATTATCAAGGCGCACGGCAGCAGCGACGCGCGCGCGATCTGCTCGGCGATCGGCCAGGCAAGGATGCTTGTGCTTGGCGACATCACAAACAGCATCGCTGCCGACATACAAAGCGAAAACGAAACAGAGTCCTGAGCCGCTGCATGGCGCTGACATAATTCATACATAAAAATGAACCTGAAAATTGCGCCCTGCGCATTGACTTTCAGCTTGCTATAATGTAGAATAAGTACCGGAAAGTGCCGCATAAGAATCGGCACAAATTCGAAAGGAGATTATGTAAAATGTTTGAAGAGATCCGCAAGGCAATTGCACAGCAGCTCAGGATACCCGAGGATAGGATCACCGAGGACTCCCGCCTGATCGACGATCTCAAGGCGGATTCGCTGGACGTGGTCGAGCTCGTTATGGGGCTCGAGGAGCGCTACGGCATCGAGATCCCCGACGAGGACCTTCCCACCATCAAGACCGTGGGCGACATCATTCGCTACATCGAATCCAAGTAACCGAAGTCCCATGCCCGCATCGACCCGCTTTTCGATGTGGGCATTTATGTTTTATTCAAGGAATCTCTTATCATTATGAACGAAAAACGCCTGAGTGAGCTGAGCGAGCTTATGAAAAAGCTCAGCTACAGCTTCACCGATCCGGCGCTGCTGAACACGGCGCTCACGCATTCCTCCTACGTTAAGGGCGAGAACCGCGCGAGCACGCACAACGAGCGTATGGAGTTTCTCGGCGATGCTGTACTTGAGCTTTGCGTAAGCGAATATCTCTATCTCAATTATCCCCATATGAACGAAGGCATGATGACCCGCACCAGATCGCGGGCCGTATATGAGCATGCGCTCTACGAGGCCGCCAAAACCATCGAGCTTGGAAAATACATACGCCTGAGCCACGGCGAGGAGCACACCGGCGGGAGGGATAAGCCCTCCATACTGTCCGACGCGCTCGAGGCCGTTATCGGCGCGCTCTTTTTGGACGGCGGGCTCGAATGCGCCAAGCGCTTCGTGCTGACCTTCGTTGAATCGAGCGTCAAGGCGGCCGTGCAGAGCGTTTCCGCAAAGGACTACAAGACCCTTTTGCAGGAATACGTTCAGCATCATCACAGCGGCGAGCTCGAATACACCGTCATCGGCATCAACGGCCCCGATCACAAGCGCGTTTTCACGATGCAGGTCAGCATCGGCGGCGTGGTGTACGGCTTCGGCACCGGCGGCACCAAGCAGGAGGCGGGTCAGAACGCGGCAAAGGCGACGCTCGAGCTGCTGAATCTGCCCGATCCGAACGCTTCAACCGACAACAAACAGTGACCCTTATATGCTTTTAACCAAACTTGAAATCAACGGATTCAAATCCTTCGCCAAAAAGACCGAGCTCATCTTTCAGACGGGCATTACCGGCATACTCGGACCGAACGGCTGCGGCAAGAGCAATATTGCCGACGCCTTCCGTTTCGTTTTGGGAGAGCAGAGCGCGCGTGCGCTGCGCGGCAAGAAGGTGGAGGATTTTATCTTCGGAGGCACCGAAAAACGAAAGCCCCTCTCCTACTGCGAGGTGTCGATGTATTTCGACAACACCGACGGCTCGCTCGCTTCGCCGTACAGCGAGGTGGTCGTATCAAGGCGCGCCTTCCGCTCCGGCGAAAGCGAATACTACATAAACAAATCCCTCTGCAGGCTCAAGGATATCCAGGAGCTTTTCCGCGATACCGGCATCGGCAAGGACGGCTATTCGATAATCGGACAGGGTCGCGTGAGCGACATCCTCTCCGACCGTTCCAACGAGCGCCGCGTCGTTTTCGAGGAAGCGGCGGGCGTTATGCGCTACCGTTCGAGGAAGGAGGAGGCCGAGAGGAAGCTTGCAAACACCGCAAAGAACCTCGTTCGTCTCGAGGATATCCTGTATGAGCTCGAACAGCGCGTGGAGCCCCTGCGCGAGCAGAGCGAGAAGGCGATCGAATTCGTTCGCCTGCGCGAGGAGCTTCGCGATATGGAGCTTGGGCTGTTTCTTAACCAGTACGACCGCTCCACCGAGCGCATCAGGCAGATCGGCGAAAGCACCGAGCAGCTCAGCGGCGAGCTCGCTTCCGCAAGCGGCACAGAAGAGGCGCTTGCTGCGGCCTGTGCCGCCGAGGAGAGCGCGGAGAGAAAGCTTTCCGAGTCCATCAGCGAGGTCTCGCAGCAGCTCATAACGCTTTCCGGCACGGTGGAATCCGGGCTTGGCGATGAAAAGCTGCTTCGGGAGCGCATTGCGGCGCTTGAGAAGGAGACTGCGCAGTACACCGCCAAGATCGCCGACTTTGAGCGGCAGATCGGCGTGAACAAGGAGCGCATCGGCATCCTTGAAAGCAACGTATCGGGCTTGAGCATCGATTCCGACTCTCTCGATGCAAGGCTCGCCGAGGCCGGCGCGAGCTTTGATTCGCTCGAGGCCGAGATAAACGAAAAGGAAGCGGCGCTTGAAGCAAAGAAGCAGCGCATGATGGACGCGATGAACCGCCTTGCGGACACGAGGAGCAGCGTTTCCCGCCTTGAGGCGATGCGCGAATCCCTGCTGAAAAGGCTGGATGAGATCGCGCTCGAGCGCGAAAAGGCGGTTTCGGAGGCCGAAACGCTTCGATCGGAGCTGAGCGGGCATGCTTCAAGCATAGCCGAGATCGATTCCGAACGCAGCAAGCTTGCCAAGGAGCGGGCCGAGCATGCGCGCCGCGCCTCCGCAAAGGAGGAGGAGATCCGCGCATCGTCCGCCGAGCTTCGCAAATGCGAGGACAGCGCCGCTGCTATGGCCTCGCGCTGCAAGGTGCTTGACGAGATGAAGCGCGCGCACGAGGGCTATTACGCGAGCATACGCAATCTTTTGAACGACGCACAGCGAAACGAGCAGCTTTCAAGGCGCATCCACGGCGTTGTGGCCGAGCTGATCTCGGTGCCCGAGAAATACGAGCGCGCGATCGAGATGGCGCTCGGTTCGGCGCTGCAGAACGTGATCGTGCCTACGGAGCAGGACGCAAAGGCTGTCATAGAGTACCTTCGCGCAAAGAATTACGGCAGGGCGACGCTGCTGCCCGTGAGCGCGATGCGCCCGAGGCTGCTGACGAGCGAGGAAAGAAGGTTCACCGAGGTGGACGGCTGCTTCGGAGTGGCGTCCGACCTGATCGGGTACTCATCGGAGTTTCGCGGTGTTATCGAGAATCTGCTCGGGCGCACCGTCATAGTTCGCGATATCGACACCGGCATAGCGATAAACAAGCGCGCACACTCCGCATTCCGCATCGCAACGCTCGAGGGCGACATACTCAACCCCGGCGGCAGCATGACGGGCGGCAGCGTGCAGAAGCGGGAATTCAGCCTGCTCGGGCGCGAAAGGGAGCTTGACGAGCTTACCGAAAAGCTCAATCGGACCGTTGCAAGATCGAACGAGATCAAAAAGCAGCTCGGGGCTCTCGAAGCGGAGCTTGGCAAGCTGCGCGAGGGCCTTTTCGCATTCGATCAAAGGCTGCGCGAGATCGAGCTTTCGCTTGCCACGCTGCGCGAAAAAGAGGATATCACCAAAAAGTACATCGAAAGGAACGCCGAAAGCATAGCTTCTCTCGACGATGAGGCCGGCAGGATTAACGATTCGATCGGCGATATCGACGAAAAGCGTGCCGAGGCGGAGAACGCCGAGCACAGCATAACGGACGATAACGAGGTCACAAACGACGATATACGCGCGCTGCAGCAGGAGCTTACGGAGCTTCGAGCAAGGCTTCAGCAGGCGAACAACGCCGTTGCCGAGCTGCAGGTGCTGATCATGGCGGCGACCAAGGAAAAGGCCGCTGCCGCAGCCGAGATAACGAGACTCGGCGGCGAAAACGATTCGCTTGCCGATAGGATACGGCAGCGAAGGAGCTCGATCGAGACGGCGGAAGCTTCGATTGCCGAGCTCGAAGCAAGGCTCGGGGAGGTTTCGCAGCTTGTTGGCGCGGATAAGGAGAAGGCCGACAGGCTGACCGACGAGCTGAGAAGGCTCGAGTCCGAGCGCGCACAGCATCTTGCGCTGCTCGACGACGCAAGGGCGCGGCGCGAGCAGGCCTTGATCGAGATCGACGAATTAAAGGAGCGCCTGCACAAGAACGAGCTGACGCTCAGTAAGCTCACGATCGACCTTCAGAACATGGTTGACCGCATCTGGGAGGAGTATGAGCTGACGTATGAAAACGCGCAGGATTATCGCAAAACGATCTCCACAACGCAGATGCATTCGCGCTGCGACGAGCTCAAAAAGCAGATCCGCGCACTCGGCGAGGTGAACACCGCTTCGATCGAGGACTACAAGAGCGTTAAGGAGCGCTATGAGGACCTTTCCGCGCAGTGCACCGACCTAAGACGCGCCGAAGCCGATCTCAACGAGCTTATCGGCGAGCTTACCGAAACGATGGAGAAGGAGTTCGTGGAGCAGTTTGCGAAGATCCAGGCGAATTTCTCCGAGACCTTCCAGGAGCTCTTCGGCGGAGGCCGTGCCGAGCTCGTGCTTTCGGATAAGAACGACGTGCTGAACTCCAATATCGACATCATCGCCCAGCCCCCGGGAAAGAAGCTGCAGCTTTTGACCCTGCTTTCGGGCGGCGAACAGGCGCTTACGGCGATCGCACTGCTTTTCGCGATACTGAGGCTCAAGCCCGCCGCGTTCTGCATACTCGATGAGATCGACACGGCGCTCGACGAAGCGAACGTGGATCGCTTCGCATCGTATCTGGACGATTATGCCAAGGGTACTCAGTTTATCATAATCACCCACCGCAAGGGCGCAATGGCTGTTTGCGATGCGCTCTACGGCGTTTCGATGGAGGAAAAGGGCGTTTCTTCGCTCGTTTCCGCAAAATTCAACTGATAATAAGGAAGGAGCAAACCAAAACTATGTGGGATTTCTTCAAGCGTAAAAAGAAGAAAAAGGAAGATGAGCTCGAAGCGGCGCAAAACGGAGCGCTCGAGCAGGCAAGCGAAGCCGCAGAGGGTATCGCAAGCGAAGCGGAAGCCGCGCTCGATGAGGCGCAGGAGGCGGCCGAGAGCTTTGCGCAGGAAGCTCAAAACGAGGCGCAGACCGCGCTCGATCAGGCTGAGGAAGCCTTGGTTGAAGCCCAGGCAGCTGCCGAAGGCTTGATCGCGGATGCAGAGCAGGCCGCCGAGGAAGCGGCCGCCGAGCTTGCCGACGAAGCCGAGGCGTTCTCCCCCGCCCCCGTTGTTTCCGAACCGGAGCATATCGAAGAAGCCGCTGCCCATGCCGATACCGAGCCTGTGGAAAAGCCCGAAAAGAAGAAGGGCCTTTTTTCCAAGCTCAAGGACGGCCTTAAAAAGACCAGGGACAACATCTTCGGCAATCTCTTCGTTGAGAGCGACGAGAAGATCGACGACGAGTTCTACGACGAGCTTGAGGAGGCCATGATCATCTCCGATATGGGCATGGCGACCACCGAGAAGCTGCTCGACGGACTGCGCTCAAGGCTCAATGCGGACGGCATCAGGAAGCGCAGCGAGGCGCGAGAGGTGATGATCGAGCTGCTTGCCGAGACCATGCGCAACCGTGACGAGTTCATCCCCGACACTCAGCCCGCCGTTATACTGATCGTTGGCGTTAACGGCGTTGGAAAGACCACCTCCATCGGCAAGCTCGCTTCCATGTATAAGCAGGACGGCAGAAACGTGCTTCTTGCCGCAGGCGACACCTTCCGTGCAGCCGCAGCCGAGCAGCTCACCATTTGGGCGGAGCGTGCGGACGTTCCGATCATCAAGCACAAGGAGGGCGCGGACCCCGCCGCCGTCGTATTCGATGCGATCGCCGCATATAAGGCGAGAAAATGCGATCTTCTTATCTGCGACACCGCCGGCCGTCTCCACAACAAGAAGAACCTTATGAGCGAGCTTGCGAAGATCCGCCGCGTTATCGAGCGCGAGCTTCCGAACGTTGCGGTCGAGGTGCTGCTCGTTCTGGACGCCACAACGGGTCAGAACGCGATCGCTCAGGCAAAGGTATTCGGCGAAAACACCGGTCTTACCGGCATAATCCTCACCAAGCTGGACGGCACAGCCAAGGGCGGCGTGGTAGTTGCGGTGAACGACGAGCTTCATCTGCCCGTGCGCTTTGTGGGCGTTGGCGAAGGCATAGACGATCTGCAGCCCTTCGATGCGGAAGCATTTGCAAAGGCGCTGATCTGATAATAGATTCGATCAAGCATGATCGCTTTGAAATGCATCAGCCCCCGAGATCTCTTCGGGGGCTGAAATTCATCCATATGGAGTGGGGTTATTATCCACCAATGTTTTCGGCGCGCTCGGAAAGAATCGGTATTCGTATTCCCTCCAATTTGAAATGTTTCCGTTCATTTCGTATTCTATATGCTTGATCATGTTGTCGTTTGTATCATATTCATACTGCCGTTCCAGCATCTACAATTTATAATTATAACATAACCGTCAGCCGGCGTCAATGAAGAGCATCTGCCCGCATTTATGTGAAAACCAAAAAGCACAAAAAGGGGCATACGAAAGCACACCCCGCAGAATCGAGTAGTATTAAACTGCATCAAGCGAAAAGGCGATCAAGCTTCCTCTTCCATCTTGATGATCTGCTCGCCGTCGTACTGACCGCAATGCCTGCAGACCCTGTGCGCCAGCTTGTACTTGTGGCACTGGGGGCATTCAACGATCGCGGGAGCGGTAAGCTTCCAGTTAGCCCTGCGCTTGTCACGCCTTGCTTTCGATGTTTTTCTCTTAGGTACTGCCATTTTCTACACCTCCTCCTCAATGTTGAGCAGCGCTGCGAGCTGTGCAAACGGCGATGGAGGGGTCTCCTCCTCCTCTTCTTCCGCCAAAGGCACGCACGCACACTGCGTGATATTCAAATCGCATCCGCATTGGGGGCAGAGCCCCTTGCAGTCGGGCTTGCAGAGCCCATATACGGGAGCGTTGAGAACTATAAGATCGAGCACCATCTTATCGAGCTCCAGCACCTCGCCGGAGAACGCATAGCACTCGAGCTCCTCCGCTTCATCATCCGAGGCCTTGATGAACCGCTCGGAAAACTCAACGGAAAAGGGCTGCCTGAATTCGGAATGGCACTTGGTGCAATTCATAAGAAGCTCGGAGCTGAGCACACCCTGAGCGCTGAAGCCCTCGCCGTCGTAGGCATAGGAAATATCAACGCTTATCGGCATCGTAAAGATGAGCCTATGCCCGCCGAGCTCGACGGGAGCGTGCTCCTCCTCAAAATGCCTGCTTGAGGTCTTGCCTGCAAGCTTTAACTCCGCTGCAACATTTATCTTCACAAGAGCTCTCCAAATCCAACATTGCACAACGCAACCTTTGATATTTTATATGTCAAAGGCTGCGTTGTCAAGAAGTTTTTATGGAAAAACGAAAATATAATGCTTAAAAGCGCTTATTTCGCAAGGCGCTCCGCATCGCGGGCGATCATGAGCTCCTCATCGGTGGGGATCACGAACACCTTGACCTTGCTCTCGGGCTTGCTGATGACCACTTCCTCGCCGCGCGGGCAGGAGGCATTGTACTCAAAGTCAACGTCCACGCCGAGATAATCGAGACCCTCGAGGATGCGTGCGCGCATGCCGCGATCGTTCTCGCCAACGCCTGCGGTGAACACGATCGCATCCACGCCGTCGAGCGCGGCGGCATATGCGCCGATGTATTTCTTAACGCGATACGCGAAAACGTCCAGGGCGAGCGCAGCCCTCTTGCTGCCGTCCGCCGCCGCTGCGCCGAGATCGCGGAAGTCGCTCGAAACGCCGCTGATGCCGAGCATGCCGCTCTTTTTATTCATATAGGCATCCATCTCCTTGAGATCGAGACCGAGCTTCTTCATCAGATAGCCTACGATCGCGGGGTCGATGTCGCCGGTGCGGGTGCCCATCGGCAGACCCTCGAGGGGAGTGAGGCCCATGCTGGTGTCGATGCACTTGCCGCCCTTGATCGCGGCGACGGAGGAACCGTTGCCGAGGTGGCAGGTGATGATCTTGGTCTCCTCGGCGGGCTTTCCGAGCATTTCGATCGCGCGGATGGAGACGTAGTTATGCGAGGTGCCGTGGAAGCCGTAGCGGCGGACCATATGCTCGGTATATGCCTCGTAGGGCAGCGCATAGATGAATGCCTCGGCGGGCATGGTCTGATGGAACGCGGTGTCGAAAACGCCGACCATGGGGGTGTTGGGCATGATGGCGCGGCAGGCGCGGATGCCCATGAGGTTTGCGGGGTTATGAAGAGGAGCAAGGTCGTTGAGGCTCTCGATGGTCTCAAGCACCTCGTCGGTCAGAAGAACGGACTTTGCGAATTTCTCGCCGCCGTGCACGACCCTGTGGCCGACCGCGTCGATCTCGCTCATATCGGAGATAACGCCGTGATCCTTATCAACGAGCGCGTCAAGAACGAGCTTGATCGCGTCCGTATGGTCCTTCATGTCCTTTACCAGCTCGAATCCGTCCTTGCCGGCGGGCTTGTAGGTGAGTTTGGAATCGTTGATGCCGATGCGCTCGCAAAGACCCTTTGCAAGCACCTTGTTATCGGCGGTGTCGATGAGCTGATACTTCAGCGAGGAGCTTCCTGCGTTGATAACGAGAATCTTCATTTTCTTTCTCCTTAGATTATGTTGATTTTTGCGGAACGAAGCGCCCCGCCTGCCGTTTGGCCGAAAAAAACGGTTGACGGCTGAATGCTTTTGTATTATAACATATTCGGGCGGCAAATAACAGCCGAATGCAAATATAAAATCTTTGAAGCGAGGTCAAGATGCACTCAGTCGGGATAATAGCCGAATACAACCCCTTCCACAACGGTCACGCATACCATATCGCGCGCGCAAAGGAGCTGAGCGGCGCCGATACGGCGATAGTTTGCATGAGCGCAAGCTTCATGCAGCGCGGCGAGCCCGCATGCCTGGACAAATTCGCAAGGGCGAAAACCGCGCTTCTCGGCGGAGCGGATATGGTGATCGAGCTGCCGGATGCGCTTTCGTGCGCCTGTGCGGAGCGCTTTGCCTACGGCGGAGTGCGGCTGCTTTCGGCGACCGGGCTGGTCAATGCGCTTGCCTTCGGCAGCGAATGCGGCGATATCTCCGCTTTGAAAGAAGCGGCGGCGCTCGAGCTGAACGGTGAAGATATGAGGGCCGCGCTTTCAAGGGGGCTTTCGTACCCGAGCGCGGCGGCGCAGGTAATGAAGGAGCACGGGATCGCGCTCGACGCCTCGGCTCCGAACGACGTGCTTGCCGTTGAGTACATCCGCAAGCTCAACGCGCTTGCACCGCATATCGAGCCGATCGCGGTTGAGCGCGTCGGCGCCGGATACAACGACAGCACGCTCGACAAGGCGGACGGCTTTGCCTCAGCCACGGCGCTTAGAAACGCGGCGCAAGGCGGCGAAGCAGACGCGCTCAAAGGGCATGTTCCGGACGCTGTGTTCGAATGCATCAAAAGCGAATACGAGCGCGGGCGCTTCCCGGCTGATTTGGAGGAGCTCTCCCCCGCCATCCTGTTTGCGCTTCGAAGCTTGGGCGCGGAGGGCATCACGGCGCTTGCGGACGTTTCCGAGGGGCTTGAGAATCCGCTGCATAGATCGGCGCTTTCATCAAGCGGCTGCTACGAGCTGCTCGAAGCGGTCAAGACCAGGCGCTACACGCTTGCGCGGCTTCGGCGGATCCTCTGCTATGCGCTGATCGGCACGACCGCGCAATTGCAGGAGCTTGCCTTCAAAAAGGAGGACGCGCTCTGCATCCGCGTTTTGGGCGTTCGGAGGGAAAAGCTGCATCTGCTCTCGGAGCTTTCCAAAAGAGCGAGTCTGCCCGTTGTGATATCCGCTTCGGATATCGGCGCGCTGAGCGAGAACACGAAAACGGTGCTTTATCATACGGGGAAAGCGCAGCTTCTGCATGCGCTCGCCTTCCCGAAAAACCGCGAATGCACCGAAGATTTCTCGCACGCGCTTGTGACGATCTGACCGTTTATAAAAGGGGCGGCCGAACGCAAAGCGCGAAAAGGGAGCTGAACAACTGATAATTTGCAGGATCGCCTCATACAATCGCCGTATGAGGTGTTTCTATATTTTTTTATGCGCGGCGCTTGCTTCGCTCTTCGCGCTTTTCCCGCAGTTATCCATGAAAGGCGCCGTAAAGGGGCTCGAGCTTTTCGCGCACGGCGTATTCCCCGCGCTGTTTCCGTTCTGCTGCTGCATCGGCTGCCTTAAGCGGCTCGGCGCTTTCTCCGCGCGGAAGGACGCGGGCTTCTTCGGGCTGCTTCGGCTGATGCTGCTCGGCGCCGCTGCGGGAAACCCGACCGGCTCCATGCTGCTCGACGATCTGAGCACCGGCGGCGCGGACGGCTGCTGCGGCGCGGGCGGCGCGTGGGCAAGCGTATATGCGGCGCTTTTCAACCTTGCAAGCCCCGCGTTCGTCGTGGGCTCGGTTTGCTCGCGCATGCTTCGTGCAAGCTCGCCCCGCGCGGCGATACTGCTGCTCGGCTGTCACTATCTTTCCGCGCTCGTGCTGTTCTGCATACATTATGCTTTTCACCAAAAAAGGCTGCGCCGAGCTGTGAACGACTGCCGCGCACCGGCACGCCGCGAAGCCGGCTTCACGGACAGTGCAAAATTAGGGCAATGCGGCAGACCCGATCCGATCCGCGTGTTCCCCGCGGCGCTGATGGAGGCGGCCGAGACCATGCTCAAGCTTTGTGGAACGATCGTTTTCTTCGTTTCGCTTGCCGAGCTGTTCTCCGCCTCGCCGCTGCTTGCGCCCGCAAGTTGCACCGAACGCGCGGTGCTGACGGGCATACTCGAGATGACCAACGGCCTGAGCCTGCTCTTTCTCTCTGAGGCCGGGCTGCGGCTAAAGCTTGCGCTGGCCTGCTTTCTGCTCTCCTTCGGCGGCATCTGCATCTTCATGCAGGCGGCCGCTGTTTCAAGGGTGAAGGCGGGCGCATATCTTTTCGCGAAGCTTGCTCACGGCGTTTTGGCGTTCGCGCTCTGCTATCTGCTGTTTCCGCTGTTGTTTGGCGGAAGCGTTTCCGTTTTCGGCAGCGGCGCAGTGCTCGGTTCGGGTTCGAGCCTCGGCTCCGCCCTGCCCCGCGCTTTGAGCATGCTTGAGGTATCGCTGCTCATGCTGACCGCATCCGCAGCGGCCTGCGCCGCCGCCGTTTTCATGGCGAAAAGAACGCGCGTTTGAGCATGAAAAGGCGCCCGAGATCGATTCCCGGGCGCTGATAGGTTTAGCCGGTTATTCTGTGGTAAATGCGCTGTATCGTCAGCTTCTCGAGCTGCGGTCGCGCCTTCTTCTGCGCTTGTCGGGGTTATCCCAAAGCGCAAAGATGTTCAGCACTGCGGTGATGAGCGCGAAGAACGCGAGCGCCGCGATCGTCCACCTTGAAAGCTGGCTCGTCATAAACTCCATGGCATTGTTCACCCTGTCGATCACGAAAAGCACGAGAACCAGGACGGCGAGCAGCATGGTGATATGGGACAGCACGGTTCTTATGACCCTGCCCTTGTTTGAAAAATCGAAAAGACCGTTTCCTCTCATTTTGCATTTCCTCCGCTCGAGCTCATCTCAAAGGCTCCGCCACGTAAACTATATCGCAGCTCTGACGGCCGCCGCCGCAGGGCTTGCTGATGATCTCTCCATCGAACGCCATCATGGCCGTCATGCCGCCATCGAGATTATACGCCTCGCGGCAGCCGAGCTCGTGCATCAGAGTGGACAGCGCGCCCATCTTCATGCCGTAGGAATAATCCGGCTCCTGCCTGCCGTCCACGACCACGAGGCAGTAATGCCCGGGCTCGTAATAGCCGATCGCGCAGCGCGGATTCCAGGTCTCAACGCTCGTGTTGAACTGCGTCATGGGCTGCCCGTTTTCAAGCAGGCGCGGGCCGAAGCTCCATGCGTGATAGGGCATTTTCGCGTAGATCGCATCAAGATCCACCTGCCCCTTTAGGTAGGTCTCCATCGTGCCGTCCTGATACAGCACGCACACGTCCTGATCGGGGTGCAGGCTGTCCCTCAGCAGCTCGCCGTTTCGTATAGCAAGGCCGCTCGAATGGAAGAGGAAATAATCGCCGTTCGTTGCAACGATGCCGCCATGCTGCTCGGCAAGCTCGTTCACCTTGTCCTTATTGTTGCTTGAATCGGATACGGCGCAGCGAAGGCTCGTTATATCCTGTATGTAGATATCGGCAACGAAATAATGTACCGGCACGTATTCCACCTTGACCGAATGCTCGCTGATCTCGATGCACACGTCGCGGCTGCGGTAGACGTTGTCGTCATAGACGATCTCGCCGCTCGTGAACTTATCGGCAAACTTGCCGCGAAGCAGTCCGTTCACGGGCGCAGGTGTGGGCTCGGGAGTCTGCACGGCCGGGGTATCGGACGGAGCCGGGGTCTCGCCCGAGGGCAGATCGGTTTGGGGTACGGCTGTCGTTGCCGAACCGCCTTCGGTCGGAACGGGCTCGCTCGAAACGGGTGCGATGGACGCATCGGGGGTGGGCGACGCGAGCGCGCTCTGAGCCGAGGGCGCGGGCGTACCGTTTAAAAAGCTTCTGCCGCTCGGTGCAAGCTTCTTGGGCTTGGCATGATGCAGCCATGCAAAGCCTAAAAGGAGCACCGCAAAGCAGAGGATGTCCGCCGTTACGACGAGCAGGATCTTCTTGGCGTTGAAATTTCTCATTTGGCTGTTTGTAAGCGCTTTCGCTTAACTCCTTTCATTGAATACGAATCTGCGCTGGATAACGTAGTTCAGCGGGTAGATGATGATCTGAGCGATGATCTGGGCGATCGAAAGCGGTATGCCGGCGCCGGTGAGCACGCAGAGCAGCAGATAGTTTACCGCAAGCATAACTATCACGAGCAGAGCGTAGCGCAATAGGCTCCCCTTCGCCTTCGAGGCGAACACGATATCGCGGTTTAAGAAGTAGTTCACGGTGGAGCTGACGGTCCTTGCTATCACGATCGCGGGAAGCTTTGGCTCGAGCGTTCGGCCGAAGAGCACGAAGCCCGCGCCGCCCGTTATGCGCGAGAATACGCCTGTTAAAACGAGCAGCAGCACGTAGTCGAGCAGCCAGCAGAAAAGGCTTGA
Organism: Clostridia bacterium; assembly: GCA_017523925.1. GTDB lineage: Bacteria > Bacillota > Clostridia > Christensenellales > CAG-138 > PeH17. The sequence continues at coordinate 16,908 of JAFWVQ010000058.1, forward strand.
TCCGATAAAGGCGAAGATTGAGCGATAGATCCTGAACGAATCGCGCACAACGTTGAAATGCGAGCTTTCGTTATCGTTCAGATAAACGGTCTCGATCGGCACTTCGACGATCTTGATCCTCTTTTTCGTGCAGCTCAGCAGCTGGTTTATCTCGTATTCGTATCTGTCGCCGCCGATGGCGAGCATCTCGTCGATCAGCGAAACGCCGAAGGCGCGCAGCCCAGTTTGGGTATCATGCACGCGCACGCCGGTGCTCAGCGCGAACACGAAGCGCGTTATCGCGTTGCCGATGCGGCTTCTTAGCGGCACCTTGCCCTTGAACTCGCGCCCGCCGATAACGAGCGCATTCGGCTCCTTTGAAAAGGCGGCGCAAACGCGCAGTATATCCTCCACGAGGTGCTGCCCGTCCGCATCGACGGTCACGATGCCGTCGTCCTTTTCGTATTTGCCGCAATCCCGAATATGTTCAAAGGCGGTCTTCATCGCCGCGCCCTTGCCTCGGTTGACCTCATGGTGAAGCACCGTGACACCCTGCGTTTTTTCAAGCTCTGCAAATACAGGGGCGCTGCCCTCGGCGCTGCCGTCGTCAACGACGACCACCGGGAAGCCCGTGCGGCTTTTAATGCCCGAAACGGTATTAAGGAGCTTTTCGTCCGGCTGATACGCCGGTATCACAACAATCATATTATCTCCGATCACAGATCATGTGCTTGCGCGAATACGCCGATCGGCGATATTCTCACTCCTACATTATAACACAAATCGGAGCCGATACAAGATGGGCTCCGTTGCTTCGGTTTTATAAAAGTTTATGTTTCATACTTAATGTAATACTGTTTTTTACGCAAGCACGATAAAAAACGCTGAAAAGCCGATATTATTATATTGTGTGCGAATGGAAAATACAAAAAAAGTTTATAGTTTTTCACCGTTATTTACATAAAACCGCGCCAAAAATGGAAAAAGTTGCGCACCCACCCTTCGACTCACGACCCCCGCACGATGCTCGTTTTGTTCACTCGGGCCAGGCATGCCCGCGGCACACCCTCAATTCCGCTTAATGCTGCTTCCGTCAGGACCTGACATGGTTCACGGCAGAAGATTGCACGGGACCCGACCTTCATCGTGAACGCAGCCGAGCCGGCTGCGCAAGTGTGAGCCTCGGGGCGGGAATCCAACCCTGCTGCAGCGGATTGCAGGTATAGGGCACCGCTAACTCCCCGTCTGGCGCAACGCATGTATTATACGGCATGGAGCGGAAGTTTGCAAGCTTTATTTTCGAATTCGGCGAAAAACGTTGATAATATATATTGTATTGTTCGGAAAAAAGTGTTATAATCAATAATTACAGAAGCAGTTATGCTGAAATTAAGGAGGTATTCCTATGCTGATGAATCCCGTATCCGTTCCCGCAAAGGGAAACCGGCGCATAAAGCTCAACATCTATCCCGGCCACTATGCGACCAGTCATGCCCACGTGGATCACTACATAAGCATGACCGAGGTGCGCACGAACGCCGCCATGGCTGCCGAGACCGCCGACGTGCTTGCGAAGCAGTTTCGCTACACGCAGATAGACACGATCATCTGCCTTGAATACACGCAGAACATCGGCGCATTCCTTGCAAAGGAGCTCTCCTCCCCCGGGCGCGACATCAACAGCGGCGCGGAGATCCACGTTATCACGCCGAGCATCAACTCCAACAACCAGCTCACCTTCTCGAGCGATCTGCAGCCCTTTGTGACCAACTGCAACGTGCTGATCCTCATCTCCACCGCATCCACCGGCCGAAGCCTTGCGCGCGCGGCGGAATGCGTTGGCTACTACGGCGGACGCATCGTGGGCATCGGCTCCATCTTCTCGGCTATCGACGAGCTGGGCGGCATCCCCGTTCACACGGTGTTCAAGCGCTCCGACTTCGGCAGCTACAACTACTATTCGAGCGACAACTGCCCCCTCTGCAAGGCCGGCAGAAAGCTCGACGGCTTCATCACCACGAGCGGCTACACCAAGCTGTGACGCCTTGACAGCGCCGGCGCGAAAGCTTCGCGGCTTCCCGCTTCCCTGCTGCTTAAGGCCCGTTTTTTGTGATATTGTAAAGCTCCTGCCTTTTTTTCCGGGCAGGAGCTTTTTCCATTGACGGAGCTTCCGTGTTTCAAAGTTCAGTATTTCCGTTTTTTCGCGTCTCAGTTCTTCGTCTGTACGCCTTTCGCCTTTCGCTTTTAGTTTTCCCGTTATTCGGTGGGTCGAAAGCGCGCGTTATTCAAGGCCTATCGCGACTCTGAGCACCATTATCGCGTCCACAAGGGTGATCTGCCCATCCACATTCATATCGCCGTATTCCGCTTCCCATTCGGAGAGCTCGATGAGCCCCATCGAGGCGCGAAGCGCGAGGATCGCGTCCACAACGGTCACGTCGCCGCTGTGGTTTATGTCGCCGCTCGCACCGGCGCGGATACGGACGTTGTCCACGAGCAGCCTGCCGCTGTTATTGATCGAAACACCTGTTCCGTAGAATCGCCAAGTGAAGCGATAGGTGCCGCTCTCGGGGACCACGTAGTTGAAGCTGAGCCATTGGTTGATGTTTGCACCGTTCGGATGCGTGCTCAGCTGAGACATCCCGTTCACTTCGAACGAGAAGCCGGCGCTTGTTTCATATCTCTCGAAGTCAAAGAAGTATTCGAACGAGATCGACTGCCCCGCCGACAGCTCGATGAACTCCGTCATGAGCCTGGTGCTGAAATTGACTTTATTCTCGGTGTCCGTGGCGGCGCAGTACCTGCCCTCCGCTTCTGCCGGCACAAAGCGATCCGCATCGACCGTATAGAAGCGGATGCTGCCGCCCGTCACGTTCAGCGCTTCGGAGAGCTCCTGATCGTATTGCGATTCAACGCTCACGTTGTCTATGTAGAGCTGAAGCGGGATGTGCATAGCCCTGCCGTTTCCGTGCGTAGCCACCCATCTGAGCTCATATAGCCCCGCCTGCTCGGCAACGAAGGTCAGCCTCGACCAATTATCGGGCTGAAGGCCGGAGTGCGGTGTGTCGATGTAGGTCACGTCGTTGATATAAAACATCAGTCCGTACCCTTCCAGGCCGCCGTTGCTCCTGTAATCGAAGCTGAGGGTTTCATTGACCTCAAGGTAGACCGAGGCGGCAAGCGTTCCGCTTCCGTATTGCGTGTACCTTGCGCCCGAGACCGCATAGGTACGCCCGAACACGGTCTCCGTATAGAAGGGCTGATTCCCGCTCGAAGTGAAGTGGATCGAGCCTCCCGGAACGTTCAGCGCTTCATCGACGGAAACGAGCTGCTGTTCATCCGGTCTGTTGATGCCGATCTCATCAAGCGCAAGCGAAGGCTCGCTTGCAGCCTCTGCATAAGCTGTTTTCCAATACATCCACTCAAAGCTGTATGTGCCTGCCGATTGCGCCGTGAATGTGTAGGAATGCCACTGCTCGTCATTATCGAGTGTGGGAGTGAAGAAAACGGCCTGATCGTTCACGTAGAAGCAGAAATAATGGTGTTTGGCCATGCCCATCACCTTGTAATCGAAGGTGAGCGTATCGCCCGCTTCGAGTTGAACGGGAAGCGTGCGAATTGCGGAGCAGAGGTAGAACTCGTAGAATTCATCAGCAAGCGCAACGCTCCTGCCATCCTGCTCGACCGCCGCAAAATCGACGTTTCCATAGGTCAGAAACCGAAGATCGCCGCCCGAAGTGTTGAGCGCGGCCGAAAGCGAAGCATCCGTCGGATCGCTCACATATTCGAAATTATCCAAATGATAGTACGAACCGTCGCCAATGCCGATGCTGAGCTCGAAGCTGTACTCCCCCGCCTGCTCGGCAACGTAAGCGTATGTGTTCCAGGCCTGCATATAGGCCTTCTCCTCGAGCCAGTTGACTGCCTCGCCGTTCACGTAGAGCTCCGAATGATCGTTGATCCAGCGGAAATAGGTGTTGCGCTCGAGATACAGCGCGGAGTTTGCAGCCATATCCACCGTAAAGCGGAGCACGATATGCGCGCTGCCCGTCAGGTATGCAATGGTCCTGTCGCCGAATTCCATCGGAACGAAGGATACGTCGCCCTCCTGCTCAAAATGGATCGAGCCGCCGGGAACGTTCAGCACGTCATCGAGGGTCAGATCGTCGAGCGGCAAAGCGGCAGCGGCGTTGAAGTCGACTCCGGCACCGAGTGCGGCAGGCCCATCGAAACCGAAGTCAAGATCGGAACCAAGGTCAAGGTCATGGTTGAGGTCAAGGTTAGAAGCGGTACCGGCGGCGTTCTCCGCGGTGATACGAAAAGCGAAGCTCCAAAGCGGCAGCAGCAGCAACGCAAGAAGCATGGCGGTCATGGCACGAAGCCGTCTTTTGCTGTTGTTCATCGTTATCCCTCCGATATCGGCAAATATTCGGCGGCGGCGCATTGGCCGCATCCGTGTGGATATTATACCATGTATCCGCGGCAATAGGCAACTGCTTAAATAAGGCAGCTTTTTGCGAAGGGGTTCGTAGGCTTACTATTCCAAACAATCAAAAAACAGTCACAAATGTGGCTGTTTTTGATTGGCTGCCGAACAAGGATTCGAACCTTGAATGAACGAGTCAGAGTCGTTAGTGTTACCGTTACACCATTCGGCAATGTCCATCCCGTCGTGCCGTCCGCCCCGAAGATAATACCCGTCCGAATCAGACAGGTGCGGGTGCAAAGCTAATGCTTCTCGGTACCCTGAAAAAGGAAGCACTCCGTTGGAGTGAGGGTGCCTTTCACGTTTCGACTAATGCCCCTAATGTAAAAGTGAGGGTTTATAATCGGGACGTAACGCACACCACAGGATAGATATATGGTGGGGCTAGTTGGGATCGAACCAACGACCTCTACGATGTCAACGTAGCGCTCTAACCAGCTGGGCTATAACCCCTTGTCTGAGACTATTATACACAAAATTTTTAATTTTGCAACCCCTTTTGGTAATTTTTTTTTGAGAAAGAATGTGGTATAATAATCGGGCACTCCCGCGAACGCCCGATTTTTCGTTTATTTTTCGGGCAAAACAAATACTCTTCGAGGTGCTGTTATGGCCTTTTTTTCAAACGGCGAGGACCGCGAGAAGCTCTCGGTGCTCTACCTTCTAAAGCTTGCCGGCTTCCCGCTTTCGCGCGATCAGATAGCGAGCGTGATGTTCGAGCAGGGGTATGAAAACTACATAGAGCTTTCGGAGCGGCTGCTCGAGCTTGAGCAGAGCGCCTGCATTGCCACGATCCCGACCTACCGCATCCAGACCGTTGTGCTGACGCGGCGCGGCGAGGAGATCGCGGCGCTGTTTGAAAAGAACCTGCCGCGCTCGCTGCGCGATTCCATAAGGGAATGCATTGAAGCCCGCACCGAGGCCTTTCGCCTTGAAAACACCGCTCAGATGAGCTCTACCTTTCATTCCGAGGGCAATTTTTCAACGCGGCTTTCGCTCGTTGAGAACGGCGAGCCCTTCTTTGAGCTGAACATCAAGCTGCCCTCGGCCAAATATACGCGCATCGCCGAGCGCAGGTGGAGCGAGATAAATCAAAAGCTTTATTACGACACGCTGCTCGCGCTGATCAGCGAGGATGAAGGCGAGGACCCATCGCCCTTCGGTGCGGAGGATGGGGACGAAGGCGCTGAACAGGACGGCACCGCCGAGCCCGCCGAACAGCCGAGCGAACGCGGCGCGGAGCAGTGATATCAGGAGGGGAAAATATGAAAACAAGCAAAAAGAACGTGGATCCGAAGGTGCCTTTCAACCCATTCGATCCGAATTTCGACCTGAAGCAGGACTTCATCACCTTTGTTTTGATAGTTGTGAGCTGCTTTCTGCAGAGCCTCGTTATCAGCGCCTTTTACACGCCGAACCACTTTCTTTCGGGTGGCGTTACGGGTATCGCGATGCTCGTTGAATACGTCACGGGGCTGCCGCGCTTTGTTCCGCTGATCCTCTTGAACCTGCCGCTCGTCGTGATCGGCTTCAAGTACATGAACGCCAAATTCATCATCTTCAGCGCTATGGCCACCCTGCTCTACTCGCTGTTTTTCTCCATCCCCTTTGTGGCGAACTTCCGCATCGATCTTGGGGAGAATTCCGAGATGCTTTCGGCGGTCGTGGGCGCGGCGCTGATGGGCATAATCGGCGTTCCCGTGGTCAAAAGGGGCGCGACCCTCGGCGGCATGGACGTTTTGAGCGTTATCCTGAGCCGCCGCTTCTCCATCCAGATCGGCACCTTCAACATCGCGTACAACCTCATCATCATGACGGTGCTCGGCTTCTTCTTCGGCGTTCGCCCCGCACTTTTCAGCATGCTTGCGACCTTCGTTTCCAACACGGCATTCAACTACGGGATGCAGGGGCTCAACCGCAACGTGACCGTGTTCATCATCAGCAAGAAGTGGGACGAGATCGCGCCGCACGTTATGAGCGACATGAACCGCGGCGTCACCTTCCTGCACGGCGAGGGCGCATACACGGGCGAGCAGCGCGAGATCGTTTACTGCATAATCAAGACCACGGAGCTTGGCAAGCTCAAGGCGATCGTTCGCAAGCACGACACCAAGGCGCTGTTTTCGATCGTTGAGACCAAGGAGGTCGTCGGCCGCGGCTTTGCGGCTATGAACTGACGCATCGCCGCCGGCCGATGCAGTGCTGCTGCAAAAATTCATACGGATATGATAAAACCGCAGGCGCTAACCTGCGGTTTCGTACATTATATCAATAGTTCGGCCTGTGCGCGGCTCAGCCCACGACGCGCCCGACAATGCGCAGATCGGAGCCCTCGCTCGGGATGATCGGCTTATACTTGGGGTTCAGCGAAACGAGCGAAACGCCGTTGTCGGTATTGAGCATCTTGCAGTAGGCTTCGCCGTTGAGGATGAAGATCCCGATATCGCCGCTTGCAAGCTCCTGCTGCTGGCGAACGTAGACGATCTGCCCGTCCTCAAACAGCGGCAGCATCGAATCGCCGCTGATCCGAACGGCGAAGTTGGCGGCGCTTGCGGCGTAGCCATCGGCATCTATCATGGTGTAGCCCGAGCCGTCCAGAAAAACACCGGTGCCGGCGGAAGCGGGAAGGTCGTACAGCGGGATCTGGCGGATGGGCTGCCTCGAGGGCTCATTGAGCGAGAAATGGGGGTTTTCGCCGAGCATGCCGACGTATTCCGCGGCGCGCTCCCTGCCGAGCTTATTGAGCCCCGCGAAGGGGTCGCTTGAATTCGCAATACCGCGGAAGGTATGCAGCACGTCCGTCACGCCGAGGATATGGCAGATGCTGATGAACTGCTGCGCATCGGGCAGGCTTGCGCCTGTTTCCCATTTGCTGACGGCGCGGTCCGTGATCGCCTCCCTGCCGAAAAGCCTATCCCCCTCCCTGCTGATCCTCTCGGCAAGCTCTTTTTGGGTGATATGCTTTTGCTTGCGCAGCTCCGCAAGCTTCGCGCCGAAGCGGGCGTTCTCCTGCTCGCTCGAGCCCTTGCTGCGCTTGCCGCTCTTTTTTTCCTTCACTTCAGTTATCATATTTACCTCCGTTTGGTTCTGTTTTACCCGGTGCATTCTCTTTACGCTCCCATTATAATACAGTTTTCGGAGAATTGCAAGCGTATTTTTAAAAATTATTCTCTTTTTGTTAGAATAAACCTCTTTACTTCTCTTGTTTAGAGTGTTATAATGTTTCAAGGATAGAATTAAGAGAATTTTTCGATAATACGATGATGGAGGCGCCGGAGCATGAGCATTTTCGATCCGAACGAGAGAATGAAGCGAAGCATCCTGCACGTGGATATAAACAATTTCTACGCAAGCGTGGAGATACGGGACGACCCGTCCCTCGCCCCCTACCCCGTCGCCGTATGCGGCGACAAGGAGGCGCGGCACGGGATAATCCTCGCAAAAAACTATATCGCCAAAAGCTTCGGCGTTCAAACGGCGGAGCCCATAGGCGAGGCACTGCTCAAATGCCCCTCGCTCGTGCTGGTACCCTGCCATTTTGAAAAATACGAGCAGGTGACGTTCGAGAGCCGCGCGCTGCTCGGAACGTACAGCGACCGCATGGAGCCCTTCGGGATGGATGAGGCATGGATAGACATCAGCCCCTACGCCCCCACTGCCGGGGACGCCGCAGAGATCGCCGACGAGATACGCCAAAGGTATAAAAAGAGCTTCGGTCTCACCGCATCGGTGGGCGTGAGCTTCAATAAATGCTTTGCAAAGCTCGGCTCGGATATGGAAAAGCCCGACGCGACGAGCGTCATCACGCCGGAGAATTTCAGAAGCAATGTTTGGCCCCTGCCCGTTGAGGATCTGCTGTTCGTGGGCCCAAAGACCAAGGCGAAGCTCAACGCGAGGGGAGTTAAGACCATAGGCGAGCTTGCAAACGAGGACGAGGCGCTCGTTCGCAGCTGGCTCGGGAATAACGGAATGGAGCTTCGGCGCTGCGCGAACGGGCTGGATCATTCCGAAGTGGCGAAAATAGGCTCTGCGCCGCCGATGAAGAGCATCGGCAACAGCTTCACCCCGCCGAAGGACGTTAAGAGCCTTGACGAGGCGCTGGCGCTGCTGCAGTCGCTTGCGGAGTCGGTCGCGTATCGCATGCGAAAGTACGGCGTGCTCGGAAGCACGGTGGTGCTGAGCGTGCGCGACACAACGCTTATGAGCTTCGAAAGACAGGCAAGGCTCGAGTTTTCAAGCTGCATATCGACCGAGCTGCGTGACGCCGCATTCGCGCTTTTGAAGCTGAGCTATAATTGGGCAAGACCCATAAGAAGCCTCGGCATCAGATGCACCGGGCTCATCCCCGACATGGCGCCGTACCAATCCTGCTTATTCGAGGACGCGGCAAAAAGGAGCAAGCGGCTTGCCGTTGAGAAGACCGTGGACGCGATCCGCAGGCGCTACGGCAAAACGAGCATACTTCAGGCCCGCGTTTTCTCCGAGCGCAGCTATGCGGGCGCGCTGCATACGGACGGGCTGCACGCGCTCAGATAGCGGCGATCCGCCGAGGGCTATTCTTCTCCCGTTTGTTGCTCCTCGGCGCCGCCGGTATGCGTGCAGATCCGCGCCGAACGATCCTGCTCGCGGCGCTCGGAAAAGAAGCGGCTCAGTATCGACCTGCATTCATCCTCGAGCATGCCGCCCACAAAGGGCAGGCCTTGGTTCGTAAGCCTTGCAAGCTCGCAGCGGGAGACCGTGCAGCCTGCCGCGTCGTCGAACGCGCCGAAGCAGAGCGCGCCGATCCTGAAATTGAGGATCGCGCCCATGCACATCGCGCAGGGCTCGAGCGTTACGTACAGCTCGCAGCCGGAAAGCCGCCTCGTGCCGAGCCTTTCGGCGGCTTGCTTGAGCGCAAGCATTTCCGCATGCGCGGAAGCGTCCGAAAGCTGCTCGGTGAGATTATGCGCGGAGGCTATCACCTCGCCGTTTTGCACCACAACAGCGCCCACTGGCACCTCGCCGACAGCGAACGCTTTTTCGGACTCGGCGAGCGCAAGGCGCATGAATTCTTTTTTGATCGTTATTCTTTCCTTCATGCCTGAAATTCTACCATATCCGCTCCGAAAACGCAACGACAAGGACCGCCCTCGGATGAAGGCGGTCCTTTTTCCTTATGCATTAACTCAGTATCCGCAGATCAATGCGGAGGATCAAAACTCGTTGATGAGTCCGAGCGCATAGCGCATGATCAGGACCGCATCGCCCATGGAGACGGAGCCGTCGAAGTTTACGTCGCCGGCAAGGAAGCCGTCGCCGGTGAGCGTTTCAAGGCCGAGCGCATGGCGCATTGCAAGCACCGCGTCTGCAACAAGCACGCTGCCGTTCAGATCGCAGTCGCCGAGCAGATAGGAGGGTTCAGGAGGATTGACGTAGGTAACGCTCACATCGTCGACCCATGCGGTATCGTCGGCGTTATGCACGGAGGAATCCTTCTCATAAGCCCACTTGAAGGTGTAGGTGCCGTTTGAGGGTACGGTGTACTCATAGTTCGTCCAGTTCACGGCGCCGTTGATATTGACGATTTCGTTGTTGTTGACGTAGAACTTGAGCTTATCGTAGTTGCTCTCGCTGCTGACGGACCAGCTGAAGCTGAGCTTATCGCCCGCCTCGAGAGTCAGCGCTTCGCTCGTTACGGTCGAGTTCGACGAGTTCACGCCCTGGTTGGTGCTCTTGATGCACACCCTGTTGTCCTTGAACTCAACTACCCAGGGATAGGTGCCTGTGGTGGTGAAGGCTATGTTGCCGCCCTGTGCGTTCAGCGCCTCGCTGACGGTGGGATAGTCGTTTACGATCACGGTCGTGGTCGCGGTGTAGACCATATTGGTGTTGCGGTCGGTCGCGGTCGCCGTAACGGTGGTGGTGCCCTGGTTTACGCCGGTGACGGTCGCCTTGAGCAGGCCGCCGGTGACGGTGGCGATATTCTCATTCGCGCTCGTCCATACGACGTCGAAGCTGTTCGCATTTGCGGGCTCGCGGATCAGATTGAGCTCGCCTGAGAAGCCCTCGTAGATCTCGAGGCTGTTTGTCTCGAAGCTGACGCCCTCAAGATCGACGGGATCGAGCGAGCCGCCCTCGCCGGCGGTGACGGTAGCGATGATGCTGTTGCCCGCATAGTCGCCGAGCTTAACGTAGACGGTGTCGCGATTGCCAACGTTGAAGTCGAGAATGCTCGTAGCGCCACGCTGACGCTCCTCAACGCTGCGAGACGCGATTAGCTGCGTACAGTTCGCATTGGAGTAAACGCCCGCGAAAGCGACGTAGTGGTTATCGGAAACATAGAGTGCAAGATTGCCGTTCTGCATATTCCAGTAAACGACCTCTGGCTCCTGGATATCTATGGTGACGGGGATCTCCCAGATCGCGTTCTCATTCGCGGCGGGATCAAATTCATCCCAGCTCTGCATGAAACCGGTCATACGGAGGATAACGCTCGTGCCGTTGGCAAGGCCTCCGCCGTTCCAGGGATCGATGGCGCTTTCTTCGTATGCGCCGACGGGTTCGACCTGCGAGAGCCAGCTGTTTTCAACGCCCTTGGTCATGAGCGGAATGTCCTTGACGTAGAGCTGTGCGCCGGTCTGCGCGTTGAGCACCTCATAACGGAAGGTCTCGCAGTTGCGCAAGAGATAGGTGCGAACGTCGTCTATCGCGTCCATAACGCCGTCGTTGTTCGGGCTGATGGAGGCACGATCGAAATAGAAATCGGTGGTGGTGCCGAAGGGGTTGACGCCGAGGAGCTTATCGCCCGCCTTCGCGGTGTTCACGCCCCATTCCGCGGGAAGCGTGTTGGTGTGCAGATAGGTGTCGTAGTAGTATTCGCGATCGAATACCGCCGCCTTCTCCCAGTCGCCATAGAAGCCGAGGAAAGGAACGGAGAGATCGACGGTGCCGTCAAGGGTGATGAAGCCCTCAATGTAGGCGCCGTTGGGGAAACGCTCGTTGAGATACGATGCATAGGGGCTTACGTTGATCGTAACGTTGACGGTCGTTCTGCCGTTCGCGGGAACGGTGACGGTATTCGGCTTGGTCACGGTCACGTTATTAGTGATGTTCAGCGCAGAATCCGTCATACAGTAGAGCTGCTGACCGCCGATGATCTTGAGCTGTGTGCTCTCGGTAAGAACATAGGGGTTTACGGTGTAGGTGAGCGCGGTGTTGCCGAAGTTCACAACGTCGAAGCTGAGATTGAATATGCCGGTATAGCCGTCATCATCGCCAAGTTCGAGTTTGGGACGCATCTGTCCGGGAACCTCGATATATGCCTTGGTGCTGATCGCAGCGGTGAGGTCGGCCTGACCGGCACCCTGTGCGCGAACGAGGTAGGGAGTGCCGACCGATTTGGATGGAACGGCGGTGCTCATAAGAAGCGTGTTGACCATACGCATCTTCTGGGTCTCATTGAGATTGGGGAAGTTGGCGTTTACATACTGGTTCACAAGCGCCATACCGCCCGCAATATGCGGGGTCGCCATGCTCGTGCCGCTCTTGCTGCCGTAGTTGCCGCCGGAATAGGACGAGTCGGTCGCCGCGTTGATATTGTCGCCGGGCGCCATGATCTCGGGCTTGATCCTAAGATCGGAGGTGGTGCCCCTGCTGCTGAAATAGGTAACGGAAGCAGCCGCGCTGTCTGAGCTTGCCGCAACGGAGAGCGAGCCGGGATTGGTGCCGGGGGTGGAGGTGAGGCCGTTATCGATATTCAGCGTGGGAGTGTTGCTTGAATAGTTGTTGCCCGAGCCGGTGGTGCCGCTGTTGCCGGAGGCGACCGCCACGTTCACGCCGTGCTGAGCAAGCAGAGCGTATGCGGCGTTCATATCCTCGTCCTCCTCGGTAAAGCCGCAGTCCGCGCCGAGACTCATGTTTACGGCATCAACTTCGAGATATGCGCAGTCCTCGAGCGCCGCCATAATTGTGGACCATTCGGCTCCGCCATTCTGGAACACCTGCATGGTGACGATCTGCGCGTTGTACGCAACGCCCCTTGCGCTGTTGTCGTTGCCGGCGCAGATGGAGCTTACGTGGGTGCCGTGGTCGCTGCGCGCATCGGAATGGCCTACGTCGAGACTGCCGGCGTAGTAGTTGAAGGTGTACGGAAGCTTTGCGCTGTAATAGAGCTGGCTGCCGGTGAGGGTGCCGTTGTAGCGCTGCTCGGCGCAGAGATCGTATTGATCGAGAACGCTCTGGATGCCCGCCGCGGTGAAGTGCGGATCCTGCGGCGCAGTTGCAAAATTGGGATGGTTCGTTTTGATGCCGGTGTCGATGACAGCGATGGTCTGACCCTGGCCGGTGTAGCCGAGCGCCCACATATCATCAGCATTGATCCAGCCGACGGAGGTGCCAAGCCTGTCGTCCTCGCCCTCGGGCTTAACGTCCTCGGGAACCGCATACACGTCGCTGCGGTAGCAGTTCGCAACGCCCGGGATGGACTTGATCTCGTCGATCAGGCGATATTCGCCATGGAACGAGAAGCCGTTGAAGAGAAGGGTGTATTGATAGTCGACCTTGAAGGAAGCATCCTTCACGAGCTTGGAAGCGATGGCGGAAATGACCTTCTGCTGCTTCTGCTTGAGCTCGACGGTCAGTTCGGCGGAGCGGGCGTCCCTGACGCTCATGCGCGCAAGAACGGGCTCTCCCTCGAGCTTGACGATGATTGGAACGATCTCACTCGGATCGGTCACGACCGGGCGGGAAGCTTCCTGCGCTTTTTGCGCATCCGCATCGGCGTTCACGCTGCCTGTGTTTGCCTTGAAGGCAAGCGCGGAGAACGCCATTGCCGCGATCAGCGCGATCGCGAGCATACGCTTTAGGGTTTTCTTCATGTTTTTCCTCCGATTCTTTATTATCTCCATCCGCATTGCGGATCGAAATCAAAGTGTTTGTTGAAAAATTCGGGGTACCGTTCCTTTCGATAAGCCGTCTGTTTCCGTTGCAGATTATATCATATTTTTGCCTTTAACACAACAAGCTAATGCGTGAAAAGTTTTTTATATTTATGATCGGAGGCCGAAATGGATACGACTGAAAAAACGAGATCGAATATGAAGCGCACGAGGCGAAGCTCGGCTCCAACGCGCCGCTGCCGCGCATTTTTCCGCTGTTCACTGTGCTTGCGGCGCTGATGCTGATGCCGCTTCTTTCCTGCGCGATAACATGGAGCATGCCGCCCGAGCCGACGGCGGAGCATTCTTCGCCCGACTCCGCTGATAGCGCCGTCTCCCCCGCTATCCCCGATGCATTTGCTTCGCCCGCGCCGGATTCGGTGCTCACCGGGCGGCTGTTCAAGAGAACCTTTGCGGACGGCACCCGAATAATGGGCGTTGACGTAGGCGGTATGACGCGCGACGAGGCGAGGCGCGAGCTGAATACGGCGGTTGAGGCGGAGAGCCGCGCTTACGAATGCAGGCTGAGCTGCGGTGACGGGAGCCTTAGCTTCACGAGCGCGGATATGACGATAGGGAACGATCTTGACGAGGTGCTTGATCTTGCGCTTTCAAACGGGAGCGGCAGCTACGAGGTGCGCTTTCTGCCCGAGGACGGACGAAGGCTTCGCGATGCGATCGAGGCAGGCGCGGCGATATTCGACGAAGCGCCGAGGGAAGCGGAGCTGCTGAGCGCCGCAGCCGTCGCCGCCGAGGGAAGCGAGCTTATGCGCAACTCGAGATTCGCCGTTACCGCGCCCAAAAGTGGCAGGAGTGTCGACCGCGAGGCCGCCGCCGAGCTGATACTCTCCGGCGCGAGGGAGGCGGAGCTGCCGTTCATGCCCGTCGAGCCCGAGGGCGCCGTGCCGCCGCTGCCGCAGCGAAGGGCGTTCTTCTCCACTTCATACAACAGCCCTTCGCTCTCAACTCAAGGAAGGGTGCATAATATAAAGAAAGCGGCGGCGCTTTTGGATTCGCGCGCGCTCAAGCCGGGCGAAACGCTTTCATGCAACGCAGTGCTCGGCGAGAGAACGAAGCAAAACGGCTGGATGAAGGCAACTGCCTTTGCGCTCGGCGGCAGGCAGACCGAGCAGCAGTACGGCGGCGGGATATGCCAGATAAGCACCACGCTCTACAACTGTGCAATAATGGCCGATCTCGAGGTTCCAAAGCGCACGGGGCATTCGAGGAAGATCAGCTACGCGGAGGGCGGGCGCGACGCTTCACTGAGCTGGGGCGGCGCGGATCTTGTTATTGAAAACAGCACGGACGAAACGATCTACATATTCATGTGGACGGACGACGAAAAGAACTGCCTTTGCTGCGAGATCTACGGCGAAGCGTTTCCCGAGGAATACGATGAGATACGCGTTCTGACCGAGCTTATCGAAACGATCGAGCCCGGCGAACCGGAGTTCACTACGGATGCGTCGCTGAAGGAGGGCGAATGCGTTACGATACGAAAAGCGATCCGCGGCAGCGTGTATCAGACTTATCGCGAATACCTCAAAAACGGCACTCCCCTCTCCCGCAAGCGCGAGCCGATAGCAAGGACCGCCTATTTGGCAATACCCGCGCTGTATGCGGTGCCGCTGCCATGATATGGGTGACAAGGTACAATAGCTTACGATAAATTCAATTGATACTGCTAAGCCAGCAAAGAGATATGCCAAGCTCGAACTGATTGGTAAAATGGTGTTTGACGTGCAAATTTCCACTAATTTGGTTCAGATCAACTATGGAAAAAGGAGTTCCTCTCTTTCTCCATGCTGATTCGCCGATCCATTTACCCTTTAATATGGCAAAACCCGCTAAAACGCGGGCTTTGTCAATGGTCAGGCGGAGCGGTTGCCCGCTCCGATATCAGGTCGATATGCAGGAATGCGTTTTACAAGCTCAGCAAAATGCCAGATCGCGCGCTCCGGTTGCGGCTGATGCCGTTTTTATCAGATGCCGAGCGCAAAGCGGGCGATCAGGATCGCGTCCGTGATCGAGACCGAGCCGTCGCCGTTCACGTCGAGCATGGCTGTATTCTGCGGCGCATTTTCGCCCATCGCGGCGCGCAGAGCGAGCACGGCATCGGAAATGCCGATACTGCCGTCGCCGTTCGCATCGCCGCCGAAGCAGGCAACAAGATTTGCGCCGTTTGTTACTGAATACTCCCGGCTTTCGCTGACGAGCACGCCGCCATCGAACCAGCCCACGAAGCTTTCGCTCTCCGAAGCGCAAAGCGTGAACGCCTCGCCCTGCTGCGCATCATAATTCAGCTCGCAGATCGTGCCGCAGCCGAACACACTTGCATATAGGGGTTCGGAGAATGCGGCGGGCCGGACGGCTATGCGCTCGAAGGCGGCTTCATTTCCCGTTATCTTTTCAAGCTGCGGGCAATTGAGCGCGGAAAACTCGGTGCAGAAAGGCTGATAGCCGATATCCGCCGTTTTAAGTCTTTGGCAGCCGTCAAGGATAATCTGCGTGATATGGGTGCTGTTCCTGTGGCGGTTTTCAAAAAGAATGAAGCTCGTTCCCGCAAGATCGAGCGGACCGTACAGATCGGGGCAAACGGGATAATCCCAATCGTCCCAGGCAAGGGTTTGCCCGGTATACGGATCGTAAACCTCGCCGTAAACCCAAATGCCGAAGCTGAGCATGAATTTTCCGTACTCAACGAGCGGAGTGCTCGCGCCGCCGTTATAGCTGCCGCCGAACATCGTGCCGGCATCCTCGGGGATATCGACGATATAGCAGGCATCGCCGTTTAGTATGCCATCGGTCGCGGTCGGCTGATTGAAGAAAGCGGTCAGCTTTTCAATGTCGGTTTCCGTCCGCGGCTGACTGCCGGCAAGCGCGGAAACGGTGAGCGCGGCTGTAAATACCACCGCAAGCACAAGAGAAACGATTCTTAAAAGCTTCCTTTTCATAAGAACCTCCTTATAGATTTTGCTTAGACTGTTTGATATTCGGATACATGGTTCTTTTAGTTATATCCACTTCGAGGTCGGCTCGAATGGCTCTATCCTGCCAAGCTTGACTTGGCTTCGTTCGGTAACATTATATCATTTACAGGCATTGTTTTCTACCCCCCCCCCGAAAAAATATATTGCTTGTTTTTTCTATATTATCCGCATTTTTCTCCACCCTTCCCCACTTTATGCGTTCGGCGTGCCGTTTCAGGCTGTTTTCGGGCTGTTTTCCGTCTAAAACCATATAAAAATCGGAGCGGTCTCCCACTCCGATAAAAGTTTTATAATGAACTGCCCTTCCGTTTGTTAAAAACAAAGCTTCTTACAGCCCGAGCGCTATGCGCAGAATAAGTATCGCATCCGCGACCGAAATCGAGCCGTCGCCGTTCATGTCCGCGTTTTCAAGCACTATCGCGCCTTCGTCGATAAGCCCAAGAGTGAAGCGCAGAGCGATAATGCCGTCCGCAATATTCACGGTGCCGTTGCCGTCCGCATCGCCCGGGAGCGCGGGTTGGGGCTCGCCGCCCTGCTCATGCGGGTTTCGGATCAGCTCGGCGTATTCATAATCCTCACTGCCTTCCATCGTCCACACCTCCGCAAAATCAAAGCCTTCGTATGTGGACTCGTTTCGGAGCTGCTCGGCGGTCACAGCCTCGGCATAGGGACTCTGCGCACTGCCTTCGATCTCAAGGTAATAGCAATTTACTATACTGTCGCCCATGAAGATGCCTCCGAAGCCGATTATCGCATCCGCATCTTCTCCTCCGACAAAGCCCGTTGTGTAGCAGCAGCTTACAGAGCAGCCGTCCTCGCTCGATGCGCCGACGATGCCGCCCATATCCTCAACGCCACGGACGCTGCCGGTATTGTAGCAGTTATCGATCATTGAGGGGATTATCTCCTCGACGCCGTCAGAGTACTGAACGAACAGGCTCTGCATATTGCCCGATATGCCGCCTGCCGCATAAACGTCCGTATAGATTGCGCCCAAGTCGCATCCTTCTACATCGCCGCAGTTCCAGCAAGCCCCAACGAGGCTCCACTGCTGGGATCCTATAATTCCGCCGACCTGATTGGAGTCGATAACGGAAGCGGTGTTTGAGCTGTACACAAGGTCGGAGTGCCCGGCGCTGCCGGCCACTCCGCCAACCTCTTCAACGCCCTGCACGCAGCCATGGTTGGAGCATGACATCAAGCCGGTGCTATGAAGCCTTCCCGCGATGCCGCCCGCTGCGATAACGCCGAATACGCTGCCGTAGTTTACGCAGTCCGTTATCATTCCGTATGCATTTCCGACGATGCCGCCTGTGCAGTAATTACCGCTGACCGTTCCGCGATTGGTGCAGCCCCACACCACGCCGCCGCAATGAATGCCGACGATCGCGCCGACCTCGGAGACGGCGTGGACAAACGAAGCATCCACATTCAGCGCATCGATATAGCCTTCGCCGAGACAGCCGAATATTCCGAATCCGCTCATTCCGTCCATATCGTCGCGATCGACTGCGTAAGCGCCGTACACCGTGTACCCGTTGCCCTCAAACGCACCGTTAAAGGCATGGGAGAGATCGTACTGCTCGTTAAAGCCGTCGTCATCCAAAACCTCCGCCCAGCCGATCGGCGTCCACTCGTTCGCGGGGGCGTTTTCCTCGCTCCAGCTCTCCCAGCCTGTCGTATCGTTCAGATAGATATCGTTTTCAAGGCTTACATGGAAGCTGTACCAGTCGGGCGCTTCGCCCGAGTTCACGATCTGCGCCAGATACGCAAGCTCGGCGCCGTTTGTAACAAGGTAGGGATCATCCTCCGTTCCGCTGCCGCCAGCAAAAGAAGAAGCGATGCTGCCGTCCCAGATCTCCCCGCTGCGCGGGGCAGAGCTTTCGCTTTTTGCCAGCGCGGTAAGCGGCAGCGCCGCCGCGAACAACAGCGCGCAGGCTGTTAAGATGGCAACTGAGATCTTTAGTTTGTTTTTCATAAAAAATCCTCCGTAGTTTTGTTTATTGCGGTGGAAAGGGGCGCTCTCCCTTAACAATCAATGGTATCAAGGAGATATGACCGGTAAGTATCTACGCATTTATTATATCATGTCTCCGTGTGCTTTTCCACCCCCGAGAAAACGATCTGTTTCGAAGGTGCTGACGAAATAGGAAAACGAATTATGAATAATGATTGGTTCCGACTGAATCCCCGGGGGATTTCCCGCGCTTATTATTCATTCGACAGCGTTTATCGCTTTCGCGCATTTGCATCGAAAAAGAATTTCCCTGCGGGGGTTGACAAACAATGATGATGGGAGTACAATATGTTAGCACTCAAAAGAACAGAGTGCTAACAATGCAATAAAACCCAAAGAGGTGAAAGATATGGCAAAGAAACAGTTTAAGACGGAATCCAAGCGGCTGCTCGATCTGATGATCAACTCCGTTTACACGAACAAGGAGATCTTTCTGCGCGAGCTTATCTCAAACGCAAGCGATGCGCTCGACAAGCTGCATTTCAAGCTTTTGACCGATAATTCGGCGGCTTCCGGCGGCAGTCTCGAGATCCGCATAGTTCCCGATAAGGAAAACCGCACGCTGACGATCATCGACAACGGCATCGGCATGACGCATGACGAGCTTGAGACCAATCTCGGCACGATCGCCAAGAGCGGCACTCTCGCATTCCGCAGCGCGATGCAGAAGAAGACCGAGGGCGAAGCGGAGGAAGCCGATGAAAATGCGCCCGCCGCGAACGAGCTCGAGGTCATCGGTCAGTTCGGCGTTGGCTTCTATTCGGCGTTCATGGTTGCGGATAAGATCACGGTGCTTTCCCGCGCCTACGGTTCGGACGAGGCGAATATCTGGGAGAGCACGGGCTTGGACGGCTACACCGTTTCCCCCGCCGAAAAATCGGACGGCTGCGGAACGGTGATAACGCTTCATCTTAAAGAGAACGGCGAGGACGAGCGCTTCGACCGCTATCTTGAAGATTACACGCTCAAGGAGCTTATCAAGAAGTATTCCGACTATATCCGCTACCCCATCAAGATGATGGTGTAGGAAACGCGCATGAAGGAGCATGATTGCGACCACGACCACGAGGACGGCGAATGCGACTGCGAGCACAAGGAGCCCGAATACGAGACCGTCACCGAGGAGCAGACGCTGAACAGCATGGTCCCGCTTTGGCGCCGCAATAAGGCGGAGCTTACGGACGAGGATTACAACGGCTTCTACACCGATAAATTCCACGATTACGAGGAGCCGCTTGCGCATATCCATTCGCGCACCGAGGGCGGCGTTACCTACAACTCGATACTGTTCATCCCCGCGAGCGCGCCGTACAACTATTTTTCCAAGAACTACAAGCGCGGACTTCAACTCTATTCCAACGGCGTTATGATAATGGAGAGCTGCGAGGATCTTCTGCCCGAGTATTTCGGCTTTGTGAAGGGTCTTGTGGATTCCTCCGATATCTCGCTTAATATCTCCCGCGAGATGCTTCAGCAGAGCCGCCAGCTTCGCGCGATCGCATCGGGTCTTAAAAAGAAGATAAAAGCCGAGCTTGAAAAGATGCTTGAATTCGACCGCGAGAAGTATGAAAAATTCTTCAAGGCGTTCGGGCTTTCGCTCAAATACGGCATCTATGAGAGCTACGGCATGGAGGCGGAGAACCTCAAGGATCTGCTGCTTTATAAGAGCGCGAAGGAGGATAAGCTCGTTACCCTCAAGGAATACGTTGCCCGCCTTATGGAGAATCAGACCGAGATCTACTATGCTTGCGGCGAGAGCGAGGAGATGATAAAGGCGCTTCCGCAGTACAAGTATCTGATCGGCAAGGGCTACGACGTGCTTCTGATGACCGAGAACGTGGACGAATTCATGCTGCGTATGCTGAACGGCTACGACGGCAAGCCCTTCAAGTCCATCACCGATAACGATATCAACATCCAGGACGAGGACGAGAAGAAGGCGCTTGAGCAGAAGCAGAAGGAGCACGCAGAGCTGCTTGAAGCGGTCAAGACAGCGCTGGACGGCAGGGTGAAGGAGGTTCGCCTTTCGATGAGGCTTGCGGACTCCCCCGCCGCACTGACCAGCGAAGGCCCGCTCTCGCTCGAGATGGAGAAGGTTCTTTCCGAAATGCCGATGGGCGGCGAAGCGAAGGCGGAGCGCGTTCTGGAGCTGAACCCCGACCACCCCGTTTTCGAGGCGCTTTTGAAGGTTAAGGACGATGAAGCGCTGCTCAAGAGCTATGCGGGCATACTCTACGGCCAGGCGCAGCTTCTTGCGGGGCTCAAGCTCGATGATCCCGCAAAGTTCGCGGAGAGCCTGAATGCGCTGCTTGTTAAATAAGGATGATCAAATGGAAGGGCTGCTTCGGAAGGAGCAGCCCTTGTTGTTTAGTTAATAGTGAATAATGAATAGTGAATAGTTGCGGTTGAAACGCCGAGGGCGTTTCTTCAGATTTACAATTGAAATTCCGCAGGAATTTCTTCCTCAATGTTCCGAAGGAAAGCATCATTTGCCGTAAGGCTTCCGCTCAAGGGGAAGGCTAAAATGGAAATGCCGCTCACCGAGCGGCATTTCCACATCAATGTCATCATTAGCCGAAGGCGGCTTCATTTTGCATCATAGGCGAAGCGACATCATTCCCTTACGCCAGTCCCATCGCGATTCGCAGAATAATTATCGCATCGGCAAGGGTGACGCTTCCGTTTCCGTCCATATCGGCGGCATCGGTATTCAGGCCGCTGCCGTCCGCGATACCCATCGAAAGGCGCAGGGTGGATATGGCGTCCGCAACCGACACGCTGCCGTTGCCGTCAATATCGCCGGGGAGTGCCGTGCCGCCGGAGAAGCGGGCGATTACGGTTCTGGTGGGGGTACCTTCAAACATGCAGATATATGCTCCATACCAATCATTCCATTCACCCTCGGAAATAAGCGCTCCGCTTTCATCATAAAAGCCTTCAAATACTGCGCCGTTCGCGGGATGAGCAAGGATACCGCTATTATATCTATATCCAATAAAACCGCTGCCTTCGGCGCGGATATGATCGAAATCAATCAGGGGATTACTGCTGAGATCAAGCTCGGTAAGGTTGTTGGAGTAGCAGCTCAGATACTGAAGCGCGGTGCAGCCGCTTACATCCAGCTCGGTAAGGTTGTTGGAGTTGCATTCCAGCTCCTCAAGCGCGATGCAGCCGCTTACATCCAGCTCGGTAAGGTTGTTGCCGTCGCAGTGCAGTAACCCAAGCTCGGGATTCTGAGTTAAATCCAGTTCCGTAAGGTTGTTGCCGCCGCAGTGCAGTATCCTAAGCCCGGGACTCTGCGTTACATCCAGCTCGGTAAGGTTGTTGCTGCGGCACTCCAGCCACCTAAGCGCGGTGCAGCCGGATATGTTTAACCCGGTGATTGCATTACCCGAGCACTCCAACCGGTTTAAGGCAGAGCAGCCCGAAACATCAAACTGCTCAAGCGTATTTTCCGGGCATACACCTATGTACACCAGCTCAGTACAGTCCGAAAAGTCAAAATCACCCACCAGATCATACCAACCATCGAGAGGAGCGCAGTTCAACGGAAATCTGTTTGAAGCGCCTTCGAAGGTTGACTGTTCCGAATGCTTGCCCTCATTCGAAAAAGATACCACTTCCAAACGCAGCTCACCGTTTACTTCCCTCCAGCGGAAAAAGCTACCTGACCATGTGGCGGGATTGCTCGGATCATAAGGATGCTCACCTGCCCACCAATTAGCCTTCTCGCCGTTCTTAACTCCATCTTCATCCGTTTGCTCCAAAAACTCCACGCATTTGGTGTAGTCATGAACATTATACCCATCGGGCACGGTCCAGTTGGGCGTGACCTCCGCCTTCACATCAAAGCGCGGCAGAGCCGAGGCGGGGATCGCCGCAAGGGCGAGGCAGAGCGCGAGGGCGAGTGCAAGCGCGTTCTTCATGGTTTTTTTCATGTTTTTCCCTCCGATAAATATTTTTCGCTCCCGAGCCGCCGATCACAAAAGCGCGAACGGGCATCATGCGGCCGGCTTATGCCGAGTGCTTTTTATATTTTATACTGTTTCATAAAGGTTGTCAAGCCTCGCCGCGCGGAAGTCGAGCGGAGCGAGGCGGAAGTGCGGCGGGGGCGAAAAAACGCTTTTTACTTTGCCTTTTTCATCCTTAAAAAAGATTTAATAAAAAAGTCATTATTTTTAAGAAAGCCTTAAGCTGTATATGTATAATAGGCTTCAAGGAAAGGAAAAAGCCGCAAACGCGGCGGCGAGCGGATGTAATTTCCCGAAAGTCATGGTATAATTATTCGGAATACGGCTTTCGGTCGATAATGAAAGGACGCTCGAGAGAGCGAGAGATCAAATGGAAAAGCTTTTCCCCGTTGCCGACGGGCATTGTGATTTTTTATACGGAATGGTGGAGCGCGGCTACGATCTCGCCGCGCCGAAGAAGGATCAGGCGATCCGGCTCGATAAGCTGATCGAGGGCGGCGTTAAGCTTCAGCTTTTCGCAGCATGGATAGATATGGAGCTGGATAAGAACCCGCTCAATCAATGCATGGGCATGATCGACGCCTATTACCGAATGCTTGAAGCAAACCCGCGTCTTACGCCGCTGACGAAGGATTTTGACCCGACAGGCGAGCGGATAGCCACTGTGCTGACCGTGGAGGGCGGCGAAGCGATAGAGGCGACGGTATCAAACCTTCGCATACTGCACCGCCTCGGCGTTCGCGCGATGACGCTCACCTGGAACGACGTGAACCGCCTCGCACACCCCGCCGCGAAGAAAACGAAGAAGGGGCTGACGGCGCTCGGCAAGGAAGTCATTTCGGAGATGTGCCGCCTTGGGATAGCGGTCGATCTTGCGCATCTTGGCGACCCGGGTATTGACGATGTGCTTTCTATCGCCACGCTCCCCGTGTTTTCATCCCACACCAACGCCCGCGCACTGTGCGACGCGCCGCGCTGCATGAAGGATGAGCATATACGGGAGATCGCGAAAAGGGGCGGCGTTATCGGCGTGAACTTCTACCACAAGCAGCTCACCGAGGCGAAGATGGCCACGGTGGACGACGTTATCCGCCATCTTGCGCATTATATCGAGGTGGGCGGCATCGGCTGCGCGGCGCTCGGCTCGGATTTCGACGGCATGGGGCGCTATATCGAGGGGCTTGAAACCAGCGGCGGGTATCCGCTTATCGCAGAAAGGCTGATAAAGCTGGGACTGAGCGAGGAGCAGGTTTCGGATATTATGTTCGGCAATCTCTATCGGTATATAATCGAATTTGCGTAACGCGAAAGCTTTAATTCAAGCCCGAAAAATGTTATAATAGCAAGGATAGGGTTTCGGAAAGGAGGCAGTATGGCAAAGAGCAAAAACATCTTCACGCGCGTGGAGAAGAAATACGTTATCACAAAAGCGCAGCTCGACGCGATGCTGCCCACGCTGAACGAGCATATGCACGAGGACGAATACGGCCTCAGCACTATATGCAGCACCTATTACGACACGCCCGATATGCGGCTGATCGGCGCTTCGATCATCGCCAAGACGTATAAAGAAAAGCTGCGGCTTCGCTGCTACGGCGAGCCGAGCGAGGACGCGAACGCCTTTGTGGAGCTTAAAAAGAAGTTTAAGGGCATAGTGTACAAGCGGAGGATCATCATGCCGTACAGGGATGCTATAGCGTTCCTTTCGGGAAAATCACCGGGGCCGAACGATCAGATCGCAAGGGAGATCGCGTACACGCTGAGCTATTACCCGAACCTGCGCCCCGCGATAAACATCTTCTGCGAGCGCATAGCCTACGAGGACAACGAGGACGAGAACCTGCGCTTGACCGTGGATCGTAACCTGCGCTACCGCATGGACGATCTGGACCTCACGCACGGCACGCACGGCACGCCGCTGCTGCCCGAGAACAGGTTCATCCTCGAGATAAAGACCGCGTTTTCGATGCCCCTTTGGCTCGTTCATCTGCTTGATGAAAACAAGGTCTACCCCGGGAAATTCTCAAAATACGGCACCGCGTTCAATATGGAGCTTGAGAAAAAGCGCGCGGTCGATAAAAACAACACCTCATTTGAATAAGAAACGGAGGCAATCCTATGGATATTATCAAAAGCATCTTTACCGGCACCCAGACCCCCATCACCGTTACGCTTACGGAGTATCTTATCTGCCTTGGCTCGGCGCTCGTTATGGGCATTTTGATCGCGCTCGTTGGCAGATTCCGCAGCAAGCAGACGCGCAGCCTTTCCGTTGCGCTTGCGCTGCTTCCGATGATCGTGCAAACGATAATTATGCTCGTTAACCGCGAATTCGGCGCGGGACTCGCCGTTGCCGGCGCATTCGGCCTTGTGCGCTTCCGCTCCGCTCCCGCCTCCGCGCGCGACATCGTTCTGATCGCGCTCTCCGTGGCCGTGGGTCTTGCGCTCGGCATGGGCACCGTTGGCATAGCGGTCATACTCTGCGTTCTCGTGCTCGTGATACTGTTCATCCTCTCTCTGGTGGGCTTCGGCAGCTCCCCGAGCGGCGCAAGGAGCCTTCGCATCGTTATCCCCGAAACGCTGAACTACACCGAGGTTTTCAACGACGTTTTCCGCAAGTACACCTCACGCCATGAGCTTACCCGCGTTAAAACGACCAATATGGGCAGCCTGTTCCATCTTCAGTACGACATCATGCTCAAGAACCCCGCGAAGGAGAAGGAGTTCATCGACGAGCTGCGCATAAGAAACGGCAATCTCGAGATCGTATGCGCTTCGCCCGACGATGGGATGAAGGAGATCTGATTCAAACATAGAAACGATAACGAACCGCGATCGGAACGGGCAATCCGTTCAATTCGCGGTTTTTTTGCTTTATCGTATTTGTTTTCGTTTTAGGCAAGTTCACTTTTTATCACCCTGTATGCGGGGTGATAATTCTTTCTGTAAACCTCGCTGTGATGCACGGCGGGGCGGCCGAGCTTATCGTATTCAGCCATGAATCCCGCAAGCTCCTGTGCTGAAAACGGCGCTTTTCCGCTTTCCGCCATGCTTTTGAGCGCATCGAGCCTTAATTTAAAGCCATCCATGCTTCCGCAGGGACTTTCGGCGGACCGCACGAAGGCCGTTGCAAGCGCATTGAGCGCGGACTTGTCCCCGACCAGCGGTTCAAGATGAACGCGAACAAAGCCGCCGCCGATGGGCTCGGTTTTCGCGTGTGTTTCGTCCTTTTCCAGCCCCGCGCATTCCCTTTCGAGCATCTCACGCGCTCTTTCGGGGCTCGGTGCGAAGTGTCCGCAGCCGAATTCGCTTTGGTAGAGAAGCTTCACCGCGTCCTGCGGCGTCATGAGCGGGTAGAGCGCGAAATGCATCGCAAGCGCGGCGAGGCTTTCGCTTGAAGCATTTAAGATATCGGTATCGTTCAAAATCCGTTTCCGTCCTTTCATAAAAGACCGCGCGAAGCATGGGACATGAGCTTTCGGCGAATCAATGCGCCGCCGAGCGATAATATTTGCGCCGCTTCCTTAATAGTATTAAAAGAACTCGAATTTTGCGGAAGGAAGCGGGATCCCCCGTTCGGCTATGTTTGAAAATCTTAATTCAATAGAACTTATCGGTACTGTCGCATCGCCCGTCGAATACAGCCATTCGATCTGCGGCGAGGCGTTCTATCATACGAAGCTTGCAGTAAGGCGCTTGAGCGGCACGGAGGACTGCCTTCCCGTTACGATCAGCGAGCGGCTGCTCGGGAGCATGGAGGCGGAGTGCGGAATGCGCTTTTACGTTCACGGTCAGATACGCTCCTACAATCAAAGAAGCGAGCGCGGAAACCGCCTTATTATAACGGTTTTTGCCCGCGAGATCCGGCCTGCGGACGAGGGCGAAGCCGACCGCAACGAAGCGGAGCTTTCGGGCTATATCTGCAAGGAGGTCATCTACCGCAAAACGCCGTTTGAGCGGGAGATCGCGGATATACTTATCGCGGTCAACCGCCGCTACAACAAGTCGGACTATCTGCCGCTTATCGCCTGGGGCAGAAACGCGCGGTTTTTGAGCGATGCGCCGATCGGCACGGAGCTTTCGATCGTCGGCAGGCTGCAAAGCCGCGAGTATAAGAAGCTGCTTGAGGACGGCACGGAGCAAACTCGCACCGCGTATGAGGTGAGCTGCTCGGCGGTGGAAGCGGGAGTGTAGCTATTTTAGTGAATAGTGAATAATGAATAGTTGTGGTTGAAATTCCTGCGAAATTTCTTCAAGATTATTCATTTTAAAGATTCACAGGTTTTATTCGGTTTCGTGCGCCTTTCTAAGGATATGCCAAACCGCCTGTTCGCCGAAGCCGCAGCTTTTATAGAGCGCGAGCGGATCCGATGCATCGTTCAGCCTGCCCGAAACGGTCACGAAATCTGCCTTATCCCGCATTCGCCAAAGCAGTTCAGAAACGACGAATCTGCCGAGCCCCCTTCGCCTTGCAGCGGGCGAAACCTGTATCCATTCGAGGATGCCCTCGCCGATACGAGGATCAAGCTCCGCGATGCCCGAAGCGGCGATAGCGCCCGTTTCTTCATCCTTCAGCATGACGAAGAGCGAAGGATCGTGCGCCAAGTGACGGTTGTATTCCTTAAGCTCGGCTTCATCCGGCCCGCCGCCGTAGCAAAGGCGGATATGCTCCGATAATTCCTTCATGTTGCCGCTGTAAAGCGCATAGCCGCGAGGAAGCGCAGGCCTTTCGATGCGCTTTCCCGACATTCGGAAAACGAGCTTGAAATAGGGCTCGTCCGCGAAGCCCGCAAAAGCGTTTTTACCCGAATCAAGCGCGTGGCAGTATTCTTCTTCCCCGACGATCAGCATATTTTCGGGAACGGTGAAGCTTTCCTCCTTCCAAAATGCGAGGGAGGCTGCGGTCGTGGGCGAAGCTATGTATTTTTCGCGTGTTATTTCCGACATTCAGCCGTTCGCTTTGCCCGCAAGTATCCCCGCGGCGATATTCAGTATCTCATTCGCCGCATCATCCTTAGATTGAAGCGGAAGCTCGGTCATGCCGTCCCGAGTGATAACGGTGATAACGTTCGTATCCGTGCCGAAGCCCGCGCCGCTCGTTTTGAGATTGTTTGCGCAGATCATATCGGCGTTCTTCTTTTCGAGCTTAACCCTGCTGTTTTCGATAAGGTTTTCGGTCTCCATCGAGAAGCCGCAGATCACCTGCTCCGCGCGGCGCGTTTCGCCGAGCGACTTGAGAATATCCTTGGTGCGGCGAAGCGGAATGCTCATATCGCCGTCCTTTTTCTTTACCTTTTCATCGAAGTATTCCGAGGGCATGTAGTCCGCAACGGCGGCGGCCTTGAAAATCATATCCATCTCCCCCGCCCTTTCGGTCACGGCGTTATACATATTCTCGGCGCTCTCGATGTTCACGACCTCAACAAACGGCGGCGGCGCGACCTCCATCGGGCCCGCGACGAGCGTAACTGTCGCACCGCGCAGCATTGCCATCTTCGCGATAGAGCAGCCCATCTTGCCGCTCGAGCGGTTGGTTATATAGCGAACGGGGTCTATCTTTTCCCTAGTGGGACCCGCCGTAACAAGCACTTTTTTGCCCGCAAGGTCGTGCTCCATGCCGATCTCACGGAGGATATGCCAAAGAAGCTCCTCGGGCTCGGGAAGCTTGCCCGCGCCAACGTCGCCGCAGGCAAGGCGGCCTGAAGCGGGGGTTATCACCTTCCAGCCGTAGCCGCGCAGTATTTCGAGATTATCCTGCGTCACCCGGTTTTCATACATATTGGTATTCATCGCGGGGGCAACGAGCTTCGGGCAGCGGCATGCAAGGACCGTGGTGGAAAGCATATCGTCCGCGATGCCGTGCGCAAATTTGGCGCAGATATTCGCCGTTGCGGGCGCAACTATCACAAGATCGGTGCGCTTTGCAAGCGAGATATGCTCCACCTTGTGCACGAAGTTTCTGTCGAAGGTGTCTATCGAAACGCGGTTGCCCGAAAGCTGCTCGAAGGTCAGCGGCGCAACGAACTCCGCCGCGTTCTTCGTCATAACGACCTCCACCGAGGCGTGTTGCTTCACCAAAAGGCTCGTCAGCGCCGCCGCCTTGTATGCGGCGATGCCGCCTGTCACTCCGAGAAGCACGGTTTTTCCTTTAAGCATATAAAAACCTCCGTTTTGAGAAAGGATGCTCTGTTTCATCCGTTTTATTCTTTTCAAGGGATGGAACGCTCCCATGACCCCATTTTAGATTATATACGCTTTTTCATGATTTGTAAAGCGCGGGGATCAAATTCGAGAAGCGTTCGGAAACGGAAGACATCGGACGGACTCGGCAGAAAGCAGCCACAAAAGCGGTGCAGCGCACGATTTTTGATTGAAAAGCCCGTGGTTATGGTTTATAATTAGCGTAAGTTTATGCAAGCGCCCGTTTTTACCGCATCAAGCGGGCGGCAGGAGGTCGAATGGCAAACAAGGTCAACGGAAACCTTACGGGTATCAAGAATACGATCATCGAGCGCATCAAGGCGATCTATGAGATAGAGATGGATCAGAGCGAATTCGCCTCGATCGAGCTAATAAACGCGCTTAGCACGCTCACGGGAGAGATCGACCGCGAGATCTCGGTTTATATCGCAAGAAACGGAAGTATCGTGGACGTTTCCGTGGGTGACAGCTCGAAGGTGAGCCTGCCGAATATGCGCCTTGTTCGCAACGAGGACAGGCTCTGCGGCGTTCGCTGCATCCACACGCATCCCAACGGCGACGGCAGGCTTTCGGGCGTGGATATCGGCACGCTTCGCTCATCCAAGCTCGACTGCATGGCGGCGCTCGGCGTGCTGGACGGCAAGCCCACGCAGCTCTATGCTGCGTATCTTGGCGAGATGAACGAGGAGACCGACGCCTACGACGCGCTCATCTACGGCCCGCTTCGCCCGCTCAAGCTGCCGCAGAGGGCGCTCATCGCCGAGATCTTCAATTCGGACGACAGATTCAGAAGCGTTACCAAGGCTGTGGAGGACGCGGAGAGCGAGAGAGCGATACTCGTTGGCATGGAGAATTCCGAGGGGTACGACACGCTCGAGGAGCTTGGCGAGCTTGCAAGGACCGCCGGTGCAGTGGTGCTGAACAAGATCTACACGCGCAGGCGCGCCATCGACAACGCTACCTATATCGGAAGCGGCAAGGCCGAGGAGCTTGCGCTGATGCGAAGCGAGCTTGAAGCTGATCTTTTCATCTTTGACGACGAGCTTTCGGCGATCCAGCTCCGTTCGCTCGAGGAGATACTCGGCGCAAGGGTCATCGACCGCACCACGCTGATACTCGACATCTTCGCCGCAAGGGCGACGAGCCGCGAGGGCAAGCTTCAAGTGGAGCTCGCCCAGATGCGCTACCGTCTGCCACGCCTGCTCGGGCAGGGTCAGGTGCTCTCGCGTCTCGGCGGCGGCATAGGCACGCGCGGTCCCGGCGAAAAGAAGCTTGAGATCGACCGCAGGCGCATTCGCAGGCGCATATACGAGCTTGAAACGGAGCTTGCAGAGATCGAGAAGCAGCGCGAGCTTCGGCGCGAGAGCCGAAAGGCGAACCGCATACCGCTCGTGGCGCTCGTGGGCTACACGAACGCGGGCAAATCGACGCTTTTGAACCGGCTGACGAGCAGCACCGTGCTTGCGGAGGATATGCTCTTTGCAACGCTCGATCCCGTGGTGCGCCAGGTCACGCTGCCCGGCGGCACGGAGGCGCTCATTTCAGACACGGTCGGCTTTATAAACAAGCTTCCACACGATCTCGTGAAGGCGTTCCGCTCCACGCTCGAGGAGGTATCATCCTCCGATCTCATACTGCACGTGATAGATTTTTCAAGTCCCTACCATGAAAAGCAGATGCAGGTGGTGGACGACGTGCTTGCTTCGCTGAACGCCGCAGATATACCGACCGTTCTCGTTTTCAACAAGATAGACAGAGCGGAGGAGCCCGCCCCCGCCGCAAGCGAGCACCGGCTCTGCATCAGTGCGAAGCACGGCACGGGCATAGACGCGCTGTTTGGCGCGATAGAGACCGCCCTGAACAGCGCGAGGCAGGAGATCGAGCTGACGGTTCCATACTCAAAGTATGAAGCGATCGCCTTCATCAGGGAGCGCGGCATGCTGCTTGAGGAGGAGCATCTCGACAGCGGCACGCGCATTCGGGCGCGCCTGGATGCGGCGGACATAGGGCAGCTTAAAAAAATAATTGATTTTTGAGTGCAAAGGGAATATAATAAGCGGGTTAATATCGCGGCGAATCAAAGCGGAGGTGAGCGCTATTTGAAAACGAGGATAATCACTATCGAGGGCATCGACGGCAGCGGGAAAACGGTTCAGTTCGAGCTGCTTGCTTCAAGGCTCGAGGCGCTCGGCTTCAGCGTGGCGCGGCGCGGCTATCCGGTCTACGAATCGTTCTTCGGCGAGCAGATAGGCAAATTCCTCTCGGGCAGCGGCGGCGTTTTGGCGACCGACGTTGATCAAAGGAGCATGGCGCTTTGGTTTGCGCTCGACCGCTTCAACGATCTCAAGGACTATGCGGGCGGCGAGAGCGATTTTCTTCTGATAAACCGCTACGTGCTCAGCAACGCGGTGTATCAGAGCGTGCGCGATACGGACTGCGGCAAGCCGGATATAGTGGATTGGGTGTTTGAGCTCGAGTATGATAAGCTCGGCCTCCCCCGCCCCGATCTGAACATCTTTCTGGCGGTCGAAGCGGGCTGCGCGAAGGCGAACGTCGGCAAGAAGGGCTTCCGCGATTACGTCGGCAGCGGCAGCGACGTTTACGAAAGGAGCAAAACGCTTCAGCAGCGCGCAAGCGACAAGTACAGGGAGCTTGCGGAACGCTTCGACGATATCGCAATAGTTGAATGCAGCGAAAACGGCGAAATGCGCCCGATCGAGGCGATCTCGGACGGGATAGTGCAATTGCTCGATGAAAGAGGGCTGCTGAAAAAGGAATAAAGGATCTGATAGCATGGAAGAATCCAAGAAAAAGCGGGCCGCCGCGAGTGAAAATGCGGGCGAAGAAGCGAAGATCGCTTCAAAACCCGGCGCTTCCAAAAAGCACGGGGCTTCCGCAAGGAACGGCGCTTCAAAAAAGAGCGCTTCTTCAAAAAAGAGCGGCGATCCCGCAGCAAGCGGCGCCGCATCGGACGGCGGCGCTAACGAGATACTTGAAAACAAAACCACTTTTAAGGAGATAAGCAAAATGAGAAAAATAGGTATTCTCACCGGCGGCGGCGACTGCCCCGGACTCAACGCCGTTATCAGGGGCGTTGTTGAAAAATGCGCGGAAGCGGGCATAGAGGTGTTCGGCTTCCATAACGGCTGGCGCGGCGCGCTCACCGCAAAGGGCCACTGGCTGACCCTCAACGAGGTGGACGGCATCCAGACCCAGGGCGGCACCATCATCGGAAGCTCCAGAACGAACGTTCTTGCGGATTCCGACGGCCCGCAGACCATCATCGAGGTGCTCAAGGCGCTCGATCTCGAGGGCGTTGTTGCGATCGGCGGCGACGATACGCTCGGCGTTGCAAATAAGCTTCGTAAGCTCGGCATCAACGTTATCGGCGTTCCCAAAACCATCGACAACGACCTGAGCTGCACCGACTACACCTTCGGCTTTGAGACCGCATCCAACATCGCCATGGAGGCGATCGACCGCCTTCAGACCACCGCGAAGGCGCACTCCCGCTGCATCGTGGTGGAATGCATGGGCAGGCACACGGGCTGGATCGCGCTTCAGGCGGGTCTTGCCGCAAACGCGCATCTCGTGCTGATCCCCGAATTCCCCAAGACCTACGACGAGATAATCTCCCTCGTTCGCAGAAGGTACCTTCGCGGCGAGCATTACACCATCATCGTGGTCGCAGAGGGCTTCGAGCTTCTCGGCAGCGAGGAGATAGACCTCGGCACCGATGCATTCGGCAACAAGCTGCTCATCCACAAGAATCTCGCGAAAAACCTTTCCGACATGATCGAGGATACGATGAGAAACGATCCGCTGCTCGGCTTGGACGCGCAGTATTTCGAGTGCCGCCCCGTGGTGCTCGGTCACGTTCAGCGCGGCGGCGCCCCCTGCGCCTTTGACCGCGTGCTCGGAACGCGCCTCGGCATCAAGGCGGGTGAGCTCGTTGTGAACCGCGACTATGGCAACATGGTCGGCCAGTCCGGTAACCAGATAGTTGCCGCCGATCTTGACAAGGCGGTAACGGTTCGCAAAGAGGTCGACAAAGAGTTTTACGACGCGGCTTCGCTGTATTTCAAATGATCGGCCCTTCATAAATCCTATCGCAGCTTCGGCTCCCGCGCTCTTCCTGCGCAGGGGCCGTTTTTCATCCTTTTTTGAGCGCTTTTTATTTGCCGAAAACTTGACAAGAGCGG
This sequence comes from Clostridia bacterium, assembly GCA_017523925.1. Classification (GTDB taxonomy): domain Bacteria; phylum Bacillota; class Clostridia; order Christensenellales; family CAG-138; genus PeH17. The sequence continues at coordinate 49,672 of JAFWVQ010000058.1, forward strand.
TTGTTTTGTGGCATAATAAAGGATGGTTTTATATATCGAAAGGACAGTGAAGACCATGGAAAAAGAGTTTGAACCGCGCAATTTTATAGAGGAATTCATCGTTGAGGACGTTAAGACGAACCCGACCGTTAAAACGAGGTTCCCGCCCGAGCCCAACGGTTATCCGCATATCGGCCACGCGAAGGCTTTATACATCGATTTTTCTACCGCAGAGCGCTTCGGCGGCACCTGCAATCTGCGCTTTGACGACACGAACCCCACCAAGGAGGACGTTGAGTACGTTGAGGCGATAATGGAGGATATCCGTTGGCTGGGCTTCCATTGGGATAAGCTCTGCTTCGGCAGCGATTATTTCGACACCTGCTATGAGCTTGCTGTGAAGCTCATCAAGGACGGCAAGGCGTATGTTTGCGACCTCGACAAGGATCAGATACGCGAATACCGCGGCACGCTGACCGAGCCCGGCATCAACAGCCCCTATCGTGAGCGCAGCGTCGAGGAGAATCTCGATCTGTTTGAGCGCATGAAGAACGGCGAATTCGAGGACGGCAGCCGCACGCTTCGCGCCAAGATCGATATGGCTTCCCCGAATATCAATATGCGCGACCCCGCGCTCTACCGCATACTGCACCGCAGCCATCACCACACCGGCGACAAATGGTGCATCTACCCGATGTATGATTTCGCGCATCCGATACAGGACGCGATCGAGGGAGTTACGCATTCGCTTTGTTCGCTTGAATATGAAGCGCATCGCCCGCTCTACAACTGGGTCATAGACAACTGCGGCTTCGACCCCAAGCCCCGCCAGATTGAGTTTGCAAGATTGAACCTTACGAACACCATCATGAGCAAGCGCTTCCTGCGCACGCTCGTCGACGGCGGCTACGTCAGCGGCTGGGACGATCCCAGGATGCCCACGCTCTGCGCCATGAGAAGAAGGGGCTACACCCCCGCCGCGATCAGGGATTTTCTTGAGCGTGCAGGCGTTGCAAAGGCCGATTCGCTCGTGGATTCCGCGATGCTCGAGCATTGCGTTCGTGAGGATCTGAACGCGCATTCCGTTCGCGCTATGGCCGTTACCGATCCTATCAAGGTGGTTATCGAAAACTTCCCCGAGGGCGAGTTCGTTGACGTTCAGATCGAGGATATGCCGATCGCCGAGGAGGGCGATCCGCTTTTCGGCAAGACCCACACCGTGCGCTTCTCCCGCGAGGTGTATATCGAGCGCGAGGACTTCATGGTCGAGCCGCCGAAGAAGTATTTCAGGCTCAAGCCCGACGGCGAGGTTCGCCTCAAGGGTGCGTTCATAATCAAATGCACGGGCTATGAGCTCAACGAAGACGGCAGCGTAAAGCTCGTTCGCTGCACCTACGATCCCGAAAGCTTCTCGGGCGAGTGCGAGCGCAAGGTCAAGGGAACCATCCATTGTGTCCCCGTTTGCGATGCGGTCCCTGCGGAGTTCAGATTTTACGAGCCGCTTATGACTGAGGAAAACGTTACTCCCGATGATTTCATCGACAAGCTCAACCCCGATTCCGTGCGCATCCTCAACGGCTTTGTTGAGCCCTTCCTCGCTTCCCCAGAGGTCGGCTCGAAGTATCAGTTCATGCGCATCGGCTATTTCTGCACCGATCCCGACACGACCGCGGAAAAGCCTGTTTTCAACCGCACGGTCGGCCTTAAGGACGGCTACAAGCCCAACAACTGAGTTTTGGTTTTCGGAGGCGGCGGCCTTCGGAGCATTGAGAGGGAATAGATATGTTTCAGCAGAGCGTGGACCGCGCGCGCGGCACGGCAAAATCGGATCTTTGGCTTTTCATCTGGCTGATCGTCGGCTTTTTCACGATCGGCACAGCCGTGGTTTATCTTGAAAAGCTCTTTTCTTCGACCATTCCGCGATACGTATTCATCGGCCTCGCGCTCTGTGCGCTGTATCTGATCTACCGGCTCAGGCTCGTTGGCTACCGCTACACCATCTTCTACAAGGAAGCCGAACCGGTCTACGATCCGCGCTTCGACGATATGATAATGCACGAGGATTATCAGTACCCCGTCGGGACGCTGGTTTTCGAGCGCATCGTGAGCGCGAAGGGCACGATCCTGCTCACCGTTGACAGAAGCGACATCGTTGCCCTGACCGCCCCGGGCGAAGCGGCTCCCGCAGGCGAGATCGCGCATACGGCGGATTATTCCTGCACGAAGAGCGATCGGGCGCATACGCTGTTTTTCAGAAAGAACGGCGAGCTGTGCAGCCTGCTTTTCGCGCCGGACGAGGAGTTTCTCTGCTGCTATAAAGAGATGCTCGAGAACGCGGCAAGCCCCGCCGAACCCGTAAAAGAGGGCGGCGAGGAATGAGCGGCATAGCCGAAAAACTCAAGCGGTCGCTGCTTTCTTCAAGAGCGATGCACGGCTATCTCTTCACCGGCGCAGGTGCGGATGGTGAGGGCGGCGTTATAGAACAATGCGCAAGCATACTGCTTTTCGGGTGCGTGGAGCTCGAGAGGCTTCACACCGTGCCCGACTATATCGCGCTCGACGGCACCGCGAAGGTGGACCGCATAAGGGAGATAAAGAGCGAGCTTGCAAAGCGCACTTATTCGACCGATAACCGCGTTGTGGTGATAAGGAACGTGCATCTTTTGAACGAGCATTCGATAAACGCGATGCTCAAGATGCTTGAGGAGCCGCCCGAGGGAACGTATTTTCTGCTTTCGGGCATCGAGCTGCAGGTTCTGCCGACGATCCGTTCGCGCGTTATGACGGTTCGCCTCGGCGAGCGTTCGGCGGAGGAGATCTCTGCGGCGCTCATAAGGCTCGGCGCAGGCGGTGCGGAATCCGAGAGGCTTGCGCTCGAGAGCGCGGGCTCGCTGGACGCGGCGATACGGCTGTATAACGATAAGGGCTTTGAAAAGCTCCGCAGCACCGCAATCGGCGCGCTGTTCTCCGTGCTCGGCGGCGGGAAGCTCTTCGACGCAAGCGACGCGCTCGCAGCGGACGCCGAATCGGCGCGCGCCGCGATATTCTTCATACTCTCCGCCTGCCATGACGTGCTGCTGAAAAAGAGCGGCTGTCATTCGCTCAAGCCGTTCAACCCCGATTTCGGCGTTGAGACCGCAAAGGCCGCCTCGGCGCTCGGCTTTCACGAGCTTGCGCGGATCGCTTCGGTCATCTCTGCGGCTGCGCAGCGCATCTCCCCGCTCATCAAGCTTTCAAGGATATTCGACGTTTTGATGATAGATATCGCATACACCGGCTGAAGCGCCGAAAAAACAAGCGTTTTGCCGAACTGCGCAGCAACGCGAAAAACCGCGATTTAACGAAAGGAAGCCTCAGAGGCTGATTATGGAAAGTATAATGCACAAGGTTGTTAAGGTAAAGTTCAGAAACAGCAGCAGAAGCTATTATTTCGATGCGCTTGACTTCGATATTCACGACGGCTCAAGCGTTATCGTCAACACCGCGCACGGCGACATGCTCGGAACGGTTTCGGGCGAGCCTGCGGAGATGGACGAAACGCGGCTTTCGACCCCGCTCAAGCCCGTTTTGCGCATCGCGACCGAGGACGATCTCGAGCAGATGAGCTATTATCAGGCCAAGGAGGCCGAGGCGCTCGCCGTTTGCCGCGAAAAGATCGAGGCACGCGGGCTTGCGATGAAGCTCGTTGGCGCGGAATACGCCTTCAACGGCTCTAAGCTCACCTTCTATTTCACTGCGGACAGCCGAGTGGATTTCCGCGAGCTTTTGAAGGATCTGACCTCCGTTTTCAAGGCGAGGATCGATCTTAGGCAGATCGGCGACCGCGACGAGGCGAAGAAATGCGGCGGGCTCGGCTTCTGCGGCCGTCCCGTTTGCTGCAACACATTCCTCACCGAGTTCACCCCCGTTTCGATAAAGATGGCGAAAACGCAGAATCTTTCGCTGAACCCGCTCAAGATCTCGGGCATCTGCGGCAAGCTGATGTGCTGCTTGAGGTACGAGCAGGCCGCCTACGAATCCATGCAGAAGGTCATGCCCGGCGTTGGCAAGGAGTTCATCACGCCGGACGGTCCCGGTGTTGTGCTCGAAAACAACGTCATCACCGAGACGACCAAGCTTAAGATAACCCTTCCGGACGGCACCTTCGACGTTCGAAGCTACCCCTTCCGCGATCTCAGCCCCGTCGGCGGCTGCGATTGCGAGGGCTGCGGCGGCTGCGCTCACGGCGACGCGGAGCCCGATGATGAGGGCTGTGAGGAGCATTCCCCCGCCGAACGGGACGGTGAACCTGCAGGCGAGCACAGAAGCGAGCCAAAAACCGAGCACAAGAACGAGCATAGGAACGAACGCAGAAACGAGCACAGAGACCACAGGGGTGCGCACAGGTATGCGAAGAAGCCCTCGGAAGGCGCCGACTCCGGCTATGAAAGCGCCGGCAGCGAAGGCACGAACGGCGCGGAAGGCGGCTCTGCCGGCGCACGGGCGCAGGGCGCAAGGGCGCAAAGACCGAGGCGATTCTCGGACCGGCATCCGCGTAATGCAGGCGGTGCGGAAGGCTCGACCGATCCCGAAGGCGCGGAAGGCGCAGAGCGTGCCGAGCACAGAAGCTCCGGCGAGGAGCGCAGCGGCGACGGCGCAAAGAAGCGACCCAATTCGAACAAATCCTACCGCCGCTACAACGGCTCGCATCCGAGGCGCAGGGACCAGAAGAACCCCCGCGAGGGCCAGGGAGACCGTGGCAAGCCCGGCGGCCAGGGCGGTCACAGCGGCTCGGGCGAATGAGCGCTGTTGAACGGTTATAACAAGGTCATCCCTTCCTTTTTACGGGCGGGATGATCTTTTCTTTTGGGTTTCTAAATTATCTTCTTTTTAGCTATGCTTTTTTAACTTCTTATCCGTGTTTTGCCGATCTTTACTGTTTATCCTTTACCTTTTATCTTTTGCCTATTATCTTTAATTCTGTATCCTTTACCCTTTTCTAAGCTTTATCCTTTTCTATCCTCTATCCTTTTCCGTTTCCCTTGCTAAAAAAGCATCGCGCGCCGTCTATCGTGGTCTCGCAGCGACCAGTGCGCAGGCGCGAACGGTCATGCTCTCCCCCCTGCCCTCGGGGCCGGTATGCTCGGGCGTGGTGTATTTGACACTCACCATGGCTTCGTCCACGCCGAAGGCTTCGGCAAGCCTTGCACGCATCTCGTCCCGATAGCCGCCGAGCTTGGGGCGCTGAGCGACCACCGTTGCATCGAGGTTCGCGATCTCAAAGCCGCTTTTGCGCACGAGCGCAGCCGCGTGCTCCGCAAGCAGGATGCTGTTTATGCCCTTGTAGCGCATATCGCTGTCCGGAAAATGCATTCCGATATCCCCGAGCGCGCAGGCGCCGAGCACCGCGTCGATCAGCGCATGGGTCAGCGCGTCGGCATCCGAATGCCCGTCCAGACCGAACTCACACGGCACGTGCACGCCGCCGAGGATGAGCCTGCGCCCCTCCTTCAGGCGGTGTGTATCCTCCCCAAAACCTATGCGAAACGGCGTGAGTGAGCCGCAGGCGCTGTCCGAGGAGCAGATCTCGCTTGCACAGTCAGCATTTTCCGCGTTTTCGCCGCCCGCATCGCGCTGCGCCTCCCTTTGAGAGAGAATCGCGCGAACGACCTCCACGTCCGACCGGCAGGTCAGCTTGATGTTGGAGCTGCTGCCCTCGCTGAAGAACAGTTTTTTGCCCGCAGCGGCGTAGATAGCGGCGTCGTCGGTAAAATCATCCGCCCCGACCTCGGCATATGCCTCGATAAGCGCCTGCCGGAAGAAGGTTTGCGGCGTTTGCGCAGCGAGCAGCGCATCCCTATCCACGGTTTCGCCGGTGCAGCGGTTTCGCAGCGTGTCTGCAACAGGCACGGAGGCGATGCCGCATCCGTTCGCGGCGGCTGTGGCGATGCTGCTTTCTATCACGCCATTTGTGACGAGGCAGCGCGCGCAGTCGTGGATCGAAACGATCTCCGCATAGGTCGCCGTCAGCGCGTTCAGCACGGAATCCTGCCGCCTTGCGCCGCCGTCAACGAGCTTCACGGTCTTGCCGCTTTTTATCGAGCATGCCCGAGCCGCCTCAAGCGCGGCTTCGCGGGTCTGCTCCGAGACCGCGATGATGATCTCATCCGCAAATTCCGAGAAGGCGTTAAGGCAGAGCTCTATCGGCGTTTTGCCGAAAAAGCGCATCAGCAGCTTGTTTTCGCCCATGCGCGTGGAAGCGCCGGCCGCGAGCAGCACGGCGCATACGGTTTTATCGGTCAGCCTGTTCATAGAGCGCACCACGTCAATCATCGCCCTTGTCCGAGGGATCGTTCAGCGTGTCCGAAATGATGCGATACATCGTATTCGCCTCATCCTTGCGAACGACCTCCTTGACCGCGAGCACCTCCGCCGTGAGCAGCTTTGCGCCCGAGCGAACCGCGATGATATCGCCGACCTTGACGTCCGTGGAGGGCTTGGCGACCTTTTCATTCACGCTGACCCTGCCCATCGAGCAGGCCTCGTTTGCAACGGTGCGCCGCTTGATTATCCTTGACACCTTTAAGAACTTATCCAAACGCATGGTTTTATTCCTTCCTTTCGGCCGCCAAGCGGCGGCGCTTGTTTTCACGAACGATACCACATATATCCGCCCGTGTCAAGTGCTGCGGCATCGCTAAATGCACGAACGACCCACAGAAAGAGGGTCGTTCGAAAATGTATGCCGTTATTGTGCTGATTACTTAGCCTTCTTCGCCCTTGCGTAAGCGAGGATGCGCTGCATCTCGTTGTAAACGATCATGTAGCCCTCGTCAACGCCCATGCCGGGCTTTGCAAGGATCTGGTCGGGACGGGTCGCCATAGCGCACTGTACGCAGACCTGCGCGCTGCGGTCGGTCTCGTTGCAGGTGCCGCCCTGATAGGCGCCGATGCCGCGCTCCTTGCAGTAAAGAACGGCTTCGATGGTGTTGTTGATACCGCCGAGGTCGGGGGTCTTGATCTGGACCATGTGACCCGCCTTGTTGTCGGCGAAGTACTTGATATCCTCGAGGGTGTTGCACCACTCGTCGGCCACGATCTCAACGTTGATGCCGCGCTCGTCGAGTTCACGGGTAATGGCCTGAAGCGCGAGCATCTGCTTTTCGCGATCCTCAACGTCCATGGGGCCTTCGATGCGGAGGTGGAAGGGCTTTGCGGCCTCCTCGAGGGTGGCGATGTAATCGGCCATTCCCTTGTAGTTGTCGTTGCCGAACGCAGCGCCGATGGTGCCGTAAACGTCGATATGGAAGATGGGGTTGTAGTCCTCGCTCGTGCGAAGCGCAAGAACGCGGTCGCTGAGCCACTTGACGTACTCAAGAAGCAGCTCGCCATGCTCGCCGAGCTTGGTCTTTACGTTGTTGATGAGCGCATGGGGCAGGATCTGGGCGCCCTTGATGATCATCTTGTCGGCGTTGGTGTAGCGATCGTCGCCGGACTGGGTGAAGATATCGAGCTCCTTATCCTCGAACTTGCAGCCGTATTCATCGGCTACGACCTCGTACATCATGCGGCCGGTCGCCCTTGCGACGGCATCGAGGATGGCCTGGGTCATGCCGTAGCGGATGGCGGTGTGGAGGCGCTTGCCGTCAACGGTGATCGCCTCGAGCATCGCGGAGAGCTCGCGGAAATTATCGGCCTCTTTGCCGATGAGCGCGGGCTTGATGTGCTTCTCGATGATCGGGATGAAGTCCTTGGCGAGGAAGAGCGGGTCGCGTCCGCCGCAGCCTGAATACTGAACAGCCGCGCAGTCGCCGTATGCGATCTGGCCGTTCTCAAGAACGAGCATAACGGAGATGGACTCACCGGGCATACGCACGGAGGTGAAGCCCGCGGTCTTGGGCTCGCCAACATAGGCAAAGCCATCGGACTTGGCGCCGGCTTTTATGGCGCGCTGATCGTCGAAATAGAAGCCGGTACGGCCTGCGGAGCAGATAAGGTCTACGATTTTCATGTTATTTTACCTCGTTGAATTTGTTATTTGCTTTAGATTTTTTCTTTTTTAGCTTGGATCCTACCAGAGCTTCGACCGCTTCCGCGAAAAACTCGCAGAGCAGTTCAAGGATCGTTTCCATTTTTAGCTGTTCTTGAGTCCCTGCGGACGGCCTACGAGTCTGCCCTTGCTGATGGCGTAAACGTCGTCGATGACCATCTGGAAGGATGCGTTGCGCTTCTCGGCCTTCGCGCGCTCGGCGATCTTGGCGCGGTGGAACTCCTTGATATCCTCGGTGAAGGGCAGGTTGCCCATCTCGTAGATACGGATGGCGCCGTCGTTGTCGCGAGCGGGAAGCATCTTGCCCGCGTTGAAGCGGGAGGGAGCGAACGGGATATCCAGAACGCCGGAGAGGACCGCGCGAACGGTGCCGGCAGCAACGTCGCCGTCCCCGAGCTCGAAGCACTTATCGACGATGCAGCGGGTCTCGCGGCGGATCATTTCCTTCTCCTCCTCGAGGTTTGCGGCGGTGCAGACCTGATCGGAGAGCATGGAGATGACCTGCTTGGTGCAGCGGAGGCCCTGCGCGTTTGCTTCCATAGTGGGAACGCCTGCCGCCTCATGCGGAGTCTTGACGATGACCTTGGTGGCCTTACTGAGCGCTGCGGTCGCGCTGCCCCAGCTGATAACGCCGAACGCCTTGGCTTCATCCTGCGGGAAGCCGCCCATCCACTGATGGAAAACGGTGGTAACGATAACGTCCTTATAGCCGTACTTCTCGAGATACTCGTTGGTGAGCTCATCGAGCACGCGGATAGCCGCAACATCCTGAACGAGGTTGCCGCACTGGCCGTAGCCGACCGTGATATTGCGAACGCCCTGCTCGGCGGCAAGGAGCGCCTCGATGATCGCGACCGCGTGGGAGATGCAGGCGGGAACGAGGGTGCCGGTCAGCGGGCCGTAGGGCTCGCGGTTGATCGAAACGCCCGCTTCCTCGTAGATGCCGGTGAGCCTATCCACGTACTGCCAGTCGCGGATGGTCTTCTCCATCGGAACGTTCTTTGCATAGGGAAGGTTGTAGGAGATGCCGCCGCCCTCGTAGCTGGTGAAGCCGCCGGCATAGGTGATCTCGGTGAGAAGCCTTGCATCGGGCGTGCCGTGGCGGACCTGGATGGGGGTGTCGAGGTTATTGATGAGCCTGCGGCAGCCCTCAACGCCATGGTTGACCGCCGGGAAACCGTTGAGAAGCGAGCGGCGCTCCTTCATGGATTCGCGGATGCCGGTCTCCGCCTCCTCGTAGCGGTTCTGACGGGTGTAGCTGTCGATAGTGGTGGGAAGCAGATCGGCCTCGCCCTTATCCTGAAGGTAGGTGAGAAGCTCGATCTGGTCCTGGATGAGGGCAACGCCCGCGCGGGGCTGGATCAGGGTAACGCCCCTGTTCTTTGCATCCACAAGCTTCTTTGAAAAGACCTTGTGGGCGGGCATTGACTTATGGTACTCGATGGCCTCTTTGAAGTCCACGTCGGCGCCGGTGGGCCACTGCTTGAGGACTTCCTCGCGAATGGAATAGAATTCGTCGTCGGGAATGCGCTTATTTTGCAGAATCATCTTTAATTAACTCCTGTTTCATTATTTTAAGCGCCGCTTCCGGATAATGCTCCGAAAGGAGTCCCATCGCGGCGATTATGTACTTTCGATCGACCAATACGTCGGCCTTTCTCGGGCGGAGGGCCTCCGGGTCCTCCTGTTCGTCGTAGAAGCAGTAGGAGGCTATGCGCCCCGTGTGCTCGGTGTGGATCAGCGAGCCGCCTGTGACGATCAGCTTATCCACGTTCGTTAGGTTCTTGCCGCTCTGAACGAGCTTGAGCCCGCCGAGGCCGAAGACCTCCTCGAGCCTGCCCGCGTGCCTTGTGACGGCAACGCGCACGGCCATGCTCGCGAGCGCCTCGTCAACGGCCTGCGTTTCGGCGTCGCTCGGAAGAAGCTCGGTGTTTTTTGCAAACATTTCGATTATCTCGCTCGTGCGCTCCTCACTGAGCTCCGCGATCGCGGCGACCCGATCGAGCCCCGCCGCATCCACAATGCCGTGGATGCTGTATCGCATGCCGATATCGCCCTCGACCGTGCGCTTGATGTACGGCTCGGGCAGCCCCTTGAGGCTCGTGCGCGGATCGTCCGGCAGGCCCTCGCAAACCGAGTAGATATCGGTGGTTGCGCCGCCGACGTCCACCGCAACGAGATCGCCGATGCCGCTCTGCGTTTTCGTGCCCTCGGCAAGCAGCTTCATCGCCGCCATAACAGCGGAAGGGGTGGGCATCATAATGCCGCTTATCAGCTCGCTTGCCTGCGTAAGCCCCTTGGCCTGAACGATACGGGCGAGGAACACCTCGCGGATCTCCTTCTGTGTGGGCTCGATATTGAGCTTTCCGAAGGCGGGCATCACGTTTTCGGTGATATGCACCTCCCTGCCCGCGAGTATGCGCTCGCACTCGCGCGCGGCGTTGCGGTTGCCGGCATAGATTATCGGATAATCGCCGCCGATGCCCGCAAGCACCTTCGCATTGTGGATCACGGTGTCGGTATTGCCGCCGTCCGTGCCGCCGCAGAGAAGGAAGATATCGGGCGAAAGGCGCTTTATCTCCTCGGCGTCGTCCTCGGTGAGCTTGAAGGCGAAGGTTTTAAGCACCTTTGCGCCGGCGCCGAGGCTTGCGGTCTTGGCCGCCTCCGCAGTAAGCTCGGGGACCAGTCCGCTTGCAAGCATCCGAAGGCCTCCCGCAGCGCTCGAGGCCGCGAAACGGGCAGAAAAATCGAGCCTGCCGGTCGTCTGCTCCAATTTTCGAAGAGCATCGGCAAGCCCGTTGTTTATATCGGTTTGTACGGTGGTATAGGAATTTGCGGTTCCCAAAAGACGCGGCTCGTCGGTATCGACGGCCGTGACCTTGGTGTATGTACTTCCGAAATCTATCAAAAGAACCGGATTCATAAACTCAAAGCGTTATAACGCCACGATCCCTCTTCCGGGATCAGTCCTCGACGTGCAGGTCCTCTTTGAGCGCCTCGATATCCACCTCGGGAGGGGTTCCCGGGGGGAAGGAGCGGTCGAAGCCCATCGCCTTGAAGCGCTTTTCGACTTCGTCGAACGGCTGCTTGCCGATGACGATGTTGCCGCCGACGTACAGAAGGATGTTTTCAAGACCCGCCTCGTCGCACTTCTCGCGAAGACCGCGGCAGTCGAGCTCACCCTGGCCGTAAAGCGAAGAAACGATGATCGCATCGGCATTGGTCTCGATAGCGGCGGCGATGAACTCCTCCTGGGAGACCATTACGCCGAGATTGATGACGTTGAAGCCCGCGTCGCTGAACGCGTGATAGAGGATCTGGTTGCCCACGGTGTGAACGTCTGCACCGATAACGCCGATGACGAGCGTTTTCTTTTTCTGTTCCATTTTAAAACCTCGTAAAGCAGTTTTTCTTTGGTGTTCTTATCGCCGAAAAGCGCGCAAAAGCACAGATGGCGATTTTATACTCTTTACTTCCGCGTATCATAACCCCATTTGCAAAAAAAGTCAATACCAATCAAGAAAAAATAAAGTATATTTTAATTTCCTCCAATAAGTATGCCGTCCTTTCTTCGATCAGGGCTTTTAATATCGCAAAAGCCGCCGCGGGGAAGACCCGAACGGCGGCCGATATCTGCGGCAGAATGCCCTATCACGGCCCGAAATCCACGTTTCCGAACACCGCCATGACCTCCTCATAATCTATGCGCCCGTTCTCATCGGCAAGCTCGATGCGAACCATGCGCCCATCCTCGGTGCGCGCGTCGGCAAAGCCGTGGTTTATCCTGAAAAGCCTTATCCTCTGCCCCTCCGAAAGGGTCAGGCTTCCGATGCGATTTCCGTCAAAGTCGATCTCGGTTGTATCGTAGTCCCTAAGGATCGTGATCTCGCTGTCGACCTCGAAATACTCGTCCAGCCGAACTATCCTGCCGTCCCCGTCGATGGCGTAGGTCGCCTCCGCGTTTCCGTAGCCGATCGCGAAAACCGTTTCACCCGCACGGATGCAGGCGGGGTCGGTGTTGTAGGCGGAGAGATAATCGGGCGCGCTGAACAGGGCGCAGGCATAGCCGTTTCCGAAAAGAAGCATGCTTTCGGTGTAGCCGCGGACGTACTCAACGCCGTCCACCAGGATGAAGTCCCTTCCGAACGCATGGATGAACGCGGCTCCATGCTCCGAGCACATGGTTTCATCAAGATCAAAATGCTTGGAATATTCCGAAAGCTTCTCGATCCTCCCCCCGACGCTGAACCAGTTTTCAACGCCGTTTACGAAGCTGAACATATGGTTTTCGCTCGTTACGGTGTATTTTTGCTTGACGAGCCCCTCGTTTTCCGAGAAGGGAACGAAGAGGGAGAACGCCCCCGATGCGCTGAAGTCCGCGTTTACGATGAAGAAGAGACCGTCATGGTCGAGCGTCCACGCGAAGGCGGAGGTGGATGCGAAGGGCGCAAGGGGTGCGGAAAAATGCTCCGCGGCATTGAACCTGAACATGGTTTGACCGTTTGCCTCGAGCTCGGCGTTGAGTATTGAGGCAAGCGCCGCCGTATCCGTAACCACGTCCGCGATCGAAAGAAGCTTGCCGCTCTCGGTATCGTAGTTTTCGCAAACGTATCTTCCGATGGAGAAAACGGTGTTCAGCTCGATATCGCAGTGCTCCGCGTACTCATAGCCGATGAGGCTGAGCACGGCGCGGTCCGCACGCCTTACCGATGAAACGGTGCAGCCCTGCTCCTGGGTGCGGCATTCGTCCACGCGGGCGAGCATCTCCTCAAACACCCTGCCGAGCTCATCGGCCAGCCGCCCGTTTCTGAGCTTGAGCGCACTTGCAAGCGCGGGGTACCGCTCCGCCTCGCTTTCATTGAGCGTTATAACGCTGTACGCCGTTCTGAATATTCTCCAATCATCAAGGCCGAGATCGGTATGATCGACCTGGTCGCCCTCGGTGACGATCACGGGATGCAGCAGCTCCGCGCTCGGCTCGAGAACGACGTTTTCATCGTATTCGTAAGAAATAACGGGCAGTTCGAAGGCTCGGCTGCCCTTGCCCGTGACGCTTGCAAGCGGCGCGCCGCCATCCGTTTTTAGCTCGATCACGTCGCCCTTTTTATAGGCGGCCTGCGGGATAACAAATTTCACGGTGTATGTTTTTCCATCCGCACCGTAGGCGGATGCGGACGCTGTGATCGAATATCGGCCGGTGTTGAGCAGGTATTCGTTCAGAATGAGCTCCGCGCTCTCGCCGGGGGCTTCAAGCCTGAACTCCTCATATTCGCAGCCCTCGCCGAAGTGATCGAGAAGAACGCAGAGCTCGTCGAGCTCCACGCCAAGCCCGTTCACGAAGCTCAGCTTCACATAGCCCTCCTCAAGCTCCGGCTCCGCGCTCGGCGCCTCGGTGGGTTCCTCCGTGGGCGCCTCGGTCGGCGCTGTGGTCGGCACTGCGGTCGGGGCCTCGGTCGGCACTTCGGTCGGCGCTGACGTGGGCTGAGCAGGGGTGGGTGCTTGGCTTTGGGTCGGCAGCGGCGTATTTGCATCGGTGCCCTGCGGGGCGCAGGCCGCAAGCGCAAGCATCAGCGCCGCAAGCGCGATCGACAGCAGTCTTCCTGCTTTCATGCGTTTTTTCATACGGTTTGGGATTCCTTTCTCGGTATTGGGGCGGGAGCGCTTCCGCTGCGGGCGGGCTTGCCCGCAATTCAACTATATCACAAATCGGCTTGTCTTTCCATCGACTTTTATAAACATTTTGTGACATTTTGCTTTGGCTTTGCACGGCATTCGTGCGGGTATAATCCGCCGCCGGCCGCCCGCTGCGTCATCGCGTCCCTTCATAGATAAAAACAATCGAAGTATGCCGATCGGGACAGCGGATCGCGCGAATTTTGGAATATATTATCGTTCCTATGTTTTCGGTGCGTCGAAAAAGAAAATGCACCCGCAGAAAGCGGATGCATTGGTGTTTAGTGAGCGGTTTTCCTCGGCGCGTCAAGCAAGGCTGTCGAGATACGCCTTTCTGCCGTTTTCATAGAGGTTGTTGCCCTCGCTGTCGATGACCGCAACAACGGGCAGATCCTCAACAACGAGCCTTCTGACGGCCTCCGCGCCGAGATCCTCGTAGCAAACGACCTCGGCGGACTTGATGCAGCTTGAGAGCAGCGCGCCCGCACCGCCGATAGCGGCGAAGTACACTGCGCCGTACTTCTTCATGGCCTCAACTACCTCAGCGCCGCGCTTGCCCTTGCCGATCATGCCGGTTTCGCCTGCCGCGATCAGCGCGGGCGAGTATGCGTCCATGCGGTAGCTGGTGGTGGGTCCCGCCGAGCCGATGACCTGATCGGGCTTTGCGGGAGTGGGGCCGACGTAGTAGATGGTGGCATTCTCGATATCGAAGGGCAGCTTCTCGCCCTTTTCGAGCAGCTCCACAAGGCGCTTATGCGCCGCATCCCTCGCGGTGTAGATAACGCCCGACAATAGGCAGCTTTCGCCGCTCTTGATATCCCTTGCCATTTCCCTTGTGATGGGCAGATTATCTTTCTCTCCATTGGTTTTTCCTCCGCTTACAGCACCGCACTCTTATGACGGGTCACGTGGCAGTTTATATTGACCGCAACGGGCAGACCCGCGATATGGGTGGGCATGGTCTCGATATTGACTGCAAGCGCGGTGGTTCTGCCGCCAAAGCCCTGCGGTCCGATTCCGAGTGCGTTTATCTTCTCAAGCAGCTCGTTTTCAAGCTCGGCGTAGAATTCGTCCGAATTGCGCTCCTCTGCACTTCTCATCAGCGCCTTTTTGGCGAGATACGCCGCTTTATCGAAGGTGCCGCCGATACCGACGCCGACCACTATCGGCGGACAGGGGTTCGGCCCAGCCTCCTCAACGGTTTTGATAACGAACGCCTTAACGCCCTCGACGCCATCCGATGGCTTGAGCATCTTGAGCTGGCTCATATTCTCGCTGCCGAAGCCCTTTGGCGCGACGGTTATCTCGAGCTTATCGCCGGGAACTATCTCGGTATAGAGCATCGCGGGGGTGTTGTCGCCGGTATTGACCCTCTTGAGCGGATCGCCAACCACGGATTTTCGAAGATAGCCCTCGCCGTATCCCTTTTTTACGCCCGCATTGACGGCCTCGGTAAGATCGCCCGTGATATGCACGTCCTGCCCGATCCTAAGAAAAACGCAGCAAACGCCCGTATCCTGGCAGATGGGCATATTGTCCCTCGCGGCGATGCCGTAGTTTTCGATAATCTTATCAAGTATGCCCTGCGCGGTTTCCCATTTTTCCTCGCTTCGCGCCTTCTCTATCCTCGATTTGATATCGGCGGGCAGGAAGCAGTTTGCTTCGACCGCGAGCGCCGCCACGGTTTCGGTGATAAGTTTTGCATCTATTTCTCTCATAATTTCACCTGTTATTCTCTATTAAAATTCCTTTACCTCGCGTATGCGGTCGATAACCGTTCCATCGCGGTAGATGACCTCGGCAACGACCCTTTCGCCGATCGCGGGCTTCATCGGAACGCCGCTTCTATCCTCTGCAAGCGCCTTGAGCTCGCGGATATCGAGCACCTTAACGCCCGAATCGATGAGCCTTTGGCGAAGCTCCGCATTCTTCGGATTGACCGCAACGCCCTTCTGGGTAACGAGCACGTCCACGGTGCTGCCCGGGGTGGAGATGCAGTTCACGCGGTCGGTAACGATCGGCAGCCTTGCCCTTGAGAGCGGCGCGATTATCATGGCGAGCTTCGCGCCCGCCGCCGTGTCGCTGTGGCCGCCGCTGCCGCCCATGATGCGGCCGTTTGAATCGGTATGCACATTTATATTGAAGTCCACGTCGATCTCGGTCGCGCCGAGGATCACGACGTCCAGACTATCGACGACCGCGCTCTTTGCAAAGGGCGAAGCGTAGAGGGAAGCCGATATCTCGCTGTGGCGCGGGTTATTCCTTATGGATTCGACCGCGCGAAGATCGAAGCACTGCACATCGAGAAGCGACTCGAAGCAGCCGTCCTCGAGCATATCGACCATATAGCCGGTTATGCCGCCGAGCCCGAAGCTGCCTTGAATTTTCTCCTTCAGCATGACGTCTTTAAGATACTTCGCCGCCGCAAGCGAGGCGCCGCCCGCGCCGGTTTGGAACGAGAAGCCGTCCTTGAGAAGGCCGGAGCCCTTGATAACGTCCACCGCCGTCTGCGCCATAAGAAGGCCGACGGGATCACGGGTTATCTTGGTGGTGCCGGAAACTATGCCCTTGGGATCGCCGATCGAATCCACGACCACGACCGCGTCCACGTCCGTTTCTGGAATGGAGCGGGTCACGAGCGGATAAGGATGAAGCTCATCCGTTATGACCACAACGAACTTCGCGCAGCGCGCGTCGGGCATGGCGTAGCCGAGTGAGCCGCAGGCGGATTTGCCCATTTTGCCCGTGCAGTTGCCCATATTATCCGAAGCTGGCGCGGCGATGAATGCAACGTCTATTGGTGTTTTGCCGCTCTCGATATCGGCCGGTCTGCCGCCGTGGGTGCGGAACTGAACGGGGTTTTTCATATTGCCCGCGGAGATGAACCTGCCGAGCTCCTGCGACATATAGTCGGTTTGGATGGTGGAAACTACGCCGTTCTGGATATGCTCCTTGAGCGGGCGGTGCGCATCGAAGAGGGAGCTTGCGTTGACGGTCAGCTCCTTTATCCCGAGCTCCGCGATGGCTTCCATGACCATGTTCAGAACGTAGTCGCCGTTTCGAAGATGATGATGGAAGGAAACGGTCATGCCGCTTTTGAGGCCGCTCGCCTCAACAGCCTGCTTTATTGAAGAAATCAGCTTACTCATTGATATCATCCTCCACAAGTCCGAGCTGCTTTGCCGCCGCAAGGGTCTGCCTCGCCCTTTCCACGATGGGCTTATCTATCATCTTGCCGCGCAGGGAGACGGCACCCTTGCCCTGCTCCTTGCCGAGCCTTATCGCCTCGAAAACGAGCTTGGCGTATTCGATGTCCTTCTCCGAAGGGCTGAATACGGCGTTTATGACCTTTACATGGCGCGGCGCGATAGCGGATTTACCCGTGAAGCCGAGGCTCTTGGCGTACTGCGCGTCCACCTCGATGCCCTCGTCGTCGTTCACATCCGTAAACGGAGTGTCGTAAACGTCCACACCCGCGGCGCGTGCCGCCATAACGAGGCGTTTTCTGGCGTAGTCTATCTCGTTTCCCTCCTTGGTGCGCTTGCAGCGCAGATCGGCGGTTAGATCCTCGCCGCCGAGGAAGATCGCCGAAACTCGTGGGCAGGCCGAAGCGATGTTAAAGGCATTTTCAACGCCGAGCGCGGTTTCGATAAGCGGTATGAGCTTGACCGTGCCGACCTCGATGCCGTTTCGGCGCTCGACCTGCTCGATATAGGCATCCACCGTGCGGATATCCTCCGCGCAGCTTGCCTTGGGGGGCATGATGAGGTTTGGACGAAGCGGGATTATCGCATCGAGATCGTGCTTCCAATAGTCGGTATCGATGGAATTGATGCGGACCGTGATCTCAACTCCCTTGAAGCCCATATCCTTGAGCGCGCTTCGAACGAGCAGGCGCGCCGAATCCTTTTCATCCGGCGAGACCGCGTCCTCAAGATCGAGAATGATGGAATCCGCGCCGAGGCTGTCGCCGTTGATTATCATATTCGGCGTATTGCCCGGCAAAAAAAGCATGCTTCTGCGCATTTTAACTTCCTTTCGGCGGGGCGCGGGCATGAATGCGCCGCCGCAGTAAGATTTTGCATATACAGCTATTATAAACCCGTTTGGCTCGGGATTCAATAGGAAGCGGTACAAAATTACGCTTTGAATGGCGGCTGTTCGGATGGGGCTTGGATATTCGAAGCGATCCGCGCTCAACAGCCGGTTAAACCTGTTAGCTCTTCCGTCTATTGAAATCAAATGCGGTTTTTAGTATAATACAAGCGTGATTTTAGGCGCGAGCCGATTACAAATACCCGAAGGAGAACCCTATCCATGATCCAATTCAAAGAGGGCTTCTATGCGGATATTCGCATAGAGGACAGGTCGAGCACCGTTATCGCCTATCAGGCGGGCGTGCTTGACGAGATGAAGAACCGCGTTGAGAAGCAGGCGTTTCTGCGCGTTTACGACGGCAAGCTGTGGTACTATGCGTCCGTAACGGATATCGAGCATCTTCAAAAGACTCTCGACGGGCTCTATGCCGCAGCAACGGCGAACCCCGAAATACTCAAAGACCCCTTCGTGCGCCGCTTCGAGGTGAACCGCGACCGGCAGATGAATTTTGAGGGCTGCTCGGTGCGCGATATTCCGTTAAAGGAAAAGCAGGCGCTTTTGATCAGCTATCTGCCCCTTCTTTCGGAGCATGAGTGCATAAAGATGTCGCGTGCAAAATACCTCGATCGTAACAGCAAATTCACCTTTATCTCCAGCCTCGGCGCGGATATAGAATACGATTATCAGACCTGCGGACTAAGGTTTTCCTTCGATATGGCGGAGGGCGAAAAGCAGTTCAGCGGCATGTGGCAGCAGGGCGGCACACGCTTTGACGAGGCCAAGGGGCATGAGAGCGAGATCCGCGCCTCCATCGATGAGCAGATAAGCTTTATGCGAAACTCCGTGCCCGTGGAGCCGGGCAAATACCCCGTTGTGCTCTCCCCCGAGGCGGCTGGCGTGTTTGCGCACGAGAGCTTCGGGCATAAGTCCGAGGCCGACCTTATGATCTCGGATGAATCCATGAAGGAGGAATGGCAGCTCGGAAAGACCGTCGGCTCCCCCATCCTCTCCATCGTGGACTGCGGCGAGCTGAGCGGCGCGGGCTTCACCCCCTACGACGACGAAGGCACGAAAGCGCGAAAGAACTACCTTATCAAGAACGGCAAGCTTGCGGGCAGGCTGCACAACGCGCAGACCGCCGCCGTGCTGGACGAGGGTCTGACGGGCAACGCCCGCGCGGTGAGCTGCGATTTTGAGCCCATCGTTCGCATGACCTCGACCTATATCGAGGGCGGCGAGCTCGATTTCGACGAGCTTATCGCGCCGATCAAAAAGGGCTACTTCATCAAAACCATAAAGCACGGCAGCGGCATGAGCACCTTCACCATCGCGCCGGAAGTAGTTTACGAGATAGAAAACGGCAAGCTCGGCCGTCCCGTTCAGATAAGCGTTATCACGGGCAGCGTGTTTGAAACGCTCGGGCTTATCGACGGGCTCTCGAAGGAAGTGGTGCAGCTTTCCTTCGTTACCGGCGGCTGCGGCAAGATGGAGCAGTATCCTCTGCCCGTCGGCTTCGGCGGCCCGTTCGTGCGCGTATCCGAAATGAACGTTCAGTAAAGGGGTTTATGCTATGGAAAAGGAATTCATCAAAAATACTGAAAAGAACGTAACGCTCAACGTTACCGGGGGCAAGATCGACAGCTTCCGCCAGACCGAGAAAACGACCGGCACGGTGCGCGTTTACGAAAACGGCTGCATCGGCGTTGCGGGCTGCATCGGCGAACCGAACGAGGAGGAGCTGACCAAGCGGGCGATAGAGGCGCTTGAATTCGGCATACCCTACCCCGAAAGGCTCGAGGGCGCGCTTGAAATGGAGGAAAGGCACGATAATGAGATCATTCCGATCCCCGAGTTCATACCTACCATGCAGGCCTTCCTCGACCGCCTCTGCGCCGAGTGCCCGAACTTCGCTTTTTCAAACAAGATCGGGCTTCAATACTCGAGCACGGAATACAGAAACTCCAAGGGCCGCCGGCTCTCCCACTCCGGCGGAGCGGTCTATACGGGCCTTATCGCGCAGAACCGCGGCAGCGGCAATATCTTCGACTCATTCCTCGGCTGGCAGGGCAGCGAATTCGACGCGGATATGCTGATCACGCAGTTCAAGAAGGAATACGATGCCTTCTTTAAACCAGTCGATATCGAACCCGGAAGATACCCCGTTGTGCTCGATCCCACGACGGTGCTCGCTCGCTATATAAATCATTTCGTGGGCGAGCTGTACGCTTCGGGCGCTTCGCTTCTTAGCGGCAAGCTCGGCGAAATGGTGTTTTCGCCTAAGCTCAGCTTTATGGCGGATATGAACCCCAAAACCGCTCCCGGCACCTGTTTCTTCGATGCAGAGGGCTGCGTAAGCGCGAATTATTATCGGCCGATTTTCGTTGAAAACGGCGTGCTGAAGGGGCTTTTAACAAGCAAAAAGTCGGCCGATACCTTTGCCCTTCCGAATATCGGCAGCGCGCAGGCCGCCTATGACGGCGTTCCCGATGCGGGGCTTACGGGTCTTTATTTCGAGCCCACCGCGAAGAGCCTCAAGGAGCTCGTTCCCGGCAAGGCGATCTATGTCGTGGTCGCCGAGGGCGGCGACGCCACGCCGGACGGGCATTACGCTTCGCCCGCGCAGCTTGCGTATCTTATGGAGGACGGCGAGCTTGTGGGCCGCCTTGGCGAGATAAACTTCAGCGGCGATTTCTTCGAGCTTTTCGGCAAGGACTATATCGGCACCGTGCGCGACGAGCCCATGAAGGGCGGCTCGCTCAGCGCGATAATGATGGATATCGGCAAATGAGCCGCACTGCAGGATACTGCGAATAAAAACGAACAAAGGCATAAGCGGCCGCCGCGCAATCGAACTGCGCGGCGGCCTCATATTTTCAGTTTATCGGTTTAGCCGTTTATCAGTTAATCGGTTTAGCCGTTTAACCTGCTATCCGTTTACCCGTTTTTCAGCAGCTTTCTGCCTGTTTTCAGGTCGCTGCCAACGAAGTACTTTTCAAGCTGCTTGTAGATGCTCATCGCAACTATGAGAGTGAGAATGATCTCAAGACCCATGTACCAGCCGTTGTAAAGGAATGAGTAGATCCACGGATTGGTCATGGTCATGCCCATGAATTCCTCGGGCATATACTCGCCCCAGATCCATGCGCCGGAGACGTAGTGGCAGAGGAAGCGGAACAGGAAGGTTACGACGATGCCCGTTGCAACGGATGAGCGCTTTTTGCCGAAGATGCCCGAAAGACCGATCGCCGTGTAGGGCAGGATGTAGTCGAGCAGGATAACGCCGATCGCCATTACCGTGTTCGTTGCCCACCCTACGTTATCAAGGCCGAAGAGCATCTGCAGAACGCTGTACACAAAGGCGGTGAACGCGCCCCAGCCCGCGCCGTAGCGATGGCTGATGATGACGAGCGGGAGCATGCTGAGAAGCGTCGGCCCGCCGCCGAAGAGCAGGTCTACCTTGATGAAGCTGAGCACGGTTGCGGCGGCGACCATGAGCGCGCTTTCAACGAGCTGCTGCGTGCTGATCTTTCGATGCGCAACGAAGCCTATGATGAGCGTTGCAACGCCGATCAAAGCCAGGATGACGCCGAGCGCCAGGAAGCTCATCGCGGCAAAATCGCCCAGCTTGGAGAAGAAGCCGTTGAACACGATCTCACCGTTCTGCGCCTTTATACCCACGATCAGGCAAACTATGCCGAGAACGGCCGCCATTGCGCCGAGCAGCGGGAGAAGGAAGCCGTTTTCCTTGGTGAGCACCTTTTTGCAGAAGCTGTTGAATCTCGTTTCCTTTTCGGAGTTCTTCGCGCGAACGAGCCCGACGATGACGAGGATAACGCCGACCGTCAGCACCAGTGCGCCGACAAGCACCATCACCCTGTTGAAGGTCCAGAAATCGGATTTGAAGATCTCGTTGAGCTTGATCTTCTCGGGGTCGAAGAGCGCGGAGAAGGTGTCCGGGTGTTCGCCGATGATGACCATCGTTATGCCCGCGAGGAACATAATGAGTCCGACTATTGCAGCAATCATTTATTTGCCTTTCCAAAACAAAATCCCCCGCAAACGGTGCGGAGGCATAACACTGCTTGAATTTCCGTACCGCTTCCCTACGCAGGCATTACCCCAACAGGTTCAAAGGCTCTATCTCAGCGTTCTCGATCCTATTCCGAATCCAAACGCGCGCCCAGCGGAAGTATTCTGTTTTTCAAGCAGTATTATAAAACAGAGCGACCGAAAAAGCAATAGCAAAATCGAAAAAAGAAAAAGGAGGCCCAAAGCCTCCTGTAAAACGAATATTGAGCCGCCGCCTTCACTTCATGCTTATCTCGCTTGAGAGCACGGTCACGCGGTCGCTTTCCACGAGCAGCAGCCCGCTTCCGCAGGAAAACTCGCGCTTTTCGCCGCCGGGAAGGATGAAATGGCAATCCGCAGGCTTTAACACGGTCACGAACGGGATATGCCCCGCAAGTATGCCGAGGGAGCCCTCCGTTCCGCGAACGGTGAGAAGCACGGCTTCGCCCGAGTATTTGTCCCCCGCAGGGGTGGAGATTCGAAGTTCGTATTCCTTCATAGAGCTATTAGTGAATAGTGAATAATGAATAGTGAATAGTTTTGGATGAAATTCCTTCGGAATTTCTTCATATTTATGTTTTATCCATTATTCGAGTTTTTCCGATTTATTTCTCGAGCTTGGCCGCCTTTTCAACGGCCTCGTCGATGCTGCCAACGTACAGGAACGCGGATTCGGGCAGATCGTCGTGCTTGCCCTCGATTATCTCGCGGAAGCCGCGTATCGTCTCGCTTCTCGGCACGTATTTGCCGGTGAAGCCCGTGAACTGCTCCGCAACGGAGAAGGGCTGCGAGAAGAAGCGCTGGATCTTTCGCGCACGGGCGACGGTGAGCTTATCCTCCTCGGAAAGCTCGTCAAGACCCATGATCGCGATGATGTCCATCAGCTCGTTGTAGCGCTGAAGCAGCCTCTGCACCTCGCGCGCAACCTCGTAGTGCTCCGTTCCGACGACCTCGGGCGAGAGGATGCGGCTCGTGGATTCCAAGGGATCGACCGCGGGGTAGATGCCCTGTGAAGCGATGCTGCGGCTGAGAACGGTGGTAGCATCAAGATGCGCGAAGGTGGTCGCGGGCGCGGGGTCGGTAAGGTCGTCCGCAGGAACGTAGACTGCCTGAACGGAGGTGATGGAGCCGCGCTTTGTTGAGGTTATTCGCTCCTGAAGCGCGCCCATCTCGGTGGCAAGCGTGGGCTGATAGCCGACGGCGGAGGGCATGCGCCCAAGAAGCGCCGATACCTCGCTGCCCGCCTGGGTGAAGCGGAAGATATTGTCGATGAACAGCAGCACGTCCTGCCGCTCCTCATCGCGGAAATACTCCGCCATGGTGAGACCGGCAAGGCCCACGCGCATACGCGCTCCCGGGGGCTCGTTCATCTGGCCGTACACGAGCGCTGTCTTATTGAGAACGCCGGACTGCTTCATTTCGTTGTAAAGGTCGTTGCCCTCGCGGGTGCGCTCGCCAACGCCGGTGAACACGGAGATGCCGCCGTGTTGCTTGGCGATATTGTTTATAAGCTCCATTATGATAACGGTTTTGCCGACGCCTGCACCGCCGAAAAGACCGATCTTGCCGCCCTTTGCGTAGGGGCAGATTAGGTCGATGACCTTGATGCCGGTTTCGAGGATCTCGGTGGAGGACGAAAGCTCGGCATACGCGGGAGCGGGACGATGGATCGGCCACTGCTCGCAGCCCTCTGGTGCGGGAAGCTCATCCACGGGATCGCCGAGCACGTTGAAGATGCGCCCGAGCGTCTGCTTGCCGACAGGTACGCTGATCGGGCGGCCGGTGTCGGTCACGATCTCGCCGCGCTTTAAGCCGTCCGTGGATTCCATGGCGATGCAGCGTGCGGTATTGCCGCCGATATGCTGGGCGACCTCGACCGCGAGCACGTCGCTGCCAACGGGAATGGTGAGCTCGTTGAATATCGCGGGAAGCTTGCCCGGCTCGAAGCGAACGTCCACAACCGGTCCGATGACCTGGGCGACGACGCCGGTATTTTTCTTTACGGTTTCTTTATTTTCCATCTGCATGCTCCTATGCCGTTTTTCGCTTTTACGCCTTGTTACTCGCCCGCGCCCGCAACGATCTCCACTATCTCCTGCGTGATCGCATCCTGACGCGCACGGTTGTATTCAAGGCTGAGGTTATCCTTCATAACGATGCCGTTCTTGGTTGCGGAGTCCATCGCGTAGCGCCTTGCGGCGACCTCGCTTGCAAAGCTCTCGCGCACGGCGCCGTAGATCATGCTTGAAAGGTATTCGGGGATCGCCACCTTCAGCACCGCTTCGGGCGAGGGCTCGAACACCATGCTCGACGCGGAGGCTATCTCGTGCTCCTCGATCGGAGCGGCGTTCTCGACCTGGCTCTTCTTCTGATCGCGTCCCCTGTTTGAAAACATCTCCTTCGAGGCGTTCTTATCGAGGGGCAGAAGCTGCACGAGCACCGCGTTCTGAGTGAGCACGGATACGTAGCGCGTGGAAACGATCAGCACCTTGTCTATCTCGCCGCTATGGTATCTTTCACATATGCCCTCGGCGAGCGTCTTTGCGTCCTCCGGCTTGAAATGCTCGGTCGTAAAGCCGTTTGAGAGCGGGCTCATATTGCCCATATGCCCCGTCACGACCCTATCCACGCTGCGATTGCCGATCGGAACGATCTCGCTTGCATTCACCGTGTCCGCAAGGCGGAAGGCGTTTGCATTGTAGCCGCCCGCCAGACCTCTGTCGCCCGCGATGACGATGAGAAGCGTTTTTTCGCCGCTTGCCCCCGCCTTATGCCCCGCGATAAACGGCGAGGCGGCGCATTCGGGGCTCTTTGAAAGCGCGGTAACAACGCTCTTCACCGCGTCCGAATAGCTGCGCGAAGCGACCAGCATCTCTGTTGCCCTGCGGATCTTGCCCGCGGCAACGAGCTGCATCGCCTTGGTGAGGTGCAGGGTCGATTCAACGCTTCGTATTCTTAATTTGAGCCGCTTGATATTTGCGCTCATCTTTTATCCAACTCCCAATAGGTATTAAGCTATTATGCGCGGTAGCTTTCGTTCATGTCTGCGAGCGCCTCTTTGAGCTCCTCAACGTCCGAATCATCGAATTTGCCCTCGTCGAGCCGCTTGAGCAGCTCGCTGTAATGCGTTTTGAGGAACTCATAAAGCGCGGTCTCGTAATCGGAAACGCCCGCAACGGGGATCTCGTTCAGATAGCCCTTGGTGACGGCGAATATTATCGCGGTTTGGCAGCCGACCGAAAGGGGCGCGTTGCGCTTTTGCTTCAAAACCTCCACTATGCGGTCGCCGAGATCGAGCCTTGCGCGGGTGTCCGCATCAAGATCGCTTCCGAACTGCGCGAACGCCTGAAGCTCGCGGTACTGCGAGTAAAGGAGCTTCAGCTCACCCGAGACCTTCTTCATGGGCTCGAGCTGCGCGCTGCCGCCGATACGGCTTACCGAGATGCCCGGGTTGAGAGCGGGCATGATGCCGGCGTGGAAGAGCTCGGTCTCAAGGAAGATCTGCCCGTCGGTGATCGAGATGACGTTGGTGGGGATATACGCCGAAACGTCGCCCGCCTGGGTCTCGATAATGGGCAGCGCGGTGATGGTGCCGCCGCCGTATTCGGGCGCAACGCTCGCCGCCCTTTCAAGCAGGCGGGAGTGCAGGTAGAATACGTCGCCGGGGTAGGCTTCGCGTCCCGGAGGCCTTCTTATAAGCAGCGAAAGCGCGCGGTAGGCAACGGCGTGCTTGCTGAGATCGTCGTAAACGATAAGAACATCCTTGCCCTTTTCGCGGAAATGCTCCGCCATCGCGCAGCCGGAATACGGCGCGATGTACTGAAGGCAGGCGCTCTCGGATGCGGAGGCGGAAACGATGATCGTGTATTCCATTGCGCCCGCCGCCTCGAGCCTGTCGGCTATCTGGGCAACGGAGCTGCTCTTTTGACCGATCGCAACGTAGATGCAGATAACGTCCTTGCCGCGCTGATTGATTATGGTATCGACCGCGATCGCGGTTTTGCCGGTCTGACGGTCGCCGATGATGAGCTCGCGCTGACCCCTGCCGATCGGGATCATGCTGTCGATAGCCTTGATGCCGGTTTGGAGCGGCACGGAAACGCTCTTTCTGCGGATGATCCCGGGCGCTTCGGACTCTATCGGCCTCGATTCGCTCGTTGGAACGGGGCCCTTGCCGTCTATCGGCGCACCGAGGGCGTTCACGATCCTGCCAAGGAGCGCGGAGCCGACCGGAACGGAAACGACCCTGCCGGTTCTGTGCACCTCGGTACCCTCGTGGATATCGGCGGTGTCGGAAAGCACGGCGATGGAAACGATCTCGTCCTCAAGGTTTTGAGCGATACCCACGCTGCCGTCCGGGAATTCGAGCATCTCGTTTGCTACGCAGTTGCGAAGCCCGTGCGCCTTGGCGATGCCGTCGCCAACGAGGATGACGGTGCCGGTTTCATAAAGCTCAACGCGGCTTCGGTAGCTTTTTATCTGTTCTTTTATGATCGAACTGATCTCTTCGGGGCGAAGATTCATTTTTCAATTTCCTCCAGGATCTCGGTTATGCGTGAGCGCAGACTGCCGTCGTACAGCCTGCCGTCTATCTTAACTATCATGCCGCCGACGATGGATTCATCGACCACCGTGCGAAGCTTGATGCGCCTGCCCGTGGCTTTTTCGAGCCGCGCTTTGAGCTTTTCGCGCTCCTCCCCGCTGAGCTCGCGCGCGGAGAACGCCTCTGCGATCGAGATGCGGTTCAGAAGGTTGTATTGCTTTTCGTATTCGTCACGGCAATCAAAGAAGGAGCGGATATAGCCCTTCTCGGTGAGCAGGCAGATGAAATCCGCCACGCTGTCCGGCACTCTGCCATGGAACGCGCCGCCGATCGCGCCGATGCGCTCCTCGATCGGGATGCCCGGTGTGGCGAGAAAATCGATATACGCGGGCTCGCCTTTGAAGAGCTCGCCGCAGCTTTCAAGCGCCTCAGCGACCTCGTCGAGATCCCCCTGCTCAATGGCGAGCAGGAAGAGCGCGTTGCCGTATTCAGTGCCTATTGCCGACATCGCCCTCACCGTTTCCTTCCGTGCCGATATTGCTTATGAACGAGTCGATGAGCTCGCTGTGATCCTCGGCGTTTATCTCGCGCTCAAGCAGCTTTTCAGCAAGCTGTACCGAAAGCGAAGCGATCTCGCTTTTCATAGAGGCCTCCGCCTCGCCGCGCGCGAGCTCTATCTCGTTTTCGGCGCGGCGCAGCATGCCGGCCGCCTTTTCCTCCGCCTCGGAGATGATGCTCGAGCTGCGCTGTCTCGCGCTCTGCTGTGCTTCGCGGATAAGCTCGTCACACTCCGCGTCCGCACCGAGCAGCTTATTCTCATACGTTTCGCGATCCGCGTTCGCCTCGTCAAGCACAGCCTGAGCAAGCGAATAGACCTCATCCACCTCCTGTTGGCGCCGATCGAGCGTTTCTCGAACGGGCTTATACAGGAATTTTTTGAGGATGAGGAACAGTATGAGCAGATTTACAAGCGAAATGATCATCTGCCAGATGTTTACGGAAATAACATCCAAGGTTTGCATTTCGATTTACTCCAAACTGATCGAATTTCGGTTATGCGGGCCGCTTGAATGCCGCAGTCCGCGCTTTGCCGCAAAAACGCGGCTTTCATGCGCTTATCAGCCGCCGATGACGGACTTGAGCACGCCTGCGAAGATGCCGGGCGCAACGAAGATGAGCAGGATCGCGATGACCAGCGCATAGATACCGGTGGTCTCCGCGATGGCGCAGCCCATGATCATGGTGGAAGTTACCTCGCTCTTTGCTTCGGGCTGGCGGCCGATGGCCTCACAGGCCTTGGCAACTGCCTGACCTTCGCCGATACCGGGGCCGATACCCGCGATCATAGCGATGCCCGCGCCGAGTGCACAGCAGCCGAGAATGATTCCCATTGCAAGTTCCATTATTGTTTCCTCCTATCGCCGCTTGCGCGGCTTGATTGTTGAATTTTTATGTTGCCGTCTGCAATTGCAGGCGGAAAACCGCAAGTAAGTTTAAGCATTATTTCAGGTTTTATGATGATTTTTTGAAGAAATTCCTTTGGAATTTCATCCTCAACTATTCACTATTCATTATTCACTATTCACTATTTTCGCAGTCATGCTGCCGTTTTCCCGCTGCGCCGCAGCTCCTTCTTCTCTTTCCGCTTTTCATACAGCTCCTTGGGGAAGCCGCCGGAGATATTGAGCATGGTGAGCATGGCGAAGATGAACGCCTGCAGGCAGCCGCTGAACACGTCGAAATACACGCTCAGGACCGCCGGAAGGCCCATCTGCAGGAAGGGGACGCTTTCGGCGATCGAGCCGAAAACGGAGCGCGACAGCCCGCCGAGCGCGCTTGCTATCAGCGCGGAGATGACGGAGCCCGAGAGGATGTTGCCATAGTGACGGAAGCTCATGGAGATCGGGGTGGCGAGCTCGCCGATCACGTTCAGCGGCGCGAAGAACGGGATGGGCTCGAAATAGCCCTTGACGTAGTTGCCCACGCCGCCCTTGAGCTTATAGTAGGTTATCAGAATGAAAACGAGCAGCGCCCAACCGAAAACGGTTGAAAAATCGGAGGTCGGCGGGAAAAGGCCGATCAGCGATGAGAGGCTCGAAAACGCCGAATAGCCGATTATGGCGCAGATGAACGGCGAGAACTGCTTGAAATACTCGCCCATGTTGCTGCGAACGAGTTTATCGGTGGTTTCCACGACCCACTCGGCAGCAAGATGCCTGCGGCATTTGACGCCCTCGCGCATTCCGTGCGTCATGTACAGCGCGAGCGCGGTCAATGAAACGAGCACCAGCCAGCTGTTGACGTTCGCTTCGGAGATCAAAAGATTCTGGAACGGAAGCTTGAACTCCTTGAAGATCATCACGCCGGTAATGGAGATACCCTCGCTCACGGGCTTTGTGAGCACGCGAAGAGCCATGCCGCAGACGAGCGGCAGGATCATCAGCAGTATGAGAAGCCAGTCTATGAGCTTGAACTTGAAGGTTTTTTTCATTCCTGTTCCTCGCTCTCATCATCGCCGTAGGGTCTGTATTCCGGTTTTATCCCGGATTTCTCCGCTTCGGCGATCTGTTTTTTCGCGAAAAAGAGCTTATACGCCATGATGGTCAGCGTTGGGAAGATAAGCGGTATCGCCGCAGCGAAGATATTGAACACCTTCGGCAGCAGCGCCGCCATGCCGAGAAAGGCCGCCATCATGAATAGCCTGCCCGACTGCGAAGCGCGTATCCTGAGCGCCGCCTTATCCGCGGGCAGCTGCACGCAGCGCTGAACGGTCAGGCACATCAGGTAAAAATTGAGTATCGCCGTGAACGCGCCGAGCAGATTGCCGCAAACGACGGTCATATCCCAGCGCTTTATCAGAACGAAGACGAGCTGCATCACGGCGCTCAAAACGATCGTTCCGAGCGAAATGCGCAGCGTTTCGCGCTTTACAACGGGATCTGCCATCCAAATTACCTCTCACTGCCCCGCGCCGTCATCGGGCGATACCGAGCGGGGCGTATTATACCATAAAAACGAATGCCGTTCAACAGTTTTCACTCTGCCGTATCCGGCAGGGCTAACTGCTTCAGCGGCGAAGCTCGGGCAGCGTGCGGAACTCATAGCCCATGCTGCGAGCGGTGTCGATGATGTCGGCGAGCGCGTATGCATTATCCTGCGAAAGCGCATGCAGCAGGATTATCGCACCGGGATGCAGCTTGCCGATAACGGTTTGATAGGCAACGTCCGCGCCCTTCGGCTCGTTAAAGTCGACCCAGGCGATGGACCAGAAAACGCAGGTGTAGCCCATTCGATTCAGAAAATCGGTGGAATCGATGCTGTGCTTGCCCATCGGGTAGCGGAAATACGACGCGGAATAGCCGTAATGCGTTCTCAGATAATCGTCAAAGCCCTTGATCTCCTGGTACATCCTGCTGTGCGAAAGCGAAGAAAAATCGGGATGCGTGCAGGAATGGTTGCCGAGGATATGTCCCTCATGGATTATGCGGGTCATGATCTCGGGATGGGCCTTGATCTCGGGCAGCGTGCAGAAGAAGGTGGTTTTGACGTTCTTTTCCCTGAGCGTGTCGAGGATCATATTGGTGTAGCCGTTCTCAACGCCGAGATCGAAGGTAAGGTAGAGCACCTTCTCGGTGGTCTTATCGTCGTAGCAGACGGCGTCCGCACCCCTCTCATCGAAGCCCCTCTGGATGGTGACCACAACGTCGTGCACCTGGCCGTTCGTAGGATTGCCGGTGCAGTGGTCGATGCAGGCTGTGGAGAGATTGTCCACGTTCTCCATCGGCGGGTTGTTGAAATCGGAAAGCGGCAGCGGCTCGTAGCCGGTATAGGTGCTGCTCGTGCCGGTGTATGCGCCGCGAATGATCTTGCCCGAGGGCGATACGGGCGCGTTTGTAACGACCACGGGCGCCTGTGTGGGCGCAGCGGTCACGGGGGCAGCCGTCACGAAGACGGGCTCGGGCGTGCCGGTGGGCGGCGCGGGAGTGGGAGTGGGAGTGGGAGCGGGAGTGGGAGTGGGAGCTGCCGTTGCAGGCTCCGTCTCGGCGGGCTCGGTCTCCACGGGCTCGGTCTCCACGGGCTCGGTCTCCACGGGCTCGGTCTCGGCGGGCTCGGTAACGGGAGCCGGCACGGTGGAATAAACGACCACGGGAGCCGCCGTTGCGGAAGCTTCGGCCTCCGGCGCGGGAGTAGGTGTGTCAACGTCAACGAAAACAAAGCCCATGTCGTTCCCGGGGTCCGTGCTTTGAGTAAGCAGCCTGCAAGCTGTCGAGGATACGACGAACAGTACGGAAAGGACTATCAAGACGGCTTTTTTGATCATCATTGGCGTTTTCTCCTTAATTCTTCGAGGCGGTCGAAGCGCGGGCGTCTGCGGCTATGCGCCGCGGATCGCACTTAACGCTGTTCCCTCCGTTCGACTCGCCTCATACTCACCCATTTTATCATAGGGCGATATTACATCCAGAATATTATACCACATACCTCCGTTCGATTCAACAGTTTGCGGAGGCTTACGATGATTTTTGTGACGGCTCACCCCCGCCCCGCTTTCGAGCCCTTTTCGCGCGTTTCGACCTGCTTCTCCCCCGCCTTCACGCTTTTCCGGCAGAACGGTCAAAAAGCGGCGCCGCATTCCGAAAGAAGGATGCGGCGCCGTGCGTTGGCTATTCGGTTTTCCGAGTCCCGCGCGCTATTTCTCCATGCTGATGGGGGCGCCGTTTCCGGGCTCGAGATCGTAGTAGATGATGCCGTAGTAGTAGTTGTTTGCCTCGATCGTGGCGTAGTATTCCGTGAAATCATACCACGGGATGCCGCACCAGACCGCGCGATAGAACAGCACCTTCGGGGGCAGCACGCTGCCGTTGGTCCTGAAAACGTACTCCGCAGAGGCCTGCGCAACGGCGTTTGGCTGCGTGTTTTCAAACATCGAGAGCGGGCGGTTGCCGAACTGGTTCTGCTGCAGCAGAACGCCCACTACGTTGTTCGGGAAATGGCCGGACTGGTTCATTACGCGGTTGTAGACGACGCTCGCGATCGCGCGGTAGCCGCGATACGTGCTGCCCGGTCCCTCCATATGGCAGAGCGCCGCAACGAGATGGATCTCGTAATCGGTGAACTGATGCCCGCCGGGGTTCGGCGCAGGGGTCGGGGTGGGGTTGGGCGGGTTGTAATGCCCGAGCGTCAGATACTGCCTTGCGATATAGCCGGTCCTGCCGTTATGGGTGCAGCGGTACCAGGAGCTGTTCTGAGCGATGATGCGCACCTCGGTGCCGTAGGTGAGCACGGCGATGACGTCCGAATTCGTGTTCGGCGCGGTGCGGAAATTGACGCGCTGCACGTTCACGTAGGCCGCCATATTGTCCGTATCCGTGAAGGGATCGGGATCGGGCGTCGCCGTGGGTTTCGGGGTGTTCGTGGGCTTCGGCGTGTTCGTGGGCTTCGGCGTGTTCGTCGGCTTCGGCGTGGGCGTGGTCTGCGTTCCGAGCGTTACGTAAGGCTTTGCGATATAGCCCACGACGCCGTCACAGCGGACGCGGTACCATTCGCTCGTCTGCGCAAGCGCCGTTACCTCGGTGCCGTAGGTCAGTATCCTGATGATCTCGGCCTCGGTGGAAGGCGCGGAGCGGAAGTTGACGTAGGCCCTGTTCGTGTAGCCGGGCACGTTGTTCATCGGCACGAACGGTTCGCTCGTGGGCGCCGGTGTGTTGGTCGGCTTCGGAGTCGGCTTCGGGGTCGGAGTCGGCTTCGGGGTCGGAGTCGGCTTCGGGGTCGGAGTCGGCGTCGGCGTCGGCTTCGGAGTAGGCGTCGCGGTCGGCGCGCTCGTCGGAGTGTTGGTAGGATAAGGAGTCGGCACAGGATAGCCGGGACCCGGGTAGCTCAGATAGGGCTTTTTAACGTAGCCGTGCTTGCTGCCGTAGATCACCCTATGCCATTCGGGGGATTCGCCGGTGATGATGACGTGCGTGCCGTATGCAAGCTCGGCCACGATGTCCGAATCGGTCGAGGGCTCGGCGCGCATATTCACGACCTCCCTGTTTGCAAAAGCCTCAAGGTTTGCAACTGGCTCGAAGGGGTCGGGCGTGGGATCGGGCGCGGCGGGCTCGACGGTTTGGCCGTTCACGGTGAGATAGGGCTTGGCGATATAGCCTCGCACACCCTCATAGCGCACCCTGTACCACTCGGGGGACTCGCCTGTCACGAAGACCTCGGTGCCCTCGGTGAGCTCGGTGTAGATGACCGAGTCGATGGAGGGCTGGGCGCGGAAGTTGACGTAGGGAGCATTGATGTAGCCCGGCTCCCAATCCACGGGATAGAAGCCGTCCGCATCCGGGGTGGTCTGCGGCTCGGGGGTGCCGTTCCTCGGCGCCGGTGTGGGCTTGCCGGTGGGCTCATCGATGGGGGGCTCGGTGGGCGCCTCGGTGGGCGCTTCGGTCGGTTCGTCAGTCGGCGCGTCGGTGGGTGCATCGGTAGGCACGTCGGTCGGCGCGTCGGTTGGAGCGAAGGTTATGATCGGCGTTTCGTCCGCGTTTTCCGTGGGAGCGGGCGTATCCGCCTGTGCTTGCTGTGTGGGTGCGGGCGTTGTGCCTCCGCTCGAGGCGGGGTCGTTCGCGCAGCCCGAAAGGGCCGCCGCCGCTATCGCCGCAGCCGTAAACAGAGCGGCGATCCTCATTCTGGTTTTTGATAAACTCAAGGCATTATCCTCCTTTTCTCATGTGCCCGGATCCATTTCGGCTCGGGCGGATCCTTTCGGATCAGATGATGTATTTGTTTATGTTCTCCGCGGAGCTTCCCTCGATATGCTCCCTAACATATTTTTCATCTATCTCCACGGTGATCATCGGATGTGTGCCGGTCGCATTGAACGAGATATCGTCCAACAGCGTTTCGACGATGGTATGAAGCCTTCTTGCGCCGATATTCTCGGTGGTCTCATTCGCATGAAAGCAGGCTTCGGCGATCCTTTCGAGCGCATCCTCGGTGAATTCGATATGGATGCTGTCCGTCTCCAAAAGGGCGGTGTACTGCTTGATTATCGCGTTTTCGGGCGCGGTGAGTATGCGCTTATAGTCCTC
>JAFWVQ010000059.1 GCA_017523925.1 Clostridia bacterium
AACACCCCGGGTCTTCCCCGCGTTGAGGAAATTTTCGAGGCGAGAAAGCCCAAGGGTCTTGCGGTCATCACCGAGATCGCTGGCGAGGTCAATATCGAGACCGACGGCAAGAAGACCGAGGCCGTCGTTTCCTCCACCGAGGGCGAATCCGAGAAGTATCTGCTTCCCTTCGGCTCCAAGATCAAGGTCAGATCGGGCGATCACGTCGAGCCCGGCGACACGCTCACCGAGGGCTCCGTCAACCCGCACGACATCCTCAAGATCAAGGGCATCAAGGGCGTTCAGGAGTATATGCTCCGCGAGGTCCAGGCGGTTTACCGCAGCCAGGGCGTTGCGATCTCCGATAAGCATATCGAGGTCATCATCCGCCAGATGCTCCGCAAGATCAGGGTCGAGGCTTCCGGCGATTCGGATATGCTGCCCGGCGAGCTTGTGGATATCTTCAAGTTCGATCAGGCAAACGAGGAGATCATCACTCGCGGCGGCGAGCCCGCAAGCGCGAAGCGCATCCTGCTCGGCATCACCAAAGCCTCCCTCGCCACCGATTCCTTCCTCTCCGCGGCAAGCTTCCAGGAGACCACCAGGGTGCTCACCGAAGCTGCCATCAAGGGCAAGATCGATCCCCTTGTGGGCCTCAAGGAAAACGTCATCATCGGCAAGCTCATCCCCGCGGGCATCGGCATGAAGCGCTATCGCAACGTCGAGGTCGAGGCGCTGAACGAGACCGCCGCCGAGGAATAAGGCTTAGGTTCGATCAAAAGCATAATAACCTTCACACGGGCCCCCGCTTTCCGCGGGGGTTCGTTCTGTTTTATAAAACGCAAAGAAGCAAAAAAACAGTAAAGCCCGGCTGCGGGCGAGCTTTACCGACGGATCATATATTAACTGCGTGCTGAATGGAGGGCTTGAAAAATGGGAGAAAACTCAATATACTGTTATTGTATCATATGCTTGCGGGCTCGAGCGACTATATGGGTGCGGCGATCGCCGCGGAGGGAAATATGCCGGTTTATAAAATTGGTTATCTGATAAAACAGCGCAGAACGGAGCTTGGGATAACGCAGGAGGACCTTGCGGACGGCATTTGCGCCGTCACGACCCTTTCCCGAATAGAAAACGGAGAAAGGCTGCCGAGCAAGAGTCATTTTGAGATGCTGCTTCAGAGGTTGGGTGTTTCCGATATTGTTTTTTATACCCACGTTGATAAAAACACGCTGTATCTGCATGAGCTGAAGTTTAAGATCAGAAGCCTGATCGGGCAGGCGCAGTTCGATGAAGCACGAGAATTGCTGGCGGATTACTCGAGCAAGGCGGATCTGAGCCTGCGGTTTGAAAAGCAATTCGTATCGCTTTGCAGCACGCTCTGCGATGAGGGCTCCTTTAGCTTGGATGAGCGTTTAGCCAAGCTGGTTGAAGCGCTCTGCCTGACCTGCCCGAGATATAATGACGGGGTCATCCCGAATCTGCTTTCCTACGAGGAGATCATACTATTAAACAATATCGCCATTTGCTATCAGGACATGGGGGATTACGATAGGGCGATAAGCATTCTTTCCCATATAAAAAAGCTTTACGAAAGCGGGATCGTGAATCGGGAGGAGTGTCTCAGAACCCAATCAATGATACTGTATAATCTTTCGAAAAACTTCGGTATTACCGGAAGATACGATGAATGCATAGAGACCTGCGATCTGGGCATCAAGATCGCCTGCGAAACGGGGCGATGCGGCTGCTTGTCGGATCTGTATTACAACCGCGCATGGTCGCTCTCAAAGCGTATGCTGCCCGGCGATATGGAAAAAGCAGAAGCCGACACAAGAAAAGCGATCTTTACCGCAGTCGCAATGGATAATAAAGAGGCCGTGGAGCACTATAAAAAGTTTTATGCCAAAACCTTTCCGCAGCTTAATCTACTGCTGAACTACGATATTTGGACGATCACATAACGGTGTGAATTCGCCGCCATCATCGGCAAGGCATGCTCCGCCGATAATGGCGGACAAAAGGATGAAGGCCAGAAGGATCGCGAAGAACTTTTTCATTATCATTTCTCCTTTGCATTGGTGATGCAGAGAGCATAGCAGATGCCGGGAGGAAAGACCATGCCGTTTCCGGAAAACGAAAATTTTCCGAAAACGGCATGGTCAAACGACAGGAACGCTGATATAATGCGGGCGGGCAATGTATGGCGTTCGGCTTAACAACAAGAATAAAGGAGGAATTTGTATGAAGAAAAAGCTTTTTGTCGTCGTTGTGCTCGCAGCTTTCATGCTGCTTGCATCGCTCAGCACGAGCACGGCCGGAATTTTGCGAGAGTTCGATACTGAAACAGCATGGAATCGTCAATTCACCCTGTTGACTACGGGAACCAGACAGGACTATCCTTCGAGCAAGTCGTCTGTAAGGGTCAATACTTTCGTGGGTTATGACAGCACCGATCCGAATTACGGAAGCATTGATTTTGAGTGCAAGATCGAAGCCAAAATCGGCGGACAGTGGATAAAAGTGCATGCAACTGATGAGCGAATTCGTTGCATTGCCGGGTATGAACATGAGCTCGATCGTCTTACTGTGGTGCCGTTGGACATGACCAAGTATATTCCTAACGGAACGCAGATGCGCGCAATGGGTAGAAATTGGCTTACCTACTGGGGCGGTGAACCCATGCGTGGCCGCGTTAATTTTAACTAAAATAACCGAGCTTGCCATACATTGCATTAGGTTTGATGATTCTGTCTTGTGGTGAAAATTATGAAGCTTCTTAGATGCTTAAAGTATGAATTCAAAAGCATGGTAATGCAGTCGGAGTTTCTTTTTGCCTTTATCCTCTGCTGTCTGCTGTCATTGCTTACCTTGGGCATTCCGTCCAGACATTATATCCCGGAATACAGCATAACCGCGCCCTCGCCGGAGCAATGCTCCTTCCTGTATAATAATCCATACGGTAAACTGCTGTATCAGTATATCTGCCCCATCCTTGCTTCGATACCGGTCGCCTGCTCCTATTTCAAGGAGAAAAAGAACGGTATGGACGCGCTTTTGATCCCGACCTGCGGCAGAGCCAATTATATCTTGGCAAAAGTGCTTATGACTTTTTTAACGGGCTTTTTCATTTCGATCCTGCCATTTATTATCGGAATGCTTTATGCCGAATTTGCGTATCCTCGAAACGAGCTCGTTGCTTTTTTATCTCCGATGATCTACGAGGGGCTCTTTGCGTACCACCCGAACGAAAATATCTTCGGGCAGCTTATGCTCACCCATCCCGCGCTCGATCATTTCCTGCATATTTCGCTCGTTGGGCTTTGGAGCGCCGGAGCGGCACTTTTGACGCTCGGGATCTCGTTCTTCTTCAGAAAGCATTATATCATCAACTTGCTTCTCGGCACATTGATACTGCTGTTTGCCGTTATGCTGCTGAATGCGCTGGAGCTTTATCCGTTTAATCCTCAGGAATACTTCCAGTATAAGTCGGTGCAGTTGGCGTTGGAGTACACTCCGAACAGTTCGCACTTTCCGGATATCCGCGTGGTGGAGCTTTCCGCGAGAGCGCTGATAACATCCTATTCGGTGCTCTACGGCGCCTGCGCCGCGTTCATCGCCGCGCATCTTATTAAGCACAGGGATATTATTTAGCGCTGAAAACTGCAATCAAACGAAACCGTATCAAAACAAGGAGGATGCGTGATGACGCCGGGAAAACGAAATCTTATCATCTGCCTTGCGCTCTGCGCCTTGATAGTCGGCGCGGGCTTTGTGCGCGCGGGCTATCTGCGCTCGCAGTATAACCTTGAGTTCGAGCCTTCGGAGGAACGCTATCGTGAGATGGCGGTTTCAACGGTTGCGGATATATATGCGTATGATTATGAGCAATATGAATTTGATTTTGCCGAGTCCGCCGAGGAGCTTGTGAGCCGCAGCGACTGCGTTGTGCGCGTTCGCGTGCGTTCGGAGCTTGAGCTGCTGGGAAGATGCATCCTCTCCACGCTGGACGTTGTAAAAACGCTCTCCGGTGATGCTCCGAAAAGCGACAAGATATTTTTATATGAGCCGATAGTCATGAGCGAGGAGCCGGCATTATTTGAAGAATTGCCGAATCTCAAGGGGCCGCTGATGGTTCAAGGCGCGGCAAACAGGCTCCGCCCTGGCGGGGAATATGTAGTTGCGCTCAAGCACATGGAGCTTGCAAAGGGCGCGCTGAGCCCGGAGCACGAGGGAAGGCTGTATATCTACACCGATATGCTTTGCTCCGCCTTCCCCTGCGGCAAGGAGCCCGAGTATTATAAATACGCAAGCGATGAATGGAGCGATGACGATCCCTTGCGCTATAAGGACGTGTACGACGCGGATTATATCGGCTCAAGCTCCATCCTCGGAAGCTGCCGCTTCCTCTATGAAAAGATGACGGAATACTTCGGGCAGGAGGCGTTTGAGTGAGCCGCTTCTGCCTGTTTCAATGGCGGGGCGCATTTTCTCAAAGATCAAGATCCTCCGCGCTTCTATTGCCGCAGCGGGTCGGTTCCTCCGCATGGGCTTTGCGCAGCCAATGCTTGATGACGCAGCATAAAAACGAAAATTTTCAGAAAACGGCATGGTCATTTGCATATACGTTTGATATAATGGCTTTGGAAAGATAACAGCATACGATTTACGGATTCGGATAAAGGAGGAAAAACGTCAAGAATGAAGTTTCTAAGATGCATCAAATATGAATTCAAAAGCATGGTAATGCAGCCGGAGTTTCTCGGAGCGCTTATAATCGCCTGCGCATTTGCACTGCTTTCGCAGCGCATACCCATTTTCCATTATTTCCCGGAATATGCAATATCCGCGCCCTCGCCGGAGCAATGCTCCTTCCTGTTTTATAATCCATACGGCAAGCTGCTGTATCAGTACCTCTGTCCGCTGCTGGCTTCAATACCTGTGGCCTGCTCCTATTTCAAGGAGAAAAAGAGCGGTATGGACGCGCTTTTGATCCCGGCCTGCGGCAGAGTCAATTATATCTCGGCAAAAGTGCTTATGACTTTTTTAACGGGCTTTCTTATCTCGACCCTGCCATTTCTTTTGAGCATGATCTATGCCGAGATCGCATGTTCTCGAAATGAGCTTGTAACGCTGGATTTTCCGGCTTTATATACCGACAGATTGCAGAGGCTTCTTGATGGCAGCTTCTTCGGGCAGCTTATGCTGACCCATCCTGCGCTCGATCATTTCCTGCATATTTCGCTCGTTGGGCTTTGGAGCGCAGGAGCGGCACTTTTGACGCTCGGGATCTCGTTCTTCTTCAGAAAGCATTATATAATCAATCTGCTGATCGGCACGCTTATCGTCGGCTTTGTCGTAATGGTGCTTAACGCGGCGGAGCTTTACGCCTGCAATCCGCAGGAGCATTTTCCGCTCGTAACGGAGATCGCGGCAAGGTTCACTATGCCAGATGAAAGGAGCATGAGCGATTATCATATCTTTGACTTCTCGCCGGGCTCGCTTATAGCAACCTATTCGGTGCTATACGGCGCCTGCGCCGCGCTTATCGCAGCGCATCTTATTAAGCACAGGGATATTGTTTGAACGGAGCAAGCTATGGAGCAAAACCGCATTGATCGTAAACTGCGCGGCGGCGGAGCTGCGAGAGCGAAGAAGCTGGGCTCGGAGCTGATAGCTGCGCTTCTGCCCGCTGCCGGCTTCGGCATCCTGACCGCGCTGATATTGGGAGCGCCAAACAGCAGAGTTATCATTTCCTTAATGCTGACGGGTCTTTTCGGCGCAGGTCTGGACTCGTTGGAGCAGCTCAATATCCTGATGTCGCTCTTCTTCTTTGCGCCGCCGCTTTTGCAGCTCGTTTTCCTCGGCGACCGCATACCGCGCGAATTGAGCGGGGGAGTGTATTCGCTCACTCGCTCAAAGGGCAGGGAGGGCTGGTTTGTTAAAAAGCTGCTTTGGCTGATCGTGCTTTCGCTGCTGATGAGCCTGTTCATGCTGCTGCCGATCCATATTTTCGCGCGCATTGGCGGCGCGGCGGCGGATGAGCTGCTCCCGACCGCCTATCTTGAGCTTATGGCCACTTGGGGACTTTGCCATTGCATGATCGTGGTTTTCTCAAATATCATCGGCATGCTCGTCAGGCCGTTGTATCTTTTGATGATATCGCTGGTGCTTTATGCGGTGGGCCTGGTACTGTCCATTGAAGGCGGGGCGGCGGCGAAGCTGTTTCCCACCGTGCAGGGCATACTGTATGCACATAACAGCATCTTCGGAAAAATGCAGGAGGGCTTCTTCACGCCCATCTTCTCGGCGGCTTATCAAGGCGCGGTCATTGCGGCGCTCGGGATATTCGGTGCGCTGCACATTCGCAAAACGGATATTCTTTAACGGACTTCATATCGGAATCAAAAGGAAAAGGCAGAGGGAAAGGACGGAACCATGAGCAAGATAATCGTAAAGGAACTGAGCAAAACGATAAGGCACAACAGGGTGCTCGATAACGTGTCGCTCGAGCTGGATGCGGGGGGCGTGTACGGCTTCTGCGGCAGAAACGCCTCGGGAAAGACCATGCTTCTGCGCGCGATAGCCGGGCTGCTGATACCGGATTCGGGCAGCGTTGAGGTTTTCGGAAAGAAGCTGGCGGGCGGCGCGTTCCCGAATTCCATGGGCATAATGCTTGCGGACGTGGAGCTGGTGCGCTGGCTGACGGGCTATGAGAATCTCGAGCTGCTTGCCGCCACCCGCTCGAAGGTCGGCAGGGCGGAGATCGAGCGCGCGATGGAAAGAGTGGCGCTCGACCCGAAGGATAAGCGCAAGTACAAAGCGTATTCCACCGGCATGAAGCGCAGGCTTGTGATCGCGCAGGCGATAATGGAGAGCCCGGAGCTGCTCATTCTTGATGAGCCGACGAATGGGCTGGATGAGGACTCGGTCAAGCTTTTCCATGATATCATCCTTGAGGAAAAGGCGAGGGGCGCCACCTGCCTTATCTCCACCCATCTGATCGAGGATATCTTCCCGCTTTGCGACCGCGTTTTCAGGATCAAAAGCGGCTGCTGCGCCGAGATAACCGATGCAAAGGAGGATGCGTGATGAAGCCGGCAAAACGAAGCCTTATCATCTGCCTTGCGCTCTGCGCCTTGATAGTCGGCGCGGGCCTTGTGCGCGCGGGCTATCTGCGCTCGCAGTTTAACCTTGAGTTCGAGCCGTCGGAGGAACGCTATCTTGAGATGGAGATCGCTACGCGCGTCGACTTTAATGCTTACGGCGACGAGTATGGCAAGATCTATGATTATGCCTTTGCAGAGTCCGCCGAGGAGCTTGTGAGCCGCAGCGACTGCGTTGTGCGCGTTCGCGTGCGTTCGGAGCTTGAGCTGCTGGGAAGATGCATCCTCTCCACGCTGGACGTTGTGAAAACGCTCTCCGGTGACGCTCCGAAAAGCGACAAGATATTTTTATATGAGCCGATACTGATGACTGAAGAACCGATGTTATTTAAGACCCATCCGAATATCAAGGGGCCGCTGCTGTTTGACGGCGCGGCAAACAGGCTCCGCCCTGGCGGGGAATACATCGTTGCGCTCAAGCACGTGGAGCTTGCAAAGGGCGCGCTGAGCCCGGAGCATGAGGGAAGGCTGTATATCTACACCGATATGCTTTGCTCCGCCTTCCCCTGCGGCAAGGAGCCCGAGTATTATAAATACGCAAGCGACGATTGGGATGATGATAACCCCTTGCGCTATAAGGACGTGTACGACGCGGATTATATCGGCTCAAGCTCCATCCTCGGAAGCTGCCGCTTCCTCTATGAAAAGATGACGGAATACTTCGGGCAGGAGGCGTTTGAGTGAGCCTGCCCGCCGGAAAGAAAGCCGCCCTTTTTGCGAACGTTCACGAGCGAACGCGCAGCCGGAGGCGGCTTTTTGCGTTTTTGCTTGACCTTTCCCCAAAAACAATGTAAAATGGTATCGTGCCAAAAGGCGCAATCGATATTCGGAGGGAATGCCTCAATATGGAAAACGAACTGAACAATAAGGATTGCAGGCTGTACGGCTCGCCGTACTGCGCGATATTGAATCAAAAAAGCTGCGAGCGCTGCCGCATCTGCAAGCTCGGCGCGGCGGATCAGCTCAAGGCGGCGGAGGATATCCTCCATATCGCCGAAGCACTGCCCGAGGACGGCGCGGAGGGTATTATGAATTCGGCAAGCTGTGCGCTCTGCCGCACCAGGGGCAGGGAAGGCGCGCAGCCGAATGAGGCCGTGCAGTTCGCCCAGATGGATATGGGGCATCTGCACCCCACCGCGAAGGTGGGCGACAAGCTTTCGGGCGATTACGACCGCGGCACGGCGATGACGGTGCCGGTCCAGCTTCCGGTTTGCGAAAGCTGCCGCAAGAAGATCGGCAAGCGATCCTATCTGCCGCTTGCGCTCGGCTGCCTTATCGCGATCGCAGGGCTTGCGCTCGTTTCGATCGAGCCCGTGCGCGCCGCGCTCACAAGATACGGCAGGATAATCCCGTTCCTCGTGTTCCTGATCTTCGTTTTTGCGGGCATCATCGTGGAATGCCTCGTCAAGCGTTCGCTCGGAAGAGCGCTCGATCGCACCGTCAACACCCGCGCAAAGCGCATATCCGCCATCGCGCCGCTTATTGAGCGCGGCTGGTTCGCCATCGGCGAAATGAACGACGGTATGCCCTTCATCTTCACCAAAAAGAAGCTCGACAGCGGCATTTTGACCGGCGAAAACCAGAGGGAGCTGCTTAATGAGATCCGCTCCGCCGGAAAAGCGGGGATAGAGGCGCTGCGCAGGCAGGGGCTTGAGCTTTGATCGGCTTGAATGATCGGCTTTGCCCAATGCCGCGTGCATCATAGAGGAAACATATTACATAAGCGTAAATTACATCAGCGTGAATCGGCTCCTGTTCGTTTGCAGGAGCCCTTCCTTTTGCATTTTGCCAAGCTCTGCGCTAAGGGAGCTTCTTTCCACGGAAAGATAATCGGCAAGCTGCTGGCGGTCGAAGGGGATGGTGAAGCTCGGGCTGCCCGCTTTCTTTGCCATCAACGATAGATAGTCCATAAGCTTCGCCCGCGTTGTGCGCTTTGAAATATGAGCGAGCTTGGTCACAAGGCGGACGTTGTTTTTGGAGAGCGCGAAGAAAAGATTTCTGATCACCTGTGTGTGGAAACGACAGGCCGAGGAACAGGTCGTCAGCACGCGGTCCGCATCGAACGAGATAACGATCGAGGGTTCAACGGCAACGACATCGTTCATTATCGCCTCTCCGGAAAGGTAGGCCTGACCGAAAACTTCGCCCGTCGATATGGCGGTAAAAATGTTACGGTTGCCCCAAAAATCCTCGCTCTGCACGTGGAGCCGCCCTTCGGCAAGCACGAAGATGCGATCGACGCGCTCGCCTTGACGGATCAGGTATTCACCCTCGCTGAAATGGCTCTGCTTCGCATTCAAACAGCCGAGCATCGCCTCGATCGCGCTTTCGTCGATGCCTTCAAACAGATTTGTTTCTTTCAATAACTTCAAATATTTTTTCATAAAAGCCTCGTTTTGTTGGAAAAACAACATACTTACATGGCAAATGATACTATAATACGCTCAGAAAGTCAACCGGAGGCCATTATGAAACCGAAGATAAGAATAACCCTTGTGGAAAGATTGGGCGATCATTCCTGCCATCGCGGCCACGCCGTGGGCGACAGCTTTGATTTCGACACGGAGCGCGGAAAGCTCTGCCCCATGGCTGCGCACGTCGCATTTCCGTACGTGGACATACTCCGCTACGGCGGCGAGCCTCCGAAGGCAAGGTGCGGCGAGGTGCGCTTCTGCTGCCCCGACAGCGACGTTATAAACGTTTTCAAAATAGAAAAAATATAAAGGAGAGAAAGAAAATGGATTGCAAGATGTTTTGTTATCAGTGTGAGCAGACGGCGGCGGGCCGCGGCTGCATGGGCGCGGCAGGCGTTTGCGGCAAGAAGGCGGAGACCGCGAAGCTTCAGGACAAGCTGACCGGTGAGCTTATCGGCCTTGCGAATGCGGCGTATGAAAACCCGAACGTGAACGAGGCGACCGATGCGCTCATCATGGAGGGGCTTTTCACAACCATAACCAACGTTAATTTCAACGATGAGACCATCGTCGCTCTCATTGAAAGAGTGCTGAAGGAGAAGGCTCGCCTCGTTCCCAACTGCGCC
The DNA here is from genome assembly GCA_017523925.1 of Clostridia bacterium. Classification (GTDB taxonomy): domain Bacteria; phylum Bacillota; class Clostridia; order Christensenellales; family CAG-138; genus PeH17. Next base: position 10,189 of record JAFWVQ010000059.1, read on the forward strand.
GACTGCGGCTCGCACTGCGGCAGAACGGACGGTTTCGATATGCGGAAGCTTTGGACGGACGATGAGGACGTTCGCTCGCTTAAATCGCTCATCCTGTTCGGCATTCGCGGCATGGCGGCCTATGCGTATCACGCTGCGGTGCTCGGCAGGCATGATGCGGAGGTCAACCGCTTCTTTTACAAAGCGCTCGCTGTCATCGGCACAGACGGCATCTCTGCGGAAAAGCTTCTGTCGGTCGTGCTCGAGGTGGGTGAAGTGAACCTCAAGTGCATGGCTCTGCTTGATAAAGCGAATACGGACACCTTCGGCGACCCCGAACCCACCGAGGTGAGCCTGACCGTTGAACAAGGTCCCTTCATCGTGATCACGGGCCACGATCTTTACGACCTCAAAATGCTCCTCGAGCAAACCGAGGGCAGGGGCATAAACATCTATACCCACGGCGAAATGCTGTCCGCGCACGGCTACCCCGAGCTCAAAAAGTATAAGCATCTCAAGGGCAATTTCGGCACCGCCTGGCAGAACCAGCAGAAGGAGTTCGATTCCATCCCCGCGCCCGTGCTCTTCACCACAAACTGCCTCATGCCCCCGAAGGAGAGCTATTTCGACCGCGTTTTCACCACCGAGGTCGTATCCTATCCGGGGCTCGTTCATATCGGCGGGGATAAGGATTTCACCCCGGTCATAGAGAAGGCGCTTGAGCTTGGCGGCTATGCGGAGGATAAGCATTTCACCGGCATAAACGGCGGAACAAAGGTCATGACAGGCTTCGCGCACGGCGCTGTGCTCGGCGCTGCGGACAAGGTGGCAGAGGCGGTCAAAAACGGGGAGATCAGGCATTTCTTCCTCGTCGGCGGCTGCGACGGGGCAAGACCGGGTCGCAATTACTACACCGATTTCGTTAAAAACACTCCGAAGGACAGCGTGGTGCTGACGCTCGCCTGCGGCAAGTATCGTTTCAACGACCTCGACCTCGGCACCGTCGCGGGACTGCCCCGCATAATGGATATGGGCCAGTGCAACGATGCTTACAGCGCGATCCGCGTTGCGGCCGCCCTGGCGGAAGCGTTTAACTGCGGCGTGAACGAGCTGCCCCTTTCGATCGTGCTCTCATGGTATGAGCAGAAGGCGGTCTGCGTGCTTCTGACGCTCCTGCACCTCGGCATCACGAATATCCGCCTCGGACCCACGCTTCCCGCATTCGTATCCCCGAACGTTCTGGATATACTCGTTAAAACCTTTAATATCGCTCCCACGGGCACTCCCGAGGACGATATCAAAGCGCTGATGAAATAAGCCCGGAGGAAACGAATATGGTCAGGAAGATAATCAAGATCGACGAAGAAAAATGCAACGGCTGCGGCCTTTGCGCGACCGCCTGCCACGAGGGGGCGATCGAGATGGTGAACGGCAAGGCGAAGCTCGTGCGCGAGAGCTTCTGCGACGGTCTTGGCGACTGCCTGCCGAACTGTCCCACGGGCGCGATCGCGTTCGAGGAGCGCGAGGCTCCCGAATACGACGAAAAGGCGGTGCTGAAAGCCAAGCAGGAGAAGCTTTCCCATGTGCACGCGCAGGGAGGCTGCCCCGGCTCGCGCGCAAGGGCACTCGAAGCAAAGCCTGCGGAGGAAGCCCCGGCAGCGGGCGGAGGCGTTTCGCGGCTTGCGCAGTGGCCCTGCCAGATCAAGCTCGTTCCCGCGAATGCGGCGTTCTTTGACGGCGCGAAGCTGCTTATCGCCGCCGACTGCACGGCTTACGCCTATGCACGCATGCACGAGGAGTTCATGCGCGGCAGAGTTACGCTGATCGGCTGTCCGAAGCTCGACGCCGTGGACTATTCCGAGAAGCTGACCGCCATCATCCGAGAGAACGATATAAAGAGCGTTACGATAGTGCGCATGGAGGTTCCCTGCTGCGGCGGCCTCAGGATGGCGGCGGAAACCGCTCTGAAGGCAAGCGGAAAATTCATACCATGGCAGGTCGTTACGATCTCCACGGACGGCAGGATACTCGAGCGATAGGCTTCGCGATAAACCGAGCAAATATTTTTGGTTTTTTCCTTAAAAACACTTGACTAAACTTGAATATCATGGTATTATACGCATAGTGTGCTCTAAAATGACACACTATGTGTTTTTATGTGGAAAACACTCCTTCATATAGGGTTGCAAGGAGTTTTCTTTATATAAAAATAACAATATTTTTAAGGAGAAACTTTCATGCCCACCATCAATCAGCTGGTCAGAAAGAGCAGGGAAAAGGTAGAGTATAAATCCAATTCCCCCATTCTGAAGCAGTGCCCCCAGCGTCGCGGCGTCTGCACGGCAGTCCGCACGATGACCCCCAAGAAGCCGAATTCCGCGCTTCGTAAGATCGCCCGTTTCCGTCTTACCGACGGTCTCGAGGGTACGGCCTACATCCCCGGCATCGGCCATAACCTTCAGGAGCACTCCGTCGTCCTCATCAGGGGCGGCAGGGTAAAGGACCTCCCCGGTGTGCGCTACCACATCATCCGCGGTGCTCTTGATACCGCAGGCGTTGCAAAGCGTATGCAGGCTCGCAGCCGTTACGGCGCGAAGCGTCCCAAGAAGTAAGGAGGTAACCATATGCCCAGAAGAGGTTTCGTTCCCAAGAGGGAAGTGCTTGATGATCCTATCTACGGCGGCAAGCTCGTAACCAAGCTCATCAACCAGGTAATGCTCGACGGCAAGCGCGGCACCGCTCAGAAGGCGTGCTACGGTGCTTTCGATATCATCAGGGAAAAGACCGGCCGTGAACCCATCGAGGTTTTCCAGGAGGCCATGAACAACATCATGCCCGTTCTCGAGGTCAAGGCCCGCCGCGTCGGCGGTTCCACCTATCAGGTGCCGATCGAGATCCGTGCCGAGCGCCGTCAGACCCTCGGCCTTCGCTGGCTCGTGCTCTATGCCCGCAACAGGGGCGAGCGCACCATGCAGGAGAGGCTCGCAGGCGAGATCCTCGATGCCTGCAACCAGCAGGGTTCCGCCTTCAAGAAGAAGGAGGACGTGCACAAGATGGCAGAGGCCAACAAGGCGTTTGCCCACTTCAGGTTTTGATCGAGGGCCGAGCCAAGACCATCTTCAAAACCTTCGGCGGCGGTTTAAATTGCCGCAGGCCGCATAAACTTATAAGTATAGCGGAAAGGAGGAGGTTGAGTTATGCCGAGGACCACATCGCTTGAGCTGACCCGAAACATCGGGATCATGGCCCATATCGACGCGGGCAAGACCACGACCACCGAGAGGATATTGTTCTACACGGGCAGGATCCATCGCATGGGCGAGGTGCATGAGGGCGCAGCCACCATGGACTACATGGAGCAGGAGCGCGAGCGCGGCATCACCATCACCTCCGCCGCCACCACCGCCTATTGGCACCGCCATAACAAGGAGCACCGCATAAACATCATCGACACGCCCGGGCACGTCGATTTCACCGTTGAGGTGGAGAGAAGCCTTCGCGTGCTCGACGGCGCGGTAGCGGTGTTCTGCGCAAAGGGCGGCGTTGAATCGCAGAGCGAAACGGTTTGGCATCAGGCCGAAAGATACGGCGTTCCGAGAATTGCCTATGTCAACAAGATGGACATCGTCGGCGCGGACTTCCTGAACGTCATCGAAATGATGCGCGATCGGCTCGGCGCAAACCCCGTTGCGATCCAGCTCCCTATCGGAGCTGAGGCCGATTTTCGCGGCGTGATAGATCTTGTGCGCATGCAGGCCGAGGTCTATTACGACGAGGAAGGCACCGATATCCGCATTGAGAGCATCCCCGAGAATATGCTCGACGATGCGCAGGAGTATCGCAGCGCGCTGATCGAAGCCGTTTCCGACGAGAGCGACGAGCTTATGGAGCTGTATCTCGCCGGGGAGGAGATCCCCGAGGAGCTGCTCGTAAGCTGCATCAGGAGCGCAACGATCAAGAACCGTGCAGTTCCGGTGTGCTGCGGCTCATCCTATCGCAACAAGGGCGTGCAGATGCTGCTCGATGCGATAGTGGACTATCTGCCGAGCCCTCTGGACATACCTCCGATCGAGGCTATCGGCAAGGGCGGGAGCAAGACCGTCGAAGTCACTGCGGACGACTCCGCTCCCTTCGCGGCGCTCTGCTTCAAGATCGTTACCGACGGCTTCGTGGGCCGTCTCGCCTTCTGCCGCATTTACAGCGGCACGCTCAAGGTCGGCACCGCCGTGTTCAACAGCAGCAAGGGCAAGCGCGAGCGCGTAAGTAAGCTGCTTTTGATGCACGCGAACAGCCGCACCGAGGTGGACGAGGCCTATGCGGGCGATATCGTCGCAATGGTCGGCCTCAAGGAAACGATCACCGGCGAAACGCTCTGCAGCGAGGGTCGCCAGCTTCTGATGGAATCCATGGATTTCCCGGATCCCGTCATCCGCATCGCCATCGAGTCCAAGACCAAGGCGGGGCAGGAGAAGCTGGAGGAATCGCTCAGAAAGCTCGGCGAGGAGGACCCCACCTTCCGCACCTATTCTGATAAGGAAACGGGGCAGACCATCATCGCCGGCATGGGCGAGCTGCATCTCGACATCATCGTCGACAGGCTCATCCGCGAATTCAAATGCGAATGCCGCGTCGGCAAGCCTTCCGTTGCGTATAGGGAGACCATCAAGGCTCCCGCAAGGGGGGAGGGCGTTTGCGAGCGCATCGCCGCGGGCAAGAACATCTACGGCCGCTGCGTCGTGGAGTTCGCTCCGGGCGAGCCCGGAAGCGGCATCAAGCTCGAGAATCGCGTTTCCACAGCCAAGCTCCCCGCGGAGTTTGCAAAGGCAGCGCTCGAGGGCATCACGGATGCATCAAGAAGCGGCAATCTCGGCGGCTACGAGTGCATCGACTTCTCGGCGGCGCTTGTGGATGCCGAAGTGAACGAGCTTGAATCCGTTGAGCTCGCGTACAAGATCGCCGGCAGCATGGCGTTCCGCGAGGCGTTCGCGAGGGAGAATTCGCGCCTTCTCGAGCCCTTCATGAAATGCGATATCGTGGTGCCGGACGAGAACCTCGGCGACATCATGAGCTCCATCACAGCCCGCCATGGGCAGGTGCTCGGGAGCACGCCGAGAAACGGCGGAAGGACCGGCATCGAGGCCATGTGTCCGCTTCGCGAGATGTTCGGATACGTCAACGATCTGCGCGCCAAAACGCGCGGAAGAGGAAGCTTCTCGATGCAGTTCGACCACTACCAGGAGGTTCCAGCGAACCTCGTGGACAAGATTCTCGGAATTATATATTGAGAAATGCCGTTTTTATACAGCTTTTAAGGAAAAAAACGGCGTTTAAGCCCCAATTCGGGATTGAAAAAAGCTTCGGTTTGGGGTATAATACCAAAGTCTAATTAAAACTTATTATCCATTAGGAGGATTTTAACAATGGCAAAGCAGAAGTTCGAAAGAACTAAACCCCATGTAAACATCGGCACCATTGGTCACGTTGACCATGGTAAGACCACTCTGACCGCCGCCATCACCATGGCTCTTTCCCAGTCCGGTCAGGCTGCCGCTATGCGCTACGACGAGATCGACAAGGCGCCCGAAGAGAAGGCTCGTGGTATAACCATCAACACCGCACACGTTGAGTACGAGACCGCTACC
>JAFWVQ010000060.1 GCA_017523925.1 Clostridia bacterium
AACTACCGGACCGCGTGATTATGGTGGGCCTTCAGGGACTCGAACCCCGGACCAATCGGTTATGAGCCGACCGCTCTAACCAACTGAGCTAAAGGCCCTAAAAAATGGTGACCCCTAGGAGACTCGAACTCCTGTTACCGCCGTGAAAGGGCGGTGTCTTGACCGCTTGACCAAGGGGCCACATATGGTCGGGGTGAAGGGATTTGAACCCTTGGCCCCATGCTCCCAAAGCACGTACGCTACCGAACTGCGCCACACCCCGTGAGACGCCGCATTTTTGCGACAGCAAATATTATACCCCGTTTGAGGCCGTTTGTCAATATGTTTAATTGAGAAAATTTATATATTGGTGCATGCTCTGATGAATTAAACTACGCCGCCCTTTTTAAACCTTTTTGAGCGCCAGCATACAGGCCTCCATTCCCCTATCGCGGCAGATCAAGGGCAGCTCTTCGAGCATCTGATTCTCTATTGACATCTCACTCTTCGGGAAATACTCAAACAGCTCGCAGAGCTGTTTATTCGCCTTTTCAGCCGCTTTCACCGCGCTATCTCCGTCACCATCGATTATTGCTTCAACAAGCATTCGATAGGCAAAGCTGTAGGTAGTCGATCCCGTACGTGCAACTAACTCATAGCGCGGCATTTCTTTCGTAAATTCGCGCAGCGAAGCTGTATCGGTTACCCGTTCGAGTATGGGCAGAATCAGATACTCCATGTACGCAAACACCTTTTCCGGGCTGTTCATCGGATCAAAGGTCATCACTCCATCGATCGATGGCAATCGCGGGTTGAACTCCATCCGGCGCGGAAACTCAAACTTTGCATTCATCCAATATGCGGGCCAATTGTGCATCGGGAAATACTTATCCGACAGCACGAGTGGACAGCAGAGCGCCTGAACGCCGAAGAACAGTTCGATTTCGTAGTTGTATCTGACCGTGAATACGATGCTTGCAATAAGCTCATTGCCCTCCTCGCCGAACACCTTATGCCAGCGAAGCGACGAGCCGCCGAAACGCTTATAGCCAAGCGAGGTGAGCTTTTCCGAGAAACGTTCGTCAAGATAAGCGCCAAGCCTTTCCGAAAGCGAGCGCGGCATCGGGTTTGCCTCAAATTCAGCTTGATGCATTATCCAAAATCTCTCGCAAATAAGGTCTCTTCGTCCGAACCGTCTGCCCAAAGCATATCCTGCGGCATTTCGATAATATTGGCAAGCTGGTTCAGACCGTCTGCGGCGGAAGCATATTCGCCCGAAAACAGCTCCCCGAACTGCTCTTCGGTGCATTTCCATTTCTTCTTGCAGGCAGCAAGCCATGCGGCGGTATCGATGCGTGCAGGCTCAACAGAGTTCTTCGGTGCGTTTATGCAGCCTGCGGCATCGCGTCCGTTCACGCCGTCGATAATGCGACAAACTGCATGATCGCCTTCGCAGCGGATATCCAGCGCGGGCGCCTTGAATTCGCGCGAAAGGGCGCGGATGAAGGTTTCAGTCATAGCATCGTCAGCTTCAATCAGCGGCGAAGCAAGCCCGAACCACTCGCTGTTTTCCGGATGCAGAACGATGCTGACGGGCACTCCCCTGCCCTCCACGCTCTTGGTATAGCCGATATCCTTTGCAGCTTTTTCGATCCAGGATTCATAGATAATAGAATTCTTGCCTCTAATAAATGTTTTCTTGAAGCCCATGCCCTTCTTCGCTCCCGTTTTAAGTATTGGATGATCTTCTTTACAAAAAGGAGCGAACCCGAAGTCCGCTCCAAACTATCGATAATGCTGCGAATTCAAGCTTGAGCGCGATGCGGCCAAATGGTCAAGCCGCATGAGAAGCGCTTAAGATTTGCCCCTGCCGATGTATTTGAGCACCTGCAGGATAACGTAAACAACGATAAAGCCGAAGATAAGGCTGCCGATACTGCCGCAGCTTGCACAGCCGCCGCAGCTTCCGCAGAAAAGGCAGGATGCGCAATCGAGCATAGGGCTTGTTGAAAGCTCGATCTCGGCGCATGAGAGGCCGCTACCGGTCCCGATTATGCCCGAGCCGCCGCCGGAGAAGAAGTCGCTGCCGGAAGCACTGGCGAACGGATCGACGTTGTAATGCTTGCAGACGGCCTCATTCAGCCTTTTGAAGGCAGCCATTACAGCTTCGTCGTATCTTTTCTCGCCGAAGTAGGGTTCGATAGCGTTTCGGCTTATGTCGGAGAGGGTTTTTGTTGAGAGAGTCGATGAAAGACCGCTGCCCGCCACGATATAATAGTCACTATCGTCGGTCGCCATAAGAAGCAGAACGCCGTTGTTTTCGCCGGTTCTGCCGATCTTCCACTTTTCAAAGACCATCGAGGTGTAGTCCTCTATGCGCTGACTTCCGATAGAATCAAGAACAACAACGCATATCTGAGCGCCCTTGCAGTTCTTTTCAAGGTTGTTATTGCGATCGGCGATGTATGCAGCAGTGGCATCCGAGATAACGCCGACCCTGTCATCGCAGTATTTTCCGTCCGAATCGACAACGGTGCTTGCTCCGCCGTTATCATTTCCGGCATTCGCACCGAAAAGCGGAAAGGCAAACACTATGAGTATTCCGAGGATCAGTGCTATCAGCTTTATCCTGTTTTTCATCAGTCAACTCCTCCTAATCAGAGAAAAGTTCATAGCCCACGCAGGCAATGCAGCCAAACAGCATCATCCCTGCGCAGGAGCCGCAGGAGAGAGGCGAACAGCTGCAGGAGGTGCAATCCAAGCCGCGATACGCATGATCGCTTGCATCAGGGTCTGCACCGTAGTAGCCGCACACGGTCTCGTTTAGCTTTGCAAACGCGCTTTTGACAGCGGCTTCGTATTCGCCCTTGCCGAAATCGGGCTCGAGATGGTTTCTTACAATACTTGAAAGCATTTCGGTAGTGAATACCGAAGAAAGGCCGCTGCCGGCAACGATATAATAATCCTTATCCTCGATCGCCACGAGCAGCAGAACTCCGTTGTTCTCTTTGCTGCGGCTTATCTCAAGCTCTTCAAACCGCCTTTGAGCGTATTCCTCGATCGGACCGCTGCCGACTGTATTCCGTGTGACGACCGCGATCTGCGCGCCATGGCAGTTTACCTCAAGATTGCGGTTTCTGCTAAAAATATAATCGCGGGTATCCTTGCTCAAAATGCCCGCCTCATCCGAGATCAGTTCTTGAAGGGAAGCTGTGGCGGTCATCGGTCTTGATACAAGAGCAAGCGCAAGGACGATCGCCATGATGAACGCAGCGAGCTTTATATGCGCTCTCATTTTTCACCGCCTCCGATGCCGAAAAGCTTTGCAAGCAGGCTTCCGGGCCAACGCGAAACAAGCGAATCGTACTTCGCGCGATAATCGTTGTACTCGTAGCGGTAGGCGCGCTCAATACCCTTGCTTATCTCATCCATATTGGACATACAGGCTTCAAGCTCGGAGCTGTCGGCGCTCTTTACCCTGTTGTAAAACCGCTTTGCCGTCAGAAACAGCGACTCATAGCTTGTGTACCTGCCGATCGCATCCTTTTGATCGCGGCAGGACTCGATCGCATTTTCAAGCTCACTCGCCCAATTCTCAAACTCGACGCCGCCATCCGGGTTCAGCCTTTTGCCCTCTTCGAGCAGCTTGTTTGATGCATAGATCAAACGGTCGGTCTCGGAAAACAGATCGTTGCCATGAGAATCGGTTGTTGCGGCGATCGACGAAAACTCCTTTGCCGCTCGTCGCTCGGTGATCTTGAGACCAAGCCCGCCAAGAAGCGGTATAACGATCAACGCCACGGCGATCAGCACGACAAGCGAAAGCGTTCTTTTTTCAGAAAACTTCTTCATTCCTTAACCTCCGTTTCGATCTTGGATTATTATAATCGGTCAACTTTGCTTTCGTCCATGCCCTAAGTTGGCATGGACGAAAAACAAGCAATCATTGAACCACGGTTCATCAATATAACGAATTATCGGCGTTTTCGGTTCAGGATGCGGGATTTATACCGGTTACTTCAACAAGCTTTCTCTTAAGCTCGTTTTCGATCCTGGACAGCTCGCCTTCCGCAGCAACGCGCTGTGCGTGACCCTCCTGCTGTATCCTGAGCACCTCGTCCATGGTGGTGATCAGCTTCTGGTTGGTCTCGGTCAGGGTCTCGATATCGACGATGCCGCGCTCGCTCTCCTTGGCGGCGGCGACGGTTGCAACGTGCAGCGCCTCGGCGTTCTTCTTAAGAAGCTCGTTCGTCATATCGGTAACGGCATGCTGCGCGGCGATCGCCTCCTGTGCGTGAGCAAGACCGAGCGCAAGCACCATCTGGCTCTTCCAAAGCGGGATGGTGTTGGCGATCGAGGTCTGGATCTTCTCCGCCATCATGGTGTCGTTATTCTGGATAAGGCGGATCTGGGGCGCCATCTGGAGGCTGATATTACGGGTCAGCTCAAGGTCGTAGATCTTCTTTTCAAAGCGGGTGCACATATCCGCGAAATCGCGCGCCTTCTGCGCATCCTCGGGAAGCCCGCTCTCTTCAGCCTTTTTCAGAAGCGCGGGGAGAGTGACTGTGCGCTCGTACTCAAGCTTCTTCTTGCCTGCAAGGATATACATGGAAAGCTCCTTGAAATAATCCAGGTTGCGCCTGTACATATCATCGAGCATTGCGATATCCTTCAGCAGGATGACCTGATGCCCTTCGAGCTGGGTCGCGATGCGGTCGACGTTCACCTCAGCCTTGTCGTAGCGGAGCTTGAGCGCCTCGATCTGGTTGGCCTTCCTCCTTATAACGCCAAACAGTCCGCGGCGTTCCGTGTCGTTGCTGAAGCCGCGAAGCTCGCCGATGAGGTCAGTGATCATAACGCCGGTCTCACCGAGATCCTTGGTGCGGACCGCACTGAGTGCGCTTTCAGAAAACTGAGAGAGCTTCTGCTGGCTTGCAGCGCCATACTGCATGATCTGAGCAGCGTTGGTAATATCGATCTTCTCGGCGAAGGATTCCACTGCTGCAAGCTCCTCGGGGGAAAGCTGCGCATCGGCGACGATGAGCTCCTCAACGGTCTTGGTGGGAACCTCGGGCTTGGGCTCCTCGGCAACGGGAATGGGGTCGAGGGTCAATACGGGGATCGTGGGGTTCTTCTCTTCCATTGTGTTTTTTCCTTTCAAGAATAGATTGCTGTGTATTACAAAGAATTGGTTTAAGATTGACTGCTTTGGCTGCTGCCGCTGCTGTTGATGATGGTTTTTCCGTTCACCATGGAGTCGAGCACGGAGATATCGGAGCTGAAGTCGATTGCTTCACCGGCATAGAGCGAGTCGAGGCTCGTTTCAAAACTCTTAGCGATGGTCTCGGCATTGGTCTCGATACGGTCCTTGATCTCCTTGAGGTTCTCTCCACGGTAGCCGGCATCCTGCTGCATGGCGTAACCCTCCATCAGCTTCACGGAAGTGGGAAGATAATAGGTAAGGAACCTGCTCATGGAGCGTGCCTTAGTGGGATTGCGAGACAGCTCCGCAAGGATGCTGTCCCCGGCGGAAACCATTCTGTCGATCGCGGAGGTGACTTTTTCGTTGGGGATGCGATCGTTCAGCTTGCGCAGGGTCGCAATATGCGCATCGGCCTCAGTGAGGGACTTGTCGAGCTCAGGAACACCCGTTTTGTACTCTGCAGGCACTTCCACTTGAACCGTCTTATCCTTAAATATGGCTTTTAATACGAAGAATCCGATCACGGCGACCGCAGCTGTGACGATTATGCCCCAGATCCGATATAGCGGAAATATCAGACCGCAGACCAGAATCAATACGGCAGTGATCCAAAATGGCATGGCGCTCTTGATCGTTTTTTCAACAGTCCTCTGCATTTGAGCATTTCTCCTTTCCAAATGCCGGCCAAATAGGGCGGCTCGGTAACGGCACAGGCAAACTATATCATGTCACATCCTGCCCCATAATGATTATACCATCACAAACTCGTCATTTCAACAGTTTTGCGCTCAGCGGACCGCTCCATGCGGCAGTTTAATGCCGAAATCCGGCTTTTTTGTCTCACTACATCAATTTGTCACAACCAACACATAATCTTAACAAAAATAATAAGCCCGTTCTCCGACCTGCATGAAGTAGGATCGACTCAACTGATTCAAGGAGGAACGATTCTATACTTCGAAATGATGCGATCCCGTACAATTGACTCTTAAAGTAAAAAATCATAAAAGTATGTCAAAAAGTTCGAAAATATGATCCGTGCCGGTATTGCTTTAAAAATAGGTCTATGATAAAATATGATGATGACGGTGGGCTTCGTAGAGCTTTTCCGATAGCTGACGTCATAATTTTTCCGAAAGAGATCCCTTTGAATATGAAAAAAAACATCCATCGCTGTGCCGCTCTGCTCCTGTGCTCGTTTGCGCTTTTCTCGCTCCTTTTCTCAGCTGCCTGCAGCGGCGACAAGGACGGAAGTTCCAAGACCGACAGTTTTGGCTTCAATGAAGCGCAGAGAAGCAGTATCCTCGACCTTGCGGAAGCTTTTATAGAGTGCGGTCTTAGCTACAATGCCGACAATGCGCTCAGTATCTCCGAGATCGAGAAATTCATCTATTATCTCTATAATGATGAGTTTACCGGTTCGGACGCCTATTCTTCGATCGATGCCTCCGAGGCGCTTGCGCGTATAAAGATGTATTTCGGAATAGAGAATATTCTGCACACTCATAAAAGAGGCGAGGGTCAGCCCTTCTATTACAGCGACGGCAAGTATTACGTCTCCCATAAGGACGGCGTCGTGGAAAGCTTCACGATCGTTTCCGCCGAGAAGGATGAAGATGATCATCAAACCGTGAAGATAGATGCCGCATGCAAGGACGGTACGCGCGTGGTTCTTGAAATGTGTTTTCGCATAGAGGGTGATGATACGCGCATCCTCACCTGCACAAGGTACGATGAAAAATGATCGAAGCGGAAACCGCTTTGCCGATTTCAGAACCAAGCGCTGATCGCGCAGATCGAATAACGAGGTGTATATGGGAAGGATGAAACTTCTTTCAAACGTTATAAACAACGCCACCAACCAGGTGGAGGGATTCTGCATCGTTAAAAGCGTTCAGCTCAAGCTGAACGTCAAGGGTGCTGAGTATCTTGATTTTATTATCGCCGATGCAGAGGGCGAGATCAGCGCCAAGCTTTGGGATTATTCGAGCGCCGTGCACGGGACCTACTCCTCCGGTGAGATAATCAAGGTGCGCGGGACCGTCAACATCTACCGCGATCAGGAGCAGCTCAAGATCGACCGTATCCGCAAGATGACGGACAGCGACGACGTGGATCTTTCGACGATCGTTGCCGAGCCGCCCATCGACGGTGAGTTCCTCTACAAAACGCTTTTCGACTTTGCTGCCACCTTCGAAGACGGAGATATCGCTTCTTTGACAAGATATCTTCTCGCTGCGAATAAGGAAAGGATGATCAAATACCCCGCTGCGCTTCGCCTGCACCACGCGCACAAGGGCGGGCTGGTGTTCCATACCCACACTATGCTTGAGCTTGCGAAGAAGACCGTTGAGGTGTATTCGGCCATCTACCCCGAGCTGTCAAGCGACCTTGTTTATTCGGGCGTCATACTTCACGACATCGCAAAGACCGCCGAACTCGAGGTTGGCCCGCTTGGGCTTGCGACCGCCTATACTCCCGAAGGTCAGCTTCTTGGTCATATCACCATGGGCGTTTCGATGATCGAAAGCGCGGCCGCCGAGCTCGGCATCCCGAACGAGAAGGCGATGCTGCTTGCGCACATCCTGCTTTCTCATCACGGCGTGGCGGAGTTCGGCTCACCGAAGTTTCCCATGTTTCCCGAGGCGGAGATCGTTTCCACGGTCGACACGCTCGACGCAAAGCTCTACGAGATGTTCGACGCGCTCTCGAGCGTTCAGATAGGCGGTTTCTCTGACAGGCAGTGGGCGCTGGACAATAGGCTCCTTTACCGTCACGGTCACGGCATAGTGGCAAAGGAAGACGGCTCGGCCGTCGATGAATGATCCCCTTCAAACCGGCGTTTGGCGTTTAAATAAAAATCAATCGAAAGAATCGGTATAGAGAAATGGAAAAACAAAGAAGACTTTTCACCTCCGAGTCCGTAACGGAGGGACATCCCGACAAGGTTTGCGATAAGATCGCTGACACCGTTCTGGATGAGATGCTCAAAAACGACCCCAACTCCCGCGTTGCATGCGAATGCTGCGCCACGACCGGCATGGTCATGGTAATGGGCGAGGTCACCACCAACTGCTACATCGACATACCCAAGCTCGTTCGCGACGTTGTGCTCGACATCGGCTACAACAAGCCCGAGTACGGCTTTGACGGCAAGGCGCTTGCTGTTATCAGCGCGCTGAACAGCCAATCACCCGACATCGCAATGGGTGTGGATAAGAGCTTTGAAGCCAAGCAGGGCGAGACCGGCGACGCTTTGGATATCGGCGCGGGCGACCAGGGAATGATGTTCGGATTTGCCTGCGACGAAACACCCGAGCTTATGCCGATGCCCATCAGCCTTGCACACAGGCTCGCAAGAAGGCTCACCGAGGTTCGCAAGAGCGGCATAGTCCCCCGTCTGCGCCCCGACGGCAAGAGCCAGGTCACCGTTGAGTACGATGAAAACAACCGTCCCATTCGGGTGGATACGGTCGTAATTTCCACGCAGCACGATCCGGACGTTGATATGGCTGCGCTTCGAGCCGACATCACCCGCGAAGTGATCAGAGCCGTCATCCCCTCCGGGCTGATGGACGATAATACCAAGATCTTCGTCAACCCGACCGGCCGTTTCGTTATCGGCGGTCCTCAGGGCGATTCGGGCCTCACCGGCAGAAAGATCATCGTGGATACCTATGGCGGCTACGGCCGTCACGGCGGCGGCAGCTTCTCGGGCAAGGACCCCACCAAGGTGGACCGCTCGGCAGCTTATGCGGCTCGCTATGCCGCAAAGAATATTGTGGCGCAGGGCTATGCAAAGCGCTGTGAGATCCAGCTTGCATATGCTATCGGCGTTGCAAAGCCCGTTTCTCTTCGCGTGGACACCTTCGGCACCGGCATTATGCCCGACAGCGAGCTTGAAGCCATGCTTTCCCGCAGCTTCGACTTCCGACCCGCCGCTATAATCCGCCACCTCGGTCTGCGCCGTCCCATCTATGCCAAGACCGCCGCTTACGGCCATTTCGGCAGGGAGGATATCGATCTTCCGTGGGAAAAGACCGATCTTGAGTTTATCAAGTAACCCGTTTTTAGGTTTTTCGCGACCGAGCGCTTATACTTCACCTGCATTCTTCCGGGCAGACACAAGGCGTGTTCTGCCCGGTTTGCGGTAGTTTCAAGTGCTTTGCACCCCTATTTAAGCACACCCTGTTCCCTTTTTAGCCCTTCCCCCGCCTGTTTTTCGTATATAACACAAATATTATTTACACAGTTTGCGATCTGTGTTATAATAAGCTATTGTGGACGTTTATCGAAACAGTGTAAACGCCTGTTCTAATGATAATCTGCGGCTAAATGCCGCTAACCAATTTGGAGGAAACTATGTCTGAACTCATCAAGGTCGAAAACGGAAAGGCCACTCTTGCTCTTAATATCCCGAAAGAGGATTATGTTTCTGCGCTTGAAAGCGCGTATCGCCGTCTTGGCCACAAATACCGTGTTCCCGGCTTCCGCGCCGGAAAAGCTCCCCGCAAGGTCATCGAGCAGAACTACGGCATGGATGCTTTTTGGGATAACGAGCTCGACGCCTGCGTGCAGAAGGCGTATTCCGATGCGATAAGCGAGCATGGTCTTGCTCCCGAGCTTCAGCCCAACATCGAGTTCACCGAGGTTTCCGAGGAGACCGGAGTTTCTTTGACCGCTGAGGTAGTCCTTCGCCCCATCGTTACGCTCGGCCAGTATAAGGGTATAGAAGCCCCCGCCATAGAGTATAATGTATCCGACGAAGAGGTCGATGCCGAGATCCTCAAGCGCCGTCAGGCCGTTTCCACCATGGAAAGCGTCGATCGTCCCGTTGAGGATGGCGATGAAGTTGCTTTCGACTTCGCAGGCTATCTTGACGGCGAACAGTTCGAGGGCGGCTCCGCCGAGAACTTCTCTCTGCGTATTGGTTCGCATACCTTCATCCCCGGCTTCGAGGAGCAGATGGTCGGCATGACCGTCGGCGAGGAGCGCGATCTCAATGTGACCTTCCCCGAGGATTATCAGGCTGAAAACCTCGCAGGCAAGCCCGTGGTTTTCAAGGTCAAGGTGCATTCCATCAGCGTTGAGAAGATCCCCGAGCTTGACGATGAGTTCGTTAAGGATACCTCCGAGTTCGACACCGTGGACGAGTATAGGGCTGCGGTTCGCAAGGAGCTCGAGGACGCCGCTGAGGAAAGAGCTAAGAACGAGCGCATCAACGCCATCGTACAGAAGGCTGTGGACAACGCCGAGGTCGAGATCCACGAGGATATTATCGATGAAGAGGTACACGCGCAGATCCACCGCTTCGAGAACCAGCTCAGACAGCTCGGCACCACGCTCGAAGGCTATCTTGAGTATGCTCAGCTCTCCATGGACGATCTCCACAGGGATTACGAGGAGGCCGCAAAGCGCAATCTCAAGGCTCAGTACGTTCTCTTCGCCATTATCGACGAGGAGAAGCTCGAGCCCTCCGATGAGGATTTCATCGCCGCTATCAAGCGTTCCGACGCGGCAAGGCGCGAGCATTGGGACGACGAAAAGATCGCCGCCGAGCTTGAGAAGAATCGCTTCAGGTATGCTTCCCAGGCGCTCAACGAGGCGCTTATCCGCTTCCTTGTTGAGAATTCCGTTGAAGCAAAGGCAGACTAATCGCCGCGGCTTTAGCGGCGCCATCTTTAAACAAACATTCGTAAAGGAGGTCTGAACATGAGCGGACTTATACCTATTGTAGTTGAACAAACCAGCAAGGGCGAAAGATCGTACGACATCTATTCCCGCCTCTTGAAGGACAGGATCATCTTCCTTGGCGGCCCCGTCACCGACGATGAGGCCAATCTGATCATCGCTCAGATGCTTTTCCTCGAGGCCGACGATCCCGACAAGGACATCTACCTCTATATAAACAGCCCCGGCGGCAGCGTTTCGGCCGGTCTCGCAATATACGATACTATGCAGTATATCCGCTGCGAGGTCTCCACCATCTGTGTGGGTCTTGCGGCTTCGATGGGCGCTTTCCTTCTTGCAGCCGGCGCTAAGGGCAAGCGCAAGAGCCTGCCGAACAGCGAGATCATGATCCATCAGCCCATGGGCGGCGCTCAGGGTCAGGCAAGCGATATCAAGATCCAGGCGGAGCAGATCATCAAGATTCGTGCGAAGCTCAACGAGATCCTTTCCGCGAGGACCGGCAAGAGCATCGAGCAGGTCTCGTTCGATACCGATCGCGATAATTATATGACTGCCGAAGAGGCGCTTGAATACGGTATTATTGACGAGATCGTTCCTCCCAAGCGTTAAATCGTTCCCAAGAGGTAAAATAAGCAGGCGGATTACATGCGGATCCGCCGAAGTAAGGTAAGGTTAAGTTAAATAATGGCAAAACACAACGAAAACGATTCCATCAAATGCTCCTTCTGCGGCAAGTCGAGAAGCGAGGTCGATCGCATTCTCGCCGGCCCCGGAGTGTACATCTGCAACGAATGCATCGAGGTTTGCCGGGAGATCCTTGAGGATCACCCCGTTGCCGCCGACGTTGAAGTTGACAGGGCCGTGGAGCTTCCCAAGCCCAAGAGCATAGTTGCCGCGCTCGATGATTACGTGATCGGTCAGGAGCACGCAAAGCGCGCGCTTGCAGTGGCCGTTTACAACCACTATAAGCGCATCTATGCCAAGAAAACGACGACAGAGGCCGAGCTCGGCAAGAGCAACATCGTTATGCTCGGCCCCACCGGCTGCGGCAAGACCCTGCTTGCGGAAACGCTTGCAAGGATACTCGACGTGCCCTTCGCCGTGGCCGATGCTACAGCTCTCACCGAAGCGGGCTACGTCGGCGAGGACGTTGAAAACATCCTGCTCAAGCTTCTTCAGGCCTGCGATTACGACGTAGAGCGCGCCCAAAAGGGCATCATCTATATCGACGAGATCGACAAGATCGCGAGAAAGAGCGAGAACCCCTCCATCACGCGCGACGTTTCCGGCGAGGGCGTTCAGCAGGCGCTTTTGAAGATACTCGAAGGCACCGTGGCTTCCGTACCCCCGCAGGGCGGCAGGAAACATCCGCATCAGGAGTTCATACAGATCGACACTACAAACATCCTCTTCATCTGCGGCGGCGCTTTTGCGGGCATCGAGTCCATCATACAGAAGCGCACCGGTAAAAAGAACATGGGCTTTGGCGCGGATATCCAGTCCAACGTCAAAAAGGATATCGGCGAAACGCTCAAGGATATCATGCCCGAGGATCTTCTCAAGTTCGGTCTTATCCCCGAGTTCATCGGCCGCGTTCCGGTCATCGTTACGCTCGATCAGCTTACCGAGGAAGCTATGCTCAGCATACTCACGCAGCCCAAGAACGCGCTCGTGAAGCAGTATAAGCGTCTGTTTGAGATGGACGAAGTGCAGCTCGAATTCGAGCCCGAAGCGCTCAGCGAGATCGCAAGGCTCACCATTAAGCGCAACACGGGCGCAAGAGGTCTTCGTGCCATACTTGAGGACATCATGCTGCCCATCATGTACGAGACCCCTTCAAGGGACGATATCGAAAAGGTCGTAATTACCTATAAGACCGTCACTAAGGAAGAGGAGCCTAAATACATCTATCGCAGCATCGTGCCCGGAGCGGCTGACGATGACGAGGATAAGATAGCCTAATTGAAATTAGCTTACGTTTTGGAGGAAAAATGAAGATCATCCGCGCTGAATTCAACGGAGAATGCTTTTACGGCGTTCTGAATGGCGAAGAGGTCCTGCGCCTCAAATCCGCCCCCTACGACGCAATCGAATACACCGGCGAGAAGCTGAAGCTCAGCGAAGTAGTGCTTCTTCCTCCCGCCGAGCCCTCCAAGATCGTTTGTATCGGCAAGAACTATAAAGCGCATGCAGATGAGATGGGCGAGGGTCAGCCGCCCGAGCCGGTGCTGTTCATCAAGCCGAATACCTGCATCGTTTATGATGGTGAAGATGTGGTTTACCCCGAGATGAGCAATCGCGTTGATTATGAGGGCGAGCTCGGTGTGGTCATCGGCAAACGCGCAAGCAAGGTCCAAAAGGGTCATGCTGCCGAATACATCCTCGGCTACACCTGTCTCAACGACGTGACCGCGAGGGATATTCAAAAATCCCCGACACAGGGCACGCAGTGGACGCGCGGCAAGGGCTTCGACACCTTCTGCCCCATCGGACCCCATATCGAGACCGAACTGGACGCGCAGAACGTTGAGCTTGAAACACGCCTGAACGGCGAGGTCAAGCAGCATTCGAACACGAATCTTATGACCCATGGCATCGACAGCCTGATCTGCTTCATCACCGAGGGTATGACGCTTCTGCCCGGCGATATTGTTGCAACGGGAACTCCCGAGGGCATCGGCAGCATGCAGCGCGGCGACGTTGTTGAGGTCGAGATTGAGGGTATCGGCACCTTGAAAAACCGAATAATCTGATCATAGAATGCGCCGCCGTGAATCGGCGGCGCGTTTTGTTATACATTATCAATTCAAACACTACTCTGATCGAGGACTTTGGAATACAATGGACGGACTTACACTTGCCGCTTCGGTGGCTGAGATAAAAATGGCGCTTGAAGGCGGAAGGATCGAGAAGATACAGCAGCCCGAAAAATACGAGCTGCTGTTTTCGGTGCATTCAAGGAGCGGAAACCACAGGCTTCTTATTTCGTCATCCTCCGAGAACTGCCGTATGCAGTTGACGAATGAGAAGCGCCCCTCCCCCATCGACGCTCCGAATTTTCTCATGCTTCTTAGGAAGCATCTTACAGGAGCGCGGATCACTTCCATCGAGCAGCCAAGGCATGACCGAATCGTGCTGATTCACTTTGAAGGCTTCACCGAATTGAGCGACAGCACGAGCTTTACGCTCGCCTGCGAGATCATGGGCAGGCACTCGAACATAATTTTGATCGATAAGGACGGAATGATCCTCGATTCGATACGCCGCGTCTCGGCGGGCATGAGCAGCGTTCGCCTCGTGCTTCCGAGGCTCAAATACGAGTTTCCTCCCATGCAGGATAAGCTCGATCCCGCGGAGATGACCGCCGAAGCGCTTGTAAATATGCTTATGGGTTCCGAACGATACGAAAAAGCGCTTTCAAACGCGATCTGCGGGCTCTCTCCTGCCGTTGCCGGTCTGATGATCGAGCATCTTAAAGCCGAGCTTAATTGCGGTGAGCTATGTCTTGGCGAAGGCGAGTACGATAGGTTGAACGAGCCTGAGAAATGCGTGCCGCTTGCCGAAGCTGTTGTGAATTTTTATGACGATTTACTTGCGGGAAGGCAAAAGCCTGCCATTGTAAAACGCGGCGAAAAGAGCGTGCTGCTTCCGTTTACTCCGTATGGCTATCCGGCTGAAAGCTTTGAGCGCATCCTCGATGCCGCCGATGAATTCTATCGCCAGCGCGCCGAAGGCGAGAGCGTAAAAAGGCGCACAACTTCGCTTGAAAAAGTCCTTACAAGCGCCATATCGCGCCTTGAGCGTAAGGCGGATAAGTTTGCTTTTGCAATAGGCGATGAAGCGGAAATAGAGCGCTTGAGGCTCTGCGGCGAGCTCATCACCGCAAATATGTACGCCATACCCGATCGCGCGAGTGTGGCTGTTGTTGAAAACTATTATACCGACCCTCCCGAGCGCGTCCGCATCGAGCTTGACCCGATGCTGTCCGCTTCGGATAACGCGCAGCTATACTATAAAAAGTACCGCAAGGCAAAATCAGCTCGCGATATTGCGCTCGTTATGCATAAAGAAACGCTCGACGAGCTCGAATATCTTCGCGGCATACTCGCTTCGCTCTCGGAATGCCTGACGGATTCCGACTTCGACGAGGTGCGCTCCGAACTCGCTTCCGGCGGCTACATCCGCGAAAACAGGCGTAAGCAGCAGAAACTGCCAAAGGCCAAGCCGCTTTCGTTCAGATCAAGCGACGGAACGGAGATACTGATCGGCAAGAACAATATTCAGAACGACAGGCTGACCTTCAAGGAGTCCTCAGCGGACGATATCTGGCTGCATACCAAGGATATCCACGGCTCACACGTTATCCTGCGCTGCGCAGGCAGCGAGCCCTCGGACGAGGCGCTTGTTGAGGCCGCGCAGCTTGCCGCATATTATTCGCAGGCAAGGAACGCGCCATCGGTCCAGGTCGATTATACGCGAAGAAGATTCGTAAAGAAACCGAACGGTGCAAAGCCCGGCATGGTCATCTATACAAATCAAAAAACCATTATCGTATCGCCTAAGGCATCCGTATAGACCGGCGAGTCGCGCGAAACCGCGCTTTTAAGCTATAAGGCTGCGAACGCGCTCAAGATCGCCGCCGAACATGGCTGAGTTGATCGCGTTTGCGATTATTCGAGCCATATCCGCAACTATCGCGTCGATATCCTTCGGCGTTACGATCATATCGTCGAGCTGCTTCTCCGTAACGCTTTCGGCAAGCAGCTTCAATTTTTCCTCGTCTGCGTGAAGACCGGTCTCGTTCGCCATCAAAGAGAGCGTGTCCCTTGTTATCGTGGCGGCGCGCACGACCAGCGGCACGCCTATCGCGATGACCGGCACACCGAGGCTTTCAAGGCTCAGCTCCGCTCTTTGATTGCCAACGCCCGAGCCGGGGCTTATCCCCGCATCGGTAAGCTGAACGGTCGTGCTGATCCTTGCGGCGCGCCTTGACGCAAGCGCGTCTATCGCTATGATACGATCGGGCCGCACACGCTCCACAACGCCCTTTACAATATCCATCGTTTCAACGCCGGTAACACCGAGCACTCCGGGCGCTATGGCGCAGATGCCCGGCAGCTCGAAATCAAAGGCTTCCGGCACGAACTGTTTAACGTGCCGTGTTACAAGTATGTTCTCTACCACGCGCGGTCCGAGCGAATCGGGCGTTACTCCCCTGTTCCCAAGACCGACTATGAGCGCTGTGCAGTTCTTTATATCCAATCGCATCAGCTTCAAAAGCTCAGTGCTGAGCCGTGTTTCGACCGCTTCGAACAGATCGAGCGGACGAGCGGTGAGTGCGCGTGCATCCAAGGTGACGTATCTGCCCATCGCTTTTCCGATGAGTCTTGCGGCCTTTGCGTCAAGGATCCCGATCCTCTTGATCTCGATCTCGCCATCCGTTTCTGTTTGTTCGACAACGCCCTCTATATCCGGCGAAAGCTCGCGAAGCTCCGCTGCAAGGTCGGTATAGATACCGTTCATATTTCCTCCGTTTAAATCTAAACTTCCGTACTATTATGCGCATTAGTAAGGTTATGGATACACGCCGCGGAAGGCTTACAATATATTCAAAATATCTGAAAAAATATCAATAAAGGGGTTGAAATTTCTTTCATACGGTGGTATAATTGCGGTTGTTTGAGTATTTAAAGGAGGTGAACCGATTTGGCAAACATTAAGTCAGCAATGAAGCGCGTCAAGGTGTCCCGTCAGCAGAATCTGCGCAACCGCATGATCCTCTCCGCGACCAAAACCGCTATCAAGAGGTTTGACCAGGCTTTGGAGTCTAAAGACGAGGCTGCTATCGAAGAAGCGTATGTCGCCGCAGTCAGCAAGGTAGACAAAGCTGTTACCAAGGGCGTTATTCACAGGAACGCAGCCAATCGTAAAAAGGCTCAGCTTGCAAAAAAGCATGATGCCAAATAAGGTTTATCGTTGAATCGATAATTAAGAGCCGCCGAGCTGATCGGCGACTCTTTTTTGCATCGAAAATCATGTAAGTTTTGTTTGTGCTTCGCTTCAGAGGAAAGGATGAAGTTCAAACCTTCTTGTCAAACTGTACGCCGCATTCCCTGCAAGTCACCCTGATCTTCCCCTTCCCCTTTGGTGCTCGGTATTCTTTGCCGCAGCCGGGGCACTTAAAGTAACGATAGCCGGGATCACGCTTGATCTTCGCCGTGCTTGCTTGGCCGGCTCTATTGAAAAGCTTTGAGAAAGCGCCGCCCAAAAAGCCGGAAACCGAGCGTACAATGCTCTCGTAACCGATAAGCTCAGCCCGTCTTCGATCGACGTTTTCGGAGAGCGCTCTGAAGAGGATCAGCGCCATGAGCAGCGCCGCGATCGCGCAAAGTATCATTCCGGCGGCGCTGTGCCACAGCATCACGCCGACAACGCAAAGAAGCGTTGACAGTATCAGCCCATCGCGTGATAATCTATCGAAACCATAGCCTTTATTCATATTGATCCCTTTCTCGATAAAACTCTGCAGGTTTACCAATGCTTATACTTGTTCTAATACTTGCTCCGCTGCGTTTTCTTCCGAGGCTCTTTTGCGCCCCATCAGCATTAGCGCGCCGAGCGGAGGAACGCTTACTACGATTCCTTCAGTCTCCAAATTCATTGAGTACAGCTTGCAGGAAAACAGTTCAACGTATCTTTCTGCGAAAGGCATTTCGCCTGCATCGGGTCCCTCGTAGAAATCATACTCATGAAGGCAGATAGTTTTGATCTCGTTTGAGCGGTTGATAAGCGTGATCACGGTACCGTCCTCGCCGCCTCTGAGAACGGCAAAAACATCCTTAGAGAGCGCCGCGAATGCTGCGCCGCCATGATTGAGCGCGCCCTTGATATGTCTGAGCTTGCCGAGAATGCGATACCTTTCAACAAGGTCTGCATCCTCCCTCCCCCACGGATAAGTCTCGCGGTTGAAGGGGTCGAAAAGCCCGGTCATGCCCGCTTCATCGCCGTAATATATGCAGGGCGGCTGAGGCATGGAGTAAAGCAGCGCGGCTGCAGTCAAGAGCCGCTTTTTGCCGCACTCAAGCTCCTCGGCAGTGGACGCGAATTTCGCCTGCTGCTCGCGCGAGAGCTCCCCCCTGCCCGGCGCACCGGACAGCGCGGAAAGAATGCGCTCCGAGTCATGGCTGCCGAGGATATTCATGCAAGCGCGATAGAAGGGCTCGGGGTAGCGCTCACGCTGACCGGCGAGTATCTGCTGCAGCTCATGCGCATCGATGCGGTACAACATGAAATCGACAACGGCATCCCTGAAGGGATAATTCATCACCGAGTCGAGCTCGCTGCCGTAGACATAGTGCCTCAAGCCCTTATCCCAGAGCTTGTTTGAAGCGTCCTCCCAAACCTCGCCAAGAAGCACGCCACTTTCATCGAGACTTTTGAGCTTGGCGCGAAGCATTTCGATGAAGCTGTCCGGCAGCTCATCCGCAACGTCGAGCCGCCACGAAGTTACGCCGCATTTAGCCCATTTTTCAAGCACCTTACAGATAAAATCCCTGTATGACTGCGAGTCCTCGGCGACCTCTGGCAGGCTCTTAAAGCCCCACCAACAGCGATACTTGCTCGGGAATCTGTCGAAATGGTACCAGTCGAAATACGGCGAAGCTTTCCCGGAATATGCGCCGACGGAATCATAGCGGCCATATCTGTTGAAGTACACGCTGTCATCGCCCGTATGGGAGAAGACGCCGTCAAGCATCATGCGGATGCCGTGCTTCTCCGCCTCGCTGCAAAGCTTTTTAAGCTCATTCTCGTCGCCGAGAACGGGATCGACGCGCAGGTAGTCGGCGGTGTCATAGCGATGGTTGCTTGCAGCCTCGAAGATCGGGTTCAGATAAATGCAGGTTATGCCGAGGCTTGCAAGGTAGGGCAGCTTTTCGCGAATGCCGCGCAGATCGCCCCCAAAAAAGTCGCACGGAGAATAATGGCGTTCACCTTTCAGCGGCTTGTAGAGCGCTGGCTCACTCCATTCGGTATGCCGAACGACCTTGCGCCCGTGTTCCTCGTGATAGGATAGCCTATCGAGCGCTGATTTGCCGCTGCGTTCGTGCTGCGAACGGCTGAACCTATCGGGGAATATCTGATAGACCGCGCCCTCGCGGAACCATTTCGGCGTTTCAAAGTCCTCACGGTAAACGGTTATCTGATAATCCTCCGGAGGGGTGTTCGTCAGCTTTCCAACACCGGTTCGAGCGCCGTAAAACAGCTTTTCACCGTAGATATCGATGATGAAAAAATACCAGATAAGCTGCGGAGTATCCGGAGCCGTGATCTCGAATTCATGCACCACGTCGAAGCCGTCGCTGAATCGTCTGCTTTCGATACGCACTTCGAGCGAATCGCACCAAAGCCTCGCGGTCACGCTTGCGCTGTGCGCATCCGCACCCCAGAGCTTGATACGCAAAACCGCCTTTTCGCGGCAGCAAAGCGCACCCTGCGGAAGGCGGTAATACTTTTCTCTTGAATTATGATATGCAAAAAGCTCCATAGCTTATGATTCTTTACTCAAAACATTTACTTATGCACAAAGCTTACACGTTGAAGCGGAACACGATTATGTCGCCGTCCTGAACTACGTAGTCCTTACCCTCGCTCCGCACAAGCCCCTTATCCTTACAGGCATTAAGGCTGCCCTCGCGAACGAGCGTTTCATAGGGAACGACCTCGGCGCGAATGAATCCGCGTTCAAAATCCGTGTGGATCTTGCCGGCGGCGCCCGGAGCCTTGGTGCCCTTGGTGATGGTCCATGCGCGAACCTCGTCCGTACCCGCGGTCAGGAAGCTAATGAGTCCGAGCAGGGAGTAGCTTGCGCGAACAAGCTTATCAAGTCCGCTCTCGCCGATGCCGAGATCCTCAAGAAACGCCGCTTTTTCTTCATCCGAAAGCTCGGAAAGCTCCTCCTCGACCTTCGCGCAAACGGTCATTGCCTCCGCGCCCTCCTTAGCCGCCTGCTCATAGAGAGCCTTTACGGCCTCGGGCTCGGTGCCGATCTCATCCTCGCTGATATTTGCAACGTAGATAACGGGCTTTGTGGTGAGAAGGAAAAGCTCGTCCGCAGCTTTGCGTTCATCCTCGGTCATCTCCATGCTTCGAACGGGCTTCATATCATCGAGATGCGCCTTGATGCGCTCGAGGAATTCTATTTCGACGAGGTATTTTTTATCGCCGCTCTTGGAATTTTTCTTCGCCTTGTCGATCCTGCGGTCGATGGTCTCAAGATCCGCGTAGATCAGCTCGAGATTGATCGTGTCCATATCGCGAACGGGATCCACGGAGCCGTCCACGTGAACGATATTCATATCCTCAAAGCAGCGCACGACATGCACGATCGCATCCACCTCGCGGATATGCGCAAGGAACTTATTGCCGAGGCCCTCGCCCCTGTACGCGCCGCGCACGAGACCTGCGATGTCGACGAACTTTATCACGGCCGGCACAAGGCTCTTTGGATGATACATTTCGTTCAATACGTCGAGCCTGTGATCGGCAACGGCAACTACGCCCTCATTGGGCTCGATGGTGCAGAAGGGATAGTTCGCCGCCTGCGCACCGGCCTTGGTGATCGCATTGAAAAGGGTGCTTTTTCCTACGTTCGGAAGACCCACAACTCCGAGTTTCATATGATAATTCTCCTTTTGATCCTAAAACAGCGGCGCGGCAAAGCCTAAAGCCGCTTTTTAATTATATCACAGAAGCTGTAATGTTTCAATATACTAAGCTGCATGAATTAGCTGCACGCAAAGGAGAGCTTGCATCGCTTGTCGAACAGAGATCCCGAATTGAATGATAATTTGCAGCGCTGTGCAGCCTTGCAGTATTAACCTCCTGCAAAATGCATATCTTATACAGGCGGCGTACAGGCCCTGTGCGCCGAACAAGGAACGGAGGTTATTCCAGTGAATATCTATATTGAATCAAGAGTGCTCGATATTGCCTGCTACATAATAGAAACCGGAGCAACCGTGCGCGCAGCGGCGGTCGTGTTCGGAGTGTCAAAATCCACGGTGCATAAGGATATTACAGAGAGGCTTAAGCAAATAAACAAAGCCCTTGCCGAGCAGGTTGCCGCTGTGCTCGATACGAACCGAGAGGAGCGGCATATCCGCGGAGGAAGGGCAACTTATTTGAAGTATCACGCTTTTGATGAGGTAAAGGGCGCGTAGAGTAAGGTGCTGCCGCAGACTCGGCACGATACTACTCCTTGCGCATACGTTCGGCCTGCGATGGGCGCAGATACAGCGGAACGGCCGAGGGAGCAGACGGATGCTCATTCTCGAGCGCCTCAAGGATAACGAGCGAAGCGCTGCATTCATGCTCGGCATTGAATGCGTCGCCGATACAAACGGCGTCATTCGGGAGGCGGTCGAGTATCTCGCTTTTTATGCAGGCGCAGGGCTCGAAAACGCATGCTCCGTTTTCATAGATCGCCGCATATCCGTTCCCGTTCCGCGCATCGATCATAGTGCAAACCGTGCCATCCGGCGACGGTGCGAGATTGCGAAGCGCGGCAAGCGAAGGCACGGAAATTACGGGCTTTCCGCAGGAAAAGGCAAGCGCATTGATGAAAGAAACGCCTATGCGAACGCCGGTGAACGAGCCGGGGCCGATATCCACCGCGAATTCGTCCACATCTGAGACGGTCAGTCCCGCTTCCTGCAGCACTTCGTCCACGAGCGCGCAAAGCGATACCGAATGCGGCCTTGCGCTCTCATCGCTTTTGAGCAGCATCACGCCACGGCAACTCAGGGTGTTTGAATTCGTTTCATCCATATATACCGCAGCGGAAGGGTGCTTTGCGGATGTCGATACAGCGAGTATGATCATGGCTGCAGCTCCTCGAGAATGGCATCATATTCATCGCCGAAGGATACGAGCTCGACCGTGCGAGGATCAATGCCGCTGCCTGAGATATGGATCTCGAGGCGGCTTTCGGGCAGCGCGTCCAAAACGTTTTCGCTCCACTCCATGAGAATGATGCCTGTTGGATCAAGGTATTCCTCAAAGCCCATTGCAAGCAGCTCGTCAGAAGAATCGAGGCGATAGCAATCGAAATGGTCTATTGTAAGATCGCCTGCTGTGTAGTGCTTGACTATCGTGAAGGTGGGGCTCGAGACTTCGGTTATGCCGAAGTAAGAGCAGAAGCCCTTCACAAAACAGGTCTTACCGGCGCCGAGGCCTCCGAAGAGCGCAATAAACCCGCCCTTTCGGAAGCTTTCGGCAAGCTTTTCGGCAAGGGCATGCATTTCGATTTGAGTTTCGATCGTAAGAAGTTTTTTCAATTCAATAATACTAAAACAAGTCGGGTTGAAGCTTCGGTTTACGTTTCGAATGAGCCTTCACCACTCAAGCGCACCGCGGAGCATGAGCTCGTGGCGGTAGTCCATGAGCCTGTAATCCTCGATCGCCTTGCGGACGCCCTCCATCAGGCGGTAGGTGAAGCGAAGGTTGTGCATCGTTATGAGCTGCGCCGCGAGTATCTCCCCCGCCTTGATCAGGTGGCGGATATATGCCCTTGAGAAGTTGCGGCAGGCATAACAGTCGCAGCCCTCCTCGATCGGGCGTGTATCGTGCGCGAATTCGGCGTTGCGAAGCATCTTCTTTCCGTCGAAGGTGAAGGCAAGCCCGTTCCTTGCGGAGCGGGTCTGCAGCACACAGTCGAACATATCTATGCCGCGTATCGAGCCTTCAACAAGGCAATCCGGGCTTCCGACTCCCATCAGATAATGCGGCTTATCGGCAGGCATATACGGCATGAGCGCTTCAAGCATCTCGTACATAACAGGCTTCGGTTCTCCAACGGAGAGTCCCCCGATGCCGTAGCCGGGGAAATCCATATCGGAGAGCACCTTGGTGCTTTCGATGCGAAGATCCGCGTGCATACCGCCCTGGATGATGCCGAAGAGCGCCTGATCCTCGCGGGTGTGGCTCTTTTTGCATCTTTCCGCCCAGCGATGGGTGCGGTTCATTGCCGCGATCGCGTAGCTTCTGTCACAGTGCGCAGGCGCGCATTCATCAAAAGCCATTGCGATATCTGCGCCGAGCGCCTGTTCGATCTCCATGACGAGCTCCGGCGTGAAGAACATCTTATGACCGTCGATATGCGAACTGAACTCAACGCCCTCCTCGGTGATCTTATTCATGGCGGCGAGGCTGAACACCTGAAAGCCGCCGCTGTCTGTCAGCATCGGTCCGTGCCACTGCGAGAATTCGTGCAGGCCGCCTAGCTCCCTGACCAGCTCATGTCCGGGGCGCAGATGCAGATGATAGGTATTTGCAAGCACGATGCCTGCGCCGACCTCGGATAGATCGCGCGGAGTCATCGCCTTGACGGTGGCCTGTGTGCCGACAGCCATGAAGCAGGGCGTCTCGACCGTGCCGTGCGGCGTGTGCAGCCTTCCCCTTCTCGCTCCTGTTTGGGCGCAGGTTTTGATAAGCTCGTATCTTACCGGTGGTTGATTCATATTCGATCCTTTCGTTCGGAGTCGGAGTTTGCGATTTCTTAATATAAAAAATCAAATAAAGAAAGAAGCGTCGCCAAATGAGAAGAAACGGTATCTTTCTTTAATGGCGTGCTCATAAACGCGCATCACCTCGTCTCGCGAGGAAAACGCGCTGATCAGCATGAGAAGCGTGGATTCCGGCAGATGGAAGTTCGTAATAAGCGCATCCACCGCCTTGAAGCGATAGCCCGGGGTGATGAAGATATCGGTGTTGCCCTTTCCCGGGTGAACGACGCCGCTTTCATCAGTGATGCTTTCGAGAGTGCGGCAGCTCGTAGTGCCGACTGCGATTATCCTTCCGCCCGCCGCTCTTGCGGCATTTATCCGGCAAGCAGCCTCTTCGGTGCATTCGTAATACTCGGAATGCATATGATGCTCCTCAACGTTTTCAACAGAAACTGGGCGAAAAGTCCCAAGGCCAACGTGCAAAAGCACGTCCACGATATCCACACCCTTCGCCTTGATCCGCTCAAGCAGCTCAAGCGTGAAATGCAGCCCGGCTGTCGGTGCGGCGGCAGAGCCGTTCTCATGCGCGTAGACCGTTTGATAGCGTTCCTTATCCGCGACACGCTCGGTGATGTATGGCGGAAGCGGCACTTCTCCTGCACGGTCGAGCACCTCCTCAAAGATGCCCTCGTAGTCAAGGCGGATGATCCTGTTGCCGTCCTCAAGCACCTCGAGCACCGTGGCTGTCAGCTCGTCGTTTATAGTGAAGCTGCGGCCGGGTCTTGCCCTTCGCCCGGGCTTAACGAGGCACTCCCAACGCCGTTCGTCCAGTCTTTTCAGCAAAAGAAACTCCATCGCGCCGCCCGTATCGGGTCGATGCGCGTAGAGCCTTGCGGGGATGACTCGGGTAGTGTTGCGAACGAGCACGTCGCCCGGGTTCAGGTAGTCAATAATGTCCGAAAATACCCGATCCTCGATGGAGCGGGTTTTTCTGTTGTAAACGAGCAAACGGGAAGCCGACCGCACCTCGGCAGGCGATTGCGCGATCAGCTCCTCGGGAAGCTCATAGTAAAAGTCGGAAGTTTTCAAGCGGTGAATTCCTCACTCAATAACGTCGTAAACAAGCGGAAGCGGCTCGGGCTGATCATCGCGGATGGTTATGCCCAGCCTGAAAAGGCGCTCCGCCTCGGCAAGATCGGTTTCGTCATTTACGTAAAACACTGCGAGCTCATCGCCCTCTTCAATGCGGTCGCCATAGCGTTTTTTCATCAGGATGCCGACAGCGGGGTCGATGCTGTCCTCCACCTTTTCACGCCCTGCGCCAAGCAGCAGCGCCGCAGTGCCGAGAAGCTTGGCGTCCATCTCCGCAACGTAGCCCGAAGCTTCGGCGCGGATCGGGATGCACCTGTTGACCGAAACGAGCTTTTCGGGATCGTCAACATAGCTTGGATCGCCGCCAAGCTCAACGAGCATGCGGCGAAGCCTTGCAAGCCCCTCGCCCGATTCGATCGCGCTTTTAAGCATTGGGATCGCTTCGGCCTTATCCGCAGCCAAGCCGGAAAGCTTGAGCATCTGCGCGGCAAGCTCGAAACAGACCGATGTCAGCGGGTCGTCATAAGGCACCTTTCCACTGAGCACCTCGATGGCCTCCTTCATCTCGAGGCCGTTGCCTATCGCCATGCCGAGCGGGCGGTTCATATCGGTGATCAGCGCAACGGTCCTTCTTCCGACGGCTTTACCTATCTCGACCATGACTCCTGCAAGTCTGACGGCTTCATCGAGCGTTTCCATGAATGCGCCTGAGCCCGTTTTAACGTCCAGCACTATCGCGTCAGCACCGGAGGCGATCTTCTTGCTCATTATGCTCGAGGCGATGAGCGGGATGCTCTGCACGGTGCCGCTAACGTCGCGCAGCTGATACATCTTTTTATCGGCGGGGTCGAGATTTTTGGATTGCCCGACCACGCATACGCCTGTTTCGCGAACGATATGCTTAAACCTTTCGAGCGGCTGTTCGACACAAACGCCGGGCACGGACTCGAGCTTATCGAGGGTGCCGCCGGAATGGGCAAGCCCGCGGCCGCTCATCTTGGCGACCGTGCCGCCGCATGCGGCAACGAGCGGAGCAACGACGAGGGTCGTGGTGTCGCCCACACCGCCGGTGGAATGCTTATCCACCTTCACGCCCGGAAGATCGCTCAGATCGATCGTTTCACCGGAATCGACCATGGCGGAGGTAAGGTATGCCGTCTCCGTATCGGTCATGCCGCGACAACAGACGGCCATCATCCATGCGGTAAGCTGATAGTCGGCAACGGTGCCGTTGCCGATGCCGTTTATTATGAAAGCTATCTCTTCGCGGCTGTGTTCAAAGCCGTCTCGCTTTTTTGCGATAAGATCGGTGATAAGCATGACCTACTCCTTTGGTTGATGATATCAGCGCAGAGTTTATCTTAAGTTAAGCAAAAGCTCTGCAAGCGGCTGCAAACGGTCGCGTCATTCGACCGTTACGGACTTTGCAAGGTTTCTCGGCTTATCGATATCGCAGCCCTTGAGCGATGCGATATAGTAAGCGAAGAGCTGGAGCGGAACGATGGTCAGCGAGGGCACTGCGATCTGCTCGCATGCGGGGATCCTGATGATATGATCCGCAACTGTGCCGGTCTGCACGTCGTCATTATTGATTATCGCAATGACCTTCGCGCCCCTCGCCTTGACTTCCTTAATATTTGAGATCATTTTGTCAAGAAGCGGACGATAGGTGCAGAGCGCGATAACTAGGGTGCCTTCCTCGATAAGCGAGATCGTGCCGTGCTTGAGCTCGCCCGCCGCATACGCTTCCGAATGGATGTATGAGATCTCCTTGAGCTTGAGGGAGGCCTCGAGCGAGAGCGCATAGTCGATGTTTCTTCCGAGGAAGAAAACGCTTTGCGAATTGAAGTAGAGCGACGCTACGTACTGGACGGTCTGAACGTCTTTCAGTATCTCCTCTATGCCTGTCGGGATGCTCTTTATCGCGGAAACGAGCGCCTTGCCCTGCTCATCGTCCATCCTGCCGCGAAGCTGTGCCATGCGGATGCCGAGCAGCTCGATCAGCACAAGCTGAGTGCTGTATGCCTTGGTGGTCGCAACGGAGATCTCCGGTCCCGCCCAGGTGTAGAGCACCTCCTCGCTCTCGTTTGCAATGGAGCTTGCCACGACGTTTACGATGGAAATGGTGCGAGCGCCCTTATTCTTGGCTTCGCGCAGTGCATACAGCGTGTCGAGCGTTTCGCCGGACTGACTTACGACTATAACGAGCGTGCGCTCGTTTACGATGGGATCATCGTATCTGAATTCGGAGGCAAGCTCCGCCGAAACGGGGATGTTCAGCCAATTCTTGAGAAGATGCTTTGCAACGACTCCGACATGATACGCAGAACCGCAGGCGGTGATCCTTATTGAATCGATATTCTTAAGGTCATCATCGGATATGGACTTGAAGCCGAGCAGGATATTGCCCTCGGCATCGATCCTCGGAGCGATCGTCTTTGAGATCGCCTCCGGCTGCTCCATGATCTCCTTGATCATGAAATGCGGGTAGCCGCCCTTTTCGGCCGCGGTCGCATCCCACTCGATATGCTCGATCGCATGATCGACACGCTCGCCGAGCTCGTTGAAAACCGCAACGCGCTTCTTTGAGAGTATCGCGAGTTCCCTTTCATCAAGACGGAATACATCGCGGGTGTACTTGAGGATAGCGGGAATATCGGAGGCGATGAAATTTTCGTTTTCACCTACGCCGATGATGAGCGGGCTGTCCTTGCGAGTGGCTATGATCTGCTCCGGGAAATCCGCAAAGATGATCCCAAGCGCATACGAGCCTTTGAGCTGGAGTTCAGCCTTGCGCACAGCAGCGACCGGATCGCCGGCATAGCAGAAATCGATAAGCTCGGAGACTACCTCGGAGTCGGTCTCGGTGGAGAAGCTGTAGCCGTGCGTGCTGAGGAAAGCGCGCAGCTCTATATAGTTTTCTATAATGCCGTTATGCACAACTGCGACCCTTCCGCTTCTTGAGAGATGCGGATGCGAGTTGACGTCCGAGGGCTCTCCGTGCGTTGCCCAACGGGTGTGGCCGATGCCCACTGTGCACTCGCTTTCGCCCGAATCCTCGACTATCTTTCTAAGGTCGGCGATACGACCCCTTGTTTTTTGGATCTTGATGCCCTTTACAGAAACAAGGGCGATTCCGGCAGAATCATATCCGCGATACTCGAGCTTTTCAAGCGATTCGAGCAAAAGCGGTGTAACATTTCTTTCACCGACATATCCTACGATGCCGCACATAATTATATCCTCCGTAAGTTGATCTGATTCTGAATATAGAATGCAACATTATGATTATACTACTTTTTCAGCCAAAAGTGAACACCGAATTCTTTACATTAATAAAATACTATGCAGAATCAAATTGTTTTCTTGAAATACTTGCATTATCGGCACCTGCAACCACGATGAACTTGCCGTGCTGAGATGAATTATGTTCCTGTTGCTCCATAGGAAATTAGAACTGACATGTTATTTGAACGCGAGGTGTTGATCCTTCCGCTCCAAGTTCCTTGTTGCAACTACTCACATATATTCGTGTTTCATTTTCAATCAGCGGCAATTCTTACAGCAAGTTATAAAGGAATTGTTACTCCGATTTTGGCAATATTTTGTTGACACTATCACGTGTTTGAGTTATAATTTAGCTTGAACTCAATGCTCTTCCAACGCAGTCTTCGTGTTGCTCAACGCAACAGCGTGTTGGCGGGCAAACTTCTGCGGAGGTCAAACATGAAACAGCTGTCACTGACAAAGCTTGCCGAAACGGTGCGCTCAAGGCGCAAATCACTTGGATTTACCCAGATCCAGCTTGCAGAGGCGACCGGCATCAACCGCACCCTCGTTTCCAAGCTTGAATCGGAGGGCTTCTCCCCTTCCGTGGATCAGCTTCTTGCATTATCCTGTGCGCTCGATTTTTCACTGAATGACGTCATTTCCGATGAAACCGCCGAAAGCCGCATTCCCCTGAAAAGCTTCCGCATCGCCGTTGCCGGAACGGGCTACGTCGGGCTCTCCCTCGCCGTTCTGCTTGCACAGCACAACAGCGTGACGGCGGTGGATATCGTTCCTGAAAAGGTCGATATGCTGAACAGGTTCGTTTCGCCGATCCAGGATGATTATATCGAGAAGTTTTTGCAGGAAGCCAAGGAGGGTAAGCGCAAACTCGATCTTACGGCAACGCTCGACGGCGCGTCCGCATACCGCGAAGCCGATTTTATTATCGTTGCTGCGCCTACGAACTACGATGCCAAGCAAAACTTCTTCGACTGCTCTGCCGTTGAATCCGTTATAAGGCTCGTGCTCGAATCGACCAAGGATCGCACCGACAAGCCGGTGATCGTGATCAAATCCACCATACCGGTCGGCTACACCAAGCATATAAGCGAGCTTTTCGGCGTTGACAACATCATCTTCAGCCCCGAGTTTCTGCGCGAATCCAAGGCACTGTACGACAATCTCTACCCGAGCCGCATAATCGTGGGCTGTACGGACGTCACGGCCGATAAGGCGCATCTGTTTGCGGAGCTTCTCAAACAGGGTGCGCTTAAATCCTCGATCGAAACGCTTTTCATGGGCAGCACCGAGGCAGAAGCGACCAAGCTCTTCGTGAACACCTATCTCGCGCTTCGTGTTTCGTTTTTCAATGAGCTCGATACCTATGCCGAGCTCAAGGGCCTCGACACCGCTTCGATCATCAAGGGCATCTGCCTCGACCCTCGCGTTGGCGACTATTACAACAACCCCTCCTTCGGTTACGGCGGCTACTGCCTCCCAAAGGACACCAAACAGCTGCTTGCAAACTATAAGGACGTTCCCGAAAACCTCATCCATGCGATAGTTGAGAGCAACCGCACGCGCAAGGATTTCATCGCCGACCGTGTTCTTGAGATCGCCGGCACCTACGGCAGCAGCGAGGAATACTCCGCAAGCCGCGAGCAGTTGCAGCAGGAGATCGTTGTGGGCGTTTACAGGCTTACTATGAAGTCCAACTCAGACAATTTCCGCCAGTCCTCGATACAGGGCGTCATGAAACGCATTAAGGCCAAGGGCGCTGTGGTCGTCATCTACGAGCCTACGCTCGAAGACGGAAGCACTTTCTTCGGCAGCCTCGTAGTGAACGATCTGGACAGGTTCAAGCAAATGTGCGGCTGCATTATCGCCAACCGCTATGATCCTTCGCTTGACGACGTGAGTCAAAAGGTTTATACCCGCGATCTATTCAGGAGGGATTAACATGAACAAAAAGGTTAATATCGATCTGAACGGCAAAACGATACTTGTTACCGGCTCCCCCGGTTTTGTGGGCGCCAATCTCGTGATCAGGCTACTTAACGAGCTTAAAAGCGGCATTATCATCAGCCTTGACAACATGAATCCCTATTACGACCCCAAGCTCAAGGAGTACAGGCTCAAGCTGATCGAGAAAGCTGCGGAAGCTTCCGCCGCAAGGCATGTTTTCATCGAGGGCAGCATAGCCGACAAGACGCTTGTTGATCGCGTTTTCGCCGAGTATGGACCCTCTATAGTTGTGAACCTTGCTGCGCAGGCGGGCGTTCGTTATTCGATCGATCATCCAGACATCTATATCGAGAGCAACCTGATCGGTTTCTTCAATATCCTCGAGGCGTGCAGGAATAATCCCGTTGAGCACCTTGTCTATGCTTCTTCGAGCTCGGTTTACGGCGGCAACAAAAAGGTGCCGTTCAGCGTTGACGATAAGGTGGACAATCCCGTTTCGCTCTACGCGGCAACGAAGAAATCCAACGAGCTGCTTGCGCACAGCTACGCCAAGCTCTACTCTATCCCCTGCACCGGTCTCAGATTCTTCACCGTCTACGGACCGGCTGGTAGACCGGATATGTTTTATTACAGTGCGACTGAAAATCTTGTTGCCGGCAAAAACATCCGCATCTTCAACTTCGGCAATTGCAAGCGCGATTTTACCTATATTGACGACATAGTCGAGGGTGTTTACCGCGTTATGCAGGGCGCACCCGAGCGCAAGACCGGCGAGGACGGGCTCCCCCTTCCCCCGTATGCCGTCTATAATATCGGCGGCGGCACTCCCGAGAATCTGCTTGATTTTGTAAGCACTCTGCAGGAAGAGCTTGTTCGAGCAGGCGTACTTCCCGAGGATTATGATTTCGAGGCGCATCGTGAGCTCGTTCCGATGCAGCAGGGGGACGTTCCGGTCACTTTTGCGGACAGCGCCGCGCTCGAGGAGGATTACGGCTTCCGTCCCGCGATCGGGATACGCGAAGGCTTGAGAAGGTTCGCACGGTGGTATCGAGAGTATAAAGAATGATGCTCGATGCAGCTTCTTTATGCGTTCCACTACTGTACGACGCCTGCTTCTAACGCGGCTCCGTCAAGCCTTTAGCGCTTGACAAGCCCCCTATAGGGTGATACAATATAAATAGTTATAATTATCTGCGGCATGGTCCTCTGTGTCGCTCACTGAATCGATCTATGCCGTCTTGTGTCGGCAGTTTACGGTCAAGCATCCGCTGACTGCCGGTTCGACTTCTTCTAATATACTCAAGGAGAAATGATATGTCCGATAACAACGGATTCAAAACAGTTATAGATTCAAAGCACAAGCTCTTTGATCTTCATATCAAGGAGACGCTCGGCTATAAGGATCTTATAATGTTGACTGTTAAAAAGGATTTTACAGCCAAGTACAAGCAAACCGTTCTCGGTCCTGCTTGGGCCGTCATTCAGCCGCTCCTGACAACATTCGTGTTCACCTTTATTTTCGGCAGCCTTGCGAAGCTGCCCATCGCCGATGCGGACGGCAGTTTTGTTGTCCCCGGCTTTTTATTCTATATGTCAGGCAACATCTGTTGGAGTTATTTTTCAACAACGCTGCAACATGTTTCGAATACATTTATCGCAAACAGAGCAACTATGGGCAAGGTCTATTACCCGAGGCTCGTCTCCCCTGTGGCAACAGCGCTGTCAAACCTCATCTCCTTCGGCATACAGTTCGCTCTGTTCTTCGTTATCTGGCTCTTCTATATCATCAAGGGCGGCACGAGCTTAGCCATCACGCCAATGATCCTAATGGTGCCGCTCACCATTATCCAGATGATGCTGCTTGCCATAGGATGCGGCATAGTTATTTCTTCGCTAACAACGAAATATCGCGACCTTGCAATGCTCGTCAGCTTCGGATTGAACCTTTGGCATTACGGCACGCCTATCGCATACGGCTTGAAGCTCGTCCCGGAGAAGTATTTGTGGTTTTATATGTTCAATCCGATGACTCCTGTGATCACTACATTCCGCAACGGAATGTTCGGCTTCGGATATTTCAACTCCGGCTATTATCTGATCAGCTGGGCGATAACGCTTGCTATATTCTTCGTGGGGCTCATTCTGTTCAGCAGGATCGAGCGTAACTTCATGGATACTGTTTGAGGTGTAGTATGGATCAGATAATGATACGGGTCGAAGACCTGAAAAAGGAATACAAGCTCGGTCAGATCGGCGGAACCACTTTACGCGATGAGCTTCAGCGTAAGTTTGCAAAAATGCGCGGCAAAGAGGATCCCACCAAGAAGATCGGCGCTAAGGATTATACCGCCGGAGAGACGTTTATGGCGCTCAATGGCGTTTCATTTGAAGTAAAAAATGGCGAGCGTCTCGGCATTATCGGCCACAACGGTGCAGGAAAATCGACCCTTTTGAAGCTGCTTTCGCGCATCACAGCCCCTACCGAAGGCAGGATATTGCTCAATGGGCGCATCGCTTCTATGCTCGAAGTCGGCACCGGTTTCCATCCCGAGCTTACGGGTCGTGAGAACATCTATATGAACGGTGCTATCCTCGGCATGTCGAAAGCCGAGATCGATTCGAAGATCGAGAAAATCATCGAGTTTTCCGAATGCCGTCAGTTCATCGACACCCCCGTTAAGCGCTATTCGAGCGGCATGTACGTTAAGCTCGCCTTTTCCGTTGCCGCTCACCTTGACTCCGAGATAATCATCATGGATGAGGTGCTTGCAGTCGGCGATATGGCGTTTCAGAACAAATGCCTAGCTAAGATGAAGCAAGCCGCAGAGGAGGATGGCCGCACGGTTCTTTACGTAAGCCACAACATGAACACTATCCGCCAGCTCTGCGAGAGGTGCATCGTTCTCAGCAAGGGTAAGATCATATTTGACGGTGATGTCGAGGAAGCTATATCCGCTTACTCGAACACCAATGTTGATTCCGTTACTTCTTATATCAATCTTGAAGACTGTGCTCGTCCTGAAAACACAAGTGCTACTGCATTTATGCATTCGCTTGAGTTTTTGGATTCTGATGAAGCCATTTTTTCCAGAGACAATGCTATTCGTTTAAAGCTTAACTGGACTGCAAAAACTGATTTGAAGGGCGTATATTTCAGAATGATTTTACGCAACATGCTCAACTCGCCGGTTGGGCTTATTCAGTCCGAACTTATCGGAGACTTCTCCAATGGCGAGACACAGGATACGGTGTTTGAATTTGACCCTAAACTTTTGGCGGATGGCCGCTACCACCTCAGTATAGCATTGTATCAAAAGGGTTCCCTTGGAAACAGCATGGCTTTGGATCATGTTACCAAGGCGTGCAGCTTTCAAGTTATCAGTAAGGAATCCGAGTTAGCCGATACTTTGAACTGGACGCACACATGGTGGGGTTCCGTTATGTTCCCGCAAATGCGCATTATCAAACAGGAGGACTGAATGGGCTACATTAAGCTAGACAAAATTCTTAAACATGATAAGACAATTTCCTACGAGTATTCGGTTTCCGATGACTTGCGTAAGTTTTTTAATTTCGACAAGTCATTTGTTATCGACTATCCCGAGAGTGTGGAGTCTGTTCCGGATGCTATCGCCGCTGTCCCATTTGTTTGCAATGTGCTGCCGATCATCTGGCTTGCTGACGCAAAGCTCATTGTGAATGAGCTTGACAAGGCTTTCTTCGAGTGCATTCAAGAGGTGCGCAAAGGATATGAATCCATGTATCCGGAAACTTCATTTGGAGGCACTATCGAGGTTTCTGCTGTTCTTGACTGTGTATCCCCATTCTCTAACGGTCCAAAGAGTGCATTATTCTATTCCGGCGGCGTTGATTCAATGGATTCACTTATCAGGCATTTGGATGAAAAGCCTGATCTTATATCTATTTGGGGGTCCGACATCAGTTATGATAATGAAGCCGGCTGGAAACTGCTTCGCTCCGCTTTGGTTGAGGCAAGCAATAAGTACGACCTCAACATTTTTGATATCAGAAGTAGGTTTCGCGAGTTTGACAAAGAGGGCTTTCTATCCCAATGCTATTCTGCTCAACTCCAGCGAAATTATTGGTATGGAATCAAGCATGGCTTGGCGCTTCTTGGTCATGCCGCACCATATGCATATTTGCACGGCACCACAATGATCTACATTGCATCGTCAAACTGTCCTCAGGATGGCATGGTTCGTTGTGCATCCGACCCGCGAACGGACAGCCGCGTGAAATTTTCAAATTGTTCCGTTTTTCACGACGGATATGAGTGCACAAGGCAGGATAAGCTGCGCAATATAGTGCAATATAATTTGGGCGAAACAGATATTCTCCCCCTTCACGTATGTTGGGAAACGCAGACAGGCGTCAATTGCT
Organism: Clostridia bacterium; assembly: GCA_017523925.1. Taxonomy (GTDB): domain Bacteria; phylum Bacillota; class Clostridia; order Christensenellales; family CAG-138; genus PeH17. The sequence goes on from JAFWVQ010000060.1 coordinate 34,105, forward strand.
GCGTATGCGAAAAGTGTTATCGTACAATGACCGGCTTGATCTTTGAAAATGCCGATCCTGTGCATTACGGATTCCCGGACGCGGAGAAGGAGATGCCTTTTATGCAGAAGCGCTTGTATTTATCTAAAAAGACACCTCCTCTTAAAACATGGGGTCGAATCCACGATGATGCTGTTGAGCGTCAGCAAACTCTGAGAAAGAGTAAATACTGGCACTCTATAAAGTGGATTTTAAAAGATGATTTCCTTAAGCCCAGCTTTGTTTGGCGTCTTAGAAAAGCAGGCGCAAAAATCATTAGAAAGGCGCGCAGGCTTACTGCCAAGTGATCTTTCTGCAATAGTTTAGTTTTTTAAAGCATAGCAGTGACTGAAACCGTTAGATCAACAGTCTATGTGAATCCATAAACATCGGGAGCACAAACAATGTCTATTGGCTTGCATAATATGCACTCCCGATTCTATACAAACCACTCGCCAAAGGAGGCATACATGAAAGTTGCAATAGTCGGAGCAGGAAATGGCGGAACCGCCATAGCGACTGATCTTGCGTACAGGAATCATGATGTAACACTCATCAAAACTTCTGTTTCAATTCATGATGATAATTTCAATTATCTTCTTGAGAATGAAGGTCGAATGACCCTTGATGAATTCGGTGTTTTTAAAACCGCAACCATTGGAACTGTGACCAGAGACCTTGCTTTGATCAAGGATTGCCCCGTGGTGATAGTTTACGTACAAACCAATTACCACGAAGCCGTTATTGAGAGAATGTGCGAATACTTGGCAGACGGGCAGATCGTTCTGATAAACCCCGGTTACCTTTCCACTGCTTATGTTTTAAAACACTGTAAAAAGGATGTAATAGTTGCTGAGGCTACAAGCTCCTTTATCGATTGCAGGATCAAGGAACCCGGTCTGATCAAGGTAGGTTTCCGAAACGTCAGGAACCCGATCGGCATTTACCCAAAGCACAGAAAAGAAGAAGCCATCAAGACTCTTGATCAGCTTGGATTCCCGCTGGCTTATGTTAACAGCGTTGTCGAGACTGCGCTGCATAATCCCAACCTCATCGTTCATACTGTCGGCGCTGTTATGAGCATTCCTCGTGTAGAGAAAACCAACGGCGACTATGTTATGTATCACGAAGTGTTCACTCCATCCGTTTGGAAGATTCTGGAGAAGCTGGATTCCGAGAAGATGGATGTTCTTGAGCGTCTCGGTTGTGAGCGTATGCCTTACGTTGAAGCATGCAAGTTCCGCAACTCACTTGATGACGATCGCGATGCTAAGGAAGTGTTCTTTTGGTATGCGGCAATGCCAACTCGTGCAAAGGGTCCGACATCGGTTGAATCACGTTACATAACCGAGGATGTGCCTCAGGGACTTGTAATGTTGGAAGCATTAGGAAAGGCGCTTGACATTCCCACTCCTATTAGTACAAGCCTAATTGAGATTGCAAGTGCAGCGCTTGGCAGGGATATGCGAGTTGCCGGTAGGACTCTTGATGTCCTTGGCCGCGATAATGTTTCCATGATCATCAAGGATTCGGAATCGTGATCAGGAGAAACGAGGTAGATATAAATGCGGTACTATATAACTGCCGATGATTTCGGTTTGACTGAGACAAAAACAGAAGCAATCGATATCGGCATTCGATCCGGTTACATTCAGCGAGCAAGCCTGATCATGAACATGCCTGCAACCGAAAAGGCAATAGAGCTTTCTAGGTTAGGCGGATATGAAGACAGGCTCTGTTTCCATCTCAATCTCGCCCAGGGGTTTCCCCTTACAGATGCTTTGCGCAGTTCTGAGTTCTGCAGCAAAAATGGATCCTTGCGCAGGGTCAATCCGCGAAAGCTGCTTAAGCTTTACTTTTTCTCTGCAAAAGTTCGCAAGGGACTTCGTGCAGAATGTGAAGCTCAGATAAAAGCTTTCAGGGATAGCGGCTTAAAGTCGACCCACATCGACTCTCATACTTGGTGTTTGTGCAGCATTCCTGTATGGAATGCTATTAAACCGCTTTTAAAGAAGTATGGATTTGAAACCACACGCACAAATGAAGGCCATCTTATCAACTCTTGCAGTTCTTCACTTGCGGTTTATTATAAGTTTGTATTTATGAGAATCAAAAGAGTCCTGAGGGTCTGCGATGATTGGTCGGGATGTGGTCAAGAGCTTGAAGATGCTATGCGCATTGGATCTGTTTCCACTGATTCGATAGTTGAGCTTTATGTTCATCCTGATATGAAGGATGGCGAGGCAGTGGATACTCTTTATAGCTATGCTCGCGATTCAAAGCGACTCTCCGAGATAGTTGAAATCGCGAATGGCTTTGGGGAACTCAAGGATATTATCTAACGGTTAGTGTATGCTTGTAGTTTGAGCATTGGAGGTAAGCATAATGAATTACGTTGTAAAAGCAATAAATAAGGTGAGGCTTATTGTTTCGTCTGCCAAAAAAAGGAGATCCCTTCGAAGCGAGTATGAGCGTTATTTTGCCTTACATCCTAATGCTGCGTTTCTCCTGCTAACACCCGAACACGGAAACCTCGGTGACCAGGCGATCGCATTGGCTGAAACTACGCTTTTAAAGGAAATCGGCATTGACTATTACGAGATTACGGGAAAGGCCCTAAAAAGCATTTCCAAGGCGCGCGCTTTTTCTGCAATGAACGGTTTCCCTATCATTATGAACGGAGGCGGCTACCTCGGAACCATTTGGCCTTCAAGTGAGAAAACTTTCAGGAATATCATTGAAGCAAATCCCGATTCCACGATTATAATGCTGCCCAACACTATATACTATGACGATTCCGAAACCGGCAGATCAGACTTCAAAAAGTCGAAGGAAGTCTACAACGCTCACAAGTCGCTGTATTTATATGCTCGTGAGCAAACTTCTTACGATATTATGAAGGATGCTTATGCCAATGTTAAGTTGATTCCGGACATCGTTTTATCCTTTGTTCCCAAGTGCAGCTCCGTTAAACGCAGCGGATGCGTTACCTGCTTGCGAAGCGATAGAGAAAAAACTCTGACCGACGTTCAAGCAGCTGCTCTGAACGATCAGATTAGCGAGTTGTTCGGTGACAATGTGCTGCACAGCGATATGATTAGCGAACGCAGCTCGATTCCTGTTTCTGAGCGAGAAGCCGTTCTGCAGCAAAAATTCGAGCAATTCGCCTCGGCTGAGCTTGTAATAACCGATAGGCTGCACGGAATGATCTTTGCGGCGATCACCAACACTCCATGTATAGTGCTGGGAAGCATGAGTCACAAGGTTCGCGGCTGCTACGAATGGATCAAAGATCTGGACTACATTCGTTTCGTGGACAATGTTTCGGATATTGCAGAAGCTTTCAGAAGTATTCCGAACACCGAACATAAGTTTGACAACTCGCATCTCGCTCATTACTATGATGAGCTTAAGCAGGATCTTAAGCAGCTGATTTTGGGAGAGTAAGAAATGGCTCGTATCGCAGTAATCGTTCCGGTTTATAAGGTCGAAGCCTATCTGCACCGCTGTGTAGATAGTATTTTGGCGCAGACTTTTACCGATTTCGAGCTGATCCTGGTCGACGATGGCAGCCCCGATAACTGCGGTGCGATCTGCGATGAGTATGCCGAAAAGGACAGCCGTGTCCACGTTATCCACAAGGAAAACGGCGGTCTGTCATCGGCGCGCAACGCTGGCATAGATTGGGCAATTGAGCATAGCGACAGCGAATGGCTCACCTTCATAGACAGTGACGACTGGATCCATCCTCGCTATTGCGATTACCTACTTAAAGCGGCTGTTGAAGGCTCAACGAGTATCAGCACTTGCAGATATATTAAGGTAACGGAATCCGTCCCGATGGCAGACGCGGAGTTCTCATTTACAACCGATGATTGGCTGGACTATTATCTGCAAGATACGGTTAACGGAATTGTTGCCGTTTGTAAGCTGTACAGCAAGGAAATATTCCGAGAGTTCAGATACCCCATCGGCAGATTACACGAGGATGAGTTTCTAACTTACAAACTGCTTCTCAAGGCCGGTACCATCGCTTCAACACGACTCGCGCTGTATTATTATTTCTATAATGAAGACAGCATCATGCGCAGCAATATTTCAATCAAGCGAATCGAGGATTCTTTCGCTGCTTCGACTGAGCAATGCGAGTTTGCCTTGCAGTATGGGGACCAAAGGCTGATCGCCGACAGGCACAATGCTAAGCTCCGTGTTATTAGAAGAGGCATAGTTAAGCTTGAAAGAGCGAAGCATATTTCTAATGTAGATAAGAAGAATAACATCAATCTCAATCGTTCACGGCTCAAATCAACGCTCGATTTTATGCGCAAGAACAGCATACCGCTTAAGGATCGTTCGATCGCGTGCTATGCTTCTCCGCTTACAGAGAATATCTTAAAGCTGCAAAAGAAGATCAAGCGAGGTCTTAAGCGTTTGATCAAGAAAAACTGAATTTTGAATACAAATTATAACGCTGCGGAAACCACCGCAGCGTTATTCAGTGCCAGCCTTCTTGGGATCAGGCCTCGATTGCAGCTAAAACTAATCTTTTTTGATTTTTATAAAATGGTGATCTCGATCCGTCTCCGGAGGCGGGGTCATATAATCCATATACATCTGCTTGAGCACGAAATCATAGTCCTCAGGACCACGAAGCTGCAAATCCTCGAACTGATACATCTTGCCTTCGCCGTAGATCATTTTATGAAAATACTCTCGCTCAGCCCAGTAGCCAAGGCAGTTCGCCAAATAAGCGCATTCATCGTAGTTGTAGCGTCTCACAACTTCATCAAGCTTCTTCCAAGTGTGCTTGGTGCTGATCAATCTATCGAGCTTCATCGAAACTACGATCCGCATGATCTTGGCCTTGATCGACTTAGGATCGCGGCGCTCCATGCTTCGTGCATAATAGGAAGCCTGTGCTCTTAAAAACCACTTGCTTCGTTTTTCTATGTCCGTAAACCATTTGCGCATTTCTAAAGGCTTTGACGGAGCTCCATCGAGTGGGAAAATATCGACCCAGGCGGGGATCATATTGTATTTCAGCGTTCCCTGCCGCTCGAGCATAACGTCGGTATTCTCGACCCTTGCGTAGTAATAGTAGTAATCGAGCTTGAGCTTTTCGTTTTGGATGGCGTGCAGCTGATATGGAGCTTTGAGCTCTTCAGCGGCGATCCTAATGAACTTCTCGTAGTCCGGCCTTGGCATGCCGATATCCATATCATCGTCCCATGGAATAAAGCCCTTGTGCCTTATCGCGCCAAGCAGCGTACCGCCAAGCATAAAATACTTTAGATCATGCCTGTCGCAGATATCGAGCACCTTGCGCATGATATCCAGTTCGACCAACTGAAGAGCTCTGATTTCCTCGTACATAATTGCCTCCTGTGGCTAATTAACTCAAATGATCATATCGAATTCAATTCGCTGCGTATTGAACCCGCGATCAGTTTTTGGGAGAGGTGTCCAGATCGTCATGCGTGGTTTTGGAAACGCCGTCGCCCGCCTCGGAATCATGCAGATCCTTCTTCATCTGGCTGCTGGAGATCTCGGGGGTTCTCGGCAGATAGATTACCTCAACGCCCTCGTCCTTGAGGAAATCGAACTTGCCCTTCCAATCGTCGCCGATAACGAAGGTGTCGATATGATATTCGTGCATATCGGAAGGCTTCTGGTCCCAACTTTCCTCGGGAATAACGAGGTCAACATAGCGCATCGACTCAACAAGCGCCTTCCTCTGCTCATAGGTGAAGTAGCACTTCTTATGCTTCGACTTCCAATTGAATTCATCGGTTGATATAGCAACGATAAGATAATCGCCAAGTGCTTTAGCCCTTCTGAGGAGGTTGATATGACCGTAATGCAGCAGGTCAAAGGTTCCGTAAGTTATTACTCGTTTCATGCCGTTATCTCCTTTAGCGTGTAATTGAGCATTTTTGATCAAAGCCGACTCATAATTCAGATCGAGCACGGGTTTGGGAAGCTCCGTGGTCATTTCCCTGCCCATCAGATCTCGTACTGCGGTTTTCGGATCGCCGCCGTTGTTTACTATCTCATTAACAGCAAACACGATGGGCATATTTACCCCGTACTTCTCGGCAAGCTTCATGGTCGCCGGGATCGCGTTCACGCCCTCGACCACCATGCCGACCTGCTTTATCGCATCCTTAGGGCTGTAACCCTGACCGATAAGGAAGCCGCAGCGATTGTTTCTGGAGTGCTTACTGGTAGCGGTAACGATCAGGTCGCCCATGCCTGCAAGACCCGAGAAGGTGCTTGCAAGGCAGCCCATCTTGAGGCCGAGGCGCTCCATCTCGGCAAGACCGCGCGTGATGAGCGCAGCCTCGGTGTTGTCGCCATAGCCGAGACCTGCGGAAATTCCGGACGCGATCGCGATGATGTTTTTAAGAGCGCCGCAAAGCTCAACGCCCTTAACATCGGTATTGGTGTACACACGCATAACAGGATTGGAAAAGATACTCTGGATCTTCTCAGCCGTTTCCACGTTCTCACAGGCGGAAACGATGGTCGTGGGAAGATCTCTTGATACCTCCTCCGCATGCGTAGGTCCTGAGAGTGCAACGACGGGTATGCCCGGGATCTCCTGCTCGATTATCTCAGACATCGTGCATAGAGTATCGGGTTCGATGCCCTTTGCAACGTTCACTATTATCTGACCCTTCTCAACATTGGGAGCTGCGCTGCGGGCAGTTCCGCGCACATAAACGGAGGGGACTGCAAAAAGCAGGATCTCCTTGCCATTGCACGCAGCCGCAAGATCCTTTTCATAGATAAGTCCGCTCGGCAAAAGGACGTTCGGAAGATTCGGCTGGATGTTTGTTGCCTGCAGGTTATCCAGCTCTTCGGGGAGCGCTGACCAGACCGTTACTTCATTGCCGCTGAGAAAAAGCATCCTCGCAAGAGCGATGCCCCAAGTGCCTGCGCCAAGAACACAAATCTTTGCCATTTGGGTTTACCTCCAAACTAAAAATATAAGTTATTCCTTAACAAAAGCAAGCTGTTATGCCGCCTTAGTTATTGTAGAACGCAACAAAACTGTGCCTGCGCACACGATCCTCTTCGGGTGGAAGCTCGGTATAGGGAAAGCCGTATCTTCCAAACAAATGCTCATCCGGCGAGCACGGAACGGGGAAACTGTACTCCTCGAAAGGGGCCGGCTTGGTGTTAAGCATATCGGTCCGCTGAACGGGAACTCCGGGTGAATGAAAGTTCATTATGCGTTTCGTATCAACATTATCATAGGAGCGAACCTTTGAATCATACCGCTTATAGAAATAACCCTTCGGGAACAGCTTGAGGATGGGTCGTGCGACGGCTGCGGCAACTCTCTTCAGTATGTTCCCCGTTGGCTTGAAAACGTTCGTTTGATGGGTATGAAGCCTGCGCAAAACACCGAGTTTACGTCTCATACGTTTGAATTCGCGCTCGTCATCCGGCACGTTATCGTAGATAAAAATATCAACATAAACATGGCATTTATACCCATTGATATCGGGTTCATAGAGCGTTGTTTCCATGTCGTACACTTTTGCAAATACGTACGGATACGATAGGTCGTCATCTGTGAACTCGAGCTTATACCGGCTGTTCGCCTGCTTATTATACTGCTGCTTAAAGATATCGAAATCTCCTCGGAACATACCGATATCGATATCATCATCCCAGGGAATGTAACCGTTGTGACGAAGCGCCCCGATCAGGGAGCCGTAGTCCAGCCACCAAGTCAAAGCATTTTCTTCACAAAACCGTTGTATGTCAAGCAGAATGTTTAACTGCTCCATTTTCACTTCTTCAATGGTCATCTGACGCATAAAATCCTCCTGTAAACGCTGGCGCAAGCACTATTCTCAGTTGAAAAGCGAATCATGCAAAGCGATTCATAAGTTTCATTAAGAAAACCAGCTTCAGCTTCAAGCAGATCATCATTGCCATCGGTTTGATCGAGAGACCGAACTTCGCTTCCTTAATGCTCTTTTTGATCTCAGGCACACGCATTGCGTTGAGAATATCTTTCTTTATCGTTCCGTAGCTTTCACCTCGGTTAAACTGCGAAACAGCGGCATTGAAGAATGCCTTTGCAAGCTTTCTGTAGAGTTGATCTGAGAAATCATAGCCGCTGTCATTCGCCGCATCCGAGAGGGTTTTATAGATTTTTACCGGAGCGAGCATGTTGAAGCAATGACCGCCCTTTGTCAGTGAACTCTCGTTGACCCTGTAATAATAATAGTTCTTCTTGATGATGAAAAGCGAGCTTGCTCGCATAATAGCAGGTATGGAGCAAGCGCCATCCTCGCCCATTCTGATGCTCGGATCAACTCTGCAGTGACAAGTAATGAATATATCACGCCGGATAGCTTTTGCACATAAGGAGGGCAGAAAATACACGCCCTTGGGATCAAGGACCAGTTTAGGAAAGATGGTTTCCTCAAGCTGTTTGCGCTCATAATAGCCTTCTCTGCAGAAAGGATAAATATCCTTTGGCGCAGAAAGCACTTTGTCGCCATCGCAGTAGTACTCGTAGCCAAGGCAAACAACGTCGGGATCGTTCGCATCTATAACAGCCGACATCTCCAAAAGGTAGTCCGGGTGAACAAAATCATCGCCGTCTACACAACAGATGTAATCACCTGCGGCGATCTCCGCGCCTGCCTGTCTTGCGCTTGCAGGACCGCCATTAAGCTTATGGATCACTTTGATTCTATCATCGGTTCCGGCTAGCTCATCACAAATTGAAGGGGAATTATCCGGTGAGCCGTCGTCAACAAGGATTAACTCAAAATCGGGCATCGTTTGCACAAGTATGCTATGAACGCATTGCCTGATATAGTTTTCAATCTTGTAAACAGGAATGATTATGCTAAATCTCACAGTAATTACCTCCGTTCAGGAACACTTCGGAAAACGGAATCGGCAGCTATTCTGCAGAAAAGTCATGCATTTGAGATACTCTTCTTTGAACGAACAGTGTATTCGGAGGAACATCGCCCGTTACAACGCTGCCCGCTGCAACAACGGAGTTGTCGCCGATCTTTGCGCCGCGAAGCACTATCGTGTTTGCACCTATCCAGCAATTCTTGCCTATCGAAACAGGCGAGGTAAGGAAGCTTCTTGATTTATCCTCGGATTTGTAGTCGTGATCGTGGTCATAAACCAGCACCCCGGGGCCAAACATCGTGCCTTCTCCAATAGAAATACTTTCTCTGCATACAACGATGCAGCCGTAGTTAAGCATAACATTGCTTCCGACAGTTAATCTTGCATTTGTTCGCGCCATAAGCTTAGCGCCGCTGTGAACACTCACGCGTTTGCCCAACTCTAAGCGCGCGCCCTTGCCGATCTGAACCACAGTATCAGGAGAAAAACGCTCGATTAATCCGGTTTTGAAGCCCTTCCAATGGAACAACTTCAAAACGGTGAATTTGATCGAAGTAAACGCAACACTTATAATATTGCAAACAAAAGTTCTCATTTTATGTCTCCATAAAGAATAATGCAATAGATTGCCGAACGCATCGGTAAGTATGCTGCTACCTCAGCAGAATGCATCGCGGCTGATCCGAATCGGCACGTTCCATGATGAGCTCATATTCCGGAATATCGGACGTTATCACTTTCACATAGAGCATGGAAGCGAGCAGCATCCATACAAGCGGGTTTCGGATGCCGTTGTGCGTTATCTGATACATGAGCGGTCCGCTAAGAATGGCAACATTTCTAAAGAAAGCCCGTTTGTCGACCATGCAGACCGTCAAAAGAAGCGCATAGCCCGCAGCACCGATAACGCCGTATGATACGAGAAGCGAGGCGTATGTGGAGTGGATCTCACCGCCGCTGAGCGACTCAAATCGTTTGTATGCTCCTTCTCCCATGCCCCAAAGGAAGTCATAACCGAGTTCAGCTATCCTGTTGTAGCCGCGGCCGTCACCAAGGTCCGAGTCGTTTTCGCCCTGCATGTTGAAAATACGGTCCCTCATAAGGGCGACACTCTTATTGTTTTTTATGCTTTCGATATCGGAATACAGCAAGAGATATACTATGATGCCGATAAGAAGAAGCGAAACTATGTACAGCGCAAATTTGCTTGTACTCGACTTATCGGCAGCAACGAGCATATAAATGAATACCATGATGAACAGAGCAACGATAGCAGCTTTTGAGGAGGAAGCAATGACCGCCCATCCGGCCATTGTGTAAATCGAATAAGTAACAAACTTCGATGCCTGCTTGCTGCAAAATATGATAAACGAAAAGCAGATCAAAGCGAAATAACCGAGCTGATTGGGGTTGTTGAAAAAGCTGACGCTTCTTGATCTGTAAACGGCGTCGCTAAGCATACCTATCGAATTAACGACAAGCGCAAAGAATATGCCGAGTATCAAAGATTCTTTAAGCTTCTTAAGGCCGATCTGCTGTCCTATGAGGAAAACGTCGACGCATGCAACCAAATTAAAGAAGTAAAACAGCGAGAAATTCATCAGCGATTTCCCTACTATCCCGCTCCAAACGAGATTGACAACCGCCTGGTATGCGCAAATGACAGTGAATATGACGGTGAAGCCGAACAGCGGAGTGCGCAGCCTGATCTTACCATAGTTTGAGAACAACAGATATACAGAAAATATCGCCAAAAATATATCGGCGATCTGCATGTTACCCGATCTGGTCAGATATAACGGCTTGAGAGCGATGTATATCGTTAAAAACAAGCCTTGTCGCAGCGAAATAATCCTTTGCATGACACTCCTGTCGGTTTGCGATCCGTTGAAACGCTATCGTCCATGCGAATCATCAACGGAGGATATCGGTACACAGAATGCGCAGAAGCTCAGCTGACAGCACATGCTTTTCCGCACCTCGCCCGATACTTGATCGCACAAACCAAGCATTATACAATACATATTCTATTTTACCACATTGCCGAGCGAATTGCAACTGCATAAAAATAGATAAAATCCGATTTGAATGGTATTGACAAAGCATTCATAAAAATGTTAAACTGTATCTGCAATAGAGGAGCAGGTTTTGAGGTAGTTTTCGTGGTATTACCAAACGCGCGGCAGCGGCGAAAACGAATATGCATCCTGCCGAAAGCGTCGGAAAATGCCGTTTTTCCGACGCTTGGGCGCAAAGCTCAGCGCTTTGCGACTGTCATCTGAAACGTGCGGTGAGTTCGCCGCATCATGCTGGGTGGTGCGCTATTTGCTTGGGTGATTAGCCCTTGCATAGAGCGCGCTTTTTTCTATATTTACCCTGTTTCACCGTTTTTGCGCGTGAAGCCGAAAATAACTTGCAAAATATTTCACGGAGGATATTCAAATGGAAAAATACACATCGACCATCCGTCTCCGCATGAGCTCACAGGATGCTCATTACGGCGGAAACCTTGTTGACGGCGCACACATGCTCGCCCTTTTCGGCGATGTTGCGACCGAGCTTCTCATCATGTGCGACGGCGACGAGGGTCTTTTCAAAGCCTATGACATGGTTGAGTTCATCGCTCCCGTATATGCCGGAGACTACATTGAAGCATACGGCGAGATAACCGCCATCGGCAACAGCTCGAGGAAGATGAGTTTCGAGGCGCGCAAGGTCATCATCCCCCGCCCCGATATCAACGATTCCGCATGCGACGTGCTCGAAGAGCCCATCGTCGTTTGCCGTGCCACCGGCACCTGCGTCGTTCCCAAGGACAAGCAGCGCAATCTCCGCGTGGTCAAGCCCTCCGAGTTGAAGAAGCTCTGATCCTTTGTTCCGACTTTATAACAGTTTCAGCAGGAGGAAAATATGGATAAGCTCATCATCACCGCCGCCATCTGCGGCGCGGAAGTCACCAAGGAGCACAATCCCGCCGTTCCGTACACCGTGACCGAAATGGTAAACGAGGCTCGCTCGGCATACGATGCGGGC
>JAFWVQ010000061.1 GCA_017523925.1 Clostridia bacterium
CAGGCCGCGAGACGGAAATCAACCATCAAAGCGGCCTGTTATATTATTCCCTATAATCAACGCTGCCGAGTATAAGATGTAAAGGCTGCCGCAAACGATTATTATGGATCATATGGAGCAGATGATGCTTCGAATGACCGATCTCCAACCCAAAATTCCATCCCGGGCAAAGGCCGAACAGATGGGGATCTGTACTCCACAGAAGGAACTCCGGAAATATGCAGCTGAGTCTTCCCGAGTGACAACCAAAAAGCGCAAAAGAAACCGGGCGGGAGAAGTCTCATAAGGGGCTTCTCCCCATGAAAGAATACCGGATTGCTCGATTATTCCAGCAATCCGGTATTCTTTGTTTGCCAACCCGTTCAGACAGATGCCCAAATCATTTTTGATACAAAACTATCTTATGAACACCCCGCCATGCTCCGCGCGTGTGAGAAGCGCGCGGAAACGCCGGATACGGATAGATGATGAAGCCCGCCGTCTCGCTTGAGGCGGTGGGCTTCTGTTTTCGGAAAAGCCGCCTGCCCGAGGCAGGTGAAGAGCGCCATGCGGAAGCTCAGTAAAGAACGCTTCTGCCTATTGATTTTTCCGCTTCCCGCATTTATAATGTATATATCATTACACGCTATCCCATTTTTCGGCCGGTTTTTCACCGATCCGGCTCCGGCAATAATAAATCCCATCCCGCAGGAGGCAATATGTTCAAATTCAAACCCGAGGGCATCTCCCTGACCGGCATGCAGCGCGTTTATTTCACCTGTCACCCCGAAGACCACGCCCGGTATTTCGAGCGCATAAGCGGCGACATTCTGAAGGTGCAGCGCTGCGCGGTATTCTACAATTTGGACGAGGGCGAATATGAGGACGCGGAGACCGACCTTGCTCAGATGAACCTATTCGTGATACCCGTCACCACAAGGCTTCTGACCAAGCCCTGCCGCACGGTCAAATTCGACATCCCGTTTGCAAAAGAGCACCATATCCCGATCCTGCCGCTGATGATGGAGAGCGGGCTTGACGAGCTCTACGAGCGCGTCTTCGGCGACCTTCACTATCTGGACCCGAACGCACGCGACGACACCGCAAGGAGCTTCGAGGAGAAGTTCAAAAACTACATAACCTCCGTGCTGATCGGGGACGAGCTTGCGGAGAAGATACGCAAGGCGTTCGACGCGTACATCTTTTTGAGCTACCGCAAGAAGGATCGGCGCTACGCAAACGAGCTTATGCGGCTCATCCACAAGAACGAATTCTGCCGCGATATCGCGATCTGGTACGACGAATTTCTGACCCCGGGCGAGGGCTTCAACGAGGCGATCGCGGCGGCGCTTGAAAGGAGCAAGCTTTTTGCGCTGGTGGTAACGCCGAGCCTGCTCGAGCTGAATGATCTCGGGCTTCCGAACTACGTTATGAAGGAGGAATACCCGGCCGCAAGGCGCAGCGGCAAGAAGGTGCTGCCCGCGGAGATGGAGGAAACGGACGGGAAAGCGCTTTCCGGTAAATTCGACGGCATCGGAAGCACCGTTAAAAAGGAGGATGAAGCCGCGCTCTCGGCGGCGCTGCACGATGCTCTGGGCGAGATAGCGATAGCCGAAAACGATGACGACCCCGAGCATAATTTCTTTATCGGGCTTGCATATCTCGGCGGCATAGACGTGGAGATAGACCATGAGCGCGCTAAGCGGCTTATCGAGGGCGCGGCGGAGGCCGGTCTCATCGAAGCCGCGGAAAAGCTCGTTTCCATGTATTTGTCTGGCGAGGGTGTTAAATCAGATTACACTAAAGCTGTTGAGTGGGCGAGAAAGCACCTTTACCTGTGCAGACTTCATTTTGAAAATGATTCCAACGATATCTCGCGTAAAGCATTGTTTAAATCTCTCTGCTCTATCGCAACTATATTTTATGATTACTTAAGAGACGATACTTCTGCCCAGGAGTATTATCGCCAAGCTGTGCTGTTATATGAACACCACTCTCTATCCAACATCGATTCTTGCATAATGCCCACGCTAGGCGCCGTATATTACTGCCTTGCCGATCTATGTGATGATCTTGATGCAACCATTTCATATATAGAAAAGGCTAAAAAAATCTTCGAATTCTCATACGAGAATGATCCCTCGGCTGCTTCCGTTCTTGATTTATCTCAAGTTTTGCGTGATTTAGGTGATCTGGCTATTGACCAAAACAATTATCACTTGGCGCAAGAGTATTATTTATATGCAAAAAGCATGCTTGAAACTCATTCTCATTATGGGGAAGAGGTAATAGGCTCTTTATCTTCTGTTCTTGATAGACTTGGAAAGACTTATAGGCTCCTTGGAGATTCAATCACCGCAGATTCATACTATAATCAAGCATATAAACTGGAAAAGGATATTGCTTTGTTAACTGGAAAAAGCATGTTCGCGTTTTCAACAGGATTAGAAAACCAAGGCGATATTCTGCTGAATATCATCGGGGATATTGACGCTGCAGCGATCAAATATAGTCGTTCTCTCGATATACACGAAGAGATTATCGCTCGTTCTAACGACATTATATCCTACGGAGCTTTGTTAAGGCTACTTCTAAAAAGTATTCTGTTTAATGCAGCACAACAGCATTTCGATGCAACCAAAAAACTATATGTCAGATTCATACAAATCTGGGATATGTTCTGCAACGGCGATGAAATATTATCAGGTTATGAGCATTCAATTCTGCGCGATTCAAACGACGTCAACTGGATGAACCACGCCTGTGAATCATTCTTACAAATCGCCAAAATCTATCCCGGCGAAACAATGTTTGAAGAACTCATTGATATAATAAGATTCTGGTTGAAAAGCTTTTGTTAAAACCTGCTCCCCTGTTGCTTTGGCAGGGGAGCAAACCAAAAGTCTCTCATGTATATCTAACGCGTTTCTATTTAAAATGGAATCTTTTTCGTGTTAGTTATTTGCGTATCCGTTTTAAACTCACTACCTTTGCACAATGCTTACCGCACGATAAACTCCGTTCCGTTATGATCCACGGTCACGGTGCTGCCCTCCTCGGGGCTTTCGGCGATTATGAACCTTGCGATCAGGCTTTCGATGCGCCCCTGGATGAAGCGCTTGATGGGCCTTGCGCCGAAAAGCGGATCGGTGCCGTTTTCGAGGATGGCGGTCTTCGCCGCGTCGGTCACGGCAAGCTCCAGCCTGCGTTCGCCCATCCTTCTTGCAAGGTCACGAAGCTGCAGATCGATGATGCCGCGCATATTCTCGCTTGTGAGCGCGCGGAAGTAAACTATCTCGTCGAGCCTGTTTATAAACTCGGGGCGGAACTTCGTTTTAAGAAGCTTGTTCAAAAGCTCCTGCGTTTCGCTCGTCAGCTCGCCCTGCTCCATCTCGGAGAGGATAAGGTCGCTGCCGAGGTTGCTTGTCAGAATGATGATCGTGTTCTTAAAGTCCACGGTGCGCCCCTGGCCGTCGGTTATCCTGCCGTCGTCAAGCACCTGCAAAAGCACGTTCAGCACGTCCGGATGCGCCTTCTCGACCTCATCAAAAAGCAATACCGCATAAGGCTTTCTGCGCACGGCCTCGGTGAGCTGGCCGCCCTCGTCGTAGCCCACGTAGCCCGGAGGTGCGCCGATCAGGCGGGAAACGGAATACTGCTCCATGTACTCGCTCATATCGATTCGCACCATGCTGCGCTCATCATCGAACAGGGCTTCCGCGAGCGCCTTGCAAAGCTCCGTTTTACCAACGCCCGTGGGTCCCATAAACAGGAACGAGCCGATCGGGCGGTTCGGGTTCTGGATGCCCGCGCGGGAGCGGAGAATCGCATCGCAAACGCGGCGCACAGCCTCATCCTGCCCGATTATGCGGCGGTGGAGCTGCTCATCGAGGCGGAGCAGCTTCTTTCTTTCGCTTTCAAGCAGCTTGGAAACGGGGATACCCGTCCACCTCGCCACGATCTTCGCGATCTCCTCGGAGGAAACGTGGTCACGAAGCAGGCTGTTTTCGCGCTCCGCGCCCTTTTTCTCCTCCTCGGCAAGCTCCTTTTGAAGCTTCGGCAGCTCGCCGTACTTGAGCTTGGCGGCAAGGTTCAGATCGTAATCGCTCTCCGCCTTCTGTATCTCGGCATTCACCTGCTCTATGCGCTCGCGGAGCTGCTGCACCTTGCCTATCGCGTTCTTCTCGTTCTCCCATTTTGCCTTCATCTCATTGAGCTTTTCGCGCTGCTTCGCCAGCTCCTCGCGTATCTCGCCGAGATGCTCCACGGTATGCGGGTCGGTGTCGTTTTTCAGCGCCTGCTCCTCTATCTCAAGCTGCATGATACGCCTTGAAATTTCGTCCATCTCGCTCGGCATCGAGTTCATCTCGGTCTTGATAAGAGCGCAGGCTTCATCCACAAGGTCGATCGCCTTATCGGGCAGGAAACGGTCCGAAATGTACCTATCCGAAAGCGTTGCGGCGGCGATCAGCGCGCCGTCGTGGATCTTAACGCCGTGATAGACCTCGTAGCGCTCCTTCAAGCCCCTCAAAATGGAGATCGTATCCTCCACGCTCGGCTCGGCGACCGTGACGGGCTGAAAACGCCTCTCGAGCGCCGCATCCTTCTCGATGTACTTTCTGTACTCATCGAGCGTTGTTGCTCCGATGCAATGGAGTTCGCCGCGCGCCAGCATCGGTTTCAGGATATTGCCCGCATCCATCGCGCCGTCGGTCTTGCCCGCGCCGACGATGGTATGAAGCTCATCTATAAAGAGGATTATCCTGCCGTCGCTCTGCTTTATCTCGTTCAGAACG
>JAFWVQ010000062.1 GCA_017523925.1 Clostridia bacterium
CGAACGAGCTCGCCGAGCTGGTCAGATCGCTGCTGTAAGCCATAATGAATAATTCCGTTCACCTCCGCTCATACTCTAAGCGGAGGTGATCTTTATGTCGAAAAAGCACAGAAAAAGGCCGCATATCCCCACGGGCGGCGAAACGGTGGAGATCAACGATATGATCGGGCCGGATTTCATAGGCACCGAGGGCATGCGCACCGCGCTTGCTTCCGAGTACACGGGTCTTATGTACTCCCCGCCCGGCGATCTTCCTGAGCGTCGCTCGTATAACGAGATAGGGCCCATGCTGCCCGATACCGCGCCCGACGCGGAGTAGGAAGGACGGAAGAACCACGTCGGTCTCCTTCGTTGACAGCTTCTCGGCAAGGGGGAAGGCTCAAGCGTGCAGCGACGTTCGCACCTTCCCCTATCGAGGGGCGCGAGGCGAAAAGAAAAAGCCAACTGATTGGCTTTTTCTGCTGAGTGCCGAGGAAGCTTTGCTTTCGAGGAGGGACCGCCGCCGCAAGGCGGTGGTGGATGATGTCGCGCTGTCGGGACTGAGAACTAACGCATATTGATCGTGCTTCGGGCCCCTCCTCGGCTCCCTTTGGTAAAGGGAGCTGTCAGCCGAGCTGAAAGCGAGGATGACTGAGGGATCGTTACCGTGGTCCGGAACTTAAAACGCAAAGCGCAAAATGCAAAGCTGAGGGACGGCGGTTCGGGGAGTTCTCTGCGCCCCTTTTGCGTTACCTTATCGCTTTTTTCTTCTTAACGACTATCGCGGCAATGAGCGCTGCGATAACGACGGCAGCGGCGGGGATAATGAAAACGAGCGGGCTCACGGCGTTGTCCGGCTGCGGGATCGCCGCGGGCGCGTCGCCCGTCAGAACGCCGGGATGGGCGGCTAAAAGCAGCTCGGCTCCGCCGTAGCTGTCCGGCTGCGCATTGTTCATCTGCTCGTTGATCGCGGATACCAGCTCTTCGCCGGTGGGAAGCTCCCTGTACTCGGCCGCCTCGGAATAGCTCCTGTCAAGCTCCTGAACGTCCGTGGGGATCGTGATCACGCGCTCGTCGCCGCCAAAGGACTGAAGAAGCACGAAATTCTCCGTGAAGCGGCAGAGCTTGGGCTCGAATGCAACCCCCGCGCTTTTGGCGAGGCGCTCCATGATCTCAAGCGCGTTCTCAAGGTTTTCGCCGTTCTGCACTCCGCTGTGGGAGAGCCTGCCCGTTTCGCTCCGATGCACCTCGAAGAGAGCTGTTTTTCTGCCTTGAGCGTCAAGAGAGAAGCACCAGTCGTCAAGCGGGGTAAGCTGATCGGAAAGCTTCGCGGCGTCGCTTCCGTCTATCTGATAAACACGCATTCCGGAGCCGAGCGTCAATTCGTCGACGTCCTCGGCGGATCCGACTATGCTGCCTATCGCGCGGTTTTCGGGATTCTTCATGAAGTTCTTTACGTAGGGCATGGCGGTCAACTCGGCGAACGAGGAGACCTCCTCGGGAACTTCTGCGTCAAGCGCAAACGAAGAGATGGGGGAAAGCAGCGTCAGTACCGCCGCGACCATCAATGAAATGATTCTTTTCATAATCGTAAAGCTCCTTTCAAATAGAAATATGATTTGAATTCGGTTCAGGGATAGTATATGTTGGAAATCGTTTGTGTCCAGGTACGGTTATACTGATGAAAAAAATCCGAGTAATCCTTGTACTGATAGCTGGACCATCTTGGATCCATATATGCAACTGTTTTTTCTGTAGATCCATAGTCGATCCCGCATATGAGAACGACATGCCCATATGCATGGTTTCCGGCTTGATTTGTATAGTCCCATCCTGCTATCAATGAACGATCATTTGAAATATTAGTCTTTATCGATGAGGCAGAGACACTTGACGAATGATACGAATAGGAAAGACTGTAATAGAACAATCCAGCCTGTATAGTTGTAAAATTAGCTGAATGATAATAATCACTGCCTGCATTTAGGGCAAAAGTTGTAAAAGCGACGTTTAATCCTCTTGCATAGTTCACGGCAGAAGCGCCACAACATGCCCAACACGCATTAGTATATGAACCTTGAGTGATGATAGGAACAGATATGAAGTAATCCGTTCCTGAAGCATGTACCGATGAATATGGCATGGAAATACAAACAAACAACATAAATAAAGAAGTAATGAATGCTAACTTTCTCATATAATCACCTCCATATATATTATACAGCTTACACATCATAAGTCAATAATAATCAAAAAGTATATTACTTTTGATCGGTTCCTTCAAATAGGCGAGCTCCGGGCAATAATAAAATTCACTCAAAGGAACCAACAAAAATGTGCATATCCATCTTTTCAAACCCACCCATCGTATGGTATAATAAAGGATATGAAACGACGTCACTACCGTATACACTATACCGATCATTCCAAGCCGCTGCGCAGGGTGAAGCACAGGGAGATCCATTGGGGGAGCATCGCGCTTTTGCTGCTCGCCCTGCTGCTTGCCGCCGCCGTGATCTATGCGGTGATCGTGTGGTTCGGGCTTGAAAGCGACGAGGATTTCTTCGCAAAGCTTTTATCCCCGTTCACCGGGCGTTGACGACAGATATGAAAGGTGTGTTACCATGAAAAAGTCCGCAAGGCTCATCGCGCTGATAATGGCAGCGCTGTTCGTACTCTCCGCGGCGGTCGCCGTGATAGCAATAATCGTTCAGTAAGGAAAGGAAACGCTATGGAAAGATTCAGCTACCCATCCGCAACAAA
>JAFWVQ010000063.1 GCA_017523925.1 Clostridia bacterium
CACGCCGTTGTCGCTCCAGCCGTGCTCGTCGTCACCGATGAGCCAGCGGTTGGGGTCGGCGGAGAGGGTGGTCTTGCCGGTGCCGGAGAGGCCGAAGAACAGCGCCGCATCGCCGTCGTTGCCGATATTGGCGGAGCAGTGCATCGGGAAAACGCCCTGCTGCGGCATGAGGTAGTTCATAACGGAGAACATGCCCTTCTTGATCTCGCCGGAGTACTTCGAGCAGGCGACGGTGACGCGCTTTTTCTCGAAATCGAGGATGATGGCGGCCTCGGAATGCACGCCGTCCTTCTCGGGATCGCACTTGAAGCCGGGGGTGCAGAGCACGGTGAACTCGGGCTTGAAACCGTCGAGCTTATCCTTCTCGATGCGAACGAAGGCCTGGGTTGCAAACAGCGCGCTCGCGGCGTTTTCACAGACCACGCGGATTGGAAGCGCGTACTTGGGGTCGGCGCCGACGAAGCCGTCCACCACGAAGACCTCGCGGTTCTGCATATAGGCGCACATCTTATTATAGATATTATCCGCCTTTTCGCGGCTGATGGGCACGTTTATCTTGCCCCAGTCGATCGTGTCGTGCACGCAGGGAACGTCCACAACGTAGCGGTCGTCGGGGGAGCGGCCGGTGTATTTGCCGGTTTTGATGACCAGCGCGCCGGTCTTGCTGAGCTTGCCCTCGCCGCGTGCGACCGCACGCTCGGTCAGCTCGGCGGGAGAAAGATTGCGATGGATGGCGGTGGGATCGAAGATGCCCATTGCTTCGAGATACGCTTTCATTTTTGATGCTCCTTTCAGCATTCAATGATGATATTGTTATGCGAAAAGCTTCGCAGGTATCGCCGGATAATAAAATCATGCCCTTTTCGGGCATGATCGCATACTACTTGCGTATAAACAGGATCCCGAGGGTCCTGGGGCCGCAGTGGCTCGCAACCGTGCAGCCTGCTGTGGTGGCGATGACTTCGCTGAAATAGCCGAAGCTCTTGACGAGCTGCACGGCTTCATCAACTATTTCATCGGGCGTGTCGGTATAGGTAACGAAGATACGGTGCGGCCTGATATCGGTGCGCCCGTCGAGCTTATCATGGATATAGTTCTTGAGGCAGCGCTGCCATGAGCCGCGGTACTTTTTGAAAACGCGCATGCCGCCATCCGCCACCTCGATGCCGGGGTGAAGCTGGAGGATGTTTGCGCCGAGCGCGGAAACGGCCGAGCATCTGCCGCCGCGAACCATGTAATCGAGCCTGTCGAGCACAAAGCTGGTTTCGACCTTGGGCACGATATCCTCATCGAGCTGCTTTTTGATCTCGGCTGCGCTCATGCCCTTTGCGGCCATATCCACCGCCTCGAGCACGACGTGGCCAACGCCGCTGGAAAGATTTTTGGAATCCACGACGAAAACGCCGGGGAAATCCTCCGCGGCAAGCTCGGCGTTGTTGTATGAGGAAGAAAAGCCGGAGCTGATGGTGATGAAAACGAGCTCCGATCCGTCCGCCGTCATCTCTTCGAAGATGCCCTTGAGCCTCTCCACCGACGGAGCGGCGGTCTGCGGCAGCTTATTGCTCTTGCCGCATTTTTCGAGAAGCTGACGCATCGTGATATCCACGCCGTCGAGATACTCGTCCTCGTCGATGCGAACATAGAGCGGCACAACGGTCACGCCATTTTCCTTATACAGATCGGTCTCCCTCACTTCGTTCAGAAGGTCTGCGGTGCTGTCACAGCATATTTTAACCATCTTAAACTACTCCCAACAGTTTTATATTGTACCCGTTATTTTACCACAGGCGCGGCGAAGTGTAAAGGCAAGAAAAGCCGCAAAGCCCGCGAAAAAGCAAATATACCGAATTATCATGCGCTCTGCGGCGCTTTTCCGCGCCGAAGCTGCGTCTCAGTCTTCGATCGCGCTCTCGATCAGCGCCCTTGCCTCGGCAAAGCTTATCCCCTGCTCGCGGGCAACGCGCGCGATATCCTCGTATTCCGTCTTGACTCGCGATGTGCCGAAGCCGTTTGCGAGCTTGACGCGCACCTCTCCGTAAGGATGGGGGGCTTGCGCGGTCAAGGTTTCGCGGGAAAGCTCGTATCTTCTCACGATGCGCTCACGCACGCCGAGCGTGGAGGTGTGTTTGAAGATCGCTTCAACAAACGCATCGCGGCTCCTTGCATCGCAGAGCACGCAAATGAGCACGCCCGGACGGGATTTTTTCATGCCGATCGGGACGTAATAAGCATCCTTCGCGCCCATCCCGAGGAAGGTCTCGAGCGCAAAGCCGATCTCCTCCCCCGTCATATCGTCCACGCTGCAGCACAGCTCGATCAGCTCGCCGGCGTTCGGGCATTCGTTTCCGCTCTCCCCCGCCAAAGCTTCGCCGAGGATGGCACGAACGCAGTTTGCAGCGGGAAGATCCTTTTTGCCCATTCCATAACCGGTTTTTTCTATGCGCATACTTCCAAGCCGCTCGAAGCGCTGCGCAAACCGTTTGATGAGTGCAGCGCCGGTCGGGGTGCAGAGCTCGCCCTCGATGGAGCCTGCATAGATCGGAACGCCGCCAGGATATGTGCCGTGGCGGGAGCCGGAACGGGCAGGACGCCGTGCGCGCATTTGACCGAGCCGAAGCCGACGCAGACCGGCGACGCGGTTATCTCGTCCGGAGCAAGCAGCTCGATAAGCAGGCAGACGGCGGTTATATCCGCCACCGCGTCCAGCGCGCCGACCTCGTGGAAATGCACGAGCTCCACGGGCTCGCCGTGCGCTTTGCTCTCCGCCTCAGCGATGAGCCGATACACGCCGAGCACGTTCTCGCGGCAGGCTTCGGAAACGTTCAGATGCGAAACGATATGCCCGATGTCCGCAAGGCCGCGATGCTCGTGGTGATGATGGTGATGGTCGTGGTGGTCATGGTCATGGTCATGGTCTTGGTCATGGTCATGGCCGTGATCGTGGTCGTGGTGATGGTCATGGTCATGGTCATGGCCGTGTTCATGGTCATGATCGTGGTCATGATCGTGGTCATGGTCATGGTCGTGATCGTGGTCGTGGTGATGGTCATGGTCATGGTCATGGTGATGATGCACGTCCTCGGAGAGCTCCTCCGCGCCGTTGACCTTCACGGAAAAACGGGTGCCGGTTATGCCGCATTTGACGGACGGTTCGAATCGGGCCTCCACGCCCGGCAGGCCGAGCGAATCCATTTTTTCAATGAAGGCAGCTTTTTTTGCGTCGTCAAGCAGCTCATAAAGCGCCGCTGCGAGCATATCCCCCGCCGCGCCCATATTCAGTTCAAGATGCAGTTTCTTCATTTGCGCTTCCTCCGCAGGTTCATTATCGGGGTAATATTCGGTGTTATGATCATCGTTCGCTTAAAGCGGCTCGGCTCAGCTCGGGTCGGGCAGCCTGCACACATCCACCCATTCGGCGGTCGGGCAGGCAAGCTCGAGCTCATCTATGCCGAGGCGAACCGCGCTGTGATCGGTGCCGGCGGCGGGATAGACGGTTTCATGCAGCTTGAGGCTCACATCGAGGTAAACCGCAACCTCCGCATTCACGCCGAAGGGGCAGACGCCGCCGACCGAATGCCCCACAAGCTCCTCCACGCGCTCCGCCGGAATCATCCTCGCCTTGCAGCCGAAGCGCGCCTTGTATTTGGCGTTGTCGATGCGCGCCGTGCCCTCTGCAAGGATCAACACCGCTTTTTCGCCCTGAAGGAACGAGAGCGTTTTGGCGATCATGCCCGGCTCGCAGCCGAGCGCGCGAGCGGCAAGCTCTACCGTTGCGCTCGAATGATCGGGTATTATTATCCGATCCGCGAAGCCGCGGTTTTCGAGATATTCCCTAGCTTTTTCGATTGACATTTCTTCCGTCCCTCCTCCACAGCCTTGATCGGGTCGCTTACTGTATTATAGCACAGTCCGCAAGAAAACAAAAGCCGAACCGGGGGGGAGCGGAGTTTTGTTTCGCTTTGCAGAACTTTGCTTTGCTTAACTCTGCACTCTGCCCGTTCCGGCAGCGGAAGCTGCACGGATCCCCCGGGTTCGGTTCGTATGTTTTGGGTTTGACTTTTCCCGATATCTTTTACAGGCTTCCGAGCTCCGCTGCGAAGAATTGCTCGAGCTGAAGCTGATCCAGGCTCTTGTTCGCAACGAGCAGATCGGTCAGCTTTTCGAGCACGTCGCGATGCTCGGCGATGAGCGTCTCGGTCCTTTCGTACTGGAGCCTGATGAGCTCCTCGCATTCGGCGACCCTGCTGCGGCCGTAGAGCTTATCGCCCATGGCGTATTCGTCGAGCGCGGTTTTGATATAGTAGCGCGCATGCTTGATATCGGAGATCGCGCCGGTGTTCATGCCCGCATCCTTGCCGAACACGGTTATCTCGGCAATGCGGCCCGCAAGCGCGCAGCAGACCTTATCCTTGAGCTCGGAGAAGGTGTAGCTGCCCTTCGTTTCATCGTGATCGTACTCCATGAAGCCGCCGAAGCTTCCGCGCGATGCGATGGTCAGGAAGGCGACCTTCTTTCCGAGCAGCCTTGTTACGAGCGCATGGCCGGCCTCATGGCAGGCTGTCTGGCGCAGGCTGTTTTCATCGACCTTGTTCAGCTCGCCGAAGCGGAACTCATCGAGCGCATCCATAAGCACGGCGGGCGTAAGCTGCTTTTCATCCGCCTTGCGCATGAAAAGCTCTATAATGACGTCCAGATCGGCATTGCTGAGACCGCCGCTGCGCCTTGCCATGTTGCGAAGGATCGTTTCGTGCGACTCGCCGAAATCGACGGCATGCTTTTCGAGCGTGCGCTTGATGAAGGTGAATCTTGCGTCCTCATCGGGAAGGTCTATGAAGATCCTGCGGTCGAATCTGCGAACGAAGGCGGGGTCGAGCACCATTCCGTCCTCGCCTGAAATGCTGTAATTCGTGGCGGCGATGACGAACACGGGGCGCTTATCGTCCTTGTTGAAGCCGTCCATCTCGGCTATGAATGCGTTCAGCGCGTCCTCGTTATGCCTGCCCGTGATGGAGCCGGTGCGCCTTCTTGCAAGCGCGTCCACCTCGTCCACAAAGATTATCGAGGGAGCGTAGCGGCGCGCCCTTGCGAAGATCTCGCGGATATTGCGCTCGCTCTCGCCCACGAAGGAGCCGAAGAACGTGGTTGCCGTTATCGGGATGAACGCGGCCTTTGCCTCAGTCGCCATTGCCCTTGCGAGCATGGTTTTGCCCGTTCCGGGAGGGCCATAGAGCAGAAGTCCCTTCGGGATGCGCTTGCCCTTGGACAGCAGCTCGCGCGGGTTTTCGATGAACTTGCAGAAATCCTTGAGCGCTTTCTTGGCGCTTTCGCAGCCGATGACGTCGTCGAAGGTCACGGAGCTTGAAGCATCCGGATTTGCAAGAGCGTTCTTATCGAATGACGAGGCTGCGATCGCAAGCTCGAGCTTATCGAAGGATATGACGGCCGTTTCGTCGTTTTCATTGTACTGAGAGCAATTATAGGTCAGCACCTTGCTCGCCCTGCCGAGCGCGAACGCCGCATTGTTTACGGAAGCGGCAAGCGCGATATCCCGAAGCTGCTCGCGGACCTTAGCCGCATCGTCGATATCGTATTGAACAACGCCCCTTCCGCCATGCGCCAGCAGCGTGTTGAAGGTCTCGACGCCGCGCGCTCTTGTGTCGAGGATATAGATCGGCACCTCTGGATAATACTTGAGCATATAGCGGAACAGCGCCATTCCGTCGGACACGATGTCCTCCACGTCGTTCGGAAGCCACTTCATCGGCGCCGCGCCTGCTGCGGGATCGATCAGCACGCAGTCCACCAAGCCGCGCACGGCACGCTTGAACTCATCCGGAGAGCTGAAGGCTTCCACAGCGAGCCTTTCCTCCGACTCGACGGCGATCTTTTTGGCAACGAAGTCATCGGCGAACGCGAGCATATGCAGCGTTTGCTTGTTTGCAACGATCGATGCGACCTCGCCCTCCAGCCCGTCGAAGTCCATTCTTATATCGATGCGCTTGAGTTTGTTTATATCATCGCCGAGCTTGATATGGGTCTGCAAGATCGACTCCTGCAGCTCCTTTACAAGCATGCGCCTCGCGCTGCCGCGCAGCGTCCTCGCGTCCGAAACGCCGCCGGAGCTGTAGATCACCAGCGAAGCGAGCCTGTCCAGATCGCAATCCACGGCAATGCCGCAGGTCTTTTCGAACAGCTCGAGCTGGTGCCGCAGCTCGTCGCTCACGATCTGCAAAAGCGCATACGGTTCAAGATGGTTGAAGAGGATGACGTTGCCGTTTGCAAAGCGGGTGGTGAGGCACTCTGGGAAATACGGCTCCCGCGTCGTGGGATCGATATCCTTGCGAAGCGCCTCGAGGATCACCTGCTTCGGCACGCTCGATAGGTTGCAGTTGGTGGTGTCGTCATAGAGGCTGTGTCCCGCATTCGTGGTCATAACGATTATCGTGTCGCGGAAGGATACCTCCTTATGGACCTTCTGATCCATGAGCCTTGCGTCGTCGAGGATCTGGAGGAAGAGATGGATCGTGTTCATATGCGCCTTCTCGACCTCGTCGAAGATCAGTATGCCGTTCGGATGCTGGCGAACGAAGCCCGTGACCACGGCGGGGTTGTTGTAATCGCCGTTGAATTTGCCGTTTGCAAGGTTGTCCGAGTATTCGCTCATATCAACCTTGAGGCATTTCCTTCCGAGCACATCTTCAAGCGCGGTGGCAAGCAGGGTTTTGCCGACGCCGGACGGACCCGCAAAAAGGAAGGTCGCGAGCGGACCCTTGCGCTTTTCATTCACCGAAGCAAAGGCGTCGCACTCAAACAGCGCACGGACCACCTCGTCTACGGCGTGACGCTGGCCGCGAACGACCGAGAGCAGCTCGGAGCGGATCCTGTTTATGCGCTCCACTTCCTCGAGCAGATCCTTGGGCAGGGTGATCGCCGCTTCGGCCTGCTCCTCCCCGCCGCCTGTGGTTTTTTCATAGGTATGCGCTTGCGGGTCGGCGAGCTTTTCGGGTTTTTCGGCCCCTTCGGTCTCCTCGGCCTTCTCGGAGCCGCGAAGGTTTTCGCCTCGGGGCGCAACGCCTTCCCTGTTTCCCGCGGCGCTCTTTTCGGCCATTGCTTCGTTTAATACGTCTGCGAACCACGGCTTTGAAGCGATCCCGTCGGGATTCTTTTCGCCGAGCTGCTTGATCTCGTCCGCTGTCGCAATGCCGCTGTAGAATACGCAGCCCTCGTTCGTGCCGTTTACCTCCTCCATATAGGCCATTATGCGATCCTGCCAAACGGAAGCCTCCTCCGTTGTGGCAAGATAAAACACGCTCTGCATCGAGCCCTTCTTTTCAAGCACGAAATCGCTGCAATCCGACTTGATGCGCGCGGCAAGCGAATCCCAGAGGGAGCATCCATGCGCCTTATTGAACTGATACAGGGCCTCATATGAGCGACACAGTATCGAAACTTTTATCAACTTCATATTATTCACACTGCCATTTTCA
This sequence comes from Clostridia bacterium, assembly GCA_017523925.1. Classification (GTDB taxonomy): domain Bacteria; phylum Bacillota; class Clostridia; order Christensenellales; family CAG-138; genus PeH17. Next base: position 7,488 of record JAFWVQ010000063.1, read on the forward strand.
TTCTGCTGATTGAAAAAGACTCCTTTATAAAACGAATTTGCATATGCATATAAAACTGAAGATTACTCGCAGCGACCCCGCCGCAAGCGATTCAAAAAACACATGCGGCATCCCTGCCGCAAAAACAGCGCACCCCAAGAACCAAATTGCGCCCGGGGTGCGCCAGTCATTAAAAGCGTATTAGGAGTAGATGACCCTCATGATCTCCGCCTTGGTCTCCTTCATGATGTTGAGGCGGCGCATAAGCAGCTCGAAGCTCTCTTCCGCAGCGGACTCAACTGAGAGAATAGCGTCGTCCTCGACCATAAGGTCGTTGTCCTCATCGACGTAGAACTTAAGCCACTTATACCTCGCGTTGATCGCATTGCATACGGCATACATGTCGGACAGCTTATCGGCGGGAACGCGCTCCACAACGGTGTACATTGAAAGATAGCGACCATCCTCACCCTTGAAGATACAGGTCGTCATTCTGTTGTCGTACGGGAATTTGATAATGTCTCCGCCATCATCGGTTTGAGAAACGCTGAAGTGAAGCTCCTTCGCCTCAAGATCCCTTGCAAAAAGCTCTGCACAAGCAAGCATTTGTTCGCCCTCCTTGATTGGATATAATATGGTATAGTTGTATTATACCGCATTTACCGACACAAGTCAATAGGCATGGAAAAATGTGTCGTATCAACATGTTCAGTCGTCAAATATAGGTTGCACTCAGCCCTTTCGGAGAAACCAACTCCACCGCTGTCAAGATAAGTGGGAGGATTTCAAGCTTTGTGAGAAAAAACTACACGACCTTGACAGCGGCAGGAGCGGTATAGATCCTTACCATTCTGCGTGGACATACCTATCCGCGCAGGCCTTCTCTCAGTTTTACTGCCCGTTCTTCTGCCCGGCATCAAAGGAGATGATAGCCTCGTAATGCTGCACCGATCGCTCGGGCAGATCGAATCGGAGCTGTGCATATGCGCGGCTGTTACGGCATTCTCCTTAGAAGCGCGGACGGAGGCCCGCTTTTTACTACACGACCGAGGGTTCGGTGAACAGATTTCCCTCGGCAAAGCGGGAGAGCCTGAGACGGGATGCGTCTATCGTGGGCTCGAGTCCGAGTATCATCTCGGCCATGACGGTTCCCGTGACGGGGCCGAACATGAAGCCGTGCCCGCTGAAGCCGCAGGCAACGTAGAAGCCCTCCACGCCCTCGACCTTATCGTAGATGGGCTGACGGTCGGGGGACATATTGTACAGACCCGCCCACTGGCGGACGACGCGCAGCTTGCCGATCGCGGGCAGCACCTTGTCGATCGTTTTTGCCATTTCCTCGAGGAAATGCCATGATGAGGTCCTTCTCAGGTCCCTCGGCTCGCCCGCGTCGCTTCTGCCCATGATGAACGAGCCGTGCGGCGTTTGCTGAACGTATAGATTCAGGTTGAACGCCATTACCATCGGGTCCTGCATGGGCTCAACGGGCTCGGTAACGAGGATCTGGTGGCGCTCGGAATAGAGCGGAAGCTCCACGCCGACCAGCTTCGCAAGCCCCTGGGACCAGCCGTTTGCGGCGTTCACAACGATGCGCGTTTCGATATTGCCCTTATTGGTCTCAACGCCGGCGATCCTGCCGTTTTCGACCTTGATGCCCGTTACCTCGGTGAAGGTGTAAAACTCAACGCCGAGGCGCTTGGCGGCCTTGTAGAAGGCGTCCGTGGTCTTATGGGGATTGAGGAAGCCGTCCTTTGCGCAGTATGCCGCGCCCGAAAGGATATCGGTGTTGAGATGCGGAACGATCTCTTTGGCCTCCTCAAGGCTGACCATGCGCGAGGGGATGCCGCAGGCATGCTGCACCTCAATATTCTTTCTGAACTGCGCGAGCTCCTTCTCGGTATCCGCGATCATGAGATAGCCGCTCTGGCGCAGCTCGATGTCGCCGTCGTACTCGAGGATATCGTTTGCGTTCTCGAAAAACTCGGTGGAGAATTTGGACATGCGGCAGTTCATCTCGGTGCCCCACTGCATGCGGAAGCCCGCGCCGCAGGCGCCGGTGGAGCCGGAGCAGATGAAGCTCTTTTCGAGCACCACGATGTTCTTCGCGCCGCGCTTGGCAAGGTTGTAGGCTATGGAGCAGCCGGAGATGCCTGCGCCGATGATGACGATATCAGCTTTATTCTTCATGCTTTTCGGCCTCCTCCGCGATAAGATGCAGCTTCACGCCGACGACCGGCGGGCGAATATTGTGGAAGCTGAGATCGGCGATGTTCTGCCCCGTGGCGTTTGCGATCTCGCGGAGCACGAGCTGTCCGCAGGTCTTGCCCTGGCAGGGACCCATGCCGATGCGGGTCAGCCGCTTTATCTCGTCGTAGGTGACGTAGCCTTGGGCGATGAGCTCCCTGATATCCTTCAATGTAACGTCGGAACAACGGCAGATGATGGTGTTTTCGTCCATATGATCACGCCTCCCTTCTGAAGTTTCTGAAGTCGTAGATAAACTCCCTGTCCACCTCGAGGGTAACTACCGGAGTGCGGTCGAATGCGGGCGGGTTCATAACCCTTTTGACCGTGGCTTCGCAGACGGGCTGCCCGGCGCGGTCGAGCCCAATGACCCTCTCCCCCGCCTCGGGAAGCGGCATGAACTCATAGGGGATGCGGAACTCAATGGTTTTATCGGATTTGGAGCCGTCCACGATCATGATCGACAGCCCGGGACATTTGGCAACGCAGATGCCGCAGCCGGTGCAGAGGCTCTCGTCCCTTTGGGGGATCTCGTTTATATCCTCGCCGATGCGGATCGCGCCGCAGGGGCAGGCGGTCTGGCAGGGGTTGCAGGGGATCTTCTGATAGCATTCCACCACCGCAACGGGACCCTTGTTTATCCTCTCGATCGGAGGAAATTTCGTTATGACCATTTCACGGGTGGCCACACCTGTTTTTTCAAACATAGCCGTTCCTCCTTACAGTTGGCTGATTTTCATGCCTGCACGGATGCGCTCACCCACGGGGCCGGATCTTAGATCCTCAAGCTGCTTGAGGTATTCGCTCCTGCGCTGCTCGAAGTCCTCGGGGGCGTATCCGAGCTTGGCGGCGGCGCAGAGCCCCGCAAGATACCCTTCCGCCATCGCGGAGCTTGCCTCCTCGATGCCCGATGCATCGCCCGCAACGAAGATGCCGGGGATGCAGGTCTCGCAGTTCTCGCTTCGCATGGGAACGCTTCCGCTGAGCTGGGGAACGTATTTCATCTCGACTCCGCGCATAGCAAGCAGCTCGTTGAGCGGGCTTAGACCGACGGAGATGCACAGCACGTCCACGTCGAACCGCTTCTCGGTGCCGGGTATGGGGTTGAAGCGCTCGTCCACCTCGCACACAACGGCGGCCTCGAGGCAGTCCTTTCCGATCGCCTCCTTGACCGTGTGGGAAGTGAGGATCGGCACGCCCATTCTTGCAAGCTTTGAGGCGTGCACCAGATATGCGCCGATGCGCGGCGCGGCGTCCAGGACCGCGGCCACCTCGATGCCGGCCTGCATGAGCTGATAGCTCACTATAACGCCGATATTGCCCGCGCCGACCATCAGAACGCGGTTGCCGGGGCGGATGCCGTAGACGTTCATAAGGGTTTGAACGGCTCCGGCGCCGTAGATGCCCGGCAGGTCGTTATTCGGGAAGGCAAGGGATTTTTCAAATGCACCAGTTGCGCAGATGACGGACTTCGCCCTGATCTTGAAATACTCCTTTTCGTCCTTGAGAACGGTGACCACATTGTCCTCATAGAAGCCGACGGCGGTCGCATTGAGCATCAGCTCGATCCGCTCGCCGTATTCCTTGAGCTTTTCAAGCAGGATGCCTGCGATATCCACGCCCCTGTACGAAGCGTACTGGCTTTCGGAGCCGAAGAACATATGGGTCTGCTTTATAAGCTGCCCGCCCGGCTTGAAGGAGCGCTCGAGTATGAGCACGCTTGCGCCGGAGGAAGCCGCGGAGATCGCGGCACATAGGCCCGCGGGACCGGAGCCGATGATAAGCAGTTCGACCTCTCTCATTTGATCCTTCCTTTCCCGTTCTGCGTTTCAACGCTCATTCCCTCGCGAAGCAGCGTGATGCAGGTTCGGACGTTCGGCTCGCCGTCAACTATCATCTGACATGAAGCGCAGTTTCCTATCGCGCAATAGAATCCGCGCGGGCGGTGCATTTCCGAGCTCTTGCCGAGCTCCTTCACGCCCGCCGCATGCAGCGCGGCGGCGATCGTTTCGCCTTCATAGCCCTTCATTGGTTGGCCGTTGAAGGTGAAGCTCAGCTCTCTGCCGCGCTCAAAGGTAAGAATCGGGTGTTTGGTGATCCTCATATCCGCATATCCTTTCATAAAAAACGGAATAGTTCTTTATTTTGCAGAACAAAGCCATATTGGCATGGCTTTGTTCCGTTCGTCAAATATTCATCATTTTTCCGACATATAGGGGTAGGCGATCGCTTCGGAGGGATTGAAGGTCTCCTTCACGCAATGCGGGCTCATCCAGCGGATCATGTTGAGCGCGGTTCCCGCCTTGTCGTTGGTGCCGGAAGCGCGCGCGCCGCCGAAGGGCTGCTGGCCGACCACCGCTCCGGTGCATTTGTCGTTGATATAGAAATTGCCCGCCGAATGCAGCAGCGCCTTCTCCATCATGACGATGGCCTCGCGATCCTGCGAGAATATCGCGCCGGTCAGCGCATAGGGGGATGCCTCGTCGCAGATCTTGAGCGTTTTTTCGAGCTCGTCGTCGGGGTAGACGTAGATGGATACGATGGGTCCGAAGATCTCCTCTACCATGGATTCATAATCAGGCTTCTTGCACACGATGACCGTGGGCTCAACGAACCAGCCCTTGGAATCGTCGCAGCCGCCGCCGATCACGATATCGCAGTCGGGGCTCTTTTTCGCCCTTTCGATATAACCCTTGCAGCGATCGAAGCTCGCCTTGTCGATAACGGCGGCGAGGAAGGTGTCGAAATCCTGAACGTCGCCCATCTTGGCCTGCTTGATCATCTCCTTCATGGCCGAAAGCACGTCGGGCCAGATGCTCTCGGGGATGAACGCGCGTGAGCAGGCGGAGCATTTCTGACCCTGGAACTCAAACGAGCCTCGGATAAGCGCCGCAGCAAGGGGGCGAACCTTCGCGCTCTTATGAGCAAAGATGAAGTCCTTTCCGCCGGTCTC
>JAFWVQ010000064.1 GCA_017523925.1 Clostridia bacterium
CCCACTCGATACCGTACCGCTCCATCACGGCGGCAAGCTCGCGCTTTTCGTTCGCTACCCATTGTGTCCACTCCGTATCGAATCGAGTGCCGCCCTTGAAGCCTTGCGCTGCAAGTGCCTGTTTGAGTGAAACCCTCGTTTCCAGTCCGCGCTTGCTCCCCGTTGTAAACGGAACGAAGTCAATATGGATATGCGGCGTTGCTTCGTCCATGTGCAGATGCGCGGAGAAAACGCGCAGGTTTGGATTTCGTGCGGAGAAGCTTTTGAAATATTCGTTTAACACCTCCTTTGCCAGCTCGCCGTTTTCCGTTCCGCAAGCCATATTATCCTTATCGCCGATCTGAAGGATCAGCTCATGGAAGATTTTCTCCTGGTTGTATGATATTTAATAACGCTTAACTTCTCCAAGCACACCGATAGCCTTGCGTGCATATATGAGCGGAACTGTTTCTGCTTATTGAAAAACCGAAGTCTTTATGGTGCTATGATCATACGGTTTAGATTTAATATATGTTATTTAGGATATAAGGGTCGAATGACTTTGCTTATGCCAAAAATCCAAAAACCCTCCGCGCATTCTCGCAGCGAAGGGCTTTATAGTGCTGTTTATTATTTAACAAAGCTGACATTTCAAAAATGGTTTGTTATCATTTTGTTGTCAAAAGCGACCTTGAGTTTTGAAAAAGCCTTATATTTATTGACTTTTTAAAGATAAACGCATCATTCCCACTCGATCGTTCCCGGCGGCTTATCCGTGATATCATAGACAACGCGATTGACTCCCGGCGTTTCGGCAATTATCCTTGAGCTGATCCTGCGGAGCACCTCGAACGGGATCTCGGAGAACTCGACGGTCATTGCATCGGTGGAGGTGACGGCGCGAACGGCGATCACGTTGTGATAGGTGCGGTCATCGCCCTGAACGCCGACGGAGCGAACGCCTGTGAACACGGTGAAATACTGCCAGATCGCGCGCTCGAGGCCGGCTTTTTTAATCTCATCACGCAGGATGTAATCCGATTTACGCAGGATCTCGAGCTTTTCCTCGGTGATATCGCCCATCACGCGCACGGCGAGACCGGGGCCGGGGAAGGGCTGGCGCCAAACAAGCTCCGAGGGCATATCGAGCTTTTCGCCAAGCTCGCGCACCTCGTCCTTAAACAGCGAACGAAGGGGCTCCACGAGGCCCTTGAAGCCGATATCCTTGGGCAGACCGCCGACGTTGTGATGGCTCTTGATGACCGCCGCACCGCCCGCGCCGCTCTCGATAACGTCCGGATAGATCGTGCCTTGAAGCAGGTACTCCGCGCCGATCTTTTTGGCTTCCTCTTCGAAAACGCGGATGAACTCCTCGCCGATGATCTTGCGTTTGGCTTCGGGCTCGGTAACGCCGGCAAGACGGTCAAGGAAGCGCTTTTTCGCATCCACTTGGACGACGTTCAGACCGATATTGCGGTAATGCTCCATAACGTCCTCGGCCTCGTTTTCACGAAGCAGGCCGTGATCCACGAAGATGCAGGTCAACCTGTCGCCTATGGCGCGGTGAACGAGCGTTGCCGCAACGGAGGAATCCACGCCGCCGGAGAGCCCCGCAACGACGCGGCTTTCGCCGACCTGTGCGCGGACCTGCTCGATGAGCTCGCCCGCAAGGTTTTCCATCGACCAGCCGCCCTTGCAGCCGCAGATATCGTGAACGAAATTATCGAAAAGCTTGAGGCGGTACTCGCTGTGCTTCACCTCGGGGTGGAACTGCACGGCGTAGATATCGCGCTCGGGGCAGCTCATTGCACCGTGGGGGCAGTCGTCCGTTTCGGCAGTGCAGGAAAAGCCCTCGGGAAAGATGCAGACCCAGTCGTTGTGGTTCATCCACATGATGGAATCGGGAATGCCGTTAAAAAGGCGATCCTCCTTGAAACGAACGAAGGTTCGCCCGAATTCCTTCACGGGGGCGAGCTCGACCTTGCCGCCGAGCTTGTGAGAGATGAGCTGCATTCCGTAGCAGATGCCGAGTATCGGCACGCCGAGCGAGAAGATATCGTCCGTGCAGGTGCGCGAACCTTCTTCATAAACATGGTCGTAGCTGCCGGAGAGGATGAGGCCCGAAAGCCCCTCGCCGAGTATCTGCTCCTTCGTGGCGGTGGGCGGCAAAAGCTCGCTGTAAACGCCACATTCGCGCACGGCGCGCGCAATGAGCTGATTATACTGCGCGCCGAAGTCCAAAATTACGATCCTTTCCATTTATTCACCTTTCGTTTGGTTTTTCCATTCTTTATATTCAGCGGAATACTTGCGGATATCGTAAACGGTTCGGCCGATCCAAGCAAGCACCGAAATACCGCTCAGAACCGTTAAAAGTTCAAAGCCGTATTTCAAATACCATCTTCTCGTAGTGAGCACCCATACAACGATACAGAACAAATTAACTGCGAGACCAAGAATGAATATCCACCTTTTCTTATTCATATCGCCTTATTTCCTAAAGCGGATGTTCTCGCCGTCCGATTCCTCGATTATCGCAAGCGAATAGCAGTCGATGCCGTCCTTGCGGAGCCCGTCGCCGCCGCCCTGGTAGCCCTTTTCGATCGCGATGCCGATACCCACAAGCTCCGCGCCCGCCTGCTTGATGATGCGCGCAAGACCGCGCATGGCTTCGCCGCTCGCCAAAAAATCATCCACGACGAGAACGCGGTCGCCCTCATGGAGCCACTCATGGGAAACGATCAGAGTTACCTTTTTATTATAGGTGTAGCTCATTATCTCGCTCGAAAGCAGACCGCCCTCGATATTGTCGCTCTTGGCTTTTTTGGCAAACAGCATCGGCACGCCAAATTCCTCCGCGCACACGGTGGCAATGGGTATGCCGCTTGCCTCCACCGTCATAATGAGATTTGGCTTTTTTTCGCCGAAATGCGCCTTGAATTCACGCGCAAGCTCGCGCAGAAAGGCAACATCCACGCGATGGTTGATGAATCCGTCCACCTTCACTATATTGCCTGGCAGAAGCCTGCCTTCCTTCAAAATGCGTTCCTCAAGAGCCTTCAAAATGAATACCTCCGATTTATCGCGCCAAGCTTGATTTGAGCGCGAATTATGGTTGATATTATCCTATAAAATGCTAAAACTTGCAAGGGGAAAGAGCTGTGAATAGGGGAGTGTGGAAAGATATATTTCGCGTAAAGCTGATTTGTTAATTTTAAAGTGATATTCCTTTTTTCGCGCAGCCCGCCGCCGCACTTCCGCTTCGGGCTCGGAATGCTTCGCGACCTCGCCCGAAACTTCCGCGCGGCAGGCTTATTTCGTCAAGCCTTCTCCTTGAGGAGAAGGTGGCTGAGGCGGCGCTAGGCGGCGCGAAGTCGGATGAGGTGGGCTCCTGCACAAATCCCGAAAGGGATTTGAAACAGATTTTAACAGCACTTTAAACAACGATTTCTAGACAAACTTTCGGTAAAAAGCTGATTGCAAGATCGAATATGATAGAATACGCTGCGGCGTATTCATAAGGTTTCCACCTCATCCACCGCAAGCGGTCCCCCTTCCCCTCGGAGGGGAAGGCATAAAGGAAATGCCGCCCGAAAGCGGCATTTCAACCTCAATCGCCAAAGGCGATTTCACCCGCAAAGCGGATTTCACCTTTGAAAAAGATTTCACCCGGCTTTAGCCGGATTTCATTTGCCGGAAGGCGCAACGCGCCGCAGGCGCACATCATTCGGCGCAGCCGCGCATCATTTGCCGTAAGGCAAGCATCATGCGCGAAGAGCGCATCATTTTCCGCAGGCAAGCATCATTCCCTTCACGCCAACCCCATCGCAATGCGCATCACTCTTAATGCATCGGCAACGGTAATTGTGCCGTTACCATCCATATCCGCAGCCTCTAAATTGGAAATCGGCAAAATGGACATCGCCATTCTTAATGCAGTCAGTGCGTCTGTCATGAAAATATTGCCATCACAATCAATATCGCCGGGGATGAAGCCAACATAGAATGAAACCCTTTCGCTAACGTAAGACCCCTGCCCGTTCCATGTTTGAACAAGCGCTTCATAACGACCCTGCCAGCCGAAAGCTAATTGATAGGACATACCTACATCCTGATAGTATGTGCTTGAACCATCGGGAAGGTATAACCAAAGCGTATTCGTAACACCATCAGAGTCAATGTTGAAAGTAACGGTTTCATTAATAGCATACGATGCTTTATCTGTGGAAACAGTTGCAAAAGTTGGTGAGCCTATAGAGAAACTTATTCGCTCACTGATGAATGACCCTTGCCCATTCCATGTTTGAACAAGCGCTTCATAACGACCCTGCCAGCCGAAAGCCAATTGATAGAACATGCCAACATCCTGATAGTATGTGCTTGAACCATCGGGAAGGTATAACCAAAGCGTATTCGTAACACCATCGGAGTCAATGCTGAAAGTAACGGTTTCATTAATAGCATACGATGTTTTATCCGTTGAAACGCTTGCAAAAGTAGGTGCGCCTATAGAGAAGCTTATTCTCTCGCTGCAGAATGACCCCTGCCCGTTCCATGTTTGAACAAGCGCTTCATAACGACCCTGCCAGCCGAAAGCTAATTGATAGGACATACCTACATCCTGATAGTATGTGCTTGAACCATCGGGAAGGTATATCCAAAGAGTATTCGTAACACCATCGGAGTCAATGTTGAAAGTAACGGTTTCATTAATAGCATACGATGCTTTATCTGTGGAAACAGTTGCAAATGTAGGCGGCGCAATCGGTGAGGAAGTATAATTCGGTCGAATAATGCATGTAATGACGCCCGAATTCAACGGGTTATGCTTTACAACCCTGCGCGTATACAAACTTGAATAATCTCCTGAGTTGCCGCCAACGGTCGAAATGCTTGAGCCGTTGGCGCTGTACACCAATTCAACGTGGTTGTTGTGTCCTCCTCCGTCCCAATCAATAATACATACATCGCCCGGTTGTGCGTTGCTCACCGAAACATAATATCCGCCGGCAGTTTCTATTCGCTCTCGCAAACCCGGTACGCCGCCATAAAGCGGTATGGCCGCGGTTTCTCCCGCAAGGATAGCGCAATCGCCAATGAAGTCGGCGCACCACTGCTCCGAATAGCCGAGCTGCGAGCCTGTCATGCCCACTTGAGCAAGCGCGATGGCAACCATATCCGACGCACCGTTGCCGGTAAGGGTATAGTTAGTGTTGAAATTGTAATAGCGCGATTGAGTAAGCGGCTGAATCGGGGCAATATTGGTATGTTCATTGGGATTTGGCGCTTTTGCGACAAATATATTTTCCTTATCCGTAGATACCGTCGCTTCACTTTCGGAGCTATTTTTCACCGCAAAAGCGGGGAACGCAGTCAGCGCCATGAGCGCCGCAAGGAGCACCGCAAAAGCGGCTTTAAGGTGTCTTTTCATCTTCAATTCCTCCTGTAATAAAAATATATTTTATTTGCGTTTTACTGCCTCGGCGAAGCAGAAGGTACGCAAAAAGCCTTCCCGAATGTGGTTCCGTCGGCAGGTTTGGAGCGGTTTTTGCCGCCCCAAGCCGCTTTGGGAAAACAAAAAACGACCGTGTACCTCATACACAGCCGCCGCCTTTGCCGATAGTATCGGTAAAAACAATGCACACGTTCGGGAAAGGCTCTGTCAAATTTAGGAGTAAACCTTGAAAATGAATCGCGTTTCCCTTATAATTGAGCTTGCGAGCATGGGTATTAAACCCGTTGTATATGTGGGCAAGACACATATGCAGGTCGGAGGGGTGGTGCGAACACCCCTTCGCCGCCGCATTTTTTGTTTTCGTGTATATTTTAATGCAAATTCAAGGCTTTGTCAATATGCTAAAAGCGAAAAGCCGATCGATCAAGGCATTTGGATAGCGAGCCGCGCAGCTTCGCCTCAGATCGCACGAAACTTGCTTGCGGAGATCACTCTTTCACAGCCGAAAAGCCCGGCTTCGTCCTCATCATGCGTGATCAGCAATATGGTGTTGAAATGCGCCTTAATTCTTGCTGCGATGCGCTTTTTCAGCTCTGCATCCAGCCCCTTGAGCGGCTCATCGAGTATGATGATATCCCCGCCGAAGGCAAGCGCCCTTGCGATCGAAACGCGGCGCTGCATACCGCCCGAAAGCTCGCGGATGGGCTTATCGGCAGCTTCGACAAGCTCCATTTCCGAAAGCAATTCGAGCGCATTTTTATCGCGCTCCTTCTTGTCGGTATCTCTCATAACGAGCGCGATATTCTCCTTCGCGCTGTACCACGGAAGAAGCCTGTCCTCCTGGAAAACGACCGAAACGCGCTTTCCTTCGAGCCCTTCGACAGTTCCGCTGTCCGGCTCGATCAGCCCGAGCAGGAGCTTAACGAGCGTGGTCTTTCCGCTGCCGCTCTCGCCCATGACGGCGAGGGCTTCGCCTTCCCTAAGCTCCATCGAAAAATCGCCGAAAACACATTCAAGCTTCGGCTCGTGCGTTCCCGTTTCAAAGCTTTTATACGAAAAACAGATATTTTTGAGCCTTACCATTTTTTCAGCCTCCCGATCAGCCGCACCATGACCGCCTCAAGCAGCATGCTGATTATGATTATTGCCGCCGTCCAAGCGAAAAGCTGCGGCGTTTCGAGATAGAGCTTGCTTTCATAAAGCGCCTTGCCGATGCTCAGCCTGCTCATCGCGATCACCTCAGCCGCAACGCAGCTCTTCCACGCGAAGCCGAAGCCCGTGGTCGCCGCCGTCAGAAAATGCGGCAGGAGCGAGGGGATATAGACGCTTTTCAGCGTTTTCGCCCTGCCGAGCCTGAACGCCTTTGCCATCTCGAGAAGCTGCGGATCGGTCTCGGTTATGCCCTTATTTACGTTCGCCCACGCGATCGGCGCGACCATCAGGAAGCTGACCGCGATCGGCGTTGTGACGGGCGAAAAATACAGGAGCAGCAGCACGATGAACGAGGTGACGGGCGTTGCCTTGATTATGCTGCGGAGCGGCGAGAGGAACGCGGAGAGGAGCTTGGATGAGGCTGTAAGAGTTCCGAGCAGCGTTCCGGCGATAATGCCGAGCGCGAAGCCCGCAAGCACGCGCAGAAGCGTGTGCAGAAGGCTCTGCCAGAATTCTGCTGTTTTTATAAGCTCAAAAAGGGTTTTTAAAACAGAAAAAGGAGTCGGGAGCAAAAGCTCGCTCCCGACCGAAACGGCCGCGAGGTGCCAAACGGCAAGCCAAAACGCGGCCACGATTATTATGATGCTGATTTTTCCGGCGGCTTTCTTCATGCGCCGAAGTAGAAGTCATCCGCGGGCAGCTTGCCGCCGATGCTCTGGGGGTTCGCTTCGAAAAGCACGTTCAGCATACCCGAAACGGCCTTTTTCATATCGGCGCCGCCGATGAATTTGATGTTGCAATTCGGGATAGCCTTCTTTGCAAGACCCTCCTGGGGCAGGATCTCGGCCTCGGCGATCAGCTTCGCTGCCTCGTCCACCTTTTCATTAACGAACTTGGTGCTCGCTTCGTAATCCTTGATGAAGGTCTCGACAGCGGCTTTATTGGCTTCAACGAAAGCTTTTCTTGCAATAACAACGCCCTGAACGAGCTGCGCATCGGAAACCTTGTTCCACTCCTCGGTCAGATCGAGCGCAATGCGGAGCTTATCTGACTGATTCATCGCCGCGGTGACATTGGGCTGGGGCAGCATGCCGATATTCGCTTCGCCCGCCGCCATCATGGTTGCAAGCGCGGCGTGTTCGCCAACGTATTCGATCTCGGCGGTGACGTTGTTCTTCTGCATGAGGTAATTGAAAATGTATTCGGGAGTTGCGCCCTGGCCTGTGGCGTAAAGCTTCTTGCCGCTAAGATCGGCGAAGGAGTTGATCTCGCTGCCGTCCTCAAGGATGTACAGCACGCCGAGAGTGGCAACGCCGAGAACCACGACGTCGCCGTTCAGCTTATTGTAGAGGGTGGAGGCAAGATTGATCGGAACTGCCGCAACGTCCACGTCGCCGCTGATAAAGCGGGGCGCAAGCGCATCGGGCGAGGCCTCGATGGAGACCTTGTAGTGCGGATATTCGTCGCCGATGAGCTTGACCATGCCCATGCCGGTGGGACCCTTGAGCGCGGCGATGCGAATATCTGTGTCCTGAGCCTTTTCCTGCTTCTTGCAGGCGGGAGCGGCGAAAACGGCCGCAAGCATCAGAACGGAAAGAACGATCGAAACAATTTTCTTCATTTTAGTTTTTCTCCTTGCTTTTGCATTTGCGGCGCAAGCAGGCAGAGCACCGACTGCGCCGCAAGCATATTTTAGTCCAACTTATAAAAACTGTCAACGGAGAAAAGGGGCAAATCTTGCGAAAAGCTCAAATATAATCCGCCTGCCCGCGCGAAAGCCTCATCGCCGCCCGCCGCGTCCGCTCCTTTTGCCGCCGGAGGGGCCGCCGCTTGAACGCGCATCTCCCCTGCCCTTCGTGCTTCGGCCGTTCGCCTTTGCGCGATCGGACTTCCTTCCGCGGCCGCTCTCATGCGCCGAGGCGCCGCGTTCGCGCGGATCGGGCTTTGCTCCCCGCCGCTCCCCGTGCGCTCCGCCGCCATCGCGGTCATCCGGAGGAACGAGGCAGTTTTTGCCGTAGCCGATCAGGTCGTCGCGGTCGACCATCCTGAGCGCCTCGCGGACGAGGGGACGGTTTTTCGGAATGAAATACTGCATCAGTGCGCGCTGCATCGCTTTTTCCTTCGGCGAGCGCGGGATATAGACCGGCTTCATCGTGCGCGGATCGAGGCCGGTGTAGAACATGCAGGTGGAAAGCGTTCCCGGAGTCGGGTAAAAATCCTGCACCTGCTCCGGGCGCTGCCCGCTCGATTTGAGATAGACGGCGAGCGCGATCGCGGAATTGAGCGTGCTGCCCGGGTGGCTGGACATGAAGTACGGCACGATGTACTGCTCCATGCCGAGGCTTTTATTGAGCGCCATGTACTTTGCAGCAAACCGTTCGTACAGACCGCCGCCGGGCTTGTTCATGCACTCGAGCACGCCTTCGTCGATATGCTCCGGCGCTACCTTAAGCTGACCGCTGACATGGTGCTTGATCAGTTCGCGGATGAAGGTATCGTCCTTATCGTACATCAGATAGTCGTAGCGGATGCCGCTGCGAACGAAGACCTTTTTAACGCCGTCGAGCCTGCGCAGCTTGCGAAGCAGCTCCACGTAGTCGCGGTGGTCGACAGTCATATTCTTGCAGGGGGTGTAGCCGAGGCAGCTTTTATCCTTGCAAACGCCCTTTGTAAGCTGCTTTTTGCAGGCGGGAAAACGGAAATTCGCGGTCGGCCCGCCAACGTCGTGGATATAGCCCTTGAAATCTGGCTGGGCGATCAGCGCCTTTGCCTCCTCGATTAGCGAAGCATGGCTCCTCGCCTGAACAACGCGCCCTTGATGGAAGGTCAGCGCGCAGAACGCGCACTGGCCGTAGCAGCCGCGGCAGCTGACGAGCGAAAACTTCACCTCGTCGAGCGCGGGGATATGCTCCTTATAGCTCGGGTGAGGCTGTCTGGTGTAGGGAAGCGCATAGACCTCGTCCAGCTCCTCGGTGGTCAGCGGCGGCGAGGGCGGGTTGACGACGAGGTATCTTTCGCCGTGCTTTTGAACGAGCCTTTCGCCGCTTATCGCGTCCTGCTCGCGGTACTGCGCCGTGAACGCCTCGCAGTACGCCTTTTTGTCATTCGAAACGCTTTCAAACGATGGTATCTCGCGGTATTCATACACACGCTCAAGATCGTTTGCAAGATACGCCGTGCCGGGGATATAGGTGATATCGTGAACGTTCAGCCCGCCGTCGAGCGCCTCGGCAAGATCGACCGTCTGCTTTTCGCCCATGCCGTAAACGAGAAGATCGGCGCCCGAGGAAACGAGCACCGAGGGTAGAACGCGGTCGCTCCAATAGTCGTAATGAGCGAATCTGCGAAGGCTTGCCTCGATGCCGCCGATCACGATGGGCATCTGAGCGCCGTAGGCCCTTCGAATGAGCGCGCAGTACGCATTCACGGCACGATCGGGGCGCTTCCCCGCCCTGCCGCCCGGGGTATATGCATCGCTCGTGCGCGGCTTTTTTGCAACGGTGTATTTATTCACCATCGAATCCATATTGCCCGCATTCACGAGGAAGGCGAGCCGCGGCCTGCCGAACTCCGAAAGCGAAGCGGGGTTTTTCCAGTCCGGCTGAGCGATGATGCCCACGCTGTAGCCATGCGAAAGCAGCACGCGGCCGATTATCGCGGTTCCGAAGGAGGGATGATCGATATACGCATCGCCCGTAACTATCACAAAATCCGGGGTGCGCTTTCCGCATTGGGAATAGAGCTCATCCGCAGTCAGCGGAAGCGGCTCCCTTCCCGTATTCAGTTCGGTGGATACTGTTTTATTCGCCGCCATGTAGGCTCCGTTCGTTTTTTATTCCGATTTGGTCGGGTTCTGTATGTTTGGTTCGTTCGGACGGTTTGGTTCGTTCGGTCGTGTTCTTTGCGGTTCAGTCCGCTCACGTTCGCGCCTTTTAAAGATGGGTTTCGGTTTTCCTCCCGAAAAAACCCGCACAAGCAGGTTTTTGCGCCTCGGCACGCCCGGATCAGTACTCGATCCGGACGCTGCTGCCCTTGCCCCTTGTTTTTGTTACGATGATCTTGCGGTCGATCTGCTGCAGCTCGCTTATATGCGAGATTATACCTACAAGGCGCTCCGAGCCCGCAAGCTCCTCGAGCGTTCTGATCGCCATTCGAAGCGACTCGTCGTCGAGCGAGCCGAAGCCCTCGTCGACGAAAAGCGTGTCGAGCCTGATGCCGCCCGACGAGGATTGGATCGCATCCGAAAAGCCGAGCGCAAGCGCGAGCGCCGCCTTGAACGATTCGCCGCCAGAGAGGGAGCGTGCATCCCATTCCACGAATCGGCCGTTCTCATCGAGGCCGCCATCGTGGTCGATAACGTTCAATTCAAGCCCGCTCTTGCCCCGCAGATCATCAGCGGTTTTTTTGCGCACGAGCTCATACTGACCTCCGCTCATCGCCATCAGCCTTACATTCGCGCGCGCGATGATATGCTCGAAGAAGCGCGTTTGAACGTAGGTTTCAAGCGAGATCTTTTCCTTGCCCTTGAGCGTTCCGCTCGCGGTTTCGGCAAGCTCGGTCACGAGTATCCGTTTTTCCTCGAGCATTTCAAGCTCGGCGGCGCTGTCGGTGAGTTCGGCATGGATAAGCCTGTTTGCGGCAATATCAGCGCCAACTTCATCGATGCCGCCGTTCAGCAGATCGATCTCACCATCAAGCGCATCCATGCGAAGCAGTATCGCCTCGCGGTCCGGCGCCTGCTCGCCGCTGAGCTGATCGGAGAGCTGGTTTATCCTGCCGCATATTTCGGCAAGCTTGGTTCTGTAATCCTCCTGAGCGCTCGCCGCGCTGTCGATCGCTGCCTTGATGCTCGAAGCCTCTTCCCTGAGGCGGGCGATCTCCTTCTCCGCCGCAAGCTTGCTTTCAAAGCTCAGCTTGCCCGCGTATTCGGCGATCTGCTTTTCAAGATTTGCGATCGCTTCCGCCGCTGCGGCGCGGTCGGTTTCATTCGACCTCAGCTTCAGCTCGAGTTCGCCGAGCTCCGCTTCAAGATCGGGCAGTTTTTCGTCTATCTGCTGCTTTCTTTGCTCTCTGCGCTCCTCCTCCGCGATATCCCGTTCGAGCTCGCCGAGCCTTTCGGCAACGGCGCGGAGCCGCTTTTCGAGCTCCTCGCTCATGCGCTCGGGTTCATCGCTCAAAGAGAGCTCACGAGCGTTCTTTTTCAGCTCCTCGAGCATGCTGTCGCGTCGTGCGCCGAGGTTTCCTGCCGTTTGCGCCGCCTGCGAAGCACGCTCCTCCGCCGCATCCGCAGCCGCTTTTGCCTCCTCCAGTGCGGCCTCGGTCGGTGCGTTTTCCGAGAGCCTTGCAAGCATGCTTTCGTGCACGGCGGAGCCGCACACGGGGCAGATATCGCCCTCCTTGAGGGTGGAGGCGAGTATGCCCGCCTGCTCCCGAAGGAAGGTCTCGTTCATGGTTTCATACTCTGTATTCGCCGCCTTCGAGCCCGCTATTGCTCTTTCGAACGCTTCGCACGCCTCGACGCACTGCCTTTCGAGCGCTTCAAGCTCGGCGGTGCGCCTTCTAAGCGAGAGCAGATCGCGCTGCTCCTCCTCGGCGTTTTCAAGCTCGTTTTTCAGCTTTTCCCTGTTCTCTCCTGCGTTTTCAAGCTGCCTGCGTTCCTCCTTGAGCTCGGCGTTCTCAGCCACGAGCCGCTCATGTGTCCCGCGAAGCGCGGCCGAGTCCGAGTCAAGCTGCTCGACCGCCCTGCGTTTGGCGGCAAGCTCCGCGCTTTTTGCTTCCTTAGCATCATACTCTGGAAGCAGTGTCTCGACGGAGGCGGCCTTATTCAGCAGCGTTTCGCCCTCGCTCTCACGCGCTCTTGCAAGCTCGAGCGCACGCGCTGCGGCATCCAGGCTCTGCTGCGCCTGTGCCTTCTCTTCTTCTGCCTCGCTCAGCCTGCGCGCGGCGTCCTCATAGCTTTCCGCACGGGCGAGCGCCTGCTTTTCGGCATCGAGCGCAGCGCCCTTTTCGGCTCTTTGCTTCTTCAGCTCGCTGCTGCGTGCTTCGAGCGAATCGATCAGTCGGGAAAGCACCTCTGCGGCCGCAAGCGGACGGTACGGATCCGCCTTCGCCGTTTCAAGCTCACCGTGCAGCTCATGCTCCTCGGGGCAGGCTATGCGCGAAGCAAGCGAGCCGATGCTCTTCAGCTTTTCATCGTGCTCGGTTTCGGCTTTCTTGGCGGCCTGCTGAAGTTTTTCCTGAAATGCGTTGTAATACTCGGTTTTAAAGAGCTTGCGGAAGATCTCCTGCCTTGCCTTCGTATCAGCGGAGAGCAGCTTTCTGAATTCGCCCTGCGCCAGCATCGCAAGCTGCGAAAACTGGTCTCTGTCTATTCCAAGGATGTTCTTTATCTCTGTATTGACGGGTTTTTTGCCCGAAACGACCCTTCCGTCCGGCATGGTCAGCTCGGATTTATCCGGAAAGCTCTTTTTGACGCTGCCGTCCGCATTATTCAGCGTGCAGGCAGGGCGCCTTGCAACGGTGTATATCTTGCCGGCATATTCAAAGGTGAACTTCACCTCGGTCGGCACGCTGTCGTCCGCATGCTCACAGCGCAGCATACTCGGCTTGCGCTCATTTCCGCTCGGCTCGCCGAACAGCGCGAAGGTTATCGCGTCGAAGAGGGCCGTTTTGCCAGATCCCGTTACGCCGGTTATAAGGAAAAGACCGCTTTTCCCGAATTTTTCAAAGTCCACCTGTTCGCGCTCCGCGTATGAGATGAAGGCGGACATTTCAAGCTTTATTGGTCTCATTCCTCTGCCCCCCAGATCCCTTCGATAATGTTTTGGGCGAATTCCCTCTGCTGTGCGCTCATCGGCCTGTTGAACTGCAATTCAAACAGCTCGGCGAATATCTCGATCGGCGCTTTGCTTTCAACGTCCTCGGCGCCGTCTATCTCGGCATTGAGCTTGGTTCGCCTGTTGTCGTAGTCGACCCCCAGTACGTTCGGATAGACAGAGCGCAGCTTTGAGATCACATAGGGGGTGAACTCCTCGTCGGTCAGAACGACTTGCAGATAGTCATCCACTTTGGTGGAGGAAACATAGCTTTTTGCCGTCAGCTCCATATAGGTGCCTGTGATAGTGCGCATATCGCGCAGCGGCACGAGCGGAATCTCCCTAAGCCGCATTTCGCCCTTTTGCGCGAGCTCGAGCACGGTTATGGATTTTTTATGGTTTTCCTCGGATATCGAGTATTTAAGAGGCGTTCCGCAATAGCGCAGCTTCCCGCCCGGCCCAAGACTCTGGGGCGCGTGCAGATGCCCGAGCGCAACGTAGTCGAAGGCTTCGAAAGCCTCCGCATCCACGTTCTCGAGGCCGCCCGCCATGCTCTCCTCGGAATCCGAGCGAACGGCGCCGGTTATGTGCTGATGCGCCACGATCAGGTTGCGTTCGCCCGCATTCAGTTCGATGTTTGAAAGCGCGGCCTTCAGCGCGTCGTTATACGAGTTTATCTCCGTATCGGGGAAGAAGCTACGCACGTAGGCGGGTTTTATGAACGGGAGCAGCCAGAAATTGACCGCGCCGAATTCATCATCAAGGCGGATCGGCTCGAGGCTGCCGTCATAGATCCTTGAGATATGTATCCCGCTTCGCTCGATCAGGCGCGAGGCGAACGAGAGGCGCTCCGCGGAATCATGGTTTCCGCTGACGATGAATACCCTTATGCTTCGCCGAGCCAATTCGAATAGAAACGAGTCCAGCAGCTGTATCGCTTCGCCGCCGGGAACGGATTTATCATACACGTCCCCCGCTATGATGAGCGCCTGCGGCTTCTCCTCATCCACCGCGTCGAGAACGCGATCGAGGATATACTGCTGATCCTCGAGCATGCTGTAGCCCTTGATACGCTTTCCAAGATGCAGATCCGAGAGATGGAATATCTTCATGCCGTCTCCTATAATAAGAATAAAATGTGTTTGTGCGCCGTGGAAGCTTATTTCCCGCGTCATAGATAATGCTTTTTGCAGGCGATCCCGTTTGCGGGCGAAAGGCTCCGCCGCAGCACAAAGCAGCGGCTGATGCATCATGCCGACCCGCGAACGGTTCGAACGCTTGCGCTGTCGTCCTACGCGCCTTCGAGCGATTTTTGATAAGCTTTCAGCTGTAAACAGCGATGGTCAGCGCGATATAAGTCACTAGGATGCAGGTGAGTATGACCGCCTGCTTCAAACGATGCTCCGCGATCAGGCCCACGAACTCTCGCACGGCGGCATTCGGCCAGAAGTACCATTTTGTGGCGGCTCCGACTCCTATGGCGCGGATCTTGACGCGGCGGGCGCAGATGCCGCTTCTGAAAACGTGGTAATTTGATGTGGCGTAGGCGACCTTCGTTTCATTTGAAAATTTGCCCCTCTCGCTGCGCTCCGCGATCTTTTCCTTGGAGAAGCGCATATTCTGGATCGTATCGCGCGAGCGGTCCTCCATAACTATGCTGCTCTTGGGTATGCCCTGCTCGATAAGATAGCGCGTCATAGCGAGGCTTTCGGAATTCGCCTCAACGTCGCCCTTTCCGCCCGAGGTGATGAAGATGAGCTCCTTCCCCGTTTCCGCCTTCTGCTGCTTGTAGAAGGCGATCGCGCGGTCGATGCGGCTTTTAAGCAGCGGGGTCGGTGTGCCGTCCTTCCTGAGTCCGCAGCCGAGCACGATAAGATAGTCCCGATCGAGGGGCGCCTTATAGCGCACCACGATGATGTTTGCGATGATCGAGCCAATGAGCATGCATTCGAAATAGAGATAGAACGCGGCAAAGACGTTTGCAAAAAGGTCGTGCCTCATCACCTCCGTCCGGCTGCCGCTTGCATAGCGATCGTAAAAGTAGAGGAAGAGCTCGCCCGCAACGAGCATCAGCGAAAGGATGATCCCGAGCGCGTTTACAAAGCGCTTGCGCTCGTGCATAAGCAGCGAGATATTCGAAACAAAGAGCAGAACGGAGAATACGAGTATGAAGGGTATGGAGAAGAGCATGTAGTTTTTGGCGGAGTTCACAAGGATATGCGGTATCTCATTCACAGTGTAAACGCCCGGGAAGCGGATAACGCGCACGAGGACCACGACGCACGTCAGAAGGACCGAAGAAAGAAACAGCGCAAAGCCTATGTAGTATATCGTGTTGTAGGAATACGGATTGTATCGAAGCTGCTCCACGAAAGCCCAGATCAGCGAAGCGACCACGACCGCAAGCAGTGCGATGGTCAGAATAAACAGCGGCACGATGTTATTTTCCGCGCCGCCGATATGCAAAAGCCCCGCTGCCGCTGCGGCAGCGAGCACGACGGGTATCAGAAACAGAAGCTTCGGTTTTTTATCCCTTGAATCAAATTCTATCCTCATTTGGTTTCGTTTGATCCTCCCCGAAGATATCGTCGATGAGCGCGCTGAACTCCTTCCATGCGTCGTATCCGCTCAGCTCCGAAAGCAGCTCGCGGATCGAGCGATAGTACCACGCATGCTGCTTGGGGTCGCGCTGGTTGAAATTATTGAATACCTCCGTGCCGCAGCGGCAAAAAGCTCGGTGTATGCCGCGCAGATTGGAGAGCTTATCGCCGAGCCAAACGTACTTAACGCCGATATCACCTGCGTTTTTGAGCTCCTCGAGCGATTCCTCCTTGCGGATGCGCCAGCTCTCGGCCTTTGGCACGTCCGGCCTTTTGTTTTCGGTTTCGGACGCAACGAGCGCGGCTGTGCGCTCGCCGAAAAGCGCGCTTATCTCTTCCTGCGTGGCCGTGGTGTCCTCAACGGTATCATGCAGAAGCGCCGCTGCAAGCACCTCCTCATCCGAAGTCATGGTTGAAACTATCAGCGCGACCTCGATCGGATGAAGAATGTATGGGGCGGAATCGATCTTGCGCACTGCGCCGCAGTGCTTTTCAAGGGCGAACGCAAGCGCCTTTTCAAACAGACTCATTTCAGCTTGTTTCATTTCGGCCTCCAAAGCTATGGTTGATCTTAACTTCTATTCAATGCCGTTCAATACCGTCCGTCAGCGTGATGCCTTACAAGGATCGGCTTAAATGCCCGCTGCTTTCGGCATTATTTCGGCTCGCCGCCTGCGGGAAGCTTCAGCTCAAGCGTGAGGATATTCTTCCCGTCCCTGTATTCGTATGAGATATCGTCCGCAAGCTTCTTGGTCATGAATATGCCGAGCCCGCCGACCCGACGTTCGCTTGCGGGCAGATCAAGATCCGGGTCCGGCTTGGCGAGCGGATCGTAGCGGATGCCGCTGTCGATGAAAACCACCTTTGCGGATTCGTTTTCGAAGCGCGTGCGCACCTTCACCGTTCCGCTGCCGTTAGGATAGGCATAATCCGCTATGTTCACGAAGATCTCCTCCACGGCGATCGAGAAGCGCATCACGAGCTTCGGCGGAAAGCCCGCCGCCACGAGGCGCTCCGAAACGAAGTCCATCACTTTTTCAAGCGAGTTTCGCTCGGCCTCGACCTCGAGCGCGTTTGCATCCTGCCCTCCGGAAAGAACGGCGCCTGCATCGAAGTCAAGCTCCGTCAGCCCGTCGAGCAGCTCGCAAAGCTCCTTCTTCCAAAGCTCGACCGTTGCTCTGTCCTCGTCGGTATCGAGCCCCATGTGCCGAATGCGCCAATCTATCATATCGGAATACGCGATACAGCGCGCCTTCGCCTCTACCTCGGCGATGAATGCCTCGTCGTCCGTATTCAGATACGCCCTCAGGCTCCTCTGCCAGAACTCCTTCGCAGTATCGGCATCGAAGCCCTGAAACTTGAGCACGATGGCGGGATCGTATTCGGAGAAGCCGACGTATGCCCGATAGATGCGCGCAAGCTCGAAAACGGGATGCCCGACGCAGAGCGTGTCCATATCAATGAGCAGCACCTCGCCGTCCGCAAGCACGATATTCTGCGTGTGGTAATCCCCGTGGAGCATATTGTCCGTATCCGCAACGGCGTTCACCAGGTGCATCAGCTTTTCCGCGTGCTCCGGATCGAGAAGATGCTTCATCCTTTGAACGTCGCCTATCGCTTCCTCCTTGACCGGCGGAAGCTTGCCCTCGGGAACGGAGATGGCGTGGATGACGTGCAGCATATCGACGTACTCCTTAACGCACCACGACATCCGCTCGGGTTCCTCGGCGATTATCTTTGAAAACGAGCGTGCGTTCAGAAGCTCAAACACCGAGCCGAAGCTGTTTCCGACCTTTACAACGTCGTAGGAAATAGCGGTCGGAACGCCGAGTATCAGCGCAAGACGCGCCGTTTCGCGCTCGCGCTTTATCTCCTCGAGCCCCTCGCCGTGCTTATAGACCTTAACCACGGTGTCGCTGTCGATACGGTAGACAGCGGCATTGAAGCCTTCGCCGATGATCTCGCAGTTTTCGACCGAGATCCTGCGAAACGCCTTTTCAACGCCGATCATCTCCGTGAAGCCCGTCATTTCGAGTATCTCATATACGTCCGAACTGACGTTGACCATCCGCAAATCGGAGCATTCCTTGCGCAGGCGCAGCAGGATGCGCAGACCTGCGCTTGAGATATAATCCAGCTTTTCGGCATCGAGAACAAGCCCTTTGGGCGCGCTCGGGCCGATCAGGCTGCGGATCCGCTCCTCCTCGGAAGAAGCATTGTTTGAATCTATCCTGCCCGAAAGCGGGATCGTGATCGTGTTTTGATTGTTCGGATCGTTCATCGAACGGCCTCCTGTTTGTTCCGCCGCAAGCCCGGCACGGTACCGAGCCGCATGCGTTTCGGTTTGGCTCCCTGTCTGGCGGCAGCGGGCCTTTCGGGATCGTGTCAGCCCAATGGTTTCAAAGCCGCTTATAAAAGCGAATGCGCCGCGATAAGGCGTGATGCATATGCGAAATCACCCCCGATCCTTCGATCAGCGGCGAAAAGTATGCGCGGCTTCAAGCGGAGAAAGCGCGGGCCTTGCGCCTTCAACGCAGCAGGATCATTCTATGCTCAGAATATCGCAGAAGCCGGTGATCTCGAAGATCTCGCCGACCATTTCGTTCACGTTCGTGACCTTCATCGAGCCCTTTTCGTTCATCTTCTTTTGAGCGGAAAGCAGCACCCTGAGGCCTGCCGAGGAGATGTATTCGAGATAGCTGCAGTCGATGGTGAGCTCCTGCACGCCGTCCAGCTCCGTGTTGATCACCGCCTCGAGCGTGGGCGAGGTTATGGTGTCCAGCCTGCCCCGAAGCTCAAGGGTAAGCGCGCTGCCGTTTTCTTTTTTGATGATCTCCATTGATAATTCCTCCTTCTTGATTTGCATAAAGCGGTTTTATGAATCCGCATCCAATGAAATACTGTCCGATCAGCGATCGAACTTTTTGATTATCGTCATTTCAACGCTCGAGCCGGAGATGCCGATCTGAACGTCGTCCGCAAGCTTGGCAACGACCGATTTTTCAAGCTCGTCCCAGGCCTCCTTGGGCGTTTTGCCATCCTCTGCGGCCGCTTTATAGCTGCGAAGCGACCACTGCTCCGCTCCGGACATGGGCAGCATGCCGAATTCCGCGTTTGCGAAGCTGTGATCCATCAGCGTGATCAGCTCGAAATCACCGCCTTCTGCGGCGGGCTCCATCATGCGCTCGAAAAGGTCGCGCAGCTTGCCGGTAACGCCCCTCGCGGCAGAGTTTCTGCCGCTTGAGGATACCTCGAGCAGGCTGCTTCTCAGAGCCGCGTTCATTCGGGTCTTCGATAAAAGATGCAGCTCGAATGCGCCGCTGTCATCGTTGTCCTCGAGCCAGAACACGGCCTCTCTATCGCCCGTCAGAGCGCGCATCATGCCCATCATTTCCTCGGTAAGCAGGCGCAGATGCAGCCTGTTCTTTTCGCCGAGCTCCTTATAGGCCGCCACCTTCTCCACCTGCGCAAGCGCCTCGGAAAAGCCGTCGCCCTTGTTGGTTACAGTTATTCTGTCAGATCTCATTCCTATCACTCCTTGCCGTCTGCTTTGTATGCCGCCCGCCGAAGCCCGCCCGCACCACTTTGAAGCGGATGGACGGTGCTGATTCGTTTGCGTTTCGGCGCGGCGATCCTTGCTGATATATTTTATCAAATTCCGCGCACGATTTCAAGCGTTTTGGCCATATTGCCGCATCGAAGCCGCAGCAGATGAGTTTTCCTGTTGTATTTCACGGAAAACCTAATGAAAAAGCATTCTGCGGTTTTGACAACGGAGGGGCAAATGCGGTATAATTGAGTATTGCGTAGCATTTCGGATGCGTTCCGCTCCCGGCTGCGCAAGGGTTCAAACGATCAGGAAGGAAAGTTCCAAATGAAAAAGTTCCTCAAACCGGCTTTGGCGGCGCTGCTTGCGGCCGCGCTCATGTTCTTGGTTTCATGCTCGATCAAGCAGGAATCGCCGAAGCTCGAGCACAATCTGCTGTTTTTCTTCAACGAATCCGAGAATGCGACCTCGTTCTATGCCGACGATAAGAGGCTTGACGAGCGCATCGGCGGCTCAATCTCCAACCTCGCCTCCGTGGACGGCACCGAGGGCTTGGTGCTCGCGTCAAGCTCGCTGTACCGCATCAATACCGACGGGCTTTTGAAGATCTACCCCGCTGCGGTCACAAACGCCGTGCCTGCTCTTTTTGGCGGCAAGATACTCTTCGCCACCGCCACGATGGTGCATCTTTACGACGAAGCGGCGAAGGATTACGTTAAGCTCGAGGGCATCGAGGCGGACAGCATCGTTGATCTTGCGCTCTCACCGAGCGGCAGCAGCGCGGGCATCACCGTTCTCAAGGGCGAGAGCATGGTCGGCTATATCTATTCGAACGGAAGCGTTCGCGAGTACGGCAATAAATGCATCGTTGCCGTATCCGACGATGCGAAGACCGTTTATTACCTCGACACGTTGGATAAGGAGCTGACGGGCGTTCTGCACAGGGAGAAGGACGGCAATGACAGCGTTATTTCAAATGAAGCTTCGCCCTATTTCGAGCTCAACCGCGACCTTACAGAGATCACCTTCGACGTTAAGGGCAAGACCCATATCAGCAGAAACGGCGAAGCGGCGCGCAAGCTCGTGGATTCATCCGTATTCTCGTTTGCTGGCGCGCAGCGCTCTGCGATGGGCGGCAAGGCCTGCACCACGCTTCTGAAAAACACGAACACGCTGCTGAACGGCATCTTCTACTCCAACACGGTCGGCGAGGACAGCAGCGGCAACAAGTACGATATGTACGATATTTATCATATCAACGGTTCCCTGAGTGCAATCGCGCTCGCACTCGGCGCGACCCAGTTCAGCGTTTCCTCGGATTCAAAGCGCATCCTCACGTTAGTGGACGACGCGCTTTACACGGTCAGCGCGTATAATCCGAGATCCCCGGAGCTGATCGCGAACAACATCTACACCTTCTGCTGCGCAGACGATCTTTCGGACGTTCACTGCCTCGACCTTGGGGGCAACGTGCGCAAGCTTGAGGGCAGCTCGCTTTCGACGGTGCTCGTGACGGGTATCGACATGATCAAGCGCATGGCGGACGGCAGCGTGCTCTGCTACGCTTCGCTTGAGAGCGGAGGAACGCTCTTCCGCCTCAAGGATGATCGCGCCGAGCCGGTTGCCGTGGGCGTTCAGTACTTCGAGATCTACGAGCACGTTGTGACCTATCTTACTAATTACGACGAGACCGCGCATACCTACGACCTTTACATCAGCCCGAACGGCATAGATTTCAGCCTCGCAGAAAAGAACGTGCTTATGGCAAGGCAGGTCGGCTGAGGTATTTTGATCAAAGCCGCAGTATAATTTGAACGTATAAAACCAATCTCCCGATCCGGCGGATCGGAGCAAAGGAGTTTTAAAATGAGTATTCTTGAATCCATCATCCTCGGTCTCGTGCAGGGACTGACCGAGTTCCTGCCCGTTTCCTCGAGCGGCCATCTGCTGCTGCTTCACAAGGCATTCGGCATAGAGACGGACCAAATGTTTTTCACGGTGCTGCTGCATCTCGGCACGCTTGCGGCGGTGCTCGTCGTTTACAGAAAGCGCATCATCAAGATGCTTACGAAGCCGCTTGAGCAGAAGTTCCACTGGATCTGGCTGATCACAGCAACGCTCGTGACGGTCGGCGTTTATCTCGTGCTCAAAAAGCTCGACATCGTGGACGCTGCGGAGGACGGCTCCGCGCTCGGCTACTGCTTCATCATAACTTCGATCCTGCTCGTTATCTGCGATCTTCTCAGAAAGCGGCTCGACGGCAAGCGCAGCATCCCCGAGATGAAATGGTATCATGCGGCGTTCATCGGCTTCATGCAGGGCATCGCTCCCCTTCCCGGCATCTCCCGCTCCGGCGCGACCATCACCGGCGCGACCGCCTGCGGCATGGCGCGCGAGGAGGCGGCGGAATTCAGCTTCCTGCTCTCCATACCCGCGATACTCGGCGGCGCTGTGCTCGAGATCCCCGATGCGATCAGGGAAGGCACGCACGGCATCGGCGCGCTCCCCTGCATCATCGGCGTTATCGTTGCTGCTGTGTCCGGCTATTTCGCCGTTAAGTTCATGATCAGGCTGATCACGAAGCGCTCTCTCACGGTCTTCGCGGTCTACACCGCGCTGCTCGGAGTGTTCGTGTTTCTCGATCAGTACGCTCTGCATCTCATCAAATGGTGAGCGCGTGGTGAGCGCGAAAAGCGGAAGCATTCTTTCGATCCGGCATTCGCTTTGATTAAGCGTCTGCCGCGATCGAGCATTTACTGTAAAAAGGGACCGGTGCGCGAAAAATGCGCATCGGTCCTTTTGCATATATCCTTATTAATATAAACGATTTCGTTTTTACCGTTCCTTCACCCGCTGTCGGCGGGCAAGCTCAAGCTCACTCCTGGGGCTTTGGCAGCGAGTCCGGTCCGGTGCCGACGTGGATCTCGGCGCGGACGGGCAGGTATTTATCCTGATACAGCTTTTCGGGCTCGCCCACGGCGTTGCCCTCGGCATCGTATTTCTGCCTGAACACGTCCACGTTGTAGCCTGTGCGTGCGGAGATGGTTTGATGCGAGTACCAGGAGGGCCAGGAAGGCTCCTCGATCTCGAGGGGCTCCTCGGGCGCGACCTCCTCAACCGTTTCGGACCATATCTGATAGGTGCAGCCGTCCGCGGGCGGAGCGCCGTAGATGATGGCGTACACGGTGCGGCGGCTCATATCGGCATAGGTGAACAGCAGCATCGGCGTATCGGTCACGTTTTTCCAAACGAGGTCGGGGCCGCCGTAGGAAACGGTTGCATCAAGACCCATCGCAACGTAGCTGCCGGGGATCGAGTGGTGGTAGCGGCGGATAATGTTTATATCCGGACCGAGCTTCAGCAGCGCATTGTAGAGGGTGGAGCTGACCTGGCAGATGCCGCCGCCGGGGCTGTCGATGTATTCCTTGCCGCCGGAGATGCCGGGCGCAGGCAGCCAGCCGTCCTTTTCATAGCGCGGACCGAGCAGGTCGTTATAGCCGTATTCCTCATCGGGCTGCATTACAACGCAGTGCAGCAGGCCCGCCGCCTTCTGGACGTTGCGCGCGCGGTAATCGCTGCTTGACGAAAACTTGGTCGAGAACCTCGAAAGCTCGTTGAAAGAGGCCGCAAGCTCCTCGGCGGTGTGCGCGGGCTCGGTCTCCGTGAGCTCGAGCGTCAGCTCGGTGTCGTGATCGCCCGAATAAAACGCATCGCAGATCTTTCGGAGCATATCCTCCTGATCGAGCACGTAGCCGTTCCTGCCGTAATGGAACTGGATATCGGCCATCGCCGTGCCGTCCGGAGCGTTCACGGTTTTGACGGAAGCAAGATCGTCCGACCTGCCGCCGATGCCTACGCCGGGCTTGCCGCCGCCGACGAGGTTCAGAAGGGTCACATACGGCTCCTCGGGGGCCTTATCCACGATAGCTGCGATCTGCGCTACTATCGGGCGCATACTGTCCTCATCCATCGTGAGCTCGTAATCGCCGAGATCCACTCCCTCCCTTGCAAGCTTTTCGCGCGTAAGGTAGTTTGCGTAAAGATCGGTGCCGTCGTTTTCCCTGCCTATTGTGAAGGCACGGTGCAGAAGCGGGTTCACGTCGCAGGAAACATTGAAATCGGCAGCGGTGAGCAGGAAGGTGGTGTTGTCCACGTTTGCGCAGATATTGATATCCTCGATGCGCTTTTGAACGTCCTCAAGCAGCGCCGCACGCGCCTCGGCGTAATCCATGCCGCCGAGGTCTATGCCGGCGACCGAAACGCCGTTGAGGATCCTTCCGTCCTCAACGTATTCATAAGCAACGCCGTTTTTCATGCCCCTGACGAGCCTTGCGCCGCCTTCAAGCGCGGTGACGGTCCAACTGTTGTTTTCTTCGTATTCGCGCTCCGCTTCAACGTAGCGCTCCCGAAGATCGTTCGCAGCGCCGCGTATCAGCATGAACGCTGCGGCGGCCGCAACAAAATACGCGAGCAGACGAAGCATCGTGCAGGACGGCTTCCTGCCCTTGAGCTTTCCGAGCGTTTCGCTGAAAGCATTCGATCCGGTTTTCTCGGCTACATGGTTTTCCAATTCAAATATCCTCGCAAAACAGCTTTCATACATGCCGAAAATCGGCATAATGATACAAGTACATTATAGTTCAAACGATTCGTTTTTTCAAGGCATTATGTGTCGGTTTATCAACAAAATTATTAAATCCTTGTGTATAAGCGCGCTGCGCGGCGCAAAATGAGCACACGGGACCGGCGATGGCGCCGACCCCGTGCAGGATCCGATATTTTTCGCTGCCTGCGAGCCTTACGCCCGCATTGCTCTCAGCCTATATCATGCATTGACAAGAAACGCGCGATAGGCCTTAACGGCCTCATACAGATCGGCCTTGGAGATGATCTCCCAGGGAGCGTGCATCGAGAGCACGGCAACGCCGCTGTCGATGACGTTCATGCCGTAAGCGGCGCAGATGTAGGCGATGGTTCCGCCGCCGCCCTGATCGACCTTGCCGAGCTCGGCGGTCTGGAAGTTGACTTTCGCATCTTCCATCAGCTTGCGCAGCGCGCCCATATATTCGGCGTTCGCATCGTTGGAGCCGCCCTTGCCGCCGCGGCCGGTGTATTTATTGAAGCAGACGCCCCTGCCGAGGTAGGCGGAGTTCTTGCGCTCGAAAACGCCCGCAAACAGCGGATCGAAGCCGGCGCTGACGTCGCAGGAGAGCATGCGGCTCGCGGCGAGGGTGCGGCGGAGCTTCAGATCGCAGTAATCGCCGGTGGCGTTGATGAGCTCGGCGACCGCGTTCTCGAAATATTTCGCGCTCATGCCGGTCGCGCCGACGGAGCCGATCTCTTCCTTATCGGCAAGAATGCAGCAGATCGTGTATTCGGGGATATCGCTTATATCGAAGAGCGCCTCGAGCTGAGCGTAGGCGCAGACGCGGTCGTCGTGGCCGTAGCCGATGATCATGCTGCGGTCGAGACCGAATTCACGGGCGCCGCCCGCGGGCACGATCTCGATCTCGGCGGAGAGGAAATCCTCCTCCTCGATATCGTATTTTTCCTTGAGGATGGCGAGAACGGCGTTCTTTACGGCATCCTTATCCTTATCGTCGTCGGTCTTGGCGGGCTTGGAGCCGATTATGACGTCCAGCGCTTCGCCTTCGATGATCAGCGAGCCCTTCTTGCCCATCTGATCGGCTGCAAGGTGGGGAAGCAGATCGGAGATGCCGATGACGGGATCCTTGGGATCCTCACCGATGACGATGTTCACAAGGGTGCCGTCCTTCTTGGCGACGACGCCGTGCATTGCAAGGGGCATCGCGACCCACTGATACTTCTTGATGCCGCCGTAATAATGCGTGTCGAGATACGCAAGGCCGGCTTCCTCATACATGGGGTTCTGCTTGAGGTCGATGCGGGGGGAATCGATATGCGCGCCAACGATGTTCATGCCCTTTTCAATGGGCTGCCTGCCGACCTTGAAGAACATGATCGCCTTGCCCATGCAGTTTGAATAGACGCAGTCGCCCGCCTTGAGCTTGCCGCCCTCTGCGATGACCTCGGCAAAGTCGCGGTAGCCGTGCTTCTCGGAAAGCCTGATCGCTTCCGTTACGCATTCGCGCTCGGTCTTGCCGCTGTCGAGGAACTTGATGTAATTCTTGGATATGGTCTCAAGCTTTTTGAGATCCTTGTCGGTGTAAGTGGTCCATGCAACATTTCTTTCCATACTGAAACAACCT
Organism: Clostridia bacterium; assembly: GCA_017523925.1. Taxonomy (GTDB): domain Bacteria; phylum Bacillota; class Clostridia; order Christensenellales; family CAG-138; genus PeH17. Next base: position 25,779 of record JAFWVQ010000064.1, read on the forward strand.
CTCGTTTGAAAAACTCTTTGAATTTCGGCTTATCCGAGCCGATGAGCATTTCCAAATTATTATACCATTTTCTTTACACGGATTCAACCGTTATTTTCGCTTCCGAGCGGAATGGAGGCAGTTTTTTTATATAAAATCGATATATTTATTATTATATGAAAAAACGCTTGTGAAAACGCATGCGGGCATGATATAATGATTCTCGGCTAAATCGGGTCTGTGGTTGAAAGTCGATGCCAGTCGCAGGCGAAGCGATCCACGTAAGCGGAGCAAAGCCTCCGTGAGCATGGTGCGGTTTAGATGTAAGTCCTGTCGAGGCGAAAGCTTCGAGAGAGGCAGTAGTGGGCGGCGCAAAGCTTAGTAGCGAACCCTCCAACAGGCGAGTGTGGGGTCAAAGACCAGGTCAGCCGGTTTAAGCCAAAAAACTCTAAGAGGTAAAGATCCATGTTTGAAGACAAGACTCTGGTATGCAAGGATTGCGGCAGCGAATTCGTATTCACCGCAGGCGAGCAGGAATTCTACGCCGAAAAGGGCTTCCAGAACGAGCCCTCCCGCTGCAAGGCCTGCAGGTCCAGCCACAAGGCGGCCCGCCGCAGCGGCGAGAGGATCGAGCATCCTGCGGTTTGCTCCGAGTGCGGCGCAGAATGTACCCTTCCCTTCGTCCCCAAGGACGATCGCCCCGTTTATTGCAGCGACTGCCTGAAGAAGCGCAGGTCGTGACCCCCCGTTTTCCGCAATCTTGATATAGGAAAATTCCCTGCCGCTCAGCGGCAAAAATATCCGCCGTTTCCGATCCGAAGCGGCGGATATTATTTTCCCGTATTCAGGTTTCACGCCCGAAGCTATCGTCGGGTTTCAGCGCGGGTTTCGGTGCGCTGCGCCTGCACCTGCGCTATAAGCGGTAGGATCTTACAGTTCGATCACGACCGGTGGCTCCGTGAAGGAGGAGAAAACGGCCGTGCCATGAGAAAAGTACAGCACCTCGGTGTTGGAGTCGTTTTCATCGTACATGGCGCGGAGCTGTGGATAATGATCGAGCATATCCTTTTTCGCTTCAACGCGCTCATCGCGCACAAGCTCGCCCGAAAGGCGCAGCCATTTGCCGTCCTTGAATGCGCAGATCTCCACCTTGGGGTTTTTCTCGATCTGCTTGGAAACGCTCTTGACCTTGCCCATCTGGATATAGAGCTTATCCTCGAAGATATTCACCGTTCCGAACGGGCGTACACGCGGCTGATCGCCTTCGACGGTCGCAAGGTAATACACGCCGCAGTCCTTCAAAAATTCAAACACTTTTTCCATTTTTCGTCCTTTCCGGCAGCGAAGCGGGCGGCTCCGCACCATTTTCTTTGGTATGAGCCGATTATATCAGCATATTCGCCTTTCGTCAAATGAAAAAGGCGCAAAATAATTATGACTGTTTTCCAAAAAGGGCTTGAAAAAACGTTCGATTTACGGCATAATATAAATACTCGATGCAGTTCGGAGGAAAACGCGATGAGCATTCGGTTTTTCAATAAGCTTCATAAGCTGGCGCACGACGATCGCGGCAGGCTGAGATCCTCGGCGATCATCACCATAGGCGTATGCGCGGTGCTGTTTGCAGCCGCCATCGCCGTTTTGGTCGTTTTCCCCGGTCAGAACGAAAGGCGCAGGCAGCTTGAAGCCGAACGCGCCAAAAAGGAAGAGGAGCTCGACGCGCTCATGCTCCAAAAGGAGTTTTTGCAGGAACTTTCCTCGCTCGATGAAAGCAGGGAGTATCTTATCAGATATCTTCGCGAAACGCAGGGCTACATCATGAACGGCGATATCCGCGTTGATCTTGCGGATCCCGACCTTGTGATACCCACGCCCGAACCCGCTGCCGAGAATTGATCCACGGCCTTCGGATATTGGTATGGAAAGCAGCAGAAGATTTGCGGTAATCGACATCGGCTCAAACTCCGTTCGCATGATGCTTCAGGGCGCGGCCGAAAAATACAGTGTCACCACGCGGCTCGGCACAGGGCTTGCGCAAAGCGGCAGGCTCGAGCCTGCGCGCGCCAAGCACAGCGCGATCGTGACGGCAAGATTTGCTAGCGAGGCTCGCAAGCTGGGCTTCATCCCCCTTGCGTATGCAACGAGCGCTGTTCGCGACGCAGAGAACAGGAGCGAGTTCCTCGAGCTTGTAAAGCTCACGAGCGGCATCGATATCGACGTTCTAAGCGGCGAGCGCGAAGCAAAGTACGCTCATCAAGCCGTTTGCGGCGACAGGGGCGGCGGGCTCATAGATATCGGCGGCGCCTCGATGCAGTTCGTTTCGGATAATTTTGCGAGGAGCTTCCCCGTTGGCTGCGTTCGCGGCAAGGATATCGCGGCGGAGCTCACGGCGCACCTCGATCAGCCCGATAACTACCCCGCGCAGCGCGAGGCACTCTGCGGCTATATCGACAAGCTTGTTAAGCCGTATATCGAAACGCTCAAAAGCGAATGCTTTGCGCCATGCTTCGGCGTTGGCGGCACGATAACTACGCTTTGTGCGCTCAATGTTGACAGGGAGGCGCAGAGCAAGCTCATCGGCGACGGCAAGTCCATGAGCCGCGCCGAGCTTGAGAAGCTTATTAACCATCTCCACGCACTTGGCGGCCTTCGCGCGAGGGTGGGCGTGCTTTCAGTACGGCACGACGTTATCCTCTACGGTGCTGCGCTGCTTTCAAAGGCCATGGAGCTGCTCGGGCTCGATTCGATAACCGCAAGCCTGCGCGACGGGCTGGACGGCTATCTTGAGGCCGCGATCCGCGGCGAGCTCGGCGAGTGAAGCTGAGCATCTCCGACGCAGGGCGCTGCAAGGGACTCCCGCTCGGGAGCCATGTTAATCGGAGCAGGATAAAACAGTTTTTTTCAGCAATAAAACCGTTCGGAGAAAGAATATGAAACTGATCATCGCATCAAACAACAAGCATAAGCTGGCCGAGATCGAGCAGATACTCGGCGACTAATTCAGCACCATCCTCTCCATGAGCGAGGCGGGCATCGAGCTCGACACCGTTGAGGATCAGCCGAGCTTTCTTGGAAACGCAAAGAAAAAGGCGCTTGAGGCGCTGGCGCTGATGCCCGGCGCTGCGGTGCTTGCGGACGACTCCGGTCTGTGCGTGGACGCGCTTGACGGCGCTCCGGGCATTTACTCCGCAAGGTATGCGGGCGAAGGGCATGACGACGCTCAAAACAGGCGCAAGCTGCTCGAGGAGCTCAAGGACGTTCCCGAGGGCGAGCGCGGCGCACATTTTGCCTGCGCGATGGTGCTTGCGCAGAGCGGCAGGCCGATCGTTCAGGCTGTTGGCAAGGTCCACGGCAGCATCCTCTTTGAGGAGCGCGGCGAGAACGGGTTTGGGTACGATTCGCTGTTTTACTACGAGCCGGACGGCTGCAGCTTCGCCGAGCTTTCCGCCGAGCGCAAGAACGAGGTCAGCCACCGCCGCAACGCGCTCAAGATGCTTCTTGCCGCCCTTGATACGGAGTGAGCGGCATGATCAAGCTCGGAGTTTTGAGCGATACTCACGGCAACTCCCCCGCTGCGGACGCCGCATTGAAGCTGATCGGCCCCGTTGACGGCTACCTACACCTTGGCGACGTGGTCACCGATGCCGACAGGATCGCGTCCGTGACCGGCAAGCCCGTGTATTCGGTGCGCGGCAACTGCGACAGCATCCTCGGTCCGGCCGCCGAGAGGCCGACAGAGCTTGCGGTCGAGTTCGAGGGAGTGAAGCTGCTGCTCGTGCACGGACACAAGCACGGTATAGATGCATATTCGACCTTTACCGCAAGAGAGCGCGCTATTGAGCTCGGCTGTTCGGCGCTTGTGTACGGGCATACGCATATCCCGCAGCTCGTTCAGCGCGACGGCATAATCGTGCTGAATCCCGGCAGCCCCTCCATCCCGCGGGGCGGTTACAAGCCCTCCTGCGCCGTGATCGAGATCGAGAACGGCAAGCTGCGCGGAAGGATACTGACGCTGTGAGCTGGCTTGACGCAAAGCGATAATAAGCAAATACGCTATCAAAAAAGCAGAGCTTGCGGGCTCTGCTTTTGAATTTATGCTGTTATTCGATTTGGAAGAGATCCCTTCGGGATCCCTTCCACAACTATTCACTATTCATTATTCACTATTTAGTATCCACCGGATCAATAATGCGGAATATCCGTTTCAAGCTGCGAGTAGTCCGGCGTTGCACCGGGTTCGATCTCGGGATCCTTCTGCTGCACGCTCAACATCGTGATGAACCACCGCCCGTCGATCTTCTCGAGGCGGATCTCCATGCGCGAATCCTCCCACTGCGGAACATTGTCCTTATTGCTGTCGTTATTTGCATTGGCCTGGATGTTCACGACCTGCTCGAGCACGCGCACCGTGGCCTCGGTGGACCAGGGGTAGACCTTGATCTTCTCGATGGAGAGACGGTAGTCGTAGGAGTCCACGCGGAAGGCATCGTACCTGCCGCTGTCTATCGCGTCGTCTCGAACGAGCCAATCCTTGAAGAAATATTCCTGAAGCTCCGATGACGGTCTTATGCCGAGGATGCAGTCCGCACGGCGCTCAAGGCCTTCGGTCACGATGATATAGATGTTGCTGACGCTCATCATCTCCACAAGCGCGAAGAAGCAGAGCGCGACCACGAGCGTAATGATCAGCATGATCTTGAGAACGTACCAAAGCGAACGCCTCGTGATGCCGAGCGCGCTTCTCTTCTCCTGCTGCTCCGGGTCCTTATTCTGTTTTATATTCGTTTCGCCCATTTAAGCTGTACCTTTCACATATCGCGGCAAGCCGCTGTATCTCATTATTTTACCACAAATCCGCTTCAGTATCAAGTGCGATCAAGCCGCATCATACGGCTGGCAAGTCGATGAAAGAGGGATTTTTCCGAGCAAGGGGCTCAACTCTCCCCCGTTCGGCCTATCTGCCGATCTTGAACAGCGAAACGCCGCCGCTTGAATACACCTTTTCAAGATTTGCATTGAACCAAGCCGAGTCCACCTGATATCTGCCGGTTTCATTGGAGCTGATCAGCACGTAGTCTATGCCGTACTGCTCGGCGTAACGCATAAGGTTCTGCGCGGGGTCGGTGTACATGCCCGCTATCAGCTTCTGGCGGGAGCCGTAGTCCACGCCGTGCCAATGCAGGAAGGTGCCGGAGCCGCAGAAGAGGTTCCTGCCCGTCAGCATCGCTATCGCGTTGTTGTGGTTGTTGTGAGTCAGGAAGGTGGCGTCCGACTCGGTGTTTTCCTTTATCCAATCGGTGAGCTTGACGAGGCTTGCGGGGGTCACCTCATAGCCGGATTCGACGTAGGTGAGGCTGCGCCTGCCGTTTGCATCCGCCGTGATATCGTAGTGGTCGCCCGAAACATATTCACGGGCAAGCGTCATCACGCCCGAAAGCATGATGGTCAGCAGCGCAAAAGCAAGCAGCATATACCTTGCGGCTGTGCGCGGGATATCCGTCACGCGCTTTGCCTCCGCATCCGCTTCACCCTCCTTGAACGCCCGCTCGGCAAGCCTTGAAGCGAGCAGCTCCGAAACTATGCCGCAGCTCAGAGCGAACCATACGAACAGCAGCTTGTTGTTGTCGTAGGGGTTCGGCTGGAAGAGCAGGATCTCGCAGACGGCCCAGATGACGAGCGAACCCGCGTAGAAGCGGCGATGTTCCTTTTTAAGAAGGATGAAGGCGATCGGCATCAGGATGAAGATGAGGCCGAGATTCTTAATATAGAACCACAGCCAGGAATCGCTGTCGTTGTCCCAGTTGAAATTCCAGCGCAGGAAGGACTCGCTGTCCGCCGACTGCTTGAAGGTGAAGCCGAAGAGCTGGGGCGCGGCGAGCAGCAGGGCTATCGCGCCGAAGAGCACGAAGAAAAGCATGTGCTTGTTGCCGCTTTTGATCTCGTCCAACGTTATCTCGGCGCCCTCACCGCGTTTTGAGAGCCAGATCAGCACGAAGGATATGCCGAGCCCGACGAGCGGAGCTATCACCGCGAGCACCGAGCCCTTGTTTGCGCCGAATGCGCCGGCGGTGCCGATGACGGCGGCCATCAGCATGAGCCCGACGATGAGCGCGGGCTGTCTGCTTTGCTTGAGCGCTTTATAGAGCTCTATGGCGAGGATGGCCAGCGCGATAAGCGTGAGCGCGGCGAAGGCGACGGTGGTTATGGTTGCCGCAACGCCTTTGGGATTCTCGGCAAGCTTGAGCATCCTCAGCGCGCCGAGTATAAGCATGATCAGGAAAACGCCGATGCATTTTATGAGCACGCGGGTATTTTCGCCCGGATGGCGTTCAAGTATGCGCTCAAAGAGAGCCGTTACGAAGAGATAGGCGGAGATGATGCCGAGCGCTACGAAGGAATGCGTATGCACGAGCGGCATGGCGCCCGCAAGGATGCCGAGCGGGATGAAGAGCCTGTTCTCCTTCTCGATAGCGGCGCGGTAGAGCAGCGTCAGCGACGGGAACAGCAGCGCCCAGCCGAAGAGCGTCGCCCTCTGGGGCACGAGCATATCTGCGATCGCATTGACCCACCTGAGCCCCTGCGCGGGGATGTTCGTGGGCGCCTGATAGAAGCCCTGCATCATGTCCTTGAGCCTATCCACGCCCTCGGAGGCGAGCAGGAGCTTGTTGTTGAAGATGTATGCAAAGCCGAGACCGCCGCCTATAAAGAACATGTACGTTGCGATGACGGTGGTCTTGGTGCGCTTGAACCAGGTGTCGAAGAGGCAGTAAACGCCGAGCGTGACCACGACGCAGGCATAGAGCGCCGGAAGCAGCGCGGAGAGCCTCAGCGAAGCGCCGAGCGTGTAGAAGGTGGAGCTCACGCTGTCGCACAGGAAGGGGTAGCCGAGCGGCGTGCCGGGAAGCAGCGAATACTCGGGCGGGAAGGTCTGCTGCACGCTGATCGAAGTGATGAACCCGAGATGCATGCAAAGATCGCCGTAGGTGCACTGGCCAACGTGCAGCGAGCCGTTGGACGCCTCGACGATGGTGTGGTTCAGATGCAGTATGAATAGAATGAGCGTGATCGGAACGACGGTGAGCAGTATCGGCGCAAGGCGGAGCTTTTCATGCCCGGGCGGCACCTGCTCGGCGCCGCTCTTTGCGCGCCGAAACGCCTTGATGCGGAAGGCGGCCGTGATCACGATCGCGGCGGCGAGCGCAAGAAGCTGAGCCGTTAGGGTGAATTTCAGGATGAATGCAAAGAGCGTCGGCAGCCAAATGAGCATCACAAGCCCTATCGTAAGGCCGAAGGTGAGCTTTCGCAGCATATCGTCGCGCCTGAACACCTCGAGCGCGATCAGCACTCCGCAGGCGGCGAAGGCAAGCATATACAATACAGATATTATACCCATGGTTACTGTTCCTTTAGCTTGATTTTTGAAGGCCGATAAAAACCGCAAAGGCCGAACAGCGGAAACGGGGCTGCTCGGCACGGGGCATCATTTGAAGGTTTGGAATCGCTCGAACGGGAATGCGATGAAGCGCACCTCGCCGAGGATATCGGTTATTTGGACGGTCAGCTCCTTGATGCTGTCCTTCGAGACCATCATGCGGTCGTCCGGAAGGACGAAAACACAGCCGGTCGGAACGATGAACTCCTCGCGGATGCCATCGTACATTTCGTAGGTATAGGCGGACTCATCCAGATACGCGCCGTCGATATAGACCCGCCCCTCGGCGATCGTGACCTTCTCGCCCGCAAAGGCAATGGCGCGAACGAGCCTTCTGCCGCTCGCATCGCCGCCGACGGTGATCTTCTTGAGCACGACCACGTCGCCGCGATCCAGACCGAAGATATACTTGGAAAACCTGTCCGCAAACACGAGATCGCCGTCATCGAAGCCGCCCACGCCCGTGTCGCTCACGCTGAGCGGGCTGAACACCACAAACAGCAGTATTGCGGCGAGGCTGAGGCTGATAACGGCTATCGTGAGCCAGTCGAGAAGCTTATAGCCGATGTTTCTTCTCTGACCGCTCCTTGGCCGCAGTGCCGAGTTTTTTCCGTTCATTTGCTCACACTCCTGATCTTATTCAAGGGCCACACAACGGCTCTGACCCTGCCGAGCACGTTCTCCGCGGCGATCGGGCCGACGTCCTCATCGCGGCTGTCGTGGGATTTGTTTCGGTTATCGCCGATCACGAAATAGTATCCCTCCGGCACGGTATAGCTGCCGTTCTCGCTGCCGACGGTGTTTATAAGCTTATAGATATTGCCAATCCAATACGCGCTTTCATCGATCTGCTCGTCGTTTATCAGAACGCAGCCCTTGCTGATCGTGATCTTCTCGCCCGGCAAGGCGATGACGCGCTTTACGAAGCGCTCGGTCCTGTTGGGGTAGCGTACTATGACGATGTCGCCGCGCTGAGGCTCACGGAACCAGTAGCTGACCTTTTCAACGAGCACGCGCTCGCCGTCCATCAGGGTGGTCTGCATCGAGGGGCCGTCCACAACGGTCGGCTCGGCGATGAACTGGCGTATCGCGAACGCCGCCGCCATCACGCACAGCAGCACGAGCAGGAACGGGAGCGTAAAGGTCCTGTTCAGCGCAGAATGATCCTTATGCAGCTTTTCCGCCGCCTTTGAGAAGGCGCCGTTCGTTTTTCGGTCCACCTCAACGGGCCGATCGGCAAACGCCGAGGCGGTCGAGCCTATATCAAGTTCTTCGTTAATATCTTGGGAATGGTCGTTTCTTTCCATATTTCACCGATCCGCAGTCGTTTTTTGATTTATTATTTTCATTATTTTCGTTTCATCGCAATCGGGATCAGGCGTCCTCCGCCGAGTTCCCTGCGTTCGTTTCGTCCGCTTCGGCCTTGCCCCCTTCGGGCTCGGGCGAGCTTGCGGCGACATGGATCCGCTTCTTGGCGGCGCGCATAAAAACGAGCCTGTCGAGCATCACGCTGCGGCCGCAGACCACGCATTTTATGCGGATATCCGCGCCCGTCCGCGTTATCACCCATTCGTTGCCGCCGCAGGCATGCTTTTTGCGCATCTGCACGCGGTCGCCAAGCTCGAATTGCGTTAGCATAAGACCTCCGAAGCGGATATACCCGCAGTATGCATTATAGCATACTTCTAAATGAAATGGAATACAAAAAAGCGCCTTGAATCGCTTCTTGGCGCTGTTTTCGCTTTTATATAATGTTTTTACGGTGCTTTTGCGCTCGCCCGGCCTATGGGCCGCCGCAAGACTCCTTTACGGCTCATGCCCCGATCGCGCCCGGCTCTATACGCCGCGCATCCTGCTGAACGGGAAGATCACGGCGCGCACCCTTCCGAGCACCTGTTCGAATGGGATCGCGCCGACCTCGTCACTGCGGCTGTCCTTGGACTCGTTGCGATTATCGCCGATCACGAAATAATGCCCCTCCGGCACGGTGTATCTGCCGTCTACGCTGCCGACGGTCTGCACGATAGAATTGATCCTTCCGTACCAATCTCCCGCATAGGCGCTCTCATCGAGCTGTTCGTCGTTTATATAGACGAAGCCGTGCTTTATCTCGATGCTTTCGCCCGGCATGGCGATGATGCGCTTGACGTAGCGCGAAGAGCTGTTCGGGTAATGCACGATCACGATATCCCCGCGCTGCGGCTCACCGAACCACAGGCTGACCTTCTCAACGAACAGGCGCTCGCGGTCCATGAGCGTGGTCTCCATTGATTCGCCGTCCACCAGCGTGGGCTCCGCGATGAATTGGCGCACTGCAAACGCGGCGACAATCACACAGAGGATCATCAGAACGAAAGGCAGGTTGAAGGTCCTGTTCAATTCGGAATGATGCTTATGCAGCTTTTCCGAGGCTTTTTCAAACGCCCTTTCGGTTTTGGCGTTTACGGCGATCTGCTCTGAAGCGGAGGCTTTGAGCGAGTCTTGGTATGATTTATCGTTGTTTTCCATGATACCTGTGTCCTTTTCCTTTGGGTGACTCCTTTTTCTTCGCATTCAATTATAACATATATATGTGCAAAACGGAACGGTTTCATCATTTGGTTTTTTTATCGCGTTCAAATATATCTGTCATCAAGGACGAGTTTGCATCAGCAGTGCCGAACAGCGTGCTCTCGATGTTTGGGCGTATGAAACGGTTTGCTTTCTGCCAATTGGGTTTGGGGTTTACCGTTTTGCGCCGATGCTGTATAATATGATTACAGTGCCGGAAGCATTGACTACATTAAACGAAACGGAGCATTCACAATGATACAGATCGGGATCAAAGGCAAAAAGGTCGCAAAGGTGAGCGAGGAATACACAGCGGAGCATCTTCTCAGCGGTCTGCTGCCCGTTTTTGCAACGCCTGCGCTCGTTGCGCTGATGGAGTACACCTGTTCCGACAGCGTGCAGGGCGAGCTTGACGAGGGCCTCGGCACCGTCGGCAGTTCGATAAACTGCAGCCATATCAGCCCCTCCCCCATCGGCAGCACCATCACCTGCGAAAGCGAGCTGATCGAGGTCGACAGGCGCAGGCTCGTTTTCCGCGTTCGCGCCTTCGATGATTTCGGCGAGATCGGCGGCGGCGAACACGAGCGCTTCATCATCGACAACGCGCGCTTCATGCTCAAGGTCAACGAGAAGCGGGCTGCGCTCGGAAGTGCCGACGGCGAGTAAAGCGCGTTCGTTATTTGTTTGTTATTTGTTTACTTGTTTGTCCGTTTGTTCCTTCGTTTGCTCAAGGAAGCCGCGCCTCGGCCGAGCAGCGCACCTGCTTTGCGGCAGTACTGCAAGCCTTTTATCGTGGCAAACGAGCTTATCTGATTGATCTCAGGATCAAAACGGGATCCCGCTCCCTGTTTCGGGGAACGGGATCCGCTCAGGAGGATCGGGGCAGGCTGCCTCGCTTTTGCGGCCTATCCTCGGCCGCGTGTGCCCGGCTTTCCCCTGCCCCCAAATATAGAAGTCTCGCTTACTTCATCATGCTGCCGCCGTTCATATTGCGCTCGGCGTATTCGATCATACGCTTGACCATCTGACCTCCGATGCGGCCCGCATCACGGGCGCTGATATCGCCGTTGTAGCCCTGCTGAAGATCGATGTTCATCGAGGAAGCGACCTCGTTCTTGAAGCCGGAAAGCCTCTTCTTCATCTCGCGGGAGCTGCCGCTTGTGCTGCTCGCGCTGCCTTCATTGCTGGAATTATAGCCGTTGTAGCCGTAATTGCCGGTATTCATTTCCTTTTCTCCTTAAAAATCAACTTTTGTATGTATTCCCGAAGGAAGCTCACTCATCGCGGTGCCTGTCGCGCAGGTTTATTTCTGCATATTGCTTTCGGCGTATTCGATCATGCGCTTCACCATCTGACCGCCGATGCGGCCTGCGTCGCGAGCGCTGATATCGCCGTTGTAGCCCTGCTGAAGATTGATATTCATAGAGGACGCAACCTCATTCTTGAACTGCTCCAGAGCGCCACGGGCTTCGGGTACCGTAAGCCTGCTGTTTCTTGATGCCATCGTTTTCACCTCCGTTCTTTTTGCCCGCGCTCCTAAAAGCAAGCCCGCTTCAAGGAAGCGCGGGGTATCTTTACCGGCAAGAAGCGCACAGCCCGATCGGGCGTTTCCGAATAGTTTCTCTCGCTGCAAGTCAACATAACTCCGTGAAGACCTTCAGCTCAAGCGCAAGCGCGTTTTTTGCCGTGCAAGCTTAATTTGTCCGAAATTGTTGAATGTATGAGAGGTATTTTTTTGAATTTGTATAATTTCAAAAGTCGGCGCAAACGAGTTGTGTTCTTTATAAGAGTGTGCTAAAATAATTTGATGAATATAACAAGATGTCTCTAAGACATTCGATAATATAACGGCCGATATGCCGGCATAGAAAGGAGTTTCATGAAAAAGAGTATCTTCATCTGTTTGATCGCGCTTGTTCTGACTCTGTTTGCCGCCTGCAACAAGCAGCCCGAACCCGCAGATCCGGCGGGGACCGCGCCGCCCGAGCATACTTTCGAGCCAATGGCCGACCCCTCAGACTCATCCTCCGCCGCACCCGCTCCCACGGCCGCACCGACCACCGAGCCGTCCCTGTACGAAGTGCTGAGCTGCCTTAGCGACGTCGACGTTGACGGGCTTCTCTATGAAGGGGACGGCTTGCTTATCGCGCTTTGCAGCGAAAAGGAGCATGAACAAGCCAATGCCTATGCAGACGGCGAAACGGGCTTTGACGGTGAAGGCGATGCCGAAGAATACGGTGAAACGCATGGATTCGAGCTTAGGCGCGTGAATATCCGCACGAACAGCATTGAGGCGGCCTACCGTGGGCTCGGCTATCCGAAACTGCAGCTTATCTGCAAAAGCGGCGAGATACTGATGCAGCTTGAGGATGAGCTGCTTGTGTTTTCGAGCGGACTGGAGCTTATCCGAAGCGAGCCCATGCTAGGCCTCGAGCAAAACCTGCTGCAGCTCGATCGGGCGAACGAACGCTTCATCAGCGAAGGCTTCATCGATGAGGGAAGCCGGGACAGAGGAATCGTTGCGTTTGAGCCGAACGGAAGCAAGGACGTGCTTCTGCCCGCAACGGATCTTACGCTTGCGAGCGTTGATAAGGACAGCGGCATGCTGCTTTTATGCAGCACGAATTTCAACGATGAAGAGAGTGCCTTCGCGCTGTACGATCCCGAGGCTTCCGAGGTCGTTCTGAGCGGCTTATGCCCGTTCGGAGACCGAGTTTTCGCGCTTGCGGGCGATAGCTGCCTGCTTGGAGGCTATGATCTCGTCAGCACTCTCGACAGCTCCGACCCGCTCACGGTTTTCGAGCTTTCGAGCGGCGAACGAACGGCATACGCCTTTTCCGGTGAAATGCTGCGCGCCTTCGGCTCGATAAAAACCCCCTACGCCATTATCGCAGGCCAATACACCGAGGAAGAATACAGCGGCAGGCACGACGCAAGCTTCGTTTTCGACACGCGAAGCGGCGCAGTTTTCGACATGGAGAAAGTGCTTGGCGAAGGCTTTTCGGTGGTATGCGCGGAGTATGCCGAGGACATGGCGCGCTGGGTGATCGCTTGCTCGAGCTATGATGAGCAGGGGCATCGGGAAAGCAAAACGCTGCTTATCGACCCCCAAGGCCTTGAGTATTCAAAAAAGCTTCCGCTTTTCGAAGGCGGCGAGCCTGCGCCGGAGCTTCCGGAGTATCTTCTCGCTGCGCGCGCGATTGCGGACGGCATCGAGAAAAAATGCGGCGTTCGCCTCATGTTCGGCAACGAGCTTAACGAGTGGAAGGTTGAAACGGGAATGCTCCGCAAGGATTTTACCGAAGATGAAGCACCCTATCTTGAGGACACGCTCACATCGTTTAACGCTGCACTTTCATTATACCCCGAGGACTTTTTCGAAAGGTTCAAGAGCCTGGGCTTGGGCGGCATGCGTTTTATCCTGCTCCCCGATCTCGCTCCGCTCGACGAGATCTCAGACATCTCGGGCGACGCCGAGAGATCAACGGTGTACTACACCGTGAATCTGCAGGTGAATGAATGGACGGCTTCGTCCATCGGCAAAACCGCCCATCACGAGATATGGCACTGCGTGGAGCTCCTTCTCGAGAGCAGGACCGGGAGCGGTTTTTACGACGAGGATTGGGCGAAGCTGAATCCGCAAGGCTTTGTTTACGCGCTCGATGAATGGAACGGCCCCGATGGATACGAAAAGTTCGCTCGCTACCTCCGCGATGGGGAGGACCCGTATTTCATCCGAATATACAGCACCCGAAACGAGCGAGAGGATCGCGCAACGCTTATAGAGGTGCTTCTTGGCGAGCCGATGCAGGCAAATATGGATTCGCTCTATTCCCGCCCGCATCTCAAAGCGAAGTACGATCAAATGGCGGAGCGGGCAGAGGAATTTTTCGGCTATGTTTACTGGGAGAAGATCATCATGGAAGATTAAGAGGCGCGATCGGAAGCGGATATCCAAGGAAGAAAGCTTCCGCCGCTAAATAGAAGGGGCTGCGCAAAACCGCAGCCCCTTTTGAGTTTACATTCGTTATGTCGATCTGTCGATGCTTCTCTATAATCGTCAGTTTATAACTACATCCTCGAGCGAACTGTTGTATTTGAGCATCGCCTTTTCCATGAGCCTTTCGCTCTTTTCGGGAGACATGGACAGCAGCTTTCTTGCGCAGTCCCGCGCCTGTTTGAGCGTTTCGATATCCGAAGCGAGCGCCGCCGCGCCGAATTCGCTTATGCCGTGCTGGCGCATGCCGATCAATTCGCCCGGACCGCGCGTTTCAAGATCCCTTTCGGCGATCTTGAAGCCGTCGTTCGTTTCGCAGAGCAGCCTCAGCCGCGAGATCGCGGTTTTGGAGCGGCTCTCGGTCAAAAGCCAGCATTCGCTCTGCTTATCGCCGCGCCCCACCCTGCCGCGAAGCTGATGGAGCTGAGCAAGCCCGAATCTTTCGGCGGACTCGATGACCATGGTGCAGGCGTTCGGCACGTCCACGCCGACCTCGATCACGGTGGTCGAAACGAGCAGGTCTATCGCGCCGCTGCGAAAGCTTTCCATTATCGCGTCCTTCTCCGCGCTCTTGAGCTTGCCGTGAACGAGGGCTGTGTGGATGGAGAGATTCGCCTTCAGCTCATCAAACACCGTCTCCGCCGAGCGCACGCGCTCCAGATCCTCGTTTTCCTCGATCATCGGGCAAACGACGTAGGCCTGTGTGCGCTCTTTATTTATGCGCTGCTCGATATAGCGGTACATCGCGATGCGCTTTTCACTGGGCACGAGCTGCGTTTTGACCGGTTTTCTGCCCGGCGGCATGCCCTTGACGAGCGAGATATCCAGGTCTCCGTACAGTATCAGCGAAAGCGTTCTTGGTATCGGCGTTGCGCTCATAATGATGGTATCGGGCGATTCCGCCTTTTTGCCGATCTGCGCGCGCTGGCGAACGCCGAAGCGGTGCTGCTCGTCGGTTATCACGAGCCCGAGCCTGCTGAACTCGACCTTGCCCTCGATCAGAGCATGGGTGCCGGTGACTGCGATGATGCTGCCATCCGCGATGCCCCTGAGCACCTCGCGCTTGACGGGCGCGCTCATATGCCCCTTTAGTATTGCGGCGCGATCGCCGAAAAAGCGTTTAAGAAGCGTAAAATGCTGCTCGGCAAGTATCTCGGTCGGCGCCATCAGCACGGATTGGGCGCCGTTCTTCGCGGCGATGAACATTGCGTAGAGTGCGAGCGCTGTTTTGCCCGAGCCCACGTCGCCCTGAATGAGCCTGCTCATGGGCTGCGGCGAGGCCATGTCCAGCGCGATCTCGTTCATCACGGAGAACTGCGCCGGCGTTGGCTCGAACGGCAGCAGCTCAAGGAATTCCCCGAGGATGCCCGAGGTTTCAAACGCTATGCCCTTCTGAGATTTTTTATTCTGCCGCAGCTTCTCGAGCACGATCGTCAGCACGGCCGCATCCTCGAAAGCAAGCCTGCGGCGGGCCGAAGCAAGCTCGTCGGTATCTTTGGGAAAATGCACTGTTTCGATCGCTTTTTTGAGCGGGATCAGGCCGTACTGCTCGCGTATCTCCTCGGGAAGCGTTTCCTGCGTGCCTTCTAGGCAGAGGTCGAGCGCGCCGCGAACCGCCATGCGCATAACGCTTTGCGTAAGGCCGCTCGTAAGCGGGTAGACCGGGATTATGCCCGGAAGCTCCTTTGAGAAGCCCGCGCGCAGAAGCCGAGCCCCCGTTCGTTTATCAACCGTGCCGAGCGCGTAGCCGCCGGGCTCCTTCGGGATTGAGCGCGCGATATAGGGCTGATTGAACCATGCCGCGGTGATGTTGCCCGTTTCATCTGCGATCGAGACCGTGGTTATGCTCAGCCCCGATTTGGCGCGGAAGGTCTTGGGCGTTCCGATGAACTTCACCTCGATGGCGGCGGGCTCGCCGTCCTCGGCTTGAGCAACGCTGACGGGCTTTGAATAATCCAGATAGCTTCTTGGGAGGAAGGAGACGAGATCCTGCAACGAAAAAAGCCCCAGGCGGGCAAAATGCTTGATGCGCCCGGGGCCGATGCCTTTGATTTTAGTCAGTTCAGATGCTTTTTCCACTTGGGATCACTCGACGGCGATGTAGTAGTAGTAGAGCGGCTGACCGCCGTGCTGCACCACGAACTCCGCTTCCGGATACTTTTCGCCGAGCCTGTCGCTGAGCGCCTGCGCATCCTCCGCGGGCGTGTCCGCGCCGTAGAAGATGGAAACGATCGCGTCGTCCCCGCGCTTTCCGAGCATGGCTTCAACGAGCTTTTCGGCGGCCTCGTCCACGCTCTTTTCAACGATCTCGATCCTGTTGTCGATCAGGCCGATGACGTCGTTTTCCTTTATTTGCTTGCCCTCGAACATAGTGTCGCGCACGGCGTAGGTAACGGAGCCGGAGAGCACGTTGTCAAGCAGCGCGGTCATCGCGTCGCAATTTGTTTCGGCGTCGCTGTCGGGATCGAAGCCGATCATCGCGCTGATGCCGGCAACGATGGTCTTTGAAGGCACGACGAGCACCTTGCACTCGGCGCTCTGCGCGGCGCTCTGGGCTGCAAGGATGATATTGGGGTTGTTGGGAAGCACGAGCACATTGCGCGCGTTTGCGTTTTTGACGGCGCGAAGGATGACGTCCACGCTGGGGTTCATGGTCTGCCCGCCGGGGATGATCACGTCCACACCGAGGCTGGTGAGCACCTCGTCGATGCCGTCGCCCGCGCTGACCGCCACGATGCCGAGCTCCTTTTCATTCGCCTTGCGCTGCTCGGCAAGGGCGCGGTTCTGCTCGCGCATATTCTCGATCTTGATCCTGTCGATCTCGCCGAGGCGGAGCGCATGCTGAAGCACCTTGCCGGGATCGTTTGTATGCACATGCACCTTGATCATGCCGTCGTCATGCACAACGACCACGGAATCGCCGATGCTCATGAGCTTGCCGCGGAATTTTGCGACCTCGCCCTCGGTGGCGTTCCTGGTGAGCCTTGTGACGAAAAACTCGGTGCAATAACCGAAAACTATATCCTCCGCCGCGCCGGAGATGATGGCGCGGTTTTCGTTTTCGGGCTCCTCGGTATTGAACATGAGCGCGAAATCCTCGCTCGGCTCCTCGCCGTCGAGCGCCATCTTGAAACCGCGGTATATTGTCAGAAGGCCCATGCCGCCCGAATCGAGCACGCCCGCTTCCTTCAAAACGGGAAGCAGCTCGGGCGTTTTCTTGAGCGCGGCCTCGCCGCTCTCTAGCATGACCTCGACCACCTTATATGCATCGGCACCGGCTTCAACAGCCTTTGCGACGCTCTCGCTCATCAGCCTTGCGACCGTGAGCATGGTGCCCTCCTTTGGCTTCATAACGGCCTTATACGCAGCCTCTGTGCCGGCTGCGAGCGCCTCCGAGAGCATTTCGGCGGTTATATCGCCCTCGGCGCCCTTGAGCGCCTTGGCAAAGCCGCGGAAGATCTGCGAGAGGATGACGCCCGAGTTGCCGCGCGCGCCCTTGAGCGCACCGGTCGCAAGCGCCGAAGCGAGCGCGTCTACGGAGTCGGTCTTAACGCCAGAAAGCTCCTGAACGGCGCGCTGCATGGTCATGGACATATTGGTTCCGGTATCGCCGTCCGGCACCGGAAAAACGTTCATCGCGTCTATGGTTTGCTTATTCTTCTCAAGGCACATCGCGCCCATCATAAGCATATCGCGAAAAAGAGACCCATCTATACTGCGAACTAACAATTCCTTTTCCTCCAAATGCGAAGCGGCGTCAGACGCGGATCGCCTCAACAAAGATATTGACCTTGCGCACCTTGATGCCGGTCTGATCCTCCACCCTGTACTTAACGTTGCTCATCGCGTTCTCGGCAACAGCGGGGAACGAGATGCCGTAAAGCAGAGTGACGAACAGGTCGATATCCACGCTGTCGTCCTCGAGGGTGGTTATTTTAACGCCGCGGCGGATATTCTCGCCGCCTATCGCCTGCAGGATGGAGTCTCCCGCCGTTTTGCTGTTCATTGCGACTATTCCGTAATTCTCGCAGGCGGCATAGCCCGCGATGCTTGCTAACACTTCTTCATCAAACGAAATGATTCCGAGATCGTTTTTTATCGTGGCAGTCATGGTAACACCTCCGGTATTATTTTGGTTTCCACCGACTTCGGTGGTATTTTATAGCATTTGCCGCATTTTTTCAAGTGTTGTATCCTATATTCAACCGAAATGCCTTAATCTGCGCCCATTATATCCCAAATGAGGCCGTATTGAGGCGAAAAACCGACCGTCTGGCCGTTTCGGCGGGCAAGGAGCGCGTTTTATCAAACGACGCTTATCTCCTCAGGCTCGGGTTCATCCGCGCCGGGCATTGGCGGCAGCTCGTCAAGCGAGTGCAGCGCGAACTTGCGAAGGAAGGCGTCGGTCGTGCCGAAAAGCATGGGTCTTCCAACGCAGTCCTTCCTGCCGAGCTCGCAGATCAGCCCCTGTTTTAGAAGCTGCGCGACCGAGTATTCGCAGCGCACGCCGCGCACGGCCTCGATATCCGCCCTCGTTACGGGCTGGCGGTAGGCGATGACCGAGAGCGTTTCCATCATGGAATCGCTCATGCTGCGCTCCTCGGGCGGGGCAAGCAGCTTGACGATCTGCGCGTTGTACACGGGGTTCGTCACGAGCTGCACGGTTTTATCGGTTATGAAGGGGATCACCCCCCGCCCCTCGGCCGTCATGCTTTCGAGCATTTCGCCGAGAAGCTGCCTGACCTCGGCTTCGGTAAGATCGAACACCCTTTGAAGCTCGGCAAAGCCCACGGGCTCGCCCGAAACGTACATGATGCTCTCTATCGCGCCGAGGATCTCTTTTTTCTCCATAGGTTTATCAGTCCTGTTCGTCCATATAGCTGCGGTTTGCGTCGTCCCGCATGAGCTTTTGCTCGAATATCTCGATCTCGCCGCAGTAGCGGCTCTGCTCGACCCTTATCTCGCCCGTGGACATCATCTCAAGAAGGGACATGAAGGTGACGATTATCTCCATCCTGCCCGCGCCCTCGATTATCTCAGTGAAGGTGGTTTTGCCCCGGTTTGCCCGAAGCCTGGTCCTTATCCTGCCGGCGCAGTAGCGGATCGTGAAATCGTCCCTGCGCACGGCGTGTATGCGCTCCTTCTTTTCGGGCTCGCTTGCGCGCTCGAGCGCGGCGAGCATCGCTTCAAAGAGACGCTCCACGGTGGTATCGCGAAGGATTATCTCCTTTGGCGGAAGCGGAAACTCCTCGGGCTGCTTTGTGCGCATCAGCGCGGCATCGGCGGCCAGCTCGCGCATCATTCCCGCCGCTTCCTTGAACGCCTTGTACTCGCGAAGCCTTCGAACGAGCAGCTCGGCGGGGTCCTCCTCCTCTTCCTCCTCGTTCTTCGGTTCGGGCGGGAAGAGGGAGTGCGATTTAGCGTAAACGAGCGTTGCCGCAACGGTCAGAAACTCGCTGGTCTGATCGGGGTCCGGCTCGTCGAGATGCTTCACGTACTCAAGAAATTCGTTCGTTATTTCGGAGATGAAGATATCCCTTATATCGACCTCCGCCTTTTCCACAAGGTGCAGCAGAAGGTCGAGCGGGCCTTCAAACTGTTTTATGCTGACACGGTAATCCAAGCAGCCGCCGCCTTTCCCTTTTCCTTTCGCTCGGTTCGACGATCCAAGCGGACCGATCGGAAGCAGCGCTCATATCGCGCCGGATCGGGCCAAAACATATTCAAGCGCTTGCAAGCGGCATTCCGAACAGCAGCAGCACGAGCTTCAAAAGCCCTTTGAAGATGCCGCCCGTGACCGGCGAGATGAAGGATATCCCGAATCGGCCGAGAAGCAGTATGCCGATGAGGATGAACTGCCCGTAGTTTCGAAGGAACATGAAGGGCTTGGGGCCGGTCAGCTTGGAGAGGGTGACCTCCGCAACGTGGAACCCGTCCAGCGGGAACACAGGGATGAGGTTGAACACCATCAGCGCGAGGTTGAAGGTTACGAAATTGCCGATTATGCCGAGCGCAGTAAGCGCCGCGCCGCTCGTTCCGGGAAGGTATCTGAAGCTGATAAAGCCCTCGTTTGCAACGAAGCCGATACCGCTTAGCTTTGCGGTGAGCACGAGCGCTATCGTGCCGATTAGCGCGAGGATGAGGTTCATGGTCACGCCCGCAAGCGAGACCACGAGCTCGCCGACGCGGTAGTTTCGGTAGTTGTTCGGATTGACCGGAACGGGCTTTGCCCAGCCGAAGCCGACGATGACCATCATCAAAAAGCCGATCGGGTCGATATGCGCGAGGGGGTTGAGCGTCATCCTGCCCAAATTGCGCGCAGTGGGATCGCCCATCTTATAGGCGGCAAAGGCATGCCCCCATTCATGGAAGCTGAAGGCTATTATGATGCCGGGAACGGCCTTAAGCATCGACAGCAAGGAAGTCATATTCAAGCCCATAGAAACATTTACATCCCTCATTGAATCTGCGGCCGAAACGGCGCCCGGCCGCGGAGCCGCCGCACTATGCGCACGGTAAGCTCCGATTATATTGTACCACATTTGACATTGGGATGCAACACAAAGCCGTTTTATTGAGCGGGAATGCTATTCTTCGCCGCCCTCCTCGGTTTCCAGGCCAATGAAGCGGCGCATGATAAGGCGCGCGCAGTCCAAAAAGCCCGATTCGGGCGCGTCCCTGTCCGAAACGAGCACGGTTTCCGCAAGCACCTCGCCGTCCGCGCCGCGAACGGTCAGCATTCCGACCGCATCGCCCCTTTTGATCGGGGCTTCGAGCAGCTCCGCAAGCGCGGGCTCGAGCGTGTACTCCTTTTTTACGGTGCTGATCAGCAAGAAGGTGTCGTCCCCCGCCTCCGCGCCGATCTGCCGAACGAGCGAGCCCTTTACGGGGATGCTTCCGAAGCCCTCGCCCGCCGCGCTGACGCGGATGCTCCTGTACGCGGAGAAGCCGTGATCGAGCAGATCCCTGCCCGTTTCAAAGCGCTCCGCGCCGCTCCCCGCGCCGAGCACCGTTGCGATATAGCCGCTTTCGCCGCGCCTTGCCGCGAACACGCCGCAATAGCCGGCCTCCGAGGATGAGCCCGTGCCAACGCCCAGGCAGCCGGAATACTGCTTGATCAGCTTATTCGGATTCGCAAGCTCGGTCTCCCCCGCGTTTTCATGCGGAAGATGCTCATAGTATTTCGTTCCGTACTTTAAATATGTTTGACTTTTTATTAGTTCTCCTGCGATCGCCGCAAGCTCCACCGCCGAAAAGCGCTGACCCGAACCGCAGATATCGGAATAGACCGCATCCACGCCAAGCCCCGCAAGGCGTGCGTTTATCGCGGCAACCGCGTTTGACTCCCCGCCGAAAGCCGCGCATGCCAGCGCGTGTGTGGCATCGCCTGCGTTTATCATCGCGGCGGCAAGCAGGAGGGCGGAAGCTTCGATCTGCTCGCCCGAGCGAAGGAAAGCGGTCGTGCCGCCGATGCGCGAGGCCGTATCGTCCACGGTGACTTGCGCCGAGCCGTCGATCAGGCCGCCGTCGAACGCATCGCAGATGACCAGCAGCGCCGCCAGCCTTGTGAGCCCCGCGGCGGGCAGCTTTTCGGCAGCGTTCAGTTCGTAAAGGAGCTTGCCGCTCGCTTCATCGATCAGCAGCACAGCCTTAGCGGAGCGCGTATCCACCGAAGCGGGCGCGGCGGTCTCCGCGAATGAGACACCGCCAAGGGCGAGGCTTGCAAAGAGCAGGAAGCAGCAGAACAGCGCGATCGGTCTTCTTATATCGCAGGGCATAATGGGATCATCCTTTCGGCATTTTTTATACAGCATATGCCGGGTTTGAAAAGAAATATGCTCTTTTATACGGTTTTTTGCAGGGGGGGATCGAGTATGCAGTCTTGAAGATCAAACAGGCACACACCATAGCATATACAGGATTCTTTTCCGCCGCCAAGCAAAAAAAGCGCCGTGCCAGCGGAGCGCACGACGCCTCTGATTTAAGTTGTGACGAGCGGATCTTCAGTCTTTCTCCATTATCCTTTCAATAAACGATTCTCCAAACGGGAAGCGTTCCCCGAGCAGATAATCCACGACGCTTGCGCCGATATCCGCGAAGGTGGGCAGGGTCCCGAGCGGAACGGGCTTCACCTTCCTGCCCCAGACGAGCACCGGGATGTACTCGCGGCTGTGGTCGGTGCTTGGCGTGGTCGGGTCGCAGCCATGGTCGGCGGTGATGATCAGAACGTCGTCATCGCTCATCGCATCCATGATCTCGGGCAGCTTTCTGTCGAAGTATTCAAGCGCCTCGGCGTAGCCCTCGGCATTGTTTCTATGCCCGTAGAGCGCGTCGAAATCCACCAGATTTGTGAAGATAAAGTCACCGCTGCCCTTCTTCAAGAAGCTTATCGTCGACTCTATGCCTGTCACGTTGTTTTTCGTGTGGTCAACGGTGGTTATGCCCCTATGGCAGAAGATATCCTCGATCTTGCCGATCGCCGTCACGTCCTTGCCGCGCGCCGTCAGCCTGTCGAGTATCGTTTCGCCGACGGGCTCGACCGCGAAGTCGCGGCGGTTCTCGGTGCGCTTATAGTCGCCGTTCGCGCCGAGGAAGGGGCGCGCGATGACCCTGCCCACGAGGTTTTCGCCCATGAGCAGCTCCCTTGCGATCTCGCACATCTTATAGAGCTTATCAAGCGGGATGACCTCCTCATGCGCCGCGATCTGGAACACGCTGTCCGCAGAGGTGTAGATGATGGGCTTGCCGGTGCGCACGTGCTCATCGCCGAGCTCGTTTATGATGACGGTGCCGGAGGCGACGCAGTTGCCGAGCGTGCCCCTGTGGATACGCATCTCAAAATCATTCATGATCGAGCGAGGGAAGCCGGTCGGGTAGGTTTTGAAGGGGACCTCCATAGGAAGCCCCGCCATCTCCCAGTGGCCGCTCGTGGTGTCCTTGGCATGGGTGAGCTCCGCCGCTCTGCCGTATGCGGCGCGCGGACGCTCCGAAGCGGGAAGGCGGGAATCCTCGATATTGCCGAGCCCGAGCGCAAGCAGGTTTTTGATATTCATTTTGCATTGCGCGTAGGTGTTGCCGAGGGTATGGGAGCCCTCGTCGCCGAAATCGGCCGCATCGGGCAGCTCGCCTATACCCACGCTGTCCAAAACTATGATTATTGCACGCTTTTTCATAAAAACAAACACTCCTTCGATCGAAAGCTGTTTCCGGCGCTGCACTGCCGCAGCGTCGCCAAGCCGCACGCTTTCACTTTTTATATTATATCACCAACGGCACGGATAAATCAATCACCGCACGCATTGCTCCGCTTCAGCCGTTTTTTGAGCTGAGGGCCGAGCACCGCCGCCGTCACAAGTTTTACGGCATCGAGCGGCAGAAACGGCAGCACGGCAGCACCGAGCGCGGCTGAAAGGTCTATGCGCATTTGAAGCGCAAGCCAAACGGTGCCGAGCGCATAACAGGCGAAGAGCCCGAGCGCAAGGCCGAGAAGCTGAGCGGGCATGCGATCGCTCTTATCGACGAACAGCCCCGCGATCAAGGCGAGCGGGATATAGCCGACAAGGAAGCCGCCCGTGGGGCCGACGAGCTTTTGCACGCCGCCCTCGAAGCCGGAGAACACGGGAAGCCCGAGCGCGCCGAGCGCAAGATACAGCACCACGGCGAGCACCGAAAGCCGCATTCCCGAAAGGTATGGCATGAGCATAATCGCGAGCACCGAAAGCGTTATCGGCACGGGTCCGATAGGTATGGACAGCGGCGCAAGTATGCAGAGCGCCGCCGCCATAAGCGCGGAAAGCGCCATTGCTTGAACGGCGCTTTTTCCGGCTGTTTTCGGTTTGGGATTTTGTTTTTCTCTCACTTTATCAAAGCTCGATAACGCTCAGGTCGGGGATCTCCGCAAGCGCGGCCTCGTTTCCGACGACGCACACCGCGCCGTCCTTGGCGCAGCGGTCGAAGGTGTCGCAAAGCTTGAGGAGGCTTTCACGGGTCACGGCGAGCATCTCGGCGCGCCTTTGGCGCTTATGCTCCGCAGTGATGCCGTTCATAAGCTCGAGATCGGCCATTGCCGCCATCTGCTCGGGAGCGACAAGGGGCTCGGTCCTTCCGATAGCGGCGATGATGAACTTATCCAGCTCTTCCCCGCCCTCGCAGAATTCGCGGATGAATGCGGATACCTCGTCGTAGATGCCGAGCGTCCTTGCGGGAGAGGGATCGCGGTAGGAATAGTGGCAGATGAGGCCGCTCTCACCGGTTTTAAGACCGCAGCCGTATGCGCCGCCCTGAACGCGGACCTTCGTCCAAAGATAGCTGAGGCGGATGATAACTGCCGCAACGACCATATCGCCCGTGAGCTTTTCGATATCAATGCCCTTCTCCGCAAACGCGACCTGCGCAGGTATGCGAATTCCGAGGCGCATGGGCAGCTTGGTTTCATAATGCGCGTTTTCGGGTGCGGCTTCGCCGTGGGGAAGCAGCGCTGCGAGTTTTGCTGCGTCGATCTCGCTCTGCGCGGCTGCGCCGATCATCAGCCTTTCGCGGCAGAAGGTACGGGAGCAGATCGCCGTGAAGCATTCGGCAAGCTCTGCGGAATTCGCTTCGGCATCGGAAGCGAGCTGCTTTATGAACATACGGAAGCCGACGCCCTCCGCCTGATCTTCGCAGGCGGCGCTCGAAGTGTACTGCGCTCTTACCGCGCTCAAGCCGAGATCGTCGCCTTCCATGACGGCGCGCTGCTTGGTAGCCTCGTCGATCTGGATAACGTTTTCGCGGATGCGCTGCGCATCGGAAAAATCGGTTTCAAGGAGTATCTCCGCAACTATCTCGGCCGCCTTCTCGGCGTTTTCATCGAGAGCGGAGAAGCTTGCGGCGATATGGGAAACGCTGGCTTTGGGGTTTAAATCCGCCGAGATAACGGAGAATTTAAGCCTTCCGATATAGGTTTTGATAAGCTTATCGAGCTCCTGCGCCGTGTGCTTTTTAGTGGGAAGCTTGGAGAGAAGCTTTGCAAGCAGGCTCGCCTTGGGGATATCGTCGAAGCCGAGGTCGGATGCGTTGAAATAGAGGGTGATATGCGTAATGCCGTTCGTTCTCAGCGGGTGGAACATAAGCTTAACGCCGTTTTCCTCGCGGATCTCGGTGGGTATCAGCATGGGCTCCTTGCCGACCTCGGAGAGCGGCAGAACGGGCAGCATCGCGGTGTGCTCCTCACTGTCCGGCTCCTGCTGCCATGCGTGCAGACGGGTGTTCTTGCGATCGAGCTCAACAAGGGAGCTTTCATCGAGCCATTCGTACATCTCCTTAGCCCAATCCGCCGCCTTCTTGGCAAGCTCCTCGCCTCGGGTCTTGCTCGGCAGCACGGTGAGGGTGCTCATTTTACCGAAGTCGAACAGCTCCTTTGCAAGCGCCTCGAATTCGCCGGTGGGTATGCATGCGCGAACCGCCTCGATATCGGCGTCGTTTTCCATATAGAGCATGGGGTCTCCGCCGTATAGAGAGCTCATCGAGCTGCTTATGCAGCGCACGAGGCCAGCGGGCTCCCACATATTTTTGAGGTTGAACGCAAAACGGTTGAGCTGCGCGGTGAGCATCTCCTTATCAAAGCCGCCGTTCACGAGCTCCGCGATCACCTTTTCGACCGTTTCGCGGATCGCGGGAAGCTTGTCGCGCTCAGTATTCTTAACGGTCAAAACGAGCTTGGACTGCTGGATATCGTGGGTAACGTACAGCGAAACGTCCTCGCAGAGCCCCGCATCGAGCAGGGCGCGGGTGATGGGAGAATCGTTCGTGCCGGCAAGGTAGCTGCAGAGCACCACGCTCATCATGTTGCGGCGCTTTTGCTCAAAAGAAGCGATGATCCTGCCGAAGCTGAGGACGGTTTTATTCGCCTCATCCTCATTGGGCGCGATCTCGTAGTAAACAGTTTTTTCGGCAACGACCGGCTTCTGCATCGGGATATCGTGCGAAGCGTCCTGCTTTTCGATGTTTCCGATATACTCCTCAATCAGCGCTATCGTTTTCTCAAGCGGCACGGCGCCGTCGAGATAGAACCTCGCGTTTGAGGGGTGATAGTATTTATGATACATCGTGCAGTACATCCCGTAGGTAAGCTCCGGGATGTGCTCGGGATCGCCGCCGGAATTGAAGCCGTAGCAGTTGTCGGGGAAAAGCAGCGCGTTCATGCCCTCTTCGAGTATCTCATCAAGACCCGCCATCGCGCCCTTCATCTCGTTGTAAACAACGCCGTTGAAATAGGGCTCCGCGCCCTCGTCCTTTTCGAGATGCCAACCCTCCTGACGGAAGGGATTCTCGTCGCGCACGCTCAAGGGGGCGAAAACGGCGTCGAGATAAACCGAGGTGAGGTTCAAGAAATCGCGCTCGTTTCGGCTCGAGATCGGATACATGGTCTTATCCTGGAAGGTCATTGCGTTTAAGAAGGTGTTCATCGAGCTCTTCATAAGATCGACGAACGGCTCCTTGACCGGGTATTTCTCCGAACCGCAGAGCACGGAATGCTCGAGGATGTGGAAAACGCCGGTGTGATCCTCGGGAAGAGTTTTGAAGGCGACGGAGAAAAGCTTGTTGCTGTCGCCGTTATCCATCCACAGAAGCTGCGCGCCGCAGCCGGTATGACGCATCTCGACGAGCCTGCCGCTGAGCTCCTTTGATTCGCGAACGCGCTCGACGATAAAGCCGCCGAGCTTAGTGCCGATGTTAAGATTCATGGTTGCCTCCGAACAATATTAATTCATTATAATGATATTACTTTTTTGCTTAATTGTCAAGGTTTGGCAGCCGAATGGCTTCCGTTTTCAGCGTGCGGGGCGCTGAGTCAATATATTTGCAAAGCCTGCTTGACATCACTTGCAAAGCTTGCTATACTAAGTTTGCAAAGCAAGCTTTGCATCAGGAGGTGAGCTTTTTGAAAACGAACATACCGGAGCTTCGCAAAAAGCGCAAGCTTTCCCAGGAGGAGCTGGCGCAGGCGGTGGGCGTTACAAGGCAGACGATAACCTCGATCGAGGTTGGTAAATACGTCGCTTCCCTTCCGCTTGCGTACAAGATCGCGCGGTTCTTCGAGATGCCGATCGAGGAGGTTTTTGATTTTTCGGATATAGATAAGGAGGAATAAAATGGAAGATTTCAAGAAAAAGCTGAGAATCAGGATCGGGCTGCTGCTTATGCTGAACGGGCTGATGCTCTTTGCCGGGATCCTGTTCAGGATGCTGGTTCCCGCAAATGAAAACGCGCTTAACGGCAATTTTGTCTCGGGCGTTTTCGTTGGCATCCAGGCGGTCTGCATCTCTTTGATCATTATCACCGCCGGCAAGCTGCGCAGCGAAGCGGAGCTTAACAAGGCCTATATCGTTGAAAACGACGAGCGCAAAAAGGCTGTTCGGCTGAGCGCCGCGAGAACAAGCCAGATCATCATTCTGTCCGTGCTCGCGCTCGCGTTTTTGATCGCAAGCTGCTTTAATAAAACCGTTGCGCTGACGCTGCTCTGCGTTCAGCTGTTCGTGGATGCGGTCTCGATCATATCGCTGCTTTGCCACAGCAAGCTGATGTAAGCACCCTCGCCCGCTTGATTTGTGCGAATTCCCGTTTGACAGGAGTTCGCGCTTTTCGCACAGTTCGAGGCAGTATAGTGAAAAACGGTAAAGTAAAACAAGCTGAAAGGGCGAAAGCCTTCTCAGCTTGTTGGTTTTAAGCTTCAGATTCGGATCAGAGCTCCATGCTGCCCGTGGTGCGCGGGAAGGGAGCGACGTCGCGGATATTCTCAACGCCGGTGAGATACATCAGTATGCGCTCGAATCCGAGGCCGTAGCCTGCGTGCTTGACGCCGCCGTACTTGCGAAGGTCGAGATACCATTCGTAGCCGCTCATATCCATGCCGAGGTCCTCGATCTTCTTCTTGAGCACGTCGTAGCGCTCCTCGCGCTGGCTGCCGCCGATGATCTCGCCAACGCCGGGAACGAGCAGGTCCGCCGCCGCAACGGTCTTGCCGTCGTCGTTGAGGCGCATATAGAAGGACTTGATCTCGGCGGGATAGTCGGTGAGGAACACGGGCGAATTGAACACCTGCTCGCAGATATAGCGCTCATGCTCGGTCTTGAGATCGCAGCCCCAGAATACGGGGTACTGGAACTGCTGACCCGATTCGAGCAGGAGATCCACGGCCTTGGTGTAGCTGCAGCGAACGAAATCGGAGTTCAGAACATGGTTCAGCCTCTCAAGCAGCCCCTTATCGTAATGCTGATTGAAGAACTCCATCTCATCCGGGCAGCGCTCGAGAACAGTTTTGATGATGTATTTTATCATCGCCTCGGCCGTGTCCATATAGCCCTCAAGGTCGCAGAACGCCATCTCGGGCTCGATCTGCCAGAACTCCGCCGCATGGCGCGCGGTGTTGCTGTTTTCGGCGCGGAAGGTGGGGCCGAAGGTGTAGATATCGCGGAAGGCAAGCGCGAACGCCTCGCCGTGGAGCTGACCGCTTACGGTGAGGTTGCAGCTCTTTCCGAAGAAATCCTTGGAGTAATCGACCTTGCCGTCCTTCGTTTTGGGCGGGTTGGCCATATCGAGAGTTGTAACGCGGAACATCTCGCCCGCGCCCTCGCAGTCGCTTCCCGTGAAGATGGGAGTATGCACATAGAGGAAGCCGCGCTCATCGAAGAAGCGGTGGATCGCCTGCGCAACGACGCTGCGAACGCGGAAAACGGCCTGGAAGGTGTTCGTGCGCGGTCTAAGATGCTGGATGGTCCTTAGATACTCGAGCGAATGACGCTTCTTCTGAAGCGGGTAGTCGTTCGGGCATGCGCCGTCGATCACGATCTCGTTCGCCTTGATCTCGAAGGGCTGCTGCGCATCGGGCGTCAGCTCAAGAACGCCGCGCACGGTGATCGCCGCGCCGGTGTCGAGCGAACGGACAACGTCGTCCGCTATCGAATCGGTTTCATACACGACCTGCACGGTCCGAAAGCACGAGCCGTCCGAAAGCGCGATAAAGCCGACGTTTTTGGACTGGCGCGCGGTTTTTATCCAACCGGAGACCTCGATATCGCCCACGAAGGCCTGCGGATCGTTTTGAAGCTGATATAATCTGACCATATTACACCTCTTACAAGGAAATTATTCGCTCATTTTAGCACAGTTATCCCCAATATGCAAGCTTATTTTCCGATATATATTTCAATTCTTCCGAGAGTCCGCGAAGCGCCCTCGGACAGCTCCTCGAATAAAAAGCCCCTCCCCGCTCGAGCTGATCGGGCGGGGAGGCATAGGAGGTATGGACCGGAGGAGAAAAAACAAAAACAACCTCCGGAAAAGATGGGGGCAAAACAACGGATGCTGTCCTGAGCAGAACCCTTCCATGCATCAATTCTATCAGTTGATCGCGCTTTTGTAAACAGGTTTTCGGCCCAAAAAGCAAAGTTAATAAAAAAGTCACAATTCATTCATGTAATACACGCCCGATCTGTCATGCTTTTTCCTTTTTCGGCATAGCTTTCCGTATGGAAATGATCTCGGGCTTCTTCTCGGTAATGATGCTTGCGGCGGCTCTTGCGCAGACACTCGCCCTGCGCGCATTCCCCATCAAGCATTTGGCACGCTCGATAAGCACCGCCATGGGCTTCGGGCGGCGGGGCGCGGGCGGCACTTCGCGCAGCGTCAAAAAGGACGGCAGCGGCACAACGCCGTTTCAGGCGATGGCGACGGCGCTCGGCGGCTCGATTGGCACCGCGAACATCGCAGGCACCGCAAGCGCGATCGCGATCGGCGGCGCGGGCGCTGTTTTCTATATGTGGCTTGCGGGCATTTTCGGCATGGCGCTGAAGTTTTCGGAGGTGCTGCTCGCCGTCAAGCACCGCGAAAAGCGCGGCGGCGAATACACCGGCGGTCCGATGAGCTATATGAGGCTTGCGCTCGGCGGGTCAAGGCATTCCTCCCCCGCCCTGTCCAAGCTTGCGGCGCCGCTTGCCGCTGCCTACGCCGTGTTCACGCTGCTTGCTTCCGCTCTCGGAACTCCGCTCGTTCAGGCAAACACAGTCGCGGGAAGCGCCGCCGAGATGCTTCGCGCCTTCGGTTCGGGCGCCGAGGGAAGCACGGTGTTCGCCGTTTCCGGGATGGTGTGCGCCGCGCTGACCGGGATAGTTGTGATCGGAGGCGCAAAGCGCATAGGAAGGATATCCGCGCTGCTCGTGCCCTTCATGGCGCTTATCTATGCGCTGGTTTGCATGATTGTGCTGATAAGGTTTCGAGCGAACGTGCTGCCGAGCCTTGCGCGGATCTTCCGTGAAGCGCTCGGCCTTCGCGCAGCGGGCGGCGGGCTCGCGGGCGCCTGCGTTTCAAGATGCATGCGCGTCGGCATCTCAAGGGGCGTTTATTCAAACGAAGCCGGCGTTGGTTCATCGGCTATGGCGCATGCCTGCGCGGATGCGAGCTCACCGATCGAGCAGGGGCTTTACGGCGTGTTCGAAGTGTTCGCGGATACGCTCGTCATGTGCACGCTCACTGCGCTCACGGTGCTCGCAAGCGGCGTACCGCTCGACGGCGGAACGCAGGTTTCGGGCGCCTCGATCGCGCTTTCGGCGTTTTCAAGCGTGCTCGGCGAAAGAGCGGCAAGCGTGTTTCTTTCGGTTTCGCTGCTGCTTTTTGCCTACACCTCGCTTATCGGCTGGTCGGCCTACGGGCTTTCGGCGGCAAAGTATCTTTTCGGCGAAAAAGCGAAAACGCCGTTCTGCGTTGCGTTTACGCTGCTGACGGCGCTCGGTGCATTCGTTCGCGTGGATATCGCGTGGAAATGCGGCGAAATATTCAATTATCTGATGGCGGCGCCGAATGTTTTCGCGCTCTTGCTGCTGTCGAAGGAGGTGAAAAAAGAGATAGGGTTTTATGAGTAGCTTGGTTATTTACAGTGTTGCGGCATAAGAGCTCAGCCATGCACCGGCAAACGCGCAGTATTCTTGATCGTCCGCGCTGAACTCAAGGAAATGGATATAGCATTGCGCCATATAGCGGCGAACCGCGCGCTCATCGAATTCACCGATTTCGGAATAACCGCGCAGGAACTCGCTTATCTCCGCATCCCTTTTCATAAACCTCTGCCCGGGGCGGCGGAAGATCGCCCAAGCGATATCGAAATCGCGTTCGCCGATGCCGGAAAGCTCGAAATCGAGGATGCCGCTTATATGACCGTTTTGCCAAAGGATATTCGCGTAATGAAAATCGCCGTGACAGAAGCATTTTGAAGTGCTATTGGGTTCGTTTTCAAAGAGCGCTTGTAAACGCGAAAGTGCGAGCTTTGAAAGCAGCTCCGCGCTCGGTGCGTGAAAGAAACGCCTGTCGGCAACCCGCTTTGCTTCGTTGATTTTCATGCCGTGCAGCTTCGCAAGGGTTCGACCGTACTCCGCAAGGAAGCTGATCGAGCTCATATCGGCATTGTCTCCCACAATGGTCGAGAGCCTTTCGCCCACAAGCTCGAGCGTTACAGAAAAAGGCATGCCAGCAAAGCAGAAGTCTATCACCTTTGGGAAGATCGGGGAATCGAGCCGGGATAGTATGGAAACCTCGTTTTCGATATTCGCGCCGCTCTGCCGCGCCGCCTTGATATAGGCGCGGACGGTTTCGCCGCGATAGATGCCCTCGGCATGGAACACATCGTTTCCGGCGTGCGGGTATCCAAGGATACGCTTTAGCTCGAATTGCTTATAAGGAAGCGAAAACGGATCGACCGTTTCGCGCCATTTTTCGGGATGCTGCATAGTTTCTCCGTTACCTGCCGTAAAGCTCGGTCAGCTCGTGAATGCGCGCGGCAAGCTTTTCGCTTGCTTCGCCGCGCTTCATACGCCATTGCCAGTTGCCATCGCTCGTTCCGGGCATATTTATGCGCGAGCCTTCCGAAAGGTTCAGCCAATCCTGCATCTGTGCAATAAAGAGGTTTGCTGTCGAAGCCAGCCCCGCACGAAGTATGGCTTCGGCAAGCCGATTTGCATTTTTGGTTTTTATACCGAGGTATTTTGCGATAAATGCCCGCTCGGCTTCGCCTGCCTGCTCAAGATAGAGCAAAAGCGGCGCGTTGTCGTGCGTTCCGGTGTAACAGGTGCAGTTTTTATCGTAGTTATGCGGCAGATAATCGCTCTTGCCCGAAGGATCGAACGCAAATTCAAGCACCTTCA
Organism: Clostridia bacterium; assembly: GCA_017523925.1. GTDB lineage: Bacteria > Bacillota > Clostridia > Christensenellales > CAG-138 > PeH17. The sequence goes on from JAFWVQ010000064.1 coordinate 57,907, forward strand.
TACCGGGCCAGCCAGATTCGCGGCGCAGCGCGTGGACTTCTTCGGTCAAAAAGCCGAGATCCTCGGCGATGAACGGGAGATTCGTGAAACGCTTTTTTATTGCATCAATAAAGCCGATGCCCGGGCCCTTCACCCAATGCCCGTTTCGCGCTGTATCATCCGAAGCAGGCACCGCCCAATAGCTTTCAAGCGCACGGAAATGGTCGATGCGAACCGCGTCATAGAGCTTTTCGGCGTTCTCTATGCGGCGCGTCCACCAAGCATAGCCGCTTTTCTTCATCCTTTCCCAATCGTATAAGGGGTTGCCCCAAAGCTGGCCGTCCTCGGTGAACGCATCCGGCGGCACGCCCGCAACGAGCGTTGGTCTGCCGTCCTTATCAAGCTGAAACTGCGCCTTGTTTGCCCAGCAATCCGCCGAATCGAGCGCACAGTAGATCGGCAGATCGCCGATGATGCCGATACCGCGCGAATTGGCGTATGACTTGACCTTTTCCCATTGGGAATAGAAAAGATGCTGCAAAAACTTATGAAACTCGATCTCAGTGTGGAGCTTTGATCCGTATTTTTCAAGCACTGACGGTCGGCGCAGCCTTGCGCCCGCATCGTCCCAAGCCTGCCAAGGCTTCATATCAAAATGTGATTTAAGCGCCATAAACAGCGCGTAGTCCGAAAGCCACGCTTCATTTTCGGAAACAAAGCGCGAATAAGCGGAATCGTTTTGAAGCTCCGCACGCTCAAAAGCAAGGCGCAGAAGCTTAAAACGGCCGTTATAGAGCTTTTCATAATCGATTTTGCGGTTATCCGAGCCAAAGTCGAACGCTCTCAGCTCTCGCTTTTTCAAAAGCCCATCGGCCGCAAGTGTATCGAGATCTATAAAATACGGGTTGCCGGCGAAGACCGAACAGCTTGAATACGGAGAATCGCCGAAGCCCGTCGGGTTCAGCGGCAAAACCTGCCAATACCGCTGCCCCGCTGCCGCCAAAAAGTCGATGAAATCAAAAGCTGCCTTGCCAAGCGTGCCTATCCCGTGCGCCGACGGAAGGGAAAAAACCGGCAGAAGTATGCCGGCTGCGCGTGAAAAATCGGTATTAGTATTCAAACAAACGGATCGCATTTAGTATTCCTTCACTCCACCTTCACCTTATCCTCAAAGGTATCGACCTTATTGAAGTTGGCGTAGTCCATTATGTATTCCTTGCGGCTTGCGACCTTATCGCCCATCAAGAGGGTGACGAGGTGTTCGACGTATGCGGCGTCCTCGATGCTTACTTGGACGAGCGAGCGGTTCTCTGGGTTCAAAGTTGTTTCCCAAAGCTGCTCGGGGTTCATTTCGCCAAGTCCCTTATAGCGCTGGAGCGTGTAGCCCTTCATGCCCTTGGTTATTTTGGCAAGCTCCTCGTCGTCGTATGCGTATTTGACGTCGCTGCCCTTCTGCACCTTGTAGAGCGGCGGCATACCCATATAGACGTGTCCGTTCGTGATAAGCTCCTTGGTGTAGCGGTAGAAGAAGGTCAGAAGCAGAGCGCGGATATGCGCACCGTCCTGATCGGCATCCGATAGGATTATTACCTTGTGGTACTTGAGGTTTTTAAGTTCGAAATCCTCGCCTATGCCCGTTCCGAGCGCGGTTATTATGCTTCGGCACTCGTCGTTTTCAAGCACCTGCTCGATGCGGCGTTTTTCCACGTTCAGCGGCTTTCCGCGCAGAGGGAGTATCGCCTGGAAGCGCCTGTCGCGCCCCTGCTTGGCGCTGCCGCCGGCCGAGTCGCCCTCAACGATGAAAAGCTCGTTCATTTCGGGATTTCTGCCCGTGCAGCTTGAGAGCTTGCCGACGAGCGGCGCGTTCTCGAGCTTGGATTTTTCACGCGCCATGGATTTTGCACGCCTTGCCGCCTCGCGTGCCTTCGCAGCCTTGAGCGCCTTATCCGCCATCGCGTTTGCGATATCGGCGTTCTTGAGGTTTTCGAGGATCGGCATAAGCTCCTCGATCACGATGGATTCGACGGCCGTTCTCGCCTCGGTGTTGCCGAGCTTGGTCTTGGTCTGTCCCTCGAACTGAATAGAGCTCATTTTGAGCGAAATTACCGCCGTCAGACCCTCGCGGAAATCCTCGCCCGCAAGCGAAGCGTCCTTCTCCTTGAGCGCGCCTATCTTGCGGCAATAGTCGTTCATCACCTTGGTGAACGCCGAGCGGAAGCCCGTTTCGTGCGTGCCGCCCTCGGTGGTGGGAATGTTGTTTACATAGGAAAACACGCTCTCGGTGTAGCCGTCGTTATGCTGCATCGCGATCTCTACAACGATCGTATTTTTGCCCGTGCCGCGAACGCCCGTGAAGTAGATCGGACGATCATAGAGCGCGGTCTTTTCGCCGTTGAGATACGAAACGAAATCGACAATACCGCCATCGTATTTATATTCCTTGACCTTGTTTTCGCCCTTGATGCGCGAATCGGTGAAGCGGAAGAGCACGCCCTTATTGAGATACGCAAGCTCGCGAAGGCGCTTTGAAACGACCTCGCCGTTCATCTCCACGGTTTCAAAAACGCGCGCATCGGGCAGGAAGGTGACCTTCGTGCCCTGCCGCCTCGTTCTTCCGACCTCCGCAAGCGGCGCGACGGGGATGCCGGAGTGCATATTGCCGTCCTTGTCCTCGTAGCTGTGGAAGCGCATGGAATAGAGCTTGCCCGCCGTTGCGACCTCGACCTCAACGAATTCGGAGAGCGCGTTCACGACCGAAGCGCCCACGCCGTGCAGCCCGCCGGAGAAGCCGTAGGAATCGTTATCGAATTTGCCGCCCGCGTGGAGCTGGGTATAGACGACCTCAACGCCCGAAACGCCGAGCTTTTCGTGGATGCCGACCGGAATGCCGCGCCCGTTGTCCTCAACCGTTACGGAATTATCCTTATTGATGGTTACAGAGACCTCGGTCGCAAAGCCGTTCGCAGCTTCATCGACCGCGTTGTCGACAATCTCCCAAAGCATATGGTGAAGACCGCGGCTGCCCGTGGAGCCGATATACATGCCGGGGCGAACGCGCACGGCTTCAAGCCCCTCCATAACTCTGATGTCGTCTACCGAATAATTGTGTTTTTCGCTCATATTTCTGCCCTTTCAAGGGATTTTTTATCCGATACGGATGCGGTATCCGTCCTGTTCTCTTTTTCACGGCGCAGGCGCGTCAGATCATGCCGAGCTGCCTGTTCACCTTATGAAGCTCGCGCCGCAGGCCGGCAATGACCTCGTCAAGCTCGGATTCACGCGCCGCCGCGTCCGCAAGCTCCTTCTCCTCGCTGCCGAGGCGCTCAAGCTCCGTTCGCGTGTTTTCAAGCCTTGCTCCAAGCCCCGAGAGCACGTTGTCCATCCTCGTTACGATGCCCACCGCGCTGTCGCTCAGCTCGCTTTGATAGCTGCCCCTGCCCTTGAGAAGGATCACCCTTTTCGCGCCGGAAGCATCGTTTGCAAGGTAGACCTCGAAGCCGCGATAGCTGCCCACGAGCTTTTCGGTGCGGATGAACGCATGCTCCGCGATCAGCTCTATGAGCCTCTCGCCCGCCTCCCTGCGCTTGGTGAACTCCTCGTTCCAGAGCATCATGGTGAAGTTCGGGCTTGCGTACTTCTCCGCGCGGGCGGCATCGAGCTCGAGTATGCTTATTATGCGCTTGAGCTCCTCCCTTCTGCCCGGTATCTGCATCAGAAGCTGCTTCGCCTCGAGCTTTGCACGCTCCTGCTTGGTTTTGAGCATCTGCTTGCGCTGAAGCTCGGTTTCAAGCTCTATCTTGCGCTTAATAAGCGGATCGCCGACGGCGAAGGCCTTTACCTCGCTGTACGTCAGCACGATCTCGTCCACCTCGTCGCCGCTGCGGTTCACGTAGTCGCCGTTCACGATCTGGGAGATGAAGCGCTGCTTGTTTTCAAGAAGCTGCCACGAATACGCATCGAAGCTGCCGCTGGTGATGTAGCGATAGATCATGACCTTCTCGTTGCGGTTGCCGCGCCTGAGCATTCGTCCCTCGCGCTGGGTAACGTCCGAAGGGCGCCAGGGTATGTCCAGATGATGCACGGCGAGCAGATGCTTCTGCACGTTTGCGCCAAGTCCGAGCTTGAAGGTGGAGCCGATCAGCACCCTCACCCTGCCCTTGCGGACCTTGTTGAAAAGCGCGGTGCGCATCGCGTCGTTCAGCGCATCGTGCACGAAGGCGATCTCCTCCTGGGGCATGCCGAGCGCGATCAGCTTTTTTTTGATATCGTCGTAGATGTTGAAGCGATCCTTGGGCGTGCTCTGATCGAGGAAAACGAGCTGAGTCAGCTTTTCATGCTCGCTCCAGATCTTGAAAACGTTTTTGACGCAGGAATTGAGCTTGGAATCCGGATCGTCCTCCGCGTCCGGATCGACAAGGCGCATATCCAGCGCGGCCTTTCGTCCGTCCGTGGTGATCTTGAGCATATTGTCCTCGGTGCGCGGCACTGCGCCCTGCTTGACGATCTCCGCGCGATTTGCAAGCTCCTCGATGTATTTTCGCAGGCTCTCGCTCGCCGGCACGATGCAGTTAATGCAGTCCACGGATTGCGGAAGCTTCTTCGCCTCATCCTCCGAGTTGAAGTAGAGATCGGCGATATCCGAAAACAGCAGTGAAAGCTCGGGCAGATTGTAGTATTTGCTGAGCCTTCTGCGCAGGCGGTAGCCAACGCCGTTCGCCTCGACCTCGAATTCCTCGGTCACCTCGGAGAACATCTTGACCCAGTTGTCGAACTCCAGCAGATTCAGCTCGTCCATATGCTCATAGCCGAGATAGCGCTGAAGCGTGTACATATCGGAAACGGAGTTGGTTATCGGCGTGCCTGTTGCGAAAACCGCGCCCCTGCCGCCGTGCGTGCGCTGGATGAAGCGTATCTTCGCCATAAGATCGTCGCAGCGGCGCGAACCCTTGGTATTGAGTCCGGGGAGCGAGCCGTGCTTGGTCTCGATGCTGATATTCTTGAAGTTATGCGCCTCGTCCACGAAGATGGTGTCGATGCCGAGATCGTCGAAGAATACGGCGTCCGCCGGTATCTGCGCCTCCTCCTCCCAAAGCTTCTGGAGCCTGCGCTCGATGCGCGAGGCGTAGCGGTTCAGCACGGTGTAGGCATCGTTGTAAACGGCGTTTTTCATGCTCTCCGATATGTCGGAAAGCGCGCCGATAAGCTCCCTTTCGCGCTCATCCTTTGAAAGCGGTATCAGCGAGAAGCTGCCGTAGCCCATGAGGATGGCGTCGTAGTCGGTATTCTTGATATGATTCAGGATGCGGTTCCTTCCGGCGGGAACGAAGCTTCTGGGCTCCACCATCAGAACGTTTGCATCGGGATAAAGCTGCAGGAATTCGTAATGCCACTGCTCGAGGATATTGTTCGGAACGACGATCAGGTTGCGCTTGGAGATGCCGAGCCTGCGAAGCTCCATCGCGGCGGCGGCGAGGACGTAGGTCTTGCCTGCGCCGACCTGGTGCGCGATCAAAACGTTTTTCGAATGCACGATCCTGTTCACCGCGTCGAGCTGATGCTTTTGAAGCTTGATCTCGGGATTTTTGCCCGGAAGCAGCATCCGCGCTCCGTCGAAGCGGCGCGGCCTGATCGCGCAGAAGGCTTCGTTGTACAGATCGAGCAGCTTCGTTCTGCGCGGCTCGTCCTTGAAAAGCCAGTACGAAAAGCGCTCGGAGATCTCCCTTGCGCGCTCCTGAGCAAGCAGGGTCTCCTCCTTGTTGACTCTGCGGACCTGGCTGTCCCTCCCGACGGGGATATCGTTGTCGTACACGGCGATATCGCGCGAATTGAGCATTCTTTCGATTATCTCGAATGCGTCCATTCGCTCCGTGCCGTATTTGAATTTTGCGCGGGTGAACTCACGGAACTGCTTTTTGCCGTGGATAATGTAGTGGTTCGCTTCGCGAATGTATTCAACGTTCAGCGGGATCCTGCCCGAATTGGACTTTATGCCGATGAGCGCGATTATGAAATCACGGTAGACCCAAGTGGGGATCCACGGACTGCCGATGGAGGCCTTGATCTGATTCGGCATAATGCGCTCCGGGAGCACGGCCTCGAGCGCGGCGATATTGCCGAGAAGCTCCTCGTCTCCCCCCGCCTCGAGCGCAGCTCTCGCCGCATCGAGCTTTTTTTGGATATTGCCCGAAAGATATTCCTCAGCGGTCACGATGCGCTCAAGCTGCGGATCGAAATAGACCGCGCTGCGCAGCAAAACACGCGCCTGCTCGCTGTCGATCTTGGCAAAATGGGCGATGATATCGAGATCCACCCTTCCAACAAGGTCGACACAGCGGTCGAGCGCGGCATGCACGGTCATGGTTTCCGCGTTGCCCATATTAGTTTTTTGATCGTCCTCGAACAAAAAAGCCTCTCTTTCGTGCGCTTCGGGCGGTTCGCCCGGGCTAGTGCCGGTCAACTAATGTTTATTATTACACTATCGGTCGGAACGTCGGCTGCATTTTTTCGAATGTGGCGTAGTACGGTATGCCGGCCTCGAGCGCAAGCTCATACGCTTCATCGAGCCTGCTGCCGAGCACGGCGCTCCTGTGCGCATCGGAGCCGAAGGTCACGAACTCGCCCCCGAGCGCGCGGTAAAGCTTGAGCACGTCCAGCCCCCAGCGCGCTTCGCCGCGCCAAGCGGAGGTGTTTATCTCGATGCCCTTTCCCATGGATACGAGCGTTTTGAACACGCCTGTGAACGCATGGCGGATGAGCGGCGAAAGGTCGAGCCTCATCCTGCGATCTTCATACGGCGCGAATTTTGCAACAAAATCGTAATGCCCGAGCACGCTGATAAAATCGAACCTCGGCAGCGATTCAAGGATGGTTTCAACATACTTGAGATAGGCTGTCTGCTGAGTTTTATTCCTGTGATAATCGGGATAGTACACGTCCACCCCGTCCACAACGTGCAGCGAGCCGATGATAAAGTCGGCGTCGAAATCCGCAAGATACGCCTTCGTTTTCGCGGCGCATTCATCAAAAGGAGCCATGCTTATCTCCGCACCCTCGCGAATGCGGACGCCCTCATATGAGCCGCCGTATTCACGCAGCATATAGCGGCGCGACGCAAGATTGGCGGGAGCGAAATTTGCGCCGGGATTATCGAAATCAACGTGATCCGTAAAGCAGATTTCCTCAAGGCCAAGCCGCGCGGCCGCCTCAAGCTGTTCACTTATGGTTGCGGTGGAATCTCCGGAAAATAAGGTGTGTACGTGGTAGTCGATCATAAGCATGCCCTCCGATTGAACTTGTATTATAGCACAAAAAGTCAAGATATGCAATGTGTTTCTTTAAAAATTTTGTTGAATCTAAATTGCAACTTTAACTGTCCAACCCTCAAAAGCGCAGTAATCAGGCATCCGCCGGTTCTTGCCCGAGGGCAAGAACCGCCATTTTTGCGGATAGACCGTCGAGGATCGCTCTTGGATAATCGTTCATCCAGCGTTGTACCCTCTTTATCTCCTTACGAGTAAGCTTTCTTCCTCTATTCGATCATTATAATCTAAGCCTCATCCTTGCTCTCGTTTGCTCGATTCTGTTTGCGGCAGTTTTTTCTTCAGGCATGTTGTGATTGAAGCCTGAATCGGTTCCCCCGCTTCAAGCTCGTTCAATTGATTACTTGCTCACGTTTGACTAATTGTGTGAATTTTCGCCCGTCTCTTCTTCGGATACTTGAAATATATCGAAGGCTCTGGCTAATGCATGCACCAGGATTTGGAAGTTTTTATGAACCGAACTAGGTTAGGTTCTCGCGTCCTTCGATGACGAGCAGAAGAACAGGCAGTAAAGCTGAACGAAAGTCTGCGCGGACAGGTCTGTCCACGCAGACGGGCAGATAATTATACCGCTTCTCCCGCGGTCAAGGTCGGGTAGTATTTTCTCACCAAGCTCGAAAATCTCCACCCTTCTCTTGACAGCAGCGGAATTGGTTCCTACGAATGGGCTGAAGTGTAACCTATGTTTGACGCCGGAACAAGCAAGTTCGAGCCTTCCGAAAAAAGGGTATTGACATAAGCCGCATTTCGTGGTAGAATAGCCGAAGCAACCGAATAGGGGTATGATGTAATGGTAACATAGCGGTCTCCAAAACCGTTCTTCTGAGTTCGAGTCTTAGTACCCCTGCCAAGCAATATAAATCCGAACAAACCGCTGTTTCTCGGCGAGGTGTTCGGATTTATTGTTTACTTCGATAGATGCGGCTGTTTTGTTATTGAATTGTTTAGCGGGTTCCCCCGCTTCAAGTGCTTTCAATAGCTTGCTATCATATAACGAGTTATTACTTGCCGCCATTTTACCGTTTTCAGGTCGCTGCTGTCATAAGCGGGCCGTGATCCCCACGTCCCGCTGATTCTATTCCATGCACGCATCCGTGCTCACATTTCTCAGTTATTGTTTGCCACCGCTTTTTTGCCGCGTTCCGCTCCCTTCCTGCCGCTTTTTCTATACGAAAGCGGTGTGCAACCGAACTGCCTTTGGAAGAGGCGGCTGAAGTAGCTTTGGTCGGAGAAGCCGCAGTTTTGGGCGATCTCGGCGACGCTCGAGCCGGTACGGCGCAGCATCTCGAGGCTTACCTCGAGCCTGTGGTGATTTAGGAATGCCACCGGTGAAAGCCTTGTGTAGATATTGAACAGCTTGGTGCACTGGCTCCTGCTCACGTTGCCTGCAGCGGCAATATCGTCCAGCTTTATGGGACCGGAGTAATTCTTATAGATATACTCCGCCATCCGCTGCTGTACTGCGGCATTGGCATCCGCTGTCGGGATCGGGTCCTTCCCCGTGTAGGCGAGATAGAGCTGGCGCAGAAGGCGCAGCAGTTGGGAGAATACCTCGAGCTCGTAGCCGCTCTCCTTGGCATTCTGGATCTGCTCCATCCTGTGGATTATTGCGGCTATCTCGGCTGAGGGCGAATCGCTGCCCGCGAAGCGGATATGCGCAAAGCGGTTGTCATCGAGCATCGGGCGAACGAAGCGCTCGTACAGCGGAGCGTTCGCCGAAAGCAGGCTCATGCCAACGATCAGCACCTTATGGCAGCACTCCTCGCCAACGAGCGGGCGCAGGGAGTGCATATGCTTTCTGTTTATAAAGCAAACGTCCCCGGAGTGCAGCTCAAACACGTCCGCATCCGTTTGGCAGAGTATGCGTCCGTTGTTGATAAGGATCAGTTCAAAGCTGTCGTGATAATGCGCGATCTCGCTGTGCGTGCTGCGTTCGCGTATGCTCTCGGTTTTGATGTAGACCGGAAGAGCGCTGTTTTCATAAAAAATCGTATCCATAGAAAATCATCCTATTATTTTGGCATATAATGCTATTATCTGCCGTTTTCCTGTAGTATTATAGCATCATAAAGCGAGGGGCGCAAGCCCTTCTACACGGAATAAAGGAGATTTTCAGTTATGAACGAACTTCAAAACAAAATGCCGCTTATCGGCGAAGACGCTCCCGCATTCGATGCGGTCACCACCCAGGGCACGATCCACTTCCCCGCCGACTACAAGGGAAAGTGGGTCATACTATTCTCGCACCCCGCGGATTTCACTCCCGTATGCACCACAGAGTTCATGACGTTCGGCTCCATGATGGATGAGTTCAAGGCGCTGAACACCGAGCTGATCGGCCTTTCTGTGGACTCCATCTATGCGCATATTGCGTGGCTTAGAAGGATACAGGAGCTTGAATGGAACGGCAAGAAGAATATCAGCATCACCTTCCCGCTCATCGAGGACATCCGCATGGAGGTCGCAAACAAGTACGGCATGATCCAGCCCGGCGCGTCCAACACGCAGGCGGTGCGCGCGGTGTTCATCATCGACCCCAACGCAAAGATCCGCACCATACTCTACTATCCTCTCTCCACCGGCCGTAATTTCGACGAGATCAAGCGCATCATCATTGCACTTCAGAAGGCGGACGCCGATTCCTGCGCCACACCCGCCGACTGGAGGCCAGGCGACGACGTGATCGTTCCCACCGCCGGAAGCTGCGGCACCGCTAAGGAGCGCATGGAGAATCAGACCGAGGAGCAGTACTGCCTCGATTGGTTCCTCTGCTTCCGCAAAGAGAAGAAGTAAACCTACTTAAGCCATTCCTGCCGCGTTTTGCAAGCCGAAGGCCGGCCTTCGGCTTTTGTATTGGAGTGGGGTGTGTTTCGATTAGCGGTATGCTGGCTTTCCTTGCTTGAAAAGGAACAATACTCGGTATTTTCTGATTGACGCAGAACGTCCGCTGTAATATAATCTACTTGTCGCATGCGTATCGTCCGTTCGCCAATAATCGCGCGATACGATCCGAACACATTGTCGGTCGCAGGCATCTGCGCTTGGCTTTTATTTCTTATTACTACAACACTGATCAAGGAGGTTTTATGGCTTCTCATTCTGATTTTAGTTTGTTATATAAGACGCGCAACGGTGCTTCTCCAAGAAATAAGGCGAAGGTATATTTTTCTTATCATCCTGATGATTTTTCGTATTTTGAACACATCAGCGAAATCATCCTTGCCAAACAGAATTGCGCAATATACTATTATTGTTACACTTCCGGCGCCCCTGACAATGCCGAGCTTTCGAATCTTCTACGCGAAATGCAGCTTTTCGTCATCCCGGTAACATCAAACTTTCTGTTTCTCGATTGCAATGCATTTTCCTTCGAACTCCGGTTTGCGCAGGACCACGGCATTCCGATTCTGCCGCTGCTGCAAAGCAGCGATCTTGCCTCCGCTTTTAACGAAAAATGCAATAATCTGCAATTCCTTGACGAACACAGCAAAGACAGCAGCGCTATAAGTTTTGATGAGAAGATCACCACATATCTCAGCGCCGTTCTTGCGGACAGCGAAACGGTGCGCCGTATTCAAGATGCATTCGACGCGCATGTATTCTTGAGCTATCGAAAGATAGATCGCGAGCTTGCTCAAGAGCTGATGCAAATGATCCACAGAAATCCCGAGTGTCGCGATATTGCAATTTGGTACGACGAATTCCTTGTTGCCGGCGAGCCTTTCGACATATCCATTCAAAAGGCACTTGCTGACTGCGATGTGTTTGCTCTTTTAGTTACACCCAACATTTTGCTCAAGAATGCAAACGGAGAGGACAATTATGTTATGAGCTCCGAGTATCCTGCCGCATCGGAAGCCTCAAAAAGCATAGTTCCAGTCGAGGCGGCCGAAACGGACAAGGATGAGCTCAAATCAAAATTCAAGGGTATTCCCGAGTGCATAAGCACTAAAGATGAGCACAAGATCACCTCTGCACTGTTGGCCATTATAAACGGAATCAGAAATGATGCACGCGTAAGACGACTTGCTCAAGCCGAAAACAGCTCCATGGAGCACAGTTTCCTAGTGGGTCTCGCATACCTAATGGGTATTGAGGTTGAAAGAAACCCGGAACACGCGTTTGAATTGATTAAAAAAGCAGCTGATGCCGGCCTGCCCGAGGCACTGAGAAAGCTCTCTGAGATGTATTACTATGGAACCGGTACGAAACGCGATCTAAGAAGAGCTGTCGAATTGCGCAAGAAGGATTATCAATACCATAAGGAACTGTACAGCAAAGCACGAACCGATGCTAATCTGCGCGAATACTTGATCCGTTTAGAGATATACGCTCATATGTGTTCCGAGCTCAACGATCCCGTTGAAACCCAGAAAGCGTATTCAGAATGCATAAGCTTACTTGAAAAGCTCGTCAAGCAGGATCCCTTCAACTATGGTGTGTCTTTGGCTTCTGCATATAACAACTCTGCGCTTAGGTACTCTGAGCAAGGCGATGTGAAAACTGCTGAAAAGTATTATAATAAAGCCATTTCATGGTTAAAAAGTCTTGCAAGAGTTGATCCCGTCAGGGCTGAGCCGTACTTGGCAACAGCATATAACGATGCCGGTTACTTTTTTTCGAATCACGGCGATCGTGCATTGGCAGTTGAGTATTACAAGAATTCCATACGTCTGCGGGAGCGATTGGCTGTCCGAGATCCGGAATCACACGAGACTCCTTTATCATATGTTTATAACAACATTGCCGTTCTCTATATGGAGCAGGACGAAGTGGAGAAAGCCGAAGAATACTACGCGAAGCTAGTCGATTTATTGGAGCACATTTTTGCGTATGACCCTTCGGTTAGCAATTTGCTTGCGCTTGCAAATTCAAATCTGGGCTTGAACCTTACCTATCAGCGGGAGTTTTTGCAGGCTGAAGCCGTGCTTAAAAAGAGCTTTGCGCTTTGCAAGGAGCTGGTTGCCAAAAACCTTGAGCTATACAGTATTGATTATGCAAAGGCATGCACTAACCTTTCGTTATTGTATTTTAGCATCTCGGATATCGACCAGGCGAAGGAATACTCCTTGTTAGCGATCAATTACTTATCTCCGCTTGCATCAGTTAATCCTATTAGATACGATAGCCAGTTGAGTTGCGCTTACAATAACCTTGCACGCTGTTACATAACTCAATACAATTCTGCGGAAGCCGCTAAACACTTGGCAACAGCCAGAGCGATCGCAGAAAAGTATGCATCAGTTGGTTTGGAGGATTATGATTTCTCACGCTTACTCGTCCTTATGAACTCGGCTGAGTATTGTATCAGTGTGAACGAGGAGCAAGCTGCTCTTGAACATCTGCAACCGGCCATCCCGCTGTCCGAAAAACTGATGAGCATCAATCCGGCAAAATATACTATAAATTTTGTGGCTTGTCTGCTGGTGGCAGCCAAGTTTTATTTTTTGATTGATGAGTCGCAAAATGCGAGGAGATTGATTGAAAAATGCCTTACTGCAATGGAGGATGCCATGAAAAGGAATCCGCGCAAGTACATTTTGTTGCTTCCGGAAGCATACCGTCTCGCAGGCGTCATATACTGCGATCTGAACGACTTGCGAAAGGCCAAGGCATTCTTTAAAATGGGTATTTCGGTCTGCAATGAACTGCAAGCTGAGAATACCTTCGACTACGATAATGTCCTCGTTGCTTTCTATATTACAGCAATAGATTTCTACGAGCACATTGATATGGACGCTCAGTCCGATGAGTGCTGCAGGAAAGCCTTGCCGATTTTGGAAAGGCTTATCCCCAAAGGATTCAATGACTACAAGAATTCGTTGGCATCTGTTTACACCATTCTCGGCACACATGATTTCAACGCCGAAGAGTTTGAAAGCGCAGCGTCCCATTTAATGAAGTCCGCCGCTATTTGCAGCGAATTGATCGAGCAAGGTATAGAACCTATGGAGCAATATAACCGCTTGTCCATGTGCTACTATTTGCTTGGCGCGATCAGCTATTATTGGGGCGATGATGATAAGTGCGGGATATATTATTCGAAATCGATCGATATCTTGGAGTTCTTGTGCGAAGAATCGCCTGAAGAATACTCTGAGATGCTGAACGAGATACGTGAGGAGTATGACGGAATAAAGGCAGAGCTCGGGAGCAATTGATAGTGAACCTTGTTTTGTCAAATGCAGTGACAAGCAGCGCTTATTATTTTCAATTCCGGGATTGACGATTCTTGCTGTTTATGCTACTATATTAAGGTGAAAAAACGGTTTGCACCGGAGTGCGAATCTATGTGGGAGGGAAATATGACAAACAGGCTTGAAGAATATGCACATCTCGTTATCGAGGTCGGTCTGAACGTTCAGAAGGGTCAGATCGTTATCATCAATTCGCCCGTTGAGTGCGCGCCTTTTGCGCGGCTCTGCGTCAAGGCGGCCTACGAGGTCGGCGCGCAGCAGGTGGTCATGAACTGGCGCGACGACGCCGTTGCGCGCGAATACTGGCTGCATGCGGCGGACGAGGTTTTCGACGAGGTCTTCCCCTGGGAGGTCGAGAAGAGCCTTGAGCTTGCTAAGCGCGGCGCCGCAAGGCTTTCGATCGCCGCGACCAACCCCGAGAACCTCAAGGGCGTGGATCCCTCAAGGCTTGCAAGGGCGGGCAAGGCATACGGCGAAGCCAATAAGGAATACACCGCCATGATGATGTCGAGCGCGGTGCCGTGGTGCGTGGCGAGCGTACCCGTGCCTTCGTGGGCAAAGAAGGTTTTCCCCGATCTGCCCGAGCAGGAGGCGATGGACAGGCTTTGGGACGAGATCTACAAGGCCATCCGCATCGACGACAACGGCGGCGCGGTGGAGCGCTGGAGGGCGCACTGCAAAACGCTTTCCGAGAGGGCGCATAAGCTCAACGACTACGCATTCAAGTATCTGCACTATAAAAACTCGCTCGGCACCGATCTCAAGGTGGAGCTGCCCGTGGGCCATATTTGGGAGGCCGGCTCCGAAATCAGCAAGAGCGGCATCGAATTCGTTGCAAACATGCCCACCGAGGAGATCTTCACCGCTCCGAGGCTCGATGGCATCAACGGCGTTGTTTACGCCTCCAAGCCCCTCGTCATCGGCGGCAACATCGTGGACGGCTTCCATCTTGTGCTCAAGGACGGCAAGGTGGTGGAGGCCCACGCCGAGGTCGGTGAGGAGTTCCTCAAGCACGAGCTCGAGCTCGACGAGGGCGCGTCCCGCTTCGGCGAGGTGGCGCTCGTTCCGTTCGATTCCCCGATCTCAAACAGCGGCGTGCTGTTCTACAACACGCTTTTCGACGAGAACGCCTCCTGCCACTTCGCTTTCGGCGAGGCGTATCCCACCTGCATCCGCGGCGGCTCCGAGATGGACGAGGAGCAGCGCAAGGCGCACGGTCTAAATAGCAGCATCACGCACGTTGACTTCATGGTCGGCACGGCCGATCTTTCGATCGACGGCGTCACCGAAAGCGGCGAGGTCATCCCCGTTTTCAGAAACGGAAACTTCGCATTCTGATCCAAAGCTCAGCGGGCTGCGCAAAAAAGGCGCAGCCCTTTGGTTTATGACGGCAAAAACGAGCAAAAAGGAAAAGCGAGCAAGAACGGGGCCGAGCGGCGACAGGATGCGGCTTATCATCTGCATCCTGCTTGCGGCGGCCTGCGCTGCGCTGTTTCTCATATTCGGCCTTAACAGGAGCGCCGCGCCGTCCTCGGGTGCCGCGTCTTCCCCCTCCCCTGCGCAGCAGGCGGAGCCATCGGCGGTGCCGAAGGGCGTTCCGATGGGAAGATTCATCAGCACGCTCGGCGAGAGCGGGATGGACTGCGAGATAGGCGAGGTGACGATGCTTGGCGGCAACGATTTTGCGTATCCGCTGACGCTCCCCGACGGGCGCGAGGGCGCGGAGCTTGCGGTCAGGACCGACAGTATCGGGAGGGTCGCGGAATGCACGCTCAGTCTGCCGTATATCTACGCGGGCGAGCCGGATGCAAGCTTCTCCGAGATCACATCTTCGGCGATACGCGCCGAATACAGAAGGCGAGAAAAGGCGGACACTGCGCTCGTTTCAGCGTATCTAAACAGCATTTACGAACAGCTTTCGGATGATCTCGGCATCTCCACGATAGACGGCAGGAAGATCGCGGACGCGATCGAGAGCGCATACTATTCGCGAAAAAACTATGACAAAAAAGCGGGCGCCGCCCGCTTCTACTGCGAAACCGAATGCGCGGAGGAGAACGAGTTTGCGTTCACCTTCCGCGTTATCGCTTCATTCAACTATTCAAACTGAGCCGCGGCTCCTTTGACAGAAAGGCTTATTCCTCACCGCCGTCGATCACGTTGAGCTCGACTATCTCGCCCGCATCCTCATCGCCGCCTGCTCCATCGGGTCCGGAGCGCTTGCCCGTGATCGCGTTGATAACGCCGGTCAGGATATCGCCCGCAGCGATCTCGCCCGCGGCGCTGCCCTTAAGGATCTGCATCGCGTTCTTTTTGGTTTGCGAATCCGCCTTTCGATAAAGCTCCACAAGGCGCTTTTCGGCGGCGTTCACCTTGATGGTGGAGGTGGTGCCGCTCGTGCTCGTTTTACCCGAGCTCGAGCTCTTGCCGCCCTTTGCGGCATCGAGCAGCGATTTCTGGGTAACGCCCGTTGCCTTGGCGACCTGCTTGAGCTGCTCCTGCGTAAGCTCCTTTTCGCCGCGCTCGGCACGGCCGATATCGCTCGCCGTTGCGCCCTTGACCTTGCGCGCAAGCTGCTCCTGGGTCATCCCCGCCTCTGTGCGGGCTTTTTTTATAAGAGTTCCGACTTTTTTTGCGTTTGCCATAGCTTTCCTCCTAAGATCGATATATCAAATATAGCATAAACACGCTCATATGTCCATAGCCGCGCGAAAAATCTTATTTTTTATCGCCGCCGTTTTTGTTTTTGCCCTTACCATTACCCTTACCCTTAAGGCGGACCGATTGCTCGACGCAGTACTCGATATAGTCAAAAAGCAGCGCGTTCAGCTCCGCGCGCATATTTTCGCTTAGCCGCACCTTCTCCATCCCGCGGGACTCGAGCAGCAGCATGCGGCGCAGCGCTTCCATCGTGGAGGGCGCGTAGCTCGGCTCGTCCGTGCAGCATTCGGAGCAGACGGAGCCGCCGTGCCTGTTTGAAAAGCGTATCCCGCTTTCATCGAGCACGCTTCTGCCGCAGACGGCGCAGCGCGTTACAACGGGCTCGTATCCCTCGAGCGCGATCAGCTTGACGGCGAACGCGAGCGTCAGGTCCACGGGCTCCGCTTCGGAGTAGGCGAGGAAGCTGAAGGCGTGGTAGACGAGCGAATACAGCTCATCGTTTTTTTCGCCCGAAGCAGTCCTCTCCGCCATGCGCGCGATCTGTGCGGCGGCGGTCAGGCGGTCGTAGTCCTCGCGGATGGGGTAGAAGGCTTCTATCACGCTCGATGATGAAACGTACTTTATGCGGTTTCTTTCATAAACCACGAACTCCCCGCAGCAGTACACGTCCTTGACTGCGCCCGCAGCGTTCTTTCGGTTTGAGCGAACGCCCCTCGCCGTCAGCGACACAAGCCCCTGCTCGCGGGTGAGCACGGTCAGTATGCGGTCGCTTTCCTTATAGTCGGCATAGCGAAGTACTATTCCGTTCAGCGTTTCAAAGGCCATTCTGCGTTATTTTTGCGCCGCTGCTTTGTTTTTCCGTTCCCGCCAGATCCTTCCGTTTTTGCCGTATCCTGTTTTGATACGTTTCGCGCATTTCGGGAAAACTTACAGCAAACAAGAAGCTGTTTTTAGGAGGCAAAGCATGAAAGCATTTGATGACCGATCCCCGATAGACCCCTTATCCGAGCGCATCGAGCGCAAAGAGGCGAGCGGGAAGCTTTGGAGAAGGTTCGTTCGCACAGGCAGCGCGGAGGACTATATCGCCTTCTGCCGCGAAAGGGAGCTCGAGAAGCGCGAGAAGCGCGTGGATCCCGCAAACGTGTAGTTTTTCGGGAAACGATTTGGAAGAGCTATGGGCGGCTCATGCCCCGAGGCGCTCAAAAATTCGGATCGAAGCCGAACTCGCGCAGCGCCGAAGCGCTGTTTCGCCAATCGGGGCGCACCTTGACGTAGAGCTGGAGCTTGACCTTGGTTCCGAAGAGCCATTCGATCTCGCGCCGCGATTCGGTGCCGATCCGCTTGAGCATGCCTGCGCCCTTGCCTATGACGATGCCCTTATGCGATTCGCGCTCGCAGTAGATGGTTGCGAAAACGTCGTGGATACCGTCCTCCCGAAGTTGGATCTTATCTATACCGATGCCGATGCCGTGGGGTATCTCGTCCCTAAGGAGCCTGAGCGCGGTCTCGCGGATCATCTCGGCGCAGATCGCCCACATCGGCTGATCCGTCACCATATCGTCCGGATAATACTGCGGGCCCTCGGTGAGATACTCCGAAAGCACGGCCTCGAGCTTATCCACTCCCCTGCCGCTTTCGGCACTGATGGGAACGATATGCGAGATGAAGCTTTCCTCGCCAAGGCGCTCGGTCATCTCGTCGATCGTGCCGAGGCTCACAAGGTCTGTTTTGTTTATCGCGGCAACGACGGGTGTTTTGCCGATCTTTTCCGAAAGCTGCTTCAAAAGAAGCTCGTCCTTCTCGCGAATGCCGATGGACGCATCGAACATAAGCAGCACCGCGTCCGCCTCGCCGACGGTATCGTAGGCGACCTTGATCATGTACTCGCCGAGCCTGTTCTTCGGCGCGGTCACGCCCGGGGTATCGAGGAAGATCATCTGATAGCCTTCGCGCGAGACCACGCCGGTGATGCGGTTGCGCGTGGTCTGCGCCCTGTCCGAAACGATGCTGATCTTCTGCCCCACCATGCGGTTCATAAGGGTCGATTTACCCACATTCGGGGAGCCGATGATAGTGAAGAAGCCTGAACGGTAGCTCATGAGCCCATATCCTCCTTTGTGAACGCCATAGGGAGCAGCCCGCCAAGCGTGGTTTCGATGAAGCTTCCGTCACGGTTTGCGCAGAAGACCGGCATTTCGGCGGCGCAGAACTCAGAGAGCACCTGCCTGCAAACGCCGCAGGGATAGGTGTAGTGTTCGCTGTCGGACGCCACCGCAAGCGCGGCGAACTCCGTTTCGCCCTCGGATACCGCCTTGAAAAGCGCCGTGCGCTCGGCGCAGTTCGTGGGCGAATACGCGGCGTTTTCGATGTTGCAGCCGAGGAAGAGCTGCCCGCTCCTCGTCAAAAGGCAGGCGCCCACCCTGAAGCCGGAATATGGCACGTATGCTCTTTCACGCGCCTTCAATGCAAGCGCGATCAGCTCGCTTTTTCTTTCTTTAATACTCATTTCGGTTATTTCATTTGGTCCCATTTGTTTTTCATCCTCTCCCGTGAACGTTTTTCCTTCGGCGAAACGCGCCCCGTCCTTCGGGGCAAGGCGGGGCTCGATCTCGGCTATCAGCGCGCGCTGGCGAGCGAGCATCCTGCTTTCGTCGTCCGGCTCGATATGGTCGTAGCCGAGCAGATGCAGCATGCCGTGAACGGTCAAAAAGGCGAGCTCGCGCTCGAGCGAATGCCCGAGCTCCGAAGCCTGGCGCTCGGCCGTCGGCACGGAGATCATGATATCGCCGAGGAAGCCGTCCGGCGGGGCAAGCAGGTCCTCGCCCTCATCCGCAGGGAAGCTCAGCACGTCCGTCGGCCTGTCCACCGAGCGGTAGTCGCGGTTGCAGGCATGGATGGTATCGTCATCGGTCAGTATTATGCAGGGATATCTTCCCTCAGCGCGCTCCGCCCGGAGCACGGCGCGCACCGCTTCATAAACGGCTTCAAGCTGCTCTTGCGTGGCCTCGATATTTTCGGTTTCAACGGTGAATTCCGGGTGTTCGTTCATATTTGCCTTCTTGCCTTTCGGTTTTTGTGTTTCCGCTGTGCGTGCATCGGTATCCTTCATCACGCTTCGGTCTCGGCCTTTGCTTCGGGATCGGGTTCGGTCTTGTTCTGCGGGTATTCTATGCGCTCGTGGTACTGTGCAAGCAGGTTTTTAACGAAGCTCTTTTCGATCTTGCGTATATCCGCCGCCGTCAGCGGGCAGACGGAGAGCTGCGCATCGTCCGGCAGCCAAAGCGCCTTTATGACCGATTTCACGCGCTCCTCGATCAGCTCCGCAGTGGGGCGCTTTATCGAGCGCACCGCCGCTTCACAGCAATCCGCAAGCATGAGCACCGCGCCCTCCTTGGTTTGCGGCTTTTCGCCGTCGTAGGTGAAATCCTCGCGGCGAACGGAAGCTTTATCCTCCGCAAGCTCCTGCGCTTTGTTGTAGAAATACGCCATCACCGAATCGCCGTGGTGCATGGAGGCGATCTTCACAAGCTCCGAGGGGAAGCGGCTCTTTGCGAGCATCGCCGCGCCGTCGCGCTGATGGGCGATGATGCGCTTAGCGCTCTCCTCGGGCGTAAGCTCGTCGTGGATATTGTATTCGCCCTGATTCTCCCTGAAGTATCTGGGGCTGACGAGCTTGCCGACGTCGTGGTAATATGCGGCGGTTTTGCAAAGCAGCGGATTAGCGCCTACTATCTCGGCTGCATTTTCGGCAAGAAGGCCGACTATCAGCGAATGGTGGTAGGTTCCCGGCGCTTCGATCATGAGGCGCTTTAGGAGGGGGTTGTTGTTGTTCATAAGCTCGATCAGCCTTGCGTCCGTGGCAAGATCGAATACGGCTTCGAAAACGGGCTGGAGCCCCGTTGCCGCAACGCCGCAGATGAGCCCGCCGCCAAGCATCCACGCAGAGTCGGACAGAATCTCGTAAACGCTCTTATGAAGAAACGCGAGCACGCCCGCCGTTACGAGCGCGGCAGCCGCTCCGCCCGCAAGCCCCGAGAGGATCGGCAGGATGCGGCTTTGGCGCGAATTGAGCACCAAAACGGAAACTATGCCGCCGATCAGCACCGAAAGCATGATCAGCATCGGCTTATCGGGCGCGCCGCTGCCGGACGTGGTGAGCGTCAGCAGCAGGCTTATGCCCGCCATCAGCACGCTGAGCGCATACGCCGAGCGCCGCGTGATCAGTATGCCGCAGAGGATTATCGCTATCGGCGCGGCAACGAAGGTGTAGGAAACGACGGTCGTCACGGAAGTGAGTATCGTTGCAAGCGCTATCAGCGCCGACACAACGAAGAGCCTGTTCGTTTTGGTGAGAAGCGTGCGGTCCTCAAAATACAGGTAGATCTCAAACAGGAGTATGGACACCACCGAGCAGGCGGCGCAGATGACCGCGAGCATGATGAGGTTCCATCCCCCGCGCTCCTCCCAAACGCCCGAGAGCCTTATATAGGACGTTACAAAGACGAGGACCGCGACCATGGCCAGCACGATAAAGCCGACCCGCGGCGCGACCGCCTTTCTCGCTCTGCCCATGACCGAGCCGAGCCCCGCCCGCCTGCGGGTTTCATCCGCCGTGGGTGCGATCGTTTCGATCGGCTCCGAGGCTTCGCTCATTTCGCTCGTTGTTTTCTTTTTCTTTGCCATTTTTCTCACCTCGTGCAAAACGATGGAGCTCAGGAATGCCTGCCTGTGTTCTTGCCGTGCCTTTCCGCATCCCGAGCCGGATCTTCGCTGCGTTCGGCAGCTCTTGCGGCGGCCGCCTCCGCCGCCTTTTCATACGCTCTTACTATGCGCTGCACCATCTCGTGGCGCACAACGTCGCGCGCAGTGAGGTACACCTCGGCGATGCCCTCAACGTCCGCAAGGATCCTGAGCGCATGGATGAGGCCGCTCTTTTTATCCTGCGGAAGGTCTATCTGGGTTATATCGCCCGTTACGACGACGCGGGAACCCTCGCCGAAACGGGTCAAAAACATCTTCATCTGCTCGATCGTGCAGTTCTGCGCCTCATCGAGGATGATGTAGGCGTCGTTCAGCGTTCTGCCGCGCATATACGCAAGGGGCGCGACCTCGATCGCCCCGCGCTCCGAGAGCGTTTTGAAGCCCTCCGAGCCGAGGAAATCGTACAGCGCATCGTACAGCGGACGAAGATAGGGATCGACCTTGTTTTGAAGGTCGCCCGGAAGGAAGCCGAGCTTTTCGCCAGCCTCCACCGCAGGCCTTGTGAGGATGATGCGGCTGACCTCCTTATTTTTGAAGTGAGCACCGCCATCGCAACGGCAAGGTAGGTTTTGCCCGTGCCTGCGGGACCAACACCGAACACGACGGTGTTTTTCTTCATCGCGTTGACGTATTTTTTCTGGCCGAGCGTCTTGCATTTTATCTGCTTGCCTCGGCTCGTGAACGCTATCACGTCGTCCGCAAGCTCGAGTATCAGCTCTGGGCTGCCCTCCTTTGCAAGGTCTATTGCGTAGCGTATCCTGCCCCTGTCCACGTTTTCGCCCTTGTGGATTAGCGCAAGCATGCTCGTTATCACGCCGGCTGCGGCCGTGACCGCGCCTTCCTCGCCGCTGACCCTTATGCGCTCGGAGTCGAAGCTGATATGCGCGCCCGTTTCCGCCTCGATAATGCGCAGGTTTTCATCGAACACGCCGAAAAGCCGTATCGCCTCGTCCATCGAATCGAACTCAACGTATTCTGTGACGCTCGCATTTCGGCCGCCGCCCTGCGCGGGCGCATCCGCAACCGCATAAGCTGAAGGTTCGTTATGCATATCCACTGCGTTGCCCGAATTGTTTTCGGGCTCAGTTTCCCTATTAAAAAGCGTTTCGCTTTTATTCATAAATACCTCGTAAAACCGATTTTTTCGTATGTGTGTACCGTTGCGGTGAGCAGCAGCGCGCCGTCCTCATCCCAAAGAAGCTCGGTCGATTTTGAAACGATCAAAGCGTCCTCGGGCAGCGCGGCGAGCAGCTTTGCGGCAAGCTCCGCTTCGGCTTCCTCGAGCATCTGCTCGTGTGTGAGCCGCTTTTCGCCGAGCACTAACCTATGCGCGACACCCTTTGAAACGCGCAGCGGGATGAAGGCCGCATCCAGCGCGGACGACTCGGTGAGCTCCAAGCTGCTGTCCGAAAATCCGCTCGCACTCGTAAGGCGCAGGCCGAAAACGTCTATCGCGCATACTTCGGCGCGATCCTCTCCCTTCACGGGAGCGATGCAGACCGGCTCCACGCGAACGGCGATCCGCCTTGCCACCTCGCCGACGATCTCGCCCCGTGCGTGCACGAAGCGCGCTTCGCCGCCCTGCTCCGGCGTGAGGTCGCCGCTTATCAGAAGCTCGCCCCTTCGCACGGCGTCGCCCGCCCGAACGGCGGCCCTTCCTTCGCGCGCGGCGATCCTGATTATCACGCAGTCCCTGTCCGCATGGATGCTCGAGGGCAGAGCGTCGTCCTCCTCGGGCTCGGGCGTTCTTTCGATCAGATGCACGCGCATTATCACGCCGTCGAAATCTATGCTTGCAAGCGCGATGGACGGATCGGCCTCGGCGATCCTTGCGGCGATCAGCTCCCGATCGAGCTGCGCTATGCGCTTTGTGCGAAGCCGAAGCTCATCCTCAATGAGGGCGCGAACGGCCCGTACCGAAGCGCCGTTTGCTCCGTCAACGCTTATCAAAAGCACCCTTTTTGAGAGCAGCGCCATGAGCAGTATCGCGGAAAAAAGACCGATCAGCAGCGCGCCGCGGGAGAGCAGGCTTGAAACGAGCACCGCCGCCCCGCCGGTTTTTATTATTCGCAGCTCCGCGCCGCATTCATGCGCCAGCTCGTACAGCGCGTCCGCTCCGTTCAGGCGCACGAGCGCGGTGAGCTCGCGCTTTGAAACGCGCCTGATATTGTGCAGCGGCACCCCGCAGCGCAGCGCATCGTTGATAAATCGCTCGGGGCGTGCGCATACCAATACTATTTTAGCATATCCGCAGGGAAATTTCCATAGAAACATGTTTCTTCTCATCCTCATTCGCTTAGTTTCGTATATTTATTGCGGTATTTCGAAGCAGACCGAGACGATCTTGCCGTCTATCAGCATGCTTTCGCGCTCCGCACTGCGTATATCGAGCCGCTCGCCCTCTATGCGAAGTATGCCTATCGCCGTTTTAAGGCGGATGATTCGCTCCGCAAGCTCGAGCACGCCCATATGGTTTTCGATCTCCGCATGCAGGTCCGCAAGCAGGGTCACGCGCGGAAAGCCGCCCGCTGTGGTCTCCGGAAGCCGCACCGCGCGCATCGCTTCGCCCCCGAGCCGCGCCAGCCTGCCGCGCCTCGCATTTTGTTTTGCAATAGTTTTTTCGCTTCTTTTCATATTTGACTATATGCGCGTTTGCGCCGAAGTTTTCTCAAAGGGCGCATTTTCGCACATGGTATCCGCATATCGGCCTTTCCGCGGACCCGCAAGCGCACCCGTGCTATGGCATAAGCACCGCAAGCTCGCCCGCGCTCGGCGCATCCGTCCCCCGCACGGCTAGGATGCGGAGCGCTGAACCTGCCTGCGCCGCCGCCTCAAGATAAATGCGCATTGCGCTCTTAGGAACGATCAGCGCATCCGGCTCGAGCCCAAAGACTAGGTATGCGCTGCTTGGCGCATTTTGCAGCAGCTCCCGCGCCTCCGCAGGCGACGAAACCTCCGGCAGCGCCAACGCGAGGCTGACGAGCCCGCGCTCCTGCAGCCGCCTAAGTGCTTCGAGGCGAGCGCCGTCCGCAGGCTCGCTCAGCACGGCCAGCACCCGTGCCTGCACCGCCTCAGCCGCGCAGGAAGCTACCGTTTTTTCCGCGCTCGAGCGGCTTGCGGAAGCCTGCTCGGCGGCTGCGTCGATTCCGGCAGAAGCTGCATCGGGTCGGGCGGCAAGCGGGCAGAGCAGCAGAAGGGCGGCGAGGAACACCGCCGCAAATTCGAGCGTACGGGCCGCCGAACGAAGCCTTTTTTGGGCCAGTCCGCCTGCACGGCTCCGAGCGGAAGCTGCATTTGGCGTGGTTTTGCCGTATCCGGCGCGTTTTTTTCGTTTCATCGCCGAAGCCCCTTGAAGTTTGAAGGATTTGTATTATAATAACAGTGTATGAAAAAGCTTGAGGGAGTGATGATCGAATGCGCTGCAGCTGCAGAAATTGCGGAGTTTATATGGTTCAATCCGAGGATTCGCACCTCGGCTGCGTCTGCCCCGAGTGCGGCGGGCGCTGCACCGACTGTCTCGGAACGAACAGCGTTTTGAGCCGCGAGAGCATCGCGGAGCTCAAAAAGGATCCCGCACGCGCGGCGGCGCTGCTTGCAAGCCTCGAGGAGGCGGACGGCGGCGAGGAGGATTAGGCGCGCCACGGGCGGCGATCTGTTTAGGCAAGATCGAACAGCGGCTCCGGATCCGTTTGCGGCGGGTCCGGAGCCTTATTCTTATTCATGCTGATTTCGGGTCGCGCTCAGAGCAGTTTTTCAAGTGCGTCGATGCTTTTTTCATCGGTCGCCCAGCTCGTTACGAAGCGGATGACGCTGTGGTTTTCATCGTATTTTTCCCAGAAGCTGAACTTCACCTTTTCGCGGAGCGCTTGCATCGCGGCGTTTTCAACGATCACAAACTGCTGATTCGTGGGCGATTCAAGATAGAAGCGCATACCCATTCTTTTCAGAACCGCCTTGAGCTTTTCGGCCATGGCTATGGCGTGCTCTCCGAGCCTGAAATACAGCTCATCGGTAAACAGCGCGTCGAACTGCGCGCCGAGCAGCCTGCCCTTGGCAAGAAGCGCGCCGTTTTGCTTGATCAGCGTTATGATGCGCGGTGACGTATCCCCCTTGGGAAATACGACGGCTTCGCCGATCAGCGCGCCCATCTTCGTGCCGCCGATATAGAAAACGTCGCACAGCGCCGCGAGCTCCCGCAGGCTTACGTCGCATTCCGGGCTTGCGAGCGCATAACCGAGCCTTGCGCCGTCCGCATACAGGGTCAGCGCGTATTCATTGCAGATGGCGCGCAGCTTTTGAAGCTCCTTCTTTGAATAAAGCGTTCCGAGCTCGGTCGGGAACGATATGTAGATCATGGCCGGGCGCACCATATGCGAGTTGTTTTCATCAGCATCATAAGCTTTAAGGTAGGCTTCCGCCGCATCGATATCGAGCTTTCCGTCCACCGCTTGCAGCTCGATCACCTTATGGCCCGACGCTTCGATCGCGCCGCCCTCATGCACGCTGATATGCCCCGTTTTCGCAGCGATAACGCCCTCATACGGGTATAGGAGCGACGAGATGACGGTGCGGTTGGTCTGCGTTCCGCCCGAAAGCAGGAAAGCATCCGCATCGGGGCAGCCGCAGGCAAGCTTTATCTTTTCTATCGCACTTGCGCAGAGCGGATCGGTACCGTAGCCGCTCATGGGGGTCAGATTCGTTTGAGCGAGGCGCTCGAGGATGGACGGATGCGCGCCCTCCTGATAATCATTTTCAAAATACAGCATTTTACCTTTTTCCTCTTTCACGGTTACCCTCTTTTCATGGGTTCAGCCCGGGCTTTGCCGGGCTGAAGGTTATAAAGCGTTTCAAACGCCGTATGAATTTTCCTTGATGAACGCTATCGCGCTCTCGCGCATCGACTGCGGCTCGAGTATCTCAACATCCGTGAGATACTGCATCGTCCAATACAGCACGCCCTGCGGCGCCGCCTTTATGCTTGCGATGAAATGCTCCTCGTCGTCCGCCGCGATGCGGATGCCGGTGCCGAACTCGTCTATCACGCCGCCGATAACGCTGTTTTTGCAGCGCAGCTTGATATCAACGGGCTTGCCTGCAAAAGCGTAGACGGTTTTTCGGGCGGTGCTGATATCCACCTTCGATGCGGGGAAATCTATCGGCGTTTCGAGAATGCGGATATCCTTCATAAGATCTATGCGGTAATAGCTCAGATCGCTCTTGCCCTCCTTGATGCAGAGGAGGTAGTAATTCTGATTATCGCAGACCATTCCGTAGGGGCTGACGGTATAGCGCTCCTTCCTGCGCGGATGCAGACGCTTATCGAGCCCGTATTGATTATAGATGAAATCGACCTTGACCTTCTTCGCGATCGCGGCATCGAGGGAATCGATATTGAAGAACACGGAGCGGTTCTGCGTTTTTTTCTCGCCCTCGGCGGAGAAAAGATGCTTATAGTGCTTGCGCTGATGGATGCTCAGCACCGATTGCAGCTTTTCGATCAGATCGACCGTCTGCTTCTGCGGGATGGATTTTTGCGAATACACCGCATCCATCATCAGCCTGATCTCGGAAGGCTCGAAAAGGCGGGTCATAAGGTAGTACCCCTGCCGCTTTTTGTCGTATTCGGAGATCTCGAAGCCGAGCTTCGTTAGCGTGTCCATGGAGCTGTAAACGGTCCTTCGGTCGATCTTCATGTCGAATTCCTCGGCGAATTTGCCGATGATCTCATGCATCGAAAGAAGATGCTCCTCGTCGGAATACTTTTCGAGGATCTTATATAGGCAGATCGTATTCGCCTTGTCGGTTAGTTTTTTGTCGTTCTGCATTGGTTTTCCCCCCTGAGGCTTGGTCACTGTTCGTCTGAAAAAGCGCAGAATGCATCGCGCAGATATTTGACCTTGATGAGATTTATCCCGTCCGTCCCGCCGTCCTTGACGGAAAGCTGCGACGAATGCGGCACGATCGCGTTTTTATAGCCGAGCCGCGCACATTCCTGCACGCGCGCAAGCAGCCTGTCCACCGGCCTGATCTCGCCCGTGAGGCTCAATTCGCCGATCGCAACGGTGCTTTTAGGCAGCCTTCGATCGAATACCGAGCCCGCGACCGCGAGCGCGACCGCAAGATCTGCGCCGCGATCGTCCAGCCGGATGCCGCCGACGGCGTTTGTATATACGTCCTTATCGCCGATCCTTAGCCCGCCCCGTCGCTCGAGCACCGCGAGCAGCAGCATTAGCCTGCTCGTGTCCATCCCCGCGGCAACGCGCCTTGGGTTTGCAAAAGCGGAGGTATTGAGAAGGGACTGCACCTCGGCGAGTATCGGCCTGTTGCCCTCCATAATGCAGGTCACGGAGCAGCCGGTGTCGTTGCCGCCTGTCACGAAGAGCTCCGCGCTGTTTTTGACCTCGCATATGCCCTCCTGCCGCATTTCGAAGATGCCTATCTCGTTTGTGGAGCCGAAGCGGTTTTTAACGGCGCGAAGCAGGCGCAGCGAATCGTGCCTGTCGCCCTCGAAATAGAGCACGGTGTCGACCATATGCTCAAGCAGCCTCGGACCCGCGAGCGCGCCCTCCTTGGTGACGTGCCCAACGATGAATACCGCGCAGTCCTTCTCCTTGGCGATCGAGGTGAGCACCGCGGTCGCCTCCCTTATCTGGGTAACGCTTCCGGTGGCGTTTGAGAGCGCGGGATTTACCATGGTTTGGATCGAATCGATTATCATATAGCGCGGCGAAAGGCGCTCCACCTCGGCTTCGATCGCGTCTATCGAGGTTTCGGTCATAACGAGCAGCGAAGGGTCCACTCCGCAGCGCGCCGCGCGCATTTTGAGCTGCGCTTTGGATTCCTCGCCCGAGATATAGAGCACGGCGCCGTGCTTCATCAGCTCGCTCGCCGCCTGCATGAGCAGCGTGCTTTTGCCGATGCCGGGATCGCCGCCCACGAGCACCGTGGAGCCCGCCACAACGCCGCCGCCGAGCACGCGGTCGAATTCGCCGATGCCTGTTTTGACTCGCTTTGCATCGTTTTCGCTGACCGATCCGAGCGGGACGGCGCGTGAAGCGCCGGAGCTCTTTCTTGCTCCGCCTCTTGCGGGCGCCGCCTGCATCTCGACCATCGTATTCCAGCTTCCGCAGCCGGGACAGCAGCCGAGCCATTTAACGCTTTCATGCCCGCATTCTCCGCAGACAAATTTTGTTTTATCCTTCATTGACGCTCCGAAGCTCTCCCGCGAACGGGGAGACCATGTATTTGATGATGTCGCGCTCCCTCGAGGTGACGTCCATAAAGAAGATCACGCCGCCCGAAACGCCGAGCAGCTGCGCCGCCTCCCTGTTTGCGGTGAGGCAGTAGGTCTCGCCGGTGTCGAACACGTACATATAGACGGCGAGCCCCTTTGAGTATGCGATGAAGTCCTCGTCGATACCGAACTCGACCACGCCCTCGGCGATCTCGATCGAGCCGGATACGCCGTCAGAAAGGTAGAGCTTGGCGTTCTCGCCGTGCGTGGAGTCGAGCCAGGCATAGTATTCGCCGTTGTACTCGGGGTCGTGGACGAAAACGCCCGGTCGGAACTCTGAAACGCTGCCCGTGCCGATATCCATGGTTTTGACCGCCGAGTCGCTCATGGATGCGGGCGATGCCCAAACGAGCTTATTGCCATGGATGAAGGGCATGCTGGTGCCGCTTGCCTGATTGTCGAAGTATGCCGTAACGGCGGTCTCCCCGCTCGAAAGATCGCAAACGAAGATCTTTTCGCGCTCGCTGCCCGTGCGCTCTATCCAGGTGAGGATATCGTTTTCGAGCCTGAGCTCGGGCTGGCCGACGTAGACGGTTTTTATGGTTCTTGGGCTTGCCGAGGACGCGGTCCTGTCGATGCAGCGGATCGCGCCGCCGCCGAAATCGTAGTTCGCATCGAAATAAACGAGCCATTTATCGTTGAACACGGGATGCAGCAGATGATCGTTTTCGGGCTTAACCTCGAGCTCCGAGGCGGAGCCCGTGGCGATGTCGTAGGAAACGAGCCGCTCGAGCTTCACCTTGCCGTCCGCAAGCCTGCCCGCGGAGAGGATGACCGTGCTTCCATAGGAGGAGGGGTCCGCAAGCCACGGGTAATTGAGCTCGCCCGGAAGGATGAGCTCGCGCTGCGCCGCCGCGGGGTCGAAGCCCTCCATTGGATGCGGCGTGGGCGTTGGCTCGACCGTCGGCACCGGGCTCGGCGTTTCGATGAGCGGGGTGTTGATCTTGCCTGCGAATTTTCCGATGATGCCGCTTGCGTCAAGAGGCGTGTCCACCTTGAAGAAGGCTTCAAGAACGAACATAACGCCGAATACGAGCAGCGCCAGACCCGCAAGTGCGCCAAAAACAACTCCGAGCAGCTTGAGTATCGGCCCGGCGTTTCCCGAGCGGAAGCTCCTTGACGAGCTCCGTCTGCGGCGGTTTCTTTTGTTTAATCGTTTTCCCATATATACATTATAACATATCGCGCGGACGATGTCATCATTTTAAAACATTTTTTTGCACATAGCCCGCACATTCGCCCTCTTGCCGCGCTTTTGGAATAATCCGCCCGTCAAACCCAAAGAATAAACGCACCCGATATCCGCTTTGCGGCTCGGATCAAAGTTAAAAAGGAAGGCGGAAGGAGAAGAAAAAGATGGAAAAAACCGCAAGAGGGCGCCTCGGGCTTATGCTGAAGATGCTCGGTATCGCCGTTTCGCTGCTGATCTTTGCGCTCAACTTCACGGACGGCATGCGGGCGGCAAGGGCGGCGGGAGGCGCGATCTTCACAAACTCAAGCACGCTCCCTGCCGATGAGCTTGCGCTGATCGAGTTTCTTTCGATCGGCTCGGGCTCCGCCGTGCCTGCGGCGTCGGATGCGCTCGACGAAAGGCTCGAGGGCGCGGAGCCGTTCAAGGGCATTTGGGCGCTGCTCGGCTTCGGCGGGATACGCGTGTACCGCTCCGAGCGCGCGGAGCTTCTGCCCTGCGGGGATGCGATCGGCATTGCGATCCGCTCGAATGGCGTGCTCGTGGTGGGCTTTGGGGAGGTTTCAGACGAAGGCGGAAGGAGCGTCTGCCCCGCCAAGGCCTGCGGGCTGCGCGCCGGCGACCTGATACTCGCCGTCAACGGGACCAAGGTGCGCACGGCTGCGGAGCTGCAGGCTGCGCTGAACGCCGTCCACGCCGCCCCTTTTGAAGGAGCGATCGAGCTTGAGGCCGAGCGAAACGGCAATCGCCTTTACTTCAAGGCCGCGCCCGCAAGGGATGCGGGCGGCACTTCGCGGCTCGGCGCGTGGGTGCGCGACAGCACGATCGGCATCGGCACGCTTTCGTTCGTGCGCATCGGGGACGATCGGCTTGCCGCGCTCGGTCACGCCGTGCAGGATGCGGACACCTCCGCGCTGATACCCGTTTTGAGCGGTGAGGCGGTGTTTGCCGATATACTCGGCGTGGAGCGCGCCCGCTCCGGCACGCCCGGGGAGCTGAAGGGCAGCTTTTCATCCGCAAGCACCGCCGTAGGCAGTATCGACAGGAACTGTGAGCTCGGCGTTTACGGCCTGCTCGACGGGGGCTGCGCGGCGCTCTTTCTCGGCAGGCAGACGCTTCCCGTGGCGTTTCCGAACGAGGTGCATACGGGCGAAGCATACATACTCTCGCAGACCGACGACGGCACGCCAAGGGCGTATTCCTGCCGCATAATCCGAACGATCGCGCAGAGCGCACCCGAGCCGAAGGGTCTGGTCGTCGAGATCACGGATGAGGAGCTGAAAAGCGCTGCAGGCGGGATAGTGCGCGGCATGAGCGGCAGCCCGATCGTGCAGGACGGCAGACTGGCGGGCGTGGTGACGCACGTGTTCGTGAACGATCCGCTGAAGGGCTACGGCTGCTATGCTTTCTGGATATGCGAAAGCATGGACGGATAGCGCGGGACCGGGAGGGTTTGGCAAGGAAGAAGGCGCGGCAAAAAAAGACCGGCGGCATCGTGCCGCCGATCGAACGAATGCTTTTATACTCTATTGAATGTTGATATTCAAATGATCTTCTATTGATACTCTAATGATATTCTATTGATTTTCTATTAAGTTTCTATTGCAGATCCCCTTTTTTGAAGCTTTCCGCTTCGGCTATCATCTCGGAGGCATAGCTCAGCGCGGATTCGCGCGAGCCCGAAGCGCCCATGATGCGCGCAAGCTCCGCACGGCGCTCATCGCTCGAAAGCGCACGAAGCGTGGTATGTGTTTTATCGCCGTCGGTATGCTTCTCAACGAGCAGATGGCAGTCCGCAAAGGCGGCGATCTGCGGAAGATGGGTCACGCTGAGCACCTGCTTTCGCTTTGAAACGAGGCTCAGCCTCTCCCCCACCTTGACCGCCGTGAGGCCGCTTATGCCTGTGTCCACCTCGTCGAAGATCAGCGTGGACGTGCCGTCTATGCCCGCAAGGACCGTTTTGACCGCGAGCATTATCCTCGAAAGCTCGCCGCCGGAGGCGACCTTCGAAAGGGGCTTGAGCGGCTCGCCCGCGTTTGCCGAGAGCATGAACTCGACCGTGTCGCTGCCGTTCGGGTGCGGCTCTGCGGGCTCGGAGGCGATCGCGATATCGAACTTTGCGCGCTCCATTCCGAGCACGGAAAGCTCGGCGTTTACGCCGTTTTTAAGCGTTTCCGCCGCCGCTCTGCGCAGCTTGGTGAGCTTTGCAGCGGCCTCGGCATAATCCTTGAGCAGCTTTTCGCGCTCTTCGGCGAGCCTTGCGCGCTTCTCCTCCGCGCCGGTGAGCTCGAACAGCTCGTTTTGCGCGTTTTCGCGGAACTCGAGCACCGCCTCGATGCTGCCGCCGTATTTTCTTTTGAGAAGGTTCAACAAATCGAGCCGCGTTTCAAGCTCGTTCAGCCTTTCGGGTGAGTATTCGTAGGAAAGCTGCATATCGCGGAGCTGATACGATGCGTCCTCGAGCTCGTAGAACGCGCTTTCGAGCCTTTGATGGAGCTCGCCGTACTGCGCGGAAAGATCGGCGATCGACTCCACCGAATGCACCGCCGAGCGCAGGCTTGCAAGCGCGCCGCCATCGCCCGAAAGCAACTCGGAGCCCTTGGCAAGCGAGGAATCAATCCTCTCCGCATTCGAAAGCAGCGTCAGCTCCTCCTCTATCTCCGCCTCCTCGTCCGCCCTTGGCGAGGCGGAATCTATCTCGTTTAGCTGATACTCGAGTATGTCTATGCGGCGCTCCCTCTCCGCTTCGGAAACGAAGCCCGCGTTCAGCCTGTTTTCAACGCCCCTGTATGCTTCATACAGCGCACCGACCTCGCTCAAGGCCGCCGCAAGCTCGCCGCCCCCGAAGGCGTCCAGCATGCCGATATGCCGCCTCGGCTCGAGCAGGGACTGATGCTCATGCTGCCCGTGCACGTCCACGAGCCTGTCGGTTATCAGGCGCAGCGCATTGAGCGTCACGATCTCGCCGTTGACGCGGCAAAGGCTCTTGCCCGCCGCCGTTATCTCGCGCACGATTACCAATTCGTTGTCATCGACCTCGATGCCGAGCTCCCCGAGCCGTGAAAACAGATCGTTTTCATCGGCGGCATCCGCTTCGAGCCCGGAAAGATCGAAGAATGCCTCCACCCTCGCCTTCTGCGCGCCGGTGGAGATCAGCTCCTTGCTTCCGCGCTCGCCGAGGATGAGGTTCACGCTGTCGATTATGATGGATTTGCCCGCGCCCGTTTCGCCTGTGAGCACGTTGAAGCCCGGGCTGAGCTCGATATCCAGCCGATCTATCAGCGCGATATTGTTTATGATCAGTCTTGAAAGCATTTGACCTGCGCCCTCCGATGCTATGCGAGCTTTTCCCTGATGAGCTTGAAAATATTGCGTTCGCCGAGCCGCACGAAGCCGATGCTGTGCTCCGATTTTGAAACGGTGAGCACCGAGCCCTTTTCAAGCTGCATGAGCTGTGCGCCGTCCGAATGCAGCACGCAGTCGCTGTGCGCTACCACGGTCACGACGGAATCAAACGACGCCACGACCGGGCGAACGGTGAGCGAATGCGGGCAGACTGGCGTTACGATTATAACGTCGAGCTTCGGCGCAACGATCGGCCCGCCGGCGGAGATGGAGTAGCCCGTGGAGCCCGTTGCGGAGGAAACGATCACGCCGTCCGCATGCACCATGCCCATGCTGCTTCCGTCGATCATCACCTCAAGATGCGCCACGGACGAAAAGCCCTGCTTGCCGATCATGAAATCATTGAGGCAAACGAAGCCGCGTCCGCCGCATTCGGCATGCAGCATAGAGGCGCGGTCCACGCGGTGCTCGCCCGCAAGGAAGCCCGCGAAGGCCCCCGCAAAGCCGTCTATATCCGTTTCGCTGAAAAAGCCTATCTTGCCGTAGTTTATGCCGAGGATCGGCGCATTCACCGCTATGCCGTTGTTCACCGCCGAGGAGACCGCCCGAAGCACGGTCCCATCGCCGCCGATGACCACCACGCAGCACGGAGGCTCCGCTTCCCCGCTCGCGAACAGCTCCACGGGGTCGGTAAAGCTTCTCGCTTCACAGCCCGCGCCGCGCACGATACCGCAGGCGCGCTCAAGCACCTCCGACGAGCCCTGCTTGGTGGGGTTTGCGATAAGATAAACTCTTTTTTTCATTGCTCCTCCGTGAAAAGCCGTTTTCCTGTTTTTTGCCCGTGCCGCCTGTACCGCCTGTGCAGCCAATACCGCCTGTGCCGCTTGTGCTGCATATGCTGCCGATATTGCCGCTCGGCATTTTCCGCAGGCGGCGGCTGTTTTATATATGCGGCGCGATCCTATGCCCGATCGGAGAATTCCGAATGCGCGGCGTCCACAACTGCGCCGGCGAGCTCCGCGAGCCTTTGCCCTGCGGTCTCATCCCGGCCGTTTATACCCGCTGCTGCATCCGCATCCTCCGCGGGCTTTTTAAGGTAGAGCAGAAACTCGATATTTCCCTTGGGTCCCGTTATCGGCGAATGATCGACGGCGAGCACAGAAAAGCCCGTGTTCAGCGCGAAAAGCGCGGCCTCGTTCAGCACCTCGAGATGCGTTGAGCGCTCGCGGACGACGCCGTTTTTGCCGATCTTGTTTCTGCCCGCTTCGAACTGGGGCTTGACGAGCACCACCGCTTCGCCGCCCATGGCGAGCACGTCGAAGATGCGCGGCAGGATCAGCCTGATCGAGATGAAGGACACGTCGCACGAGGCGAACGAGGGCGTTTCATCGAACCATGCGCTCTCCATCAGCCTTGCGTTATGCCGCTCCATGCACACCACGCGTTCATCGTTTCTAAGCCTCCAATCGAGCTGGCCGTAGCCGACGTCCACCGCGAAGACCCTTATTGCGCCATGCTTGAGCATGCAGTCGGTGAAGCCGCCCGTGGACGCGCCAACGTCCACACAGACCATGTTTTCAAGGCGTATCCCGTATTTGGTTACCGCTTTTTCGAGCTTCAAGCCGCCCCTGCTGACGAAGGGTATCGGGTCCTCCTTCAGCGAGAGCACCTGCCCATCCTTCACGGGGTCGCTCGGCTTCATCACGCGAACGCCGTCAAGAAGCACGACGCCCTCCATGATCAGCGCCTTTGCCCGCTCGCGGCTCTGTGCAAGCCCAAGCTCCACAAGCTTATTATCCGCTCTTTCAGCCAATCTTGATGCCCTGCTCTTTCATACATTCGATGACGGTGTTTTTTATGCTTTCGACCGTTAGGCCGCATTCCTCATCCTGCTGCTTCGGACTTGCCGCGCAAATGGGATAGCTCGGAACGCCGAGCGTCCGCACCCGCACGCCGCCCTTCTCGCAGGCGCGCCTGGCGATCTGCGCGCCGAAGCCCGTGTCGCGGCTGCCGTCCTCCACCGTGATCAGGATCTCCGCACCCTTGAGACAGGCATAGTTTTTTTCGGTTATCGGGCAGATGAGCCTTGCGTTCACGAGCCCGACGTCGAGCCCCTCGCAGGCCTTTATCGCGTTGTCGAGCAGCCTGCCCGAAGCGACCACCGTCACCGGGCGAACGGATTTTATAAGCTCCCATGCCTCCATGCAGGCGCCGCCTTCAAGCTCCCTTGAGGGCAGCAGCCCCCTTGAATAGCGAACGGCGCAGGGCTCGTCCAAAGTAAGCGCATGCGCGAGCATCCTTTCAAGCTCCTCGATCGAGGAG
This sequence comes from Clostridia bacterium, assembly GCA_017523925.1. Taxonomy (GTDB): domain Bacteria; phylum Bacillota; class Clostridia; order Christensenellales; family CAG-138; genus PeH17. The sequence goes on from JAFWVQ010000064.1 coordinate 92,974, forward strand.
GGCGAAAACAGCTTGAAACCGCCCGGAAGCGTTGAAAAATACGCGATATCGTACACGCCCTGATGCGTTTCGCCGTCCGCACCGACGAGACCCGCCCTGTCCACCGCGAATACGACGGGCAGCTTTTGCAGGCAAACGTCGTGTAGGAGCTGATCGTAGCTGCGCTGCAGGAAGGTGGAATACACGGCGAAAACGGGGCGCATGCCCTCCATCGCCATGCCCGCTGCCATCGTAACGGCGTGCTGCTCGGCGATGCCGACGTCGAAAAACCGCTCAGGAAAGCGCTTAGCGAAGGCTGAAAGCCCAGTGCCCGAGGGCATTGCGGCGGTTATCGCGGCGATGCGCGCATCCTTTTCGGCAAGGCGGCAGAGCTCTGCGGCGAACACCTTGGAATTATTGTTTTTGGATTCGCTCTCACCGGTCTCCTCATCGAAAGCGCCAATGCCGTGGAAGCGCTCGGGGTCCTTCTCGGCGGGAGCGTAGCCCTTGCCCTTTTCGGTCATAACGTGGATGAGCACGGGCTTATCGGTCACGTTGTTTTTGGCGTGCTCGAGGATCGCGCAGAGCTCGTCGATATCATGCCCGTCGAAGGGGCCGACGTAGGTATAGCCGAGCTCCTCGAAGAGCACGTTCGGAAGGATGAAGTATTTTATCCTGTTTTTGAAGCGTTCGATCGCGTTGCTCAGGCCCTTGCCGACCTTCGGCACCTTTTTGAGGTTGCCGGAGAATCTGCGTTTGAAACGCTTGTAGCCCTTGCTCGTTCTCAGGCCCGACAGATGCGCGCTGAGACCGCCGACGTTGCCGGAGATGCTCATGCGGTTATCGTTGAGGATCACGATAAACGGAAGCTCCGATTCGCCCGCATCATCGAGCGCCTCGTAGGCAAGCCCGCCGGTCATCGCGCCGTCGCCGACCACGGCAACAACGCGGCTCTTCACGTCCCCTTCAAGGCGCATTGCGCGAAGCATGCCGAGCCCTGCGGAGATCGCCGTGCTAGAATGCCCGACGTTGAACGCATCGTATTCGCTTTCGCTCGTTTTCGGGAAGCCGGAGATGCCGTCCTTCGTGCGCAGCGTTTCAAACGCCTTTGCGCGGCCTGTCAGCAGCTTATGCGGATAGCACTGATGCCCCACGTCGAAAATGAGCCTGTCCTTTTTGAAATCGAAGCAGCGGTGCAGCGCGATCGTAAGCTCGACTATGCCGAGGTTCGAAGCGAGATGCCCGCCGTTTCTTGCAACGGTGGATATCATGTAGGAGCGCATCTCGGAGGCAAGCGCCTTGAGCTGCTCTTTATCAAGTTTTTTCAGATCGCTCGGAGCTTCTATACTGTTAAGAAGCTTCAGATCGTCATAACGGGTCATAGCTTTTCTCTTGCAGTTCTTTGGTTATTTAAGTTGACTGTTCGGACTTCTTTCCGACCGCTTTCTATTGTTTTTCGGGTGTTTTTGGTTGTTTCGGTCAACCGTCAATATTTTCTCGACAGCATTTTGGAAACGGTCTTTTTGAGATACAGGGCGCCTTCGCCGAAGCACTCGGAAAGGATCGCCTCCGCCTCGGCCGCTGTGCTTTGAGCGAGCTTTCTTGCCTCGTCTATGCCGTAGAGCGTGATATAGGTGAGCTTTTGGCTCTTTTCGTCCTTGCCGAGGGTCTTTCCGACAAGCGCCTGATCGCCCTCATGATCGAGGATATCATCGGTTATCTGGAAAAGCAGTCCCATTTTTTCGGAATAGCGCTCGAGCGCATCGAGCTGCTCATCGCTCGCATCGGCGCTGTATGCCCCCGCAAGCACCGCCGCAGCAAGCATATCCGCCGTTTTGTGGGCGTGGATATAGCGAAGCTCGGCTTCATCCATGCTTGCGCCGCGCTCGGCCTCAAGATCGCGCGCCTGACCAGCGACCATGCCGGAAACGCCGGCGCGCCTTGAGATCTCATATACGGCTCTATAATAGTTTTTTTCGTTGAACGCGAGCCCTTTTTCGAGCATGTATTCGAATGCGAAGCTCAAAAGCCCGTCCCCCGCGAGCACGGCCTGCCCCTCGCCGAACACCCTGTGGTTCGAGGGCTTGCCCCTGCGCATATCGTCGTCGTCCATGCAGGGCAGATCATCGTGGATCAGCGAATAGGTGTGGATCATCTCTATCCCGCAGCCGAGGGCTAGCGCCATCTCGCGCTTTCCGCCGAGCATATCGCATACGCCGAGCGCGAGGCAGGGCCGCAAGCGCTTGCCGCCCGCTTCGATGCTGTATCTCATCGCGCTAAGAAGCGGCTCCGGTGCGCCGCTGCATTCAAGCGCGCGCTCGAGCTCCGCGTCCACAAGCGCGGCGTATTCCTTATTCATCAGGCCGATATCCATGCTTTTCTCCGCTTGCTTATTGCTCGGCACCGGTACCGGCGCCCATCGCCTTGGCGATCCTGCCGTCGTACTGCGCAAGAAGAGCGCTGCAATGCTCGGCAAGCTTGGTGCCACGCTCAAACAGCGCGATCATCTCATCGAGCTGCACGCTGCCCGAATTGAGCTTGTTCACTATCGTATCCAGCTCGGCCGCAGCCTGCTCGAAGGTGAGATCGAGCTTCTCGCCCGTGCCGTTATTCGTTTCAACAGAATTTGTCATATCCTTCTCCATTCTCCGATCCGTTGTATTCGCAGTATTCTTAGTGTTGGTCGCATTGGTGAGCTTTGCGGCGTTCGCTATATATTATTATGACGCATCATCATCTTTCGGCGTCACAGCCAGTGCGGAGACATCCACACTGCCGTCGTCGAAGCGCAGAACGAGCTCGTCTCCGACCGAAACGCCGGACGCGGAGCAGACCGTTTCTCCGCCTGCTTTCGACACCATCGCATAGCCTCGCCTCAGCACCGCGTATGGGCTGAGCGCATCGAGGCTGCTTTTGAGAGTTTCGAGCCTTGCGTAGGCCGCTGTTATGCTCTCGCCGATGCGCTGTTCGAGCAGGCGTACGGAGGAATTCAGCTTTTCGCGCTTGATATCGAGCATCATCGCGGGCTTAGAAAGCACCGAATCGGACGAAAGCATGCGTATCTGCTGCTTTGCGCCCGTCATCCTCGCCTGCACCGCGGAGACCATGGCGGAGCGCCTGTCCCCAAGCGCGGCGCGGATCGCAGCGAGCTCCGGAACGCATCGCTCGGCTGCGGCGGAGGGCGTTGCGGCGCGAAGATCGGCAGCGAAATCCGCTATGGTGAAGTCCACCTCATGCCCAACGGCGCTGATGATCGGCTTTTTGCTTGCGTAGATCGCCCTTGCGAGCGCCTCGTCGTTGAAGGCGGAGAGGTCCTCATAGCTGCCGCCTCCCCTGCCGACGATTATCACGTCCACCTCATCCACGCCGTTCAGAATGCGGATGCCTTCGATCACGGTGGCTGCGGCGCCGACGCCCTGCACCTGCGCGGGTGCAAGCAGGATGCGCATGGTCGGGAACCTGCGCGCGATCACGGTTCGGATATCGTGGTATGCCGCGCCTGTTTCGCTCGTTACCACTCCAACGCAGCGCGGCAGGAACGGAAGCGGGCGCTTGCGGTCGAATAGCCCTTCGCTTTTCAGCTTATCGCGCAGCTCGAGGAACCGCCTGTACTGCTCGCCCTCGCCCGAGGCGCGGATGCCGGTTACGTAGAACTGATACTGCCCGTCCCTTGCAAAGAGAGTTACTCTGCCCGAGAGCACGACCTTCATGCCCTCCGCAGGCTCAAAGCTGAGCTTTTCGGCGCTGCTTTTGAACATTACGCAGCGGATGATCGCGCCCTCGTCCTTCAGGGAGAAGTAGAGATGCCCCGAGGAATGGCGCTTGTAGCCGGTGATCTCGCCGCTCACGCGCAAGGATCTTAGCCGCAGATCGTTGTCGAGCAGGCGGCTCACGTATTCATTGAGGCTCGAAACCGAAAGGACCGTTTCAACCGATGCCATTTGCTCTCTCCGCCGCAGTAAGCGTGTTTTTAAGGAGGATCTTTCGCGTTACGGGGCCAACGCCGCCCGGCACCGGCGAGATATAGCCGGCAACCCTTTCGGCCGACTCGAACTCAACGTCGCCCACGGTCCTGCCGTCGACCCTCTTTATGCCCGCATCCACCACGATCGCGCCGGGCTTGAGCATATCGCCCTTGATGAGACCGGGAACGCCGACGGCCGCCACGACGATATCGGCGCGCTCAAGATGCGAGCGAAGGTCCTCGGTTCGGGAATGGCAGACCGTAACGGTGGCATGCTCCGAAAGCAGGAGCATGGCGGCGGGCTTGCCCACAACTATGCTGCGGCCGACCACGACTGCGTTTTTGCCCTTGAGCGGAACGCCGGTGCTCTTGATAAGATGCATGATCGAGCTCGGCGTGCAGGGGGCGAAGCCCTCCCTGCCGGTGAAAAGTGCGCCCGCGTTCAGCACGGTCAGCCCGTCCACGTCCTTCTCGGGGCGGATATGCGAAAGCACCTCGTCCTGATCCATATGCTTGGGCAGCGGCATCTGAAGCAGGATGCCGTGCACGGCGGGATCGGCGCAGAGCGCGTCAAGCAGCGCCGTGAGCTCGCTCTGATCGGCCTCGGCCTCGAGCACGTGCGTCATGCTGAGCATGCCCACGTCCGCGCAATCCTTCAAGCGGCTGTTCACGTACTGCTGCGAAGCGGGATCGTTTCCGACTATCACCACGTCGAGCCTCGGCTCAACGCCGCGCTCCTTCAGCCGAAGCACCCTTTCGGCGCATTCGTCGCGCAATTCAAGCGCAAGCTTCTTTCCATCTATAATATTAGCCATTTTATGTTCATCCTTTCAAGCAAAAGGTAGTTTTCATTCCGGATCGCCGCCCGTTTCGCCCTTCGCAAGCGCATCCATGCACATAAGCGCGGCGCCAACGGCGTTATCGCTCGAAAGCTCCGGCCTTGAAAAATGGAGCCTCGCACCCGAGCCCTCGAGCCTGTGAGCGAGCATCTCGCGCAGCAGCCCGCTCGAGGCCACGCCGCCCGCGAAGAGGAAGTCGCGGCAGGCCTTTGCGCCGTGCAGCTCCATCGCGTTTTCAACGGTTTTGGCGAGCGTTCTTGCGATAAGATCGAAGCAGGAGCGCGCCGTTCTCGCCGCATCCTCCCCGCGATCTATCGCCGCGGCGGCCTTGGTCTCGGCTCCCGAGAGCGAGAATGCGGTGCCGTTCACGCTTGAAGGAAGCAGTACTCCGCGCTCGGCCGCTGTGAGCGCGAGCTGCTCGAGCTGCTTTCCCGCCGGAAACGAAAGACCGAGCTTCACGCCGATCCTGTCCACAAGCTGACCCGCGTTTATGTCGCTCGTGCCGCCGATGCATTCCACGTTCAGCTTCTCATCGGCAAACAGAAGCTCGCTCGTTCCCCCGCTCAGGTGGAGGGCGAAGAAGGGCCTGCCGATCAGCGCCTCATTGCCCACGAGCGCCGCGCGCAGATGCCCCTGCTGATGCGTGAAGCCGAGAACGGGCGCGTCAAGGGTTGCGCCGAGTGTTTCGGCAAGGAGCTTTCCGACGAGGAAAACGGGCATATAGCTGTTTTCCCTGCCGCTTGGGCAAACGGAAACGCCGACGCCGCCTACCTCGGCCGCATCGACGCCGCCGAGGAGCTGCGGCATCAGCTCCGTCATATTTTTAACATGCTGAAAAACGCCCTCGCTCTGGCGAAGCCCTCTATCTCCGGGGCGAACGCTCAAAAGCCTGCGCTTATCGGCAAGTATTCCATCTACACAAACACAAGCTGCGGATGAAGTGTAGCAGCTTGTATCTATGCCGATAAATATTTTGTTATTCTTTTTTCCGAGCTCACCCATGGCGGATCTACTCGGCGCTGCGGACCACCTTGCCGAGCAGATCGTTTATGAAGCGCGGCGATTTTTCGTCGCAGAAGGTTTTGGCAAGCTCGACCGCTTCGTTTACCGCAACAGCGGGCGGCACCTCGCAGGAAAAGCGGATCTCATAGACCGCGTTTCGAAGGATCGAAAGATCGACCCTCGGCATGCGCTCCACCGTCCAGCCGACGGCGGCTTCCGCGATCACCGCGTCGATCTCTTCGATATTCGCCTGCACCCCTTCGACGATGCTTCCGGCGAAGCGGATATCATCATCGGTGGGCTGCTCGGATATGCCCGATTTTTCAAGTACGTCGTTATATGTGTCGTCGCAGCCGAACATTCTTTCATATGTCAGCTTCATTGCGACTTCACGCGCTGTTTTTCTGCTCATAGAGTTTTTTCCGATCCTCCGCTCCACTGCCCGATCAACGGGCGCGAGCGGGATTATTTTTTGAAGAGTCCCTTGAAGAACCCGACTATTGCGCCGTTTGCCTCCTTGAAGCCGAGCTTATCCACGAGATAGCCGTAGGCTCCGCCTGGGACGGTCAGCAGCAGGATCAAAAGCGTTCTGAAGAAGCCGATGGTCAGCATCAGTATTGCAGACAGCAGTCCGACAAGCACGAGCGAGAGCTGTGCCTTATGCCGACCTATGAATGCAAGAACCGTTTTCAAGTCCATCAGTTCACCCTCTTCTCGGTCTGCGGCGGCGCGCCGTTTTCAACGGTTTGCACGATGCTCACCGCCACGTTGCGCACGGGGATGCCTGTCGCCTTCTCGACCTCGGTTTTGACCTTTTGCTGGATATCGGAGCAGAGCATGGCAAGATCGCCTCCCGCAAACGCGGTCAGCTTGATATCGGCGGTTATGCCGTCCTCGACCGGGGTAACCTTGCACGCGCCGCTCTTCACCTGCTTATCCGCCTTGAGCACGCGCTGGATCATGCCCGCAACCGCGTCGCTGCTGATATAGGAGGTGCCGCCGCCGGTCTGCCTGAGAAGGTTCATCTCGGCGGGATCGAGCGGCTTGCCGACCTTGAAGGCGCAGATGACCGCGAAAGCCGTTCCGAGCAAGGCCGCAAGGAACAGTATGCCGATCAGCACGCGAAGCGCGACCGGGCCGTCCGCAAGGTAGCTTGCGAAGCCTTCGAGGTTTACAATGCCCCATGCGGCAAGCATGAGGATCGCGAACACCGCAGCGAGCACGACGAGCGCCGCGACAACTATAAGTTTATTTGCATTATCTTTCTTCATGGTATCCTCCGTGCAGGCTCATGCTGCGCTCACTGCATAATAAAGGATTCGGAGCCGGATACAGATCGATCCCGGCTCCGAGCAGCGATCATTTTACGCGGGGTTCTTCGACCTTTTTCTTCTCCGGCTTCTCGGCTTTCTCTTCCTCGAAGGTCACGGACTGAACGAAAACGTTTACCTCGACTACGCGAAGACCGGTCATCATCTCGATCGCGTTCTTCACTTCCTCCTGAACGTTGTTGCAAACGTCCTGGATCTTGCAGCCGTATTTAACGTTGATGCTGAGGTCGACGGCAACCTCCTCGGTGCCAACTTCAACACGAACGCCCTTGGTGTAGCTCTTCTTGCCGCCGAAGATGCCGGTGATGCTGTCTGCAAAGCCTCCTCCGAGACCCGAAACGCCTTCGACCTCGGTGGCCGCAAGGTTTGCGATGGTGGCAATAACATCCGGTGCAAAGACTACTTTTCCCGTGTCATTGATCTTGACGTCGGTAATGACCTGATTCTCGTTATCCATAGATGGACACCTCCTTGTATATTAGTCTGATTTATTATACCAAACTTCTGTTGAATTGTAAACATTATCGGAGGATATTTCAATTTTTTTATTGCATTCGCCGCGCGATGCGCTCGAATTCGCCGTTTTGATCGCGCTTTGCCTTAATTATGACTTTGAAACGAACCGATTCCATGCGCGGCCTCGGGTCCGTCACAGGCTCTGCCCGTTCAGCGATATCCTTATCTTGCTTGCGGGGGCGCCCGTCTCGGTTTTGACGATATCCAGTATCCTCGCCACCTCCTCCTCCGTCAGCGATTCGCCGCTTATCACCACCGAAACGGCGTCGTTTCGGAAGGTGACCGCAGCATCCAAAAAGCCCTTGGAGCGGATCATGCTCTCGATCGAGAATTCGCGCTCCATGCCTTCCACCAGGTCGATCAGGCGCTGCTGCGCGTTCCGGAGGGTCTCGGGATCGGTGCTTTCCTCGTTGATTATCATGCGCAGATAGTCGATCTCCTGCGCGCGCACCGCGCTTCTTTCATCGCGGAAATCCGCAAAGTAATTGGTGTAAACGCCCGCGCTGACCGCCTTATCCTGCGCATCGCCGACCGCATTCTCTCCGCCGCCGGCGCCGCCGCCGGGGCCATCGCCCGCCGAGGCGGACTGCTGCTTTGCATTCAGCGAAACGTTCAAAAGGATCGCTCCCACAAGCAGTCCCGCAAGCACTGCAAGGGCGATAATGCCCTTCGGCGTCAGCCTGAATCTTGATAAGCTTTTCATCGTGTTTTCCTCCTTTTTTCAAGCCCTTTATCAAGGCCGTGTTTAATTCTATTCGCCGCCGCTGCCCGCCATTACAAAAACCTCCACGGCTTTTTCCTCTATGCCGAGCACGGTGCTGACCGCCGCAAGGATATTCTGCCTCACGCTTATGCTTGCGGCGCCCTCCGCTATCACGATAACGCCCCTTATCCTCGGCAGCACCTCGGTAAGCACGATCGGCTCCTCCCTTCCCCCGCTTTGGACCGTGGCCGGGCGCGTTTCGTTTGCACCGCTCCCGCTGCCGGAGCTTTTTTCATCGAGCGCAAGGACCTGCTCGCCCGTTCTGTCAAGGGTCAGCATCACCTTCGCTCTTCCGACCCCGTCCATCCGCGAAAGGATGTCCTCGAGCCTCTTTTCGATCGAGGAGGCGGGATCGGCGGCAGTTTTCGCCGTTTCCGTTCGCCCCGTTTCGATCGATCCGCGCTCCGCGCAGGACGACGGCATAAGCGAGGACAGAAACATCAAAACGGCCGCCGAAAGCGCCGCAATCACGGCAAGCATGCGCAGCCTTTTGCTGCTTTTGATAAGTGTCCCGAGTCTCTCCGAGATTTGATGGAGCATTTTTCTCACCCGCCTTTCCAAGCCTGCTGTCATGCGTAAAGGCTCGATAATCAAGATTTGCGCATCGCGTTTCATGGACCGCGCTCTCATATCCCCATCGCCGCCGCTGCAAGCGCGATCGCGGCCGCCTTTGCCGCCGCCGTGCTGACGCTCCTTGCACTCTTTCCCCTAGGCAGAAGCGTGTCAAGCAGCATATACACGATGCAGCATACGCAAAGGCGCGTCAAAAATCCGGCAAGCTTCTGCATCATCCGCATGCTCCTCCCGTTTCGTCCTGCATAGCCCGTACTTCACAGATAGGCGCGCCCCGCAAGCAGTGCAAGCAGGAACACAAGCGCAGCCATAGCCGCAGAGCAGACGCAGCAGGCAAATATATACGACAGTGTATCGGCAAGCCCGCCGAGCAGCCTCGGTATGCCGTCATCCAAGAGGGGCTCCGCTATCGCCGCCGTCAGCCGAAACGCGATCACGCCCGAGCCGACCGCAAGCGCGGGGCGCAGCAGCAGCGAAACAAGGATGATCAGCGCGGCGCTTCCTGCGGCGTTTTTCACGAGCACGGCGCCCGTGGAGGCCGCATCCAGCGTTCCCGCGATTATGCCGCCGCCCGAGGGCAGCAGCCTGTCTATCGCGTATTTTGCGCTCCTTGCCGCAACGCTGTCCGACGCGCCGGCCGTGATGCCGCCGAGCACCGTGACCGCCGTAAAAACGACCGAGGCAAGCCCGAGCAGCCATTTCGCGCACCTGTGAAGCAGCTTCACCGCCCCGCCGAGCCGCAGCGTGTCCGTCAGCCCGTTCAGGATGCTGAGCACACCGCTCGCCGTAAGAAGCGGCATCAGCACGCCGCCCACGAGCGATGAGATGCCGCCCGAGAGCATGGGCAGCGCGGGAACGAGCACCGCGCTCGTTTTTACGCAGCCGCTCGAGGTGAGCAGTACGGCAAGCGGAGGCGCGCAGACCTCCGAAAAAGCGGCGATATCGGAGCAGGCTTTCTGCGCCGCTGCCGCAAGCCGAATAAAGACCGCGGCGGCGGAGAGCGCGGCAGCAGCGCAGAGCGCCATACGCAGCGGCTTCTCCATGCCGTCATCCTTCAGCGCGATGCCCATAAGCGCACTCAGCACGGATGCGGCGATCACCGCCGCCATGGACCCGAGCCGCTCGCGTATCCCGGGCAGCAGCAGCTCCACGATCCGCGCAAAGAGCGAGGCGGGATCCATACCCTCCGCCGCCCCGTCACCGCCGTCCGAAGCGATGCCGTTTTCAAGCAGCTCCGAAACGAGGGAGCTGCCGCTGCGAGTTTCGCCAAGCTCGGACGAGCGGATGAACTCATCCCACGCGGAGAGATCCATGCTTTCAAACAGCAGCAGCGCTTCGTCCTCAGCCTCCTTTATGAACGCCCCGCCGTCCCCGCCTTGCGCTTCCGCATTCGTGGTTTCGTTCGCGCCGGGGCTTTCGTTCGCTCCGGGGCTTTCGTTCGCGCCGGGGGCTTCCTCGGCAAGCACAGCACCGCAAAGGAAGGCTGCCGACTTAAGACTCGCCGCAGCAAGCGATGCAAGCAGCACTACCAGCGCAAGCACGGCGATTTTCAGTTTATTCTTCATTCCTCGCATTCAGCAATCGTTATTCGTTCGTTTTCGATTTGATCCTTTTGGCGTTTTGTTTTATCATTCGCCGCCCGATCCGCAGCCCGTTTCCCATTTCGTTTTGTATGCATGCGCATTATCGCTGCATAAAGCCGTTTTCGATCAGCTCTATCAGCATTTGAACAAGACGCTTGAGTATGGGCAGCGTCATCAGAACGAGCATCAGCCTTCCTGCAAGCTGAACGGTCTCTCCGAGCGCGCTTTCGCCCGCATCCCTGCATATGGACGCGGCAAGCCCCGTGAGGCAGGCCGTTCCCGCCGCACGCAGCACGAAGCCGACCGTATCCGCACCGAGTCCGCCGAGCTCCGAGAGCTCCGAGAGGGCTTCGACCGCCTTTGAGAGGAAGGGAAGCAGAAGGAACAATACGGCGGCGAGCGCAGAAAGCGCCGTTTGCCTGCCGATACGCTCATCGAATGAGCGCACGCACATCGCGGCAAGCGCCGCAGCCGAAGCGAAGCATATGATCGAATGGATGCTCATGCGATCTCAGTACAGCTCAAACACGCTCTTTATGCTGCCGAAGAGGTTTGCTATCCGCACGGCGAGCATTCCGAGCACGATCACCGAGCCCGCGAGCGCGGTGAGCATGGCTATATCGTCCCTGCCCGCCTGCTTGAGAAGCTGCGAAGCGAAGGCAACGAGAATGCCTATGCCCGCTATCTTAAAAACTATGTCTATCCCATCGCATTGCCTCCTATTCGGCGTTTCCGTTAGGTACATTCTGCGCTCCGAAGCGCCATGCTTTCGCCGTCCCGCGCCGCTCAAGCGCAGTAAGACTCATCACAGCGCCGCAAGCGCGAGTGCAAGCCCGATCGGGACGCTCAGCGCGCTCACGAGCTTCGTTTTTCGCGCATTCTCCGCCGCAAGCTCCGCTTTGATCGCTTCGAGGCGCTCTATCGTGCCGCCGAGCCTTTCAGCTCGGTTTCAGAGTCCGAATTGCCGAATGCGCCGAAGCAGCGTTTGAGCTCGGCCTTCGCGTTTTTCGGTATGATAAGCTCGTCTGCGGCGGCAGTCAGCGCAGTATGCAGCGCCTCGCCGCGCTCGAGCTTAGTTTGCGCGTTTCTCCAGAGCTCGGATGCTCCCGCATCGTCCGAAAGGCGCTTCACAAGCTCCGGCGCAGTTATCCGCTCGAGCCTCACCCATGTTTGAACGGCGTTCAGATCGTTCACGAGCGCCGCTGTCTCCCTCGTTTCGATGGCGAACACCTCCTTGAGCGCGGCTCCGCTCAGCACGCAAATAAGAAAGAGCGCCGCTGCGGCAAAGGGCCCGAGCATATCAGCCGCCCCGCGCCTGCGAAGTGCGCAGAGTGAAGCGGCCGCTTGCGCGCTCGAGCATAGCTGTGCGCATTATCCCGCTCTCCACCAGCCTCCGCATGCCCGCTTTTTCAAGCAGCTCCCTTTCGTTTGCCGCGTGCACGCTCGCTATCACCGCAACGCCGCATTTGGCGGCCTCGGCTGCGCAGGCAAGCTCGGCCTCCCCGTCCAGCTCATCGGTCACGATGATCTGCGGCGACATATTCCTGATAAGAAGCGGCATGCTCACCGCCTTCGGCACGCCCGCCATAACGTCCGTTCTGAGCCCCACGTCGAGCGCGCCCGCGCCGAACACGCCTCCGCTGAGCTCCGATCTTTCATCAGCAAGCGCCACCTTGAAGGCTCTTTCAACGCCGATCCCGTTCGACAGGCATCGCGCAAGATCGCGCAGGAAGGTCGTTTTTCCGACCCCGGGCCTTGCCGCAACGAGGCATGAAACGGGCGATCCGTTTTGCGTAAAGCGTGCCGCAAGCGCTTCCGCGCAGCCCTTGAGCTGACGCGGCAAACGGAAGCAGAAGCCGCTCACCCTTGTGAATCGAACGATCCTGCCGCCCTGCTCGATCGGCTCGCCGCAGATGCCGACGCGCACGCCGCCGGGCAGCGTCACAAAGCCGCGAACAAGCTCGTTTTCCTTGGAATAGACCGAGTTTTCGCAAACGGCGCCGAGCATCGCCTCGGCTTCGGTCGCGGTGAGCACGCCGTACTGCGAAAGCATGATCTCGCCCCGCGCCGCAACCAGCTGAACGGGGCTTCCGAGGCGGAAGCGTATCTCCTCGATCGCCCCGAACGGAGCGTCCTGTCCGTTCAAAAGCGCGGCGAGAACGCTTCGGCAGCGGGGCGGGAACGCGCAAACGAGCGCTTCCGCTCCCGATACGCTCTGCGTTCTCGACTTTGATCCCGTCTCCGCCGTCAAATTCGCGTCGATATCCGTTATCACCGGTGAAAAAACCGCCTGCATTCTGCCCTTCGCGCTCCTTCTTTCGCAGTATCCACTGCGTAAGCTTATGCCGAGGCGCGGGCTAATATGACCGCAGAAACGGTTTGCGCCGAGCGTTTGCACCGAGCGGCTTGCTTCGTTCGGCGAGCGTCGGTATTCGCACGTTTGTATTCGGTTTTTTATACTTGAGGCGGAAGTCCGATAATGCCGTCAAAAAAGAGCGGACGGTCAAAGGGGAATCATGGTGTTCAGCGGCAAATAAAAACTGCACGGTGTTTTAAGCCATGCAGGACCGGTATTGAGTGTTTTAAGCCGTGTAGGATCAAAATTGAGTTTTGTTGGCCACGCACGGTCAATGCCCGGGGAAAATCAAGCTTCGCCGCCCGCGCCGAGCCGTTTTTTTATTGCGGCAGCGCGGAAAGAGTACCCCAGCTCGAGCATGAACGCGGCGAACATAAGGCTGAGAAGCTGCCCGTCCGCCGCTTTCCCCGTGAGTTCGAAATAGCCGTAGCCGAGCGCCGCAAAACGATGCAGCAGCGCAAGAACCTCCGAGGCAAGAGGCATGAAGCAGCACGCGAAGAGGATATGCTTCGTGCGCCTTAGGATGAGAAGGAGCGAGGAAAGCAGCAGCGCCGAAGCAACTGCCGCGCCGTCCCCGCCAATGGCGATCGAAACGAGCTGCACCGGCACCGCCGAAATGAAGCAGAACGTGAGGATCAGCGCGACTTGTTTTTTGCTCGGCTTCGAGCTTACGAGCAGCGCCGTTCCGGCCGCGAGTGCTGCCGTAGCCGAAAGCGCAAGCCTGAATTCCGGCGAAACGGTGATCACCCTGCCGCCGAGAAGCAGCGTGCATAGAAAGAACGCCGCCGCAAGCGGCCTGCGCACGCCGATCGAGGCGAGGGTCCTGTCCGTCAGTCCGCTAAGCACGGCTATGATCATTATAAGCGCCGCCATCACCGAAAAAGGCATGAAAAAAGCTCCTTCCTGTTTTCCCGTTGCTTAGGTTTAGCAGAAAGAAGCGGATTATACGGTATCCGACGCTGCGCGAAGCGAATGATCGATCCGCAGCAACGGAGCACGGAGCTTAGCGCAGCTTTCGAGTGCGCTGAGCTTGTTTTCATTAAGAACGGGGCTATATGCGGCGATCCCCCCAAAAATTCTTACTTAGCGGTTTCTCGGTTTTCGAGCTTCAAAAAGCCGATCATCGCGCCCGTCTGCCCCTTGTCGCGCCTGTACGAAAAGAACAGATCCTCCCTTTCATAGGTGCAAAGTCCCATGGAGGTGATGTTCTCGGGAGCGAGCCCCGCGTCCTCGAGCTGCAGCGCGAGCGCAGCCTCGATATCCGTGTAGGCCTTGCCCTTCCTTCCCGGAAGCTTCAGCGCGGCGCACGAAAACTCCTTTACGAATTCATCCGCGATCTCCTCCCCCACCTCGAAACAGCTGCGGCAGATGCATGGGCCGAGCGCGGCATGCATCCTCGAGGGCTCGCTGCCGAATTCGGCGCTCATCCTCTCCACCATGCGCTGCGCGACGCGCTTGAGGGTGCCCTTCCATCCAGCGTGCGCAAGCCCGATCGCCCGATGCTCGGGATCGTATAGGTAGCAGCAGCCGCAGTCGGCATGGAGGGTCACGAGCGTCAGCGAGGGATCGTTCGTTATCATGGCGTCGCAGAAAGGAAGCGGTTCGCGCACGAGTCCCTGTCCTGCGTTTGCATTGTTCACCCTGACGACGTTCGCTCCGTGCTCATGGTTCACAAGCACTGCGCTCGAGTGATCCAGCCCGGCGGCATCGAAAAAAACGCGGTAGTTCCGAAGCACGTTCCGCTTGCTATCGTCCCTTGTCAGGCTCAGGTTGAGCGAATCGTAGGGCGCGGGGCTGACGCCGCCAAGGCGCGTTGAAAAGCCGTGACGAACACCGTCAAGGCGCGAAAAGCCACTATCGAGCGCGATGCTGACGCCGCCGATGCTGACGAGCGTGAAGCCGCGCGCGTGCTCATTTACAGTTCGGTCTTTCATCAGTCGTTCTTTGCGTCCGCCGGGACCGGCTTGGCTGTTTTTGCGGTTTTGCCGTCATCCCCAAGCAGCATCTGGAGCTCCTGCATAAAGGTGTTTATATCCTTGAACGAGCGATAGACCGAAGCAAAGCGGACGTAAGCGACCTCGTCAAGCTCACGCAGGCGCTGCATCACCAGCTCGCCGATGCGGATGGTGGTGACCTCCTGATCGAGCGAATTATACACCTCGCGCGTCACCTCATCCACGAGTCCCGTCATCTCCGCGATGGAAACGGGGCGCTTTTCGCAGGCCTTGCGAACGCCAGAGAGGATCTTTTCGCTATTGAATTCTTCGCGCGTGCCGTCCCTCTTTACGACCATCAACGGAAGCTCCTCGATCTTTTCATAGGTCGTGAAGCGCTTCCCGCAGCCGGTGCATTCCCTGCGGCGGCGGATGCTCGTTCCATCCTCGGTGGGACGCGAATCCACAACGCGGCTGTCAAGGCAGGAGCAGTATCTGCATTTCATAATTACCTCCCGTTTCCCTGTTCGGGAACGATTCATTGTATGGTATCAAGATAGATTATACCATATTTGGTGCGTATTTTTCAATTGTCCGCTTCATTGCGGACGCCCGAAGCAAATAAATTGCCGAAGCAATGCGGTCACAGCCTGTTTTCCGTCATCCTATAGCCCGTTGCATCGTCCACAAGATTGCCGATCGGCTCGCCCTTTGAGTATGCGTGCAGATTTCGCGCCGCAATCGAGATGATGCGGTCGTGCGTCTGCTTCAGGTGGTAAAAGCCCGAAACATGGGGCGTTATCAGGCAGTTTTTGCATCTCCAGAGCGGATGCTCGGCGGGGAGCGGCTCGGGCGAGGTCACGTCCAGCGCCGCCAAGATAAGGTTTTCCTCAAGCACCCGAACGAGCGCATCCGTATCTATCGCGCTGCCCCTGCCGACGTTCAATAGGATCGCGCCGCGCTTCATCGAGCGAAGCCGCGCTTCGTTCATAAGCCCCGCGCTTTGAGCGGATTGCGGCAGCGCCAGCGCCACCACGTCCGCCGTGGGCAGCAGCGCGTCGAGCAGCTCGAGCGTGTGCAGCTCGTCCACGTATTCGGGCTTATCGTGAACAGTGCGCCTTATACCGATGCAGTATGCGCCGAGCGCCTTGCATTTTTTGGCGAATTCGCCGCCGATATCGCCGAGGCCGACCACGAGCACGCGCGCGCCCTCAACGCTCGTTACGCCGCCCTCGTCCCTCCAAAGGGCTTCGGACTGGTTATCCCTGTAAAGATGCAGCTTTTTTATCAGCATCAGCAGGCTTGCGAGCATATGCTCGCCGATCGCAAGCCCGTATGCGCCGCTTGCGTTCGCAAGCAGCATGCCCTCCCTCAGCCTGCCGCGGTAGTTATCCGAGCCGGCCATACCGAGCTGGATGAAGCGCAGCTTGTCGAGCGAATGGAGCATCTCGGGCGGCGGATTGCCGATAACGACCTCGGCCTCCGCGAGCGCCTCCTTGGAATAATCCCCCTCTTTGAACACGAACTTCCCCTTCGGACAGGCGGTTTTAAGCAGCTCTCTGTGCGCCATCGTCGTGGGCAGTGCAACATGGATCCTCATAGCGTTTCTCCTTCCGTTTGATCGGCTCTTATAAAGCTTATTTTACCTCATTTCGGCTATTTGTCAACCGATCGGAGCGGAGAAGCACCGCATTTACGGCGTTTGGACCGCCGCCCCTTATGAAGCAGCGCTCATGCGGCCCCAGCGGTCAGCGACTTTTGCGCAAATTTTGCACCGAAACCCCGCCGGGTATTGACAGCTTCGAATAATTGGGCTAAAATAATAGGTGCATATTATATTATACTGAAAGGATGTGCAACAATGGGTAAATTTGTTATCAAGGCCACCAACACCGGCTTTACCTTCAGCCTCAAGGCTGCGAACGGCGAGATCATCGCCATCGGCGGCGAGGTCTACTCCAGCGTGGACAGCTGCAAGAACGGCTGCGAAAGCGTTATCACCAACGCTCCGATCGCCAATCTCGAGGATCAGACCGTCGAGGGCTACGAGGAGCAGACCCATCCCAAGTTCGAGATCTACAAGGACAAGGCCGGCGAATTCCGTTTCCGTCTCAAGGCTTCCAACGGTCAGATCATCGCGGCAAGCGAGGGCTACGTTAAGAAGGACAGCTGCAAGAACGGCATCGAGAGCGTTCGCAAGAATGCGGCGGACTCCCCCATCATTCTGCCCGAGGTCGAGCCTGCGGAATAACGCGGCCGGCCCAAGGCGAGCCACAACCCCAAAATCATAACCACCGGTTCAACCGGTGGTTTGCTCTGCCCCTATAAGGGGCTTTTTCCAGCAGTCGCCCCCTAAAGGGGGCACCGAATCATTATTGATTGCTCCTTTCGCACTGCAAGGCCCCCTATTCGGGGACTAATTC